>CAIRJF010000001.1 GCA_903878805.1 uncultured Verrucomicrobia subdivision 3 bacterium
AGCCGTTCCAGAAATTCGTTGGTCGGTGTGGCAATCATCAGGCTGTCCAGCAATCCCATCTGTGCGTTGGTCGTCGTTTGCATGGTTCTCTGACGCATCATCAAATCATCCGTTCAAAAACGTTTTGCAGAGGTCTCAATTTGTTTTGTTATAAGTTGCTGGCGGATGTTTTTACATCCGCCAGCAAAAACGATTTTGATTTATTGCGCGGCGACCGGCACGGCGATGGTCATGTTGTTGACCACGCTGATGACGCCTTCGATGTCCGTGGCGAGCTTGGTGACGAGGCTGCGTTCCGCATCGTTCTTGGCGATGCCGCCGACCGTGACGACGCCGTCCGTCGTGGAAACCGTCGTGTGCAGCGCGCTCGTCGAATGATGCGAGAGCAAGGCCGTTTTGACCTGCGCCGTGATGGACGCGTCGTCAATCTTGTCACCCATCGTCGGTGTCGGCGTTTTCGGCGTCGCGGTGATCGTCATCTCGTTGTTGACGGATTTGACGTTGTCAATGTCCTTGGCGTATTCCGTTGTGAGTTCCTTCTGCGCGACGCTGTCCGCCACGCCCGTCAAGGTGACAATGCCGCCGGTCGTGGTGACGGTCGTGCCGCTAGCGCTCACGTTGCGATGAAACAACAGGGCGGTTTTGACCTTCGTCGTGATCCACGCGTCGGAATGTTCCGCCGGTTGCTGACCGACCACGGCCAGTTGATTGTTCACGCTCGTGACGCCGGGCAGGCTGGACACAGTGTTTTCTGCGAGCGACTTGTGCGAGTCGTCGGCGACCGTGCCGGTCAGCGTGACCGCGCCATTTTCCGAGTCAACCTTGATGGAGTCGTCCTTGAGATACGTTTTGAAAGTGTAGGATTTCGTCGCCGCCGACTCAATGCGGTCGTCCGTGTCCGCCGCACGCAGCGGGGCAGCGGTGATGAACAGGGCGCCCACGATGGTCGCGAGCGTCAGGGGAAGCATGATTTTCATAGAGACCTTTTTGTTTGATTGCGTTGTTGGTTTTAACATATGGCAACCACAATGACGCACGCCGGGAATTTTTGCCATGGGGTAAAACCCTACTCGTATGCGGCACTTTGGAATGGCGTCTGGTCGCGCCAAACCCCAATGTTCAAAATGCGTTTACGCGGTTGGCGCAGTCGGCTGATTCGTCCAAAGCGCGGGATATTTGGCGTTTATCCATCTTGTTTCAATTTCACGCCGCGATTATGTTTCGGGCATGAACGATAACACCACTTTTGTCCACGAAGACCCGTGGCGCATCTTCCGCATCATGGCCGAGTTCGTGGATTCGTTTCAGACGATGTCCCAAGTTGGTCCCGCCGTGACCATCTTCGGCTCCGCGCGCACGAAGCCGACGGATAAGTATTATCGCGCCGCGCAGGACATCGCCAAAGGTCTCGCCAAGCACAATCTGGCCGTGGTCACCGGCGGCGGGCCAGGCGTCATGGAGGCCGCCAACAAAGGTGCATCGCGCGCCGGTGGAAAATCGGTCGGCCTTAACATTGAACTGCCGTTCGAGCAGGCCGGCAATCGCTTTGCCAATGTGCCGATCCAGTTCCATTATTTTTTTGCGCGCAAAGTTTGCTTCGTGAAATACAGCCTCGGCTTTGTCTATATGCCCGGCGGCTTCGGCACGCTCGACGAATTGTTTGAGGTGCTGACGCTTGTGCAGACCGAGCGCATCCCGCAGTTCCCGCTCATCCTTTTCGGCAGCGAACATTGGAAGGGGCTGGTTGCGTGGATGAAATTGCGGCTGGAAAAAGAAAAGCTCATCAGCCCCGGCGACCTCGACCTCGTGAAAATCACCGACGATGTGGACGAAGTCATCGCCATCATCCGCGACTACGAACGCCGCGTCGGCCCGCCGGGAGTTTTGCCGACCGCGTTTGCGTAAAATTAAATGCGCCCGCTGATCCAAGAAATCCAAACCGCGCACGCGCCCGAATCGCTCGTCGAAAATTTACGCGACGAAAACGGCGTCATTTTGCTGCGGAGTAGTTCCTTTGACTCGGCGCAGGCGCGTTATTCTTTTATCGCGGCGAATCCATTTTTGATTTTTAAGTCCTTTGGCTCCCGCTGCGAAATCTCCAACTTCCAACTTCCAACTCCTAACTCCCAAGTTCAATTCGGCAATCCGTGGCATCTGCTCGATGCGCTGATGGCGCGCTACGAATTGCTCGATGAAATTGATTTGCCGTTTCCGCTCGGCGGCGCGTTTGGCTACTGGGGCTACGACCTGAAAAATTTTACCGAACCGAAACTCCCGCGCCGCGCGGTGAACGATTTGGAATTGCCCGACTGCCACGTCGGTTTTTACGACAGCCTCGTTGTCTTCGACCATCGCCTTGGAAAAGTCTCGATTGTTTCAACCGGCCTAAACGCAGACGGCTCGCGCACGGAATCACGCGCGAAAGCGCAATTGGAATTTTGGAAAAATCAGATCCAAGGCCAGGAGGTTTTACGCAAAGACGCAAAGACGCAAAGTCTGAATCCGCATGGCGACTTTGCGACTTTGCGTGAGGTTTCATCTAACCTGACGCGTGGCGAATTTGTCTCCAAAGTTCAACGCGCACAGCAATACATCCGCGCCGGAGATATTTATCAGGTTAACCTCTCGCAACGTCTGACGGTGCAAGTCAATTTGACCGGCTGGGAAATGTTCGAGAAATTATCGACCATCTCTCCTGCTCCGTTTTCCGTGTATCTCGACTGCGGAGATTTTCAAATCGCCTCCTCGTCGCCGGAACAATTTCTGCGCATGAGCAGCTCTCATATCGTCACGCGCCCGATCAAGGGCACGCGCCCACGCGATGCGGATACGACGCGAGACGCGCAACTCGCCTATGAATTGCAAACGAGTGCCAAGGAGCTGGCCGAGCTCGTGATGATTACCGATTTGCTGCGAAATGATTTGGGCAAGGTTTGCGAATTTGGTTCCGTGCAAGTGCCGGAGCTGGCGAAGTTGGAGAAATTTGCGCAGGTGCAACATCTCGTTTCAACCGTCGAAGGCCGTTTAAAAAATGAAGTGACGCATTTCGCCGCGTTTGCGTCGTGCTTTCCGGGCGGCAGCATCACCGGCGCACCAAAATTTCGCGCGATGGAAATCATTGATGAACTCGAACCAATTTCACGCGGGCCGTATTGCGGCGCGATTGGCTATCTTGGTTTCAATCGCGAAAGCCAGTTGAATATCGCCATCCGCACGGCGGTTTGCACGGAAGAGAAAATTCATTTCAGCGTCGGCGCTGGCATCGTGGCAGATTCAAACGCCGCAGCCGAATATGCAGAAACGCTGGCGAAGGCAGCCGGCTTTCTGGCGGCCTTGCGATTGCAAGCATCTGCGCAACTCGCGCCGCAGCCAATCAGGAAAGCCGCCTGAGTTTTTCTGCTCGCGATTATCGAGCGCTTCGGCTAATTCAAGCGCAGAAGGAATTGATTTAATGCTGGTTTTTCTCAACGGAAAATTTTTGCCTGAGGCGGATGCGTTTGTGCCTTTGAACGACCGCGGTTTGCTGCTCGGTGACGGCCTCTTCGAGACGTTGCGCGTGGCGAATGGCCAGCCGTTCCGCTGCGCGCAACATCTGGAGCGCCTTGTGCGCGGCGCGGAGTTTCTGAAAATCAAACTGCCGTTCACGCCCAAGGAAATCCAAAAGTTCGCCGAGCAGCTCATCGAGAAAAATGAATTGGCCGATGCGATCCTGCGCGTAACGCTCACGCGCGGCGCGGGTGCGCGCGGCTATTCTCAAAAAAACTCTGGCGCACCGACGCTCGCAATGACCTTGCATCCATTGCCGATTGTTAATGCCGACGAACCGTTGCAGTGGAGTTTGGTCACGTCGTCCTTTCGCGTTCCCGCAAGCGACGTGCTGGCCGGATTCAAGACCACGAGCAAAATCTTGAACGTGCTGGCGCGCGCGGAAGCAGAAGAGCAGGGCGCGGACGAAGCGCTGTTGCTCAACACGAACGGCGAGGTGGCGGAGACAGCAGGCGGAAATCTTTTTTGGGTTTATCAGGACGCGGTCTGCACCGTGCCGACGGGGCGCGGCGTCTTGCCGGGCATCACGCGCGCGGTCGTGCTGGAAATCTGCCAGTCGCTCGGCCTCGCCACGAACAAGCGCATCATCAAGCCGGAACATCTGCGGAATGCGGAAGGAATTTTCGTGACGAACAGCGCGTTCGGCATCGTGCCGGTTGCCGCGTTTGACAGCTTGCCGGTCGCGCCTTCGCCGTTGGTGGATGAAATCGCCAGCGCTTACAACGAAATGCTGACGCGCGCGTAAGCCAGTTCGCGCTTGGCGGCGTGGCGGCGGCGGGTAGATTGTGGCCGTGCCGCTGCTGCAAAAAATGCCGACCAAACGCCGCAATCGCTTCGGCGATTTTTTTGCCGTGCTATTGCTGCTGGCAATTGTCGTTAGCCTCGGTTGGTTGTGGTGGCACGAAAAACACCCGCGCAAAGTTTCAAAGTTAAAATCTTCGCCGATAACTCAAGCTGTCGCGCAAGCAGTGGCGCAACCAGCAGTTCAGCCCAAATTAAAACCCATCGTCATCGCGCCACAATCGCCGACGGATTTTCCACGGCCGGCTCAAAACGCATTTGAGGCACAAGTCGCGCTTGCGCGGCGCGCGATTTCGCCGGGTTCGCTGGACGCCGCCATCGGCTCGCAAACGCGCGCAGCCATCGCCGCGTTTCAGCGTTCGCAGAAATTATTTGAAAGCAGTTCGCTCGACACCAATGCCCGTCCGCTGCTGACGCTCGCCTCGCCGTTATTGACGAATTACATCGTCACGACGAATGACCTCGCGCGCTTGCAGCCCATCGGCAAAACGTGGCTCGCCAAGTCGGAACAGACTGCGCTTGATTACGAAACTATTTTGGAAGAGGTCGCGGAAAAGGCGCACTCGTATCCGCTGCTGATTCAAAAACTGAATCCTGACGTGGTCTGGACGAATGTTGTTGCGGGAACCAGATTGAAAATTCCCGACGTGAATTATCCCGAGCCGAGCGATCAGGCCGCGTTTGTGATCATCCATTTGTCGGAAAAATTTCTGGAGGCGTTTGACGCGGAAACAAATTTACTGCTGCATTGTCCATGCAGTATCGCGGCGAAAGTCGAGAAGCGGCCCGTGGGCGAATTGCATGTCGCCGTCGTCGCGCCGCATCCGAACTACACTTTTGATCCCGCCGTTTTTCCTGAATCGCCGGAAGCCCAGGCCATCGGTCATAAATTGATTTTGCCGCCCGGCCCGAATAATCCTGTCGGCGTCGCGTGGATTGGTTTGGATAAACCGGGCTACGGTATGCACGGCACACCGGTGCCGGAACAAGTCGGGCGCACGGAATCGCACGGCTGTTTCCGGTTGGCGAATTGGGACGCAGAATACATGGTCAAACTGGTTTGGGTCGGCATGCCGGTGGAAGTGGTGCCGTAAAGCGATTCCACTTTTTGAACGAAATTATCATTGCCCGACGGCGTGGTTCGGTAAAACTGTCAGTGAACTTAACAAAGGAAAATTATGACAACTGGAATTATTTTAGCGGAACCTTCAACTCTGGCGCTCGGCGCACTGGTTTTGATCGGCGGACTGATTGTCTTGGCGATCATCTTTGCCGTATTCGTCATCGGTGTTTACAACAAGCTCGTCACGCTGCGCAATCGCTTCAAAAATGCCTACGCGCAGATTGACGTGCAGCTCAAACGCCGTTACGACCTCATCCCGAATCTCGTCGAGACGGCGAAAGGTTATATGGCGCACGAACGCAACACACTCGAAGCCGTCATTGCCGCGCGCAATGTCGCTTATGCCGCGTCCAAAGGTGCGGCGAGCAATCCTGGCGACGCCAGCGCGATGAAGAGTTTGGTTTCCGCCGAAAGCGGACTCGGCGGTGCGTTGAGCCGTTTGATGGTCGTGAGCGAACAGTATCCCGACCTTAAGGCGAATCAAAACATGATGCAGCTCACGGAAGAACTGACCTCGACGGAAAATAAAATCTCCTTTGCGCGTCAGGCTTACAACGATTCAGTCATGGTTTACAACACCGACCGCGAAGTGTTCCCGAGCAACCTTATCGCGAACACGTTCAACTTCGCGGCGGCCGAACTGTTCGTCGTGGACAACGCCGCGCAAAAGGAAGCGCCGAAAGTTTCGTTCTCGTGATTTGTTGAATTGTTGCCTCGTCAAAACGCAAACACGTTTTCGACGAGGCACGTTCACGTTTTAACGATTCAACGAACATGGATTTCTTCGCCCGCCAGGAACAAGCCCGCCGCAACACCAAGTGGTTGGTGCTTTATTTCATCGTCGCCGTCGTGCTGCTCATCGTGGCGATTTATTTTATTTCGCTGGTGATTTTTGCCGGCGTCCAAGCCAAGACGCATCACGGAAATTACAATTACAACGACGTGCCGGTTGAATTTGTTTTGTGGAATCCAAAAATCTTTTTTGCTTCCACGCTCGGCGTGCTCGCGGTGATTTTTTTGGGCAGCGCTTACAAGACGAATGAACTTTCCGCCGGCGGTAGCGCGGTGGCGACGTTGATGGGCGGACGGCTCGTCAGTCAAAACACCATCAACACAAACGAGCGCAAACTGCTCAATGTCGTCGAGGAAATGTCCATTGCCGCCGGTGTGCCGATGCCGCAGGTTTACGTTTTGGAAAACGAGCGCGGCATCAACGCCTTCGCCGCCGGCCACACGACAGGCGATGCCGCCATCGGCGTGACGCGCGGCTGCATCGAGATGCTTACGCGCGACGAGTTGCAGGGCGTCATCGGCCATGAGTTCAGCCACATTTTGAACGGCGACATGAAGCTAAATCTCCGGCTCATCGGAATCATTTTTGGATTGCTTTGTCTCGCCACAATTGGACGCATCTTGCTCTACACCCGCAGCAGTAACAGCCGCGACAAAAATCCGCTGCCATTGCTTGGCATCGCGCTCATCGCCCTTGGTGCGATTGGCGTTTTCTTTGGTCGCTTGATTCAAGCTGCGGTCAGCCGTCAACGCGAATTTCTGGCCGACGCCTCGTCCGTGCAGTTCACGCGTAATCCCAGCGGACTGTCCGGCGCGCTTCAAAAAATTGGCCGTTTTGGTTTCGGTTCAAAGCTGGAATCCGAGCACGCGCCGGACATGTGCCACATGTTTTTCGGCAACGGCCTTGGCGATGCGTTCTTCGGCGCGATGGCCACACACCCACCGATTCCAGACCGTATCCACGCGATTGATCCGGCGTGGGATGGAAAATTTCCGCCGCTGAAACCGGAACAGGTCGAGACGGTCAAACGCGCGGCGCTTGGCGAATTACGGCCTTCACCCATGCCACAGATTTTGGGAAACATCGGTGTAGCCTTGACCGGAGCAGCCGCGCTGGAAGAAGCCGCCCGCCAGCCTGTCATCCGCACCAACACCGTTTTGTCCAGCGTCGGCACGGTTTCCACGTTGCATCTGAAATATGCGGAACAATTGCGCGATGCACTGCCGGAAAATCTCAAAGCCGCCGCTCGCCAACCGATTGATGCCACCGCCTTGATTTACGCACTGCTATTGGACGCTGATGAAAAACTTCGCGCGCAGCAACTCGCGGAAATTGCGCAGCGCACAACGAATTCCATTTCCGAAAAGACCGCCGCGCTCTATCCCGATGTTGCGGTCGTGGCGAATCGCGCGCGGCTGCCGCTGGTCAATCTCGCGCTTGGCGCGCTGCGCAATCTGACAACGACCGAGTTCAAACAATTCGCTGACACGCTCGAATGGCTTGCGGGCAGCGACGGCAAAATCCAGTTGTTTGAATTCGTCCTGCAAAAAATTATTCTCCGCCATCTCGCCTCGAAGTTTGGCAATCCGCCACCAACGGCAGTGCAGTTCTATACGCTTAAACCGCTCGTGCCGGACTGCGCGGTTATTTTGTCCGCGCTCGCGAATGTCGGTAGCAATGACGCGGGTGAAATTCAAAAAGCTTTCGCTGCCGGTGCGCCGTTTCTGCGTGCGCCCGTGGATGTGCCGCTGGAATTATTACCGGCGAAAAATTGCGGCGTGGAAGAACTGGATGCCGCGCTCAACCGCATCGCGCTGGCCGTGCCGATCATCAAGAAAAACTTGCTGGAAGCCGCCGCGCGCGTCGTGGGTGCGGATGGCGTGATTCTGGAAGCAGAAGCCGAACTGCTTCGTGCCATCGCGGACACATTGGATTGTCCGATGCCGCCGCTCGGTGTCAGCGAATAATTTTACGCGCGCAGTTCCACTTTCAACTGCGTCTTCAGCGTCTCCAAAACTTTTTCGTGCGCGGAATTCACATCCGCATCCGTCAACGTTTTGTCCGCAGCACGATAGGTGAACGCATAAGCCAAACTCTTTTGTCCGTCCGGAACGCCCTGGCCGCGAAACACGTCAAATAGTTCAACGCTTTCCAGATTCGCGGCCTTGGCCTGTTTGACCGATTGCAAAACGGCTTCGTGCGTCACAGTTTCCGGCACGAGCATCGCGACATCGCGGCGGCTCGACGGAAATTGCGGCAAGGCCTTGAATGACTTCGCGGCATTACGTTTCGATAGCAGCAAATCCAAATTGAATTCGGCGAGGAAGACGGCGTCGCGCAAATCGTATTTCTTCGCGAGCGTCGGCAGCAATTGGCCGAGTTCGCCGAGCGGCAATTTCCCACCGAGCGTCACCGCGGCGGATTCGAGGAACAGCGCCGTGCTTTCCGCGCGTTTGCCGAAGGCCACGCCGCGCAGACCGAATTGCTCGATGAATTCCTCGACCAAACCTTTCAGATCGTAGGCGTCAAACTTCGCGGCGCGGTCTTCGCCGCTCCAGAAATTCAGCGCGCGCTGGCCGGTGACGGCGATAGCCAAGCTGCGATTTTCTTTGGTCTGGCCGTTTTCATTTTTGAAGACGCGACCGATTTCGAACAGCGCCACATCGTTATTTTTGCGAGTGAGGTTGTGGCGCAGCGAATGAATCAGTCCTGGCAATAAACTTGGGCGCAAGACGTCCATGTCGCTACTCAACGGGTTGGCGAGGGCAACGATGTCGGTTTCATTGATGCCGCGCACTTCGGCTTTGGAAACCAGCGTTTGGCCTTGGGCTTCGTTCAAACCGAGACCAGCCAAAATGCGTCGCGCCTCGGCAATTTGATCATAAACCGAATCAAAGGCGTGGGAACCAAGCGCCCCGCGCGGCGGCGTGCTGGGAATTTTATCAATACCATAAAGCCGGCCGACTTCTTCGATCAAATCCACTTCGCGTTTCATGTCCACGCGCCATGATGGCATCCGGAACGTGGCTTCGCCGGGCTGCTGCGAAACGGTTTCCATGCCGAGCTTGTTCAGATAGGAAACTTGGTCAGCGTGCGAGATGCCGATGCCCAGCAAATCTTTCGAGTGCGAGAAATGCAGGGTGAGTTCCTTCGGCTGGGCAGGGGACGGATAAACATCCACGACGCCTTCCGCCAACTGGCCGCCGGCCGTTTCCAAAATCAACTGCGCCGCGCGTTGGCTAGCCCAGTCGCTGATGCCCACATCCGCGCCGCGTTCGAAGCGATAGCTCGATTCGCTGCGCAAGCCGAGCAGTTTGCTCGTGCGACGAGTGTTTACCGGTGTGAAATACGCGCTCTCGATGAGCACGTCCACTGTGGAGGTATTGATTTCCGTGTTGGCGCCGCCCATCACACCGGCGAGGGCGATACCTTTTTGCTCGTCGGCAATGAGGAGCATTTCATTCGTCAACGTGCGTTCCTGATTGTCCAGCGTCTTGAATTTTTCTCCCGCAGTGGCGCGGCGCACGACGATGGTTGGCTTGCCGTCCGCACCTTTGGTGATGAGGTGAAAATCAAATGCGTGCAACGGCTGGCCGGTTTCAAGCATGACGTAATTGGTCACGTCCACGACATTGCTAATGCTGCGGATGCCGACTTTCTCTAATGTGTTTTTGAGCCAGTCAGGACTTGGCCCGACTTTAACGCCCTTGATGACGCGCGCGGTGTAACGCGGACAAATCTCCGCGTCTTCGATGCGAACGGCGACTAGGCTTTCGAGTTTTGCTCCCGCAGATTGAATTTTAATTTCTGGAACGCGCAGCGCATTGCCAGTGACCGCCGCGATTTCGCGCGCGATGCCGATGACGCTGTTCAAGTCCGGCCGGTTCGGCGTGACTTCCAAATCGTAAATCACGTCGCTGCCGCTGCGACCGAGAAATTCGCCAAACGGTTGGCCGACCTTCGCGTCGGCTGGCAAAATCAAAAGTCCATCTTCCTTTTTCAGCCCGATGCTTTCCGGTTCAATGCCCAATTCCTCGTGCGAGCACAGCATCCCATGCGATTCCACGCCGCGAATTTTCCCGACCTTGATGGTGAAAGGTTCCTTGTCGCCCGTCTTCATGGGCAAGGACGCGCCGGGGAGAATGAGAGGAACCTTGTCACCGGCTTTGAAATTCTGCGCGCCGCAGACGATCTGGCGTTCGCCGGTGCCGTCGTTCACGCGGCAGAGCGAAAGCTTGTCGGCGCCGGGGTGTTTGTCGCGTGTGATGACCTGCGCCACAACGATCCCGTCGAACGCGCCGGAAATCTTTTGCACGCCCTCGACTTCGAGGCCGAGCATGGTGAGCCGCTCGGTCAATTCCTCGGGCGACCAATTGAAATCAACGTATTGTTTGAGCCAGTTTAAGGTGACTTTCATCGCAATTTATTCTCCCAATGAAACACTAAAATTGCCGCGCTCGAAACCAAATTCTTTTTGTCAGCAGAAAAATTATTTTCCGCGTCGCGTCGCGCTCGACAGTTGGCACGGGCATTGTTAGCGTGGCGGCATGAATTTTCTCGTCACCGGCGGCGCGGGTTTCATCGGCTCGCACGTTTGCGAACGGCTTTTGCGCGAAGGCCACCGCGTCTGGGCTTTTGATGATCTGAATAATTTTTACAATCCGAAAATCAAAGAGCAAAACCTTCGCGAAATTGCGGCGGTCGGCGGCCATTTTCAATTTGTCCGTGGCGACATCACGGATGTCCGCGCGGTCAGCGAAATTTTTTCCGCCGCGAAATTCGACCAGATCATCCATCTTGCCGCGCGCGCGGGCGTGCGTCCGAGTCTGGAGCAACCCGCGCTTTACCAGCGCGTGAATGTCGAAGGCGCGGTCAACATCCTTGAAGCCGCGCGCAAAACCGGCGTGAAAAAAATCACCATCGCGTCGTCGTCGTCAGTGTATGGCGTGAATGCCAAAGTGCCGTTCAGCGAGAGCGACCCGGTTTTTTCTGCCGTGTCGCCTTACGCGGCGAGTAAATTTTCCTGCGAGGCGCTGGGTCACGTTTACCATCACCTTTACAAGATGGACGTGACGATGCTGCGATTCTTCACCGTATATGGTCCGCGCCAGCGACCGGATTTGGCGATTCACAAATTCACCAAGCTGATTGATGCGGGCCAGCCGATTCCCGTTTTTGGCGATGGCAGCACGGCGCGCGACCACACGTTTATTACGGACATTCTGGACGGAATTTTTGCCTGCACGAAAAAGGAATTTGGTTATGAGATTTTCAACCTCGGTGAATCGGAAACCATTCGTTTGGACAAATTGATTTCGCTCATCGAATCGGCGCTCGGCAAAAAGGCGGTCATTGACCGGCAGCCGCTCCAGCCCGGCGACGTGCCGATCACGTTTGCCGACATTTCGAAGGCGCGGCGGATGCTCGGCTATGATCCCAAAGTGCCGGCGGAAAAGGGCATTCCTTTATTTGTTGATTGGTTCCGGAAAAACCGGCACTAATAAAGTCATTCAGTTGATTCGATGAGCAAGGAAAAGAATATCACCCGGCCACCATTTCGCGAGGCGCTTGCCGCTTGGCGGAAGTTTTTGGGTGCGCACGATTCGGAACCCGCAGAACTATGGATTTTCGCAGAGAATCTCTGTTTTGAACCTTCACGCGCGATTCCGGATAGTTTGCGCGTCGGCTTTCAGACCCGTTTCACGCCGCCGGCGGATGACGCGCTGGAAATCGCCTACGACCATTTTGCGGAGACGGACGCGCGCATGGTTTTTTACCGGCTCGGCGCCAGTGCGCGCGGCTCCGTCTGCATTCTGCTGTGCGACCCGTGGTTTGAGGAGCGCGGCGAACGTGACGGTTTCAAGCGCCACGATAAATGGGGAATCTCATTTTACTCCGGGAACACCGGCGAGATTGAGGAAATCACCGATTTGTCCCGCTGGCTGCGGCGGGTGAAACGCAACTACGCCTTCCGTGATTTTGACTTTGCTATGTCGCTCGCCATGATTGACGAAATCAAAATCCATGGCCGTCCACTCCAGCCTTACGAGCGTTTTGCCGAAACTATGATCAACCGCCTGCGCCGCGTGCTGGGTCATCCGTCCTGATTTTTCGGACGGTCTGCCCTCTGCGTCAAACTTTTGGACGCAATTGTTCCAAACTTGTCCATTTCCCCGTGACCCGCGTCGCCGCCGGCTTGGCCTGACTTATGCTTAATTCAGTGCGTATGACAAACACCAACTTTTTGGTTCGGGAAAAAAGCGGCGTGAATCAAATCACCTTGCTGCCGATGAACAAATCCGAGGCCGAACATCTCCGGTTCCTTGACGGCGCGCTGGTGGTGGGATTCCTCGGCGCATTTGTGGCGCTGGTTTTTCTGCTCGCGAAATAATTTCGGTGCGGTTCCTCCCGCCGCCGGTGCGGACGATTCACTTCGTCGGTGCCGGCGGTTTTTTGGTTTTGAACGCCGAGCGCAGAAACCAATGGCGCTTCAAGCCCTGCACCAGATCGTCCGCGTCAATCACCGCCTTGGAAATGCTGCCGAGCATGTTGGAATTGGCCTGCACCTGAACATTCAAGTTGCTTGTGATGCCCGCCAGATTTTCCAGCGTCGCGCCAACTTGCAGCGTGAGCAGGTTCAAATTGGTATTCGCGCTGATTGCCAGCGTGTTCGCGTTCGTCACCAGCGGCTGCGCGGCGACGAGCGTGTTATTCAAGTTGGAAGTAGCGCTCGCCGCATTGTCGAGCACGGCGGCAATTTTATTCGTCAGCGAAAGAATTCCCGGCAGCGCGGTTTGGACTTGCGTGACGATGGCCTGCAACTGGTCAGAAACCGTCGGCGCTTCGACGGTGCGCAGCCACGCGGTGTCGTCGCCCGGCTGAAAAATTTTGTAGCGATGCACGCGCCCGTCCCAAGACGCCACGACGCGATGCCGGTCAACTTTGTTGTTGAAGACGTAAATGGAGTTCGACTCGAACGTGCATTGCGCGAGCAGTTGCGAATTGCTGTCGTCCAAAACAGTTTCCACCGCGTCGTAGGCGTGAAAAATCAAATTGGTTTTGCCAATGTAAATTTCCTGTCCCAGTTGCCAGTCGCCGGGTGAAGTTTTGGCAAGTCGTTTTGCCTCGTCCAATCCCAAAATGGAAATCGGTTGCGTCACGACGATTGCGTAGCCGTTCGTCGCGCGCGTGACTTCGAGTTGGCGCTGATTGAGAAAGCCGGCGCTGTTCACCTTCAGATACGAGCCGCCGGTCCAGAGGTAGCGAAAATAATTGTCGCGGATCTCAAAATCCACGAGGACGTTATGCGGGTCGCCCGGCGGCATCGCATGGATGCGCGTGATCTGGCCGACGGGAAATCCCATCATGTAAACGGAATCGCCCACGTTCAAGCCCGCCGAGCTTTGGACAAACGTGTGGAACGGTGCCTTGATGACGAACCAGCCCTTGCGCTCCGCTGTGTGGTAAATGTAGTAGCCAAACCCAAACAGCAACAACGCGGTCGCAAGAAACACAAACCAGCCCACGGCGCGTTCCACCTTGTTGAGGCGCGTGCGCAGTTGCGGAGTCAAATCTTGGAGCGGCATAAATTTATCAGGTCACATGATTGCGGCAGTTGGCTCGGCCAGCAATTCTTTTACGGCGGTGCTGGCGGACGACGCGACTTCGTTCCAGACGCCAATCACAGAGAAAACTTTTTCGTCCAGCACGGCAAATCTTCTTTGCGTATGCCGCCATGAACGCAATTCGTCGGTGCTCGCAATAATGGTCAGCGGCTGGCCGCCCAACCATGCGTGACCCACGCGGAGCTGTTCGAGAAATTGCAGCAGCCATTGGCGATGTCGCACGCCGAGTCCGCCAAGCGGTTGATCAAGCAACAGCAATTCCGGCTTCAAAATCAAGGCGCGAGCGAGCGCCGCGCGCTGCCGCCAGTTGGCCGCAAGATTGACTGAAGTGGAATTGGCGAACGGCGTCAGCTCCATGATTTCCAGCAGCGCCGACACATTTTCAGAAACCTCGGCCTCTGAAAGATTCTTTTGGTAGCGCAATGGCAACGCGACATTTTCGGCAACGGTCAATTGGCTGAACAATTTTCCGCCAGCGAAAACAAAACCCACGCGCAAACGTTCCGCGAGCTGCGCTTCGCTGAAGGAATCCGTCTCGCAACCGAACACGCGGCAGCTTCCGCGCGACGGCAAAAGCAGGCCGGCGGCGGTCATCAGCAAATCGCTTTTGCCGGATTGTTGCTGACCAGCGACGACCCAAAATTCGCCGGACGCGACCGACCAATTGACATTTTCCACGACCGTAAGCGACGAGTCGCGCAGCGTGCTGATGGCGGCATCACGCATTTCGATGACGGTGGAATTTAAAATATTTTCGCTCATGTCACGAGATAAAGCACAATGAATACGGCATCAATCAGCACACAGACGATGACGCCTTGCGTGACCGCGCGCACAGCCACGCGTGAGACGTCTTCGAGCCGCAGCGGTTGCGCGAGGCCGTGATAGCACGTCACAATCGCGATGAAAAATCCAAAGGCCATTGTCTTCAGCGCGAGCAGCGCGAAGTCCAGCCAGTTCAACGCCTCGGTGATTTGCTTGAAATAATCGCCCGGCGTCAGCGCGACGTCCTGCAAAAACGCGAACAGATAACCGCTCGCCAGCGCGCCGATGATTAAATAAATCGTCAGCGAAAAAATTCCCAGCGCCATGCCGATGACGCGCGGCACGATGAGATAATGCACGGGATCAATGCCGAGCGCTTCGAGCGCCTCGACTTCGCCGAGCGCGCGCGCGGTGCCGAGTTCGATGACGTTCGCCGTGCCGACGCGCGCGAGCACGAGCATCGCCGTGAGCAGCGGACCGAGTTCGCGCACAATCACGATGACCATCGTCGAGCCGAGATAATCCGTCGCGCCGTATTTCGCCAGGGCAGAAACGGTTTGGCCGACGACAAGAAAACCCAATGCCAGCGCGATGAAAAAGAACATCGGCAAGAGCGAAACGCCAGAGCGATTGATTTCGTGGCGAATGCGCGGCTGCATGACGCTGCGCGCAAAATTGAATTTTTTGATGATGACGCCGAGCGTGATCAACGCAAACGCGCCGAGTCCTTGCACGGTGAGTAGCGCGAGAAATAATTTTCGTCCGAGCCAATCGGTGTAAGATTTGGGCGTGGCGGCGTGGCGGAACACTTGAATGTTCGCCAGTTCAAAAACCTTGCCCAGATTGCCGCGCATGAAGGGAAGCGTAGGACTCAACCGGCGCGCGGTCAAAAGAGTTTTTCCGCCGCCGGATTATTTTTCCGTGATGACGGTATCGCTGTGTTCGTAGGCGGGCGCACAACAACAGAGCAATCGCAGCGTTTCGCCGCCGGTGTTCCAGAGCTTGTGCTTCTGGCCGGGCGGAATGGCGATGGCGTCACCAACTTTCACATCACGCGTTTCGTTTTCGATGCGGATTTTTCCCGTGCCGTGCGTGATGTAATAAATCTCCTCGGCGCGCGGATGAAAATGTTCCTGCGTCGCGCCGCCGACGGGCAGCCGCGCCTCGGCGAGACTTTGATTGCGGATGGCGGAATTGCGGTGCGCCAGCAGTTCGCGGATTTCCGAGCCGTCCTTCGTCGTGAACGGCTCGACTTCATTGAGATTTTTTACGTCCATAATTTTTCTCGGTTAAAAACTTTCGGGCACTTTAAAAATTTTCGCCCAGTCCATCTGGCTGATCAACACACCCGCGACAATCAGCGCCATCGCCGCGCAGAACGTTGGCGTGAGCGGTTCGCGCAGGAGCAGAAACGCCCACAACGTCGTGGTGACCGGAATGAAATTATTGAAGAGCATCACCTGGCTGGCGCGCCAGTGGCGTAGCGCGGAATTCCATAGCGCATACGGCACGACGCCGCCGAATAAAATGCAGAGCGCCTGCACGCCGAGGTGCGGCGCATCCACGGTGAATTTGTTATGGAAACAGAAAATTTCCAGCAGGCCGAGCGGCAGCAGCCACACGCCGGACATCCACATCGAGTGTGCGGCGACTTCGACGCCGGGAATTTTTAAACCGAGATGGCGACCTTGCCAGTTGTAATTGGCCCAAGCGATACTTGCAATCAATCCGCAAAATTCACCCGGCAAACTGGCTTTGCCCGTCCGCAGCGCGGGCCAAAACAGCACGACAACGCCAGCGAGGGCGAGCAGCGCGGAAAAATAGCGACGGAAGCTGGCGCGGTTCCAACGCGGACGTTCTTCCGCCAGCAGCGCCCAAATGGGCGACGCGCCGACGTAGAGCGCGACGTGCGAGGCGGCGGTGAGATGCAGCGCCCAGCAAAACGGCACGATGTAGGCCGCGAGACCGAAACCGCCGCGCAACCAGAGTTGCGGCCACAATGCGCGTTCGATTGGTTTGAATTCGCCGAGCAGTTTGGTGAAGCGCAAGACCGCGAGCAAAATTCCGCCAGCCACGAGAAAGCGTGTCGCGCCGGTGAAAATCGGCGGCCACGTGCTGACCAGCCATTTGGTACCGACGTTGTTGCCGCCCCACAAAAAGACGACGAGCAGCAGTCCGCCGGCGATGTTTAAGTTATTTTGCTTTTCCGTCACGCGGCGCAAGTTACGCCATCACCGAAAAGTTGCGAATGAAAATTACAGCGGTAAGTAGCGGCTTCGAAACGGAGCCGAAATTTCTTCAGCACAAAACTGCGAACCCATCACATCTCGTCGGGGGAAAAGAAGCAATCGTGCATCTTGGCTTCCTCGAACATTTCCACCAGCAACGAGCTGACGTGCGTGGTGCGGAACTCGACTTCGGCCATCACCGCAGCGGAACTTTCCAGTGCGACCAATCCGCCACTTTCCGCGACCAGCAAGTGTGCGTGAGCGTTCGCGCCCGTGGTTGTGCCGTTCATATTTTGGAGGAACGGATTCATACCTGAACGTTGCTCCGTTTTGGCGAAGTTGCAAGTGGTATTTTTGTGGAATGAAAATATTGTTGGCGCAGAGCGCGTGGCGGGAAATTGATTTGACCGGCGCGCGGGAAAATTTATCGTGCGGGCATGGATCATTCACCCGGTTTTCTGAAAATTGTGGCCGACGCCCAGACGCGCGTCCGCGAAATCTCCGTTGACCAGACGCGCGCCTGGCTGGCGCAAAATCCCAAGGTCGTGCTGCTGGATGTCCGCGAAGATTCCGAGTGGCACGCCGGACACGCGGCGGAAGCCGTGCATTTGGGCAAAGGCGTTCTGGAGCGCGACCTGGAAAAAATGTTTCCCGATGTGAATACGGAAATCATCATGTATTGCGGCGGTGGTTTTCGTTCGGCACTGACGTGCGACGTGGCGCAGAAGATGGGTTATCGCAATGTGCATTCACTCATCGGCGGCTACAAAGGCCTGGTGGCCGCTGGTTGGCCGATGGTGAAATAGCCAAGCGAATTCCAGACAACCGATTCAAATTTAATTTACGCTTGCTACCATTCCGCGACCTGCGTATATTTTGCGCCCTTTTTTACAACTAAAGATTATGCGTCGTCCCAAAGGTATTAAGACCAAGAAATCCGCTTCCAAGCGGTTTAAGATCACCGCCACCGGCAAGGTTCTGCGCGCCCGCGCGGGTCGCCGTCACTTGGCACAAACCAAAAACGCCAAGCGCTTGCGCCGTTTGGGCAAGGCGGCCGTCGTGGACAAGACAGACGTTTATCGCATTACCCAATGCATGCCTTTCAGCCACCGTGGCTAATTTTATTTAACCGACTAAAATTTAACACCGAACTACAATGCGCGTTACCAACTCACCCGCTTCCCGCAAACGCCGTGGAAGAATGCTAACAGCCGCCAAGGGCTTCCGCCTTAAGCGCTCCAAACTTTACCGCTACGCGTCTGACGCCGTGGATCACGGCCGCCAATACGCCTACCGCGATCGCCGCACGAAGAAACGCGTCTATCGTTACCTCTGGCAGGCGCGTATCAACGCCGCCGCGCGCACCGCTGGCATCACTTACAGCCGTCTCATCGAAGGCTTGATTGCCGCCAAGTGCGAACTCGACCGCAAGATCATTTCTGATCTCGCTGCGACCGACAACGCCGCGTTCCTCGAAATCGTCAACATCGCGAAGAACGCGTTGAAGAACAAGCCCGGCGCCGTTTTGGCCAAAGCTTGATTCCTTCGAATAAATAATTCTACGCGGGCGACCAGCAATGGTCGCCCGTTTTTCTTTTCTTCCCGTCGCCATCCGCTATTCTCCCACCACAATTTTATGGGATTCCTGAACGACATTGAGCCACTTAAGCAGACGGCATTGACCGAGTTGAAAAACGCCGCCGACCTCGCCGCGCTGGAGCAGACCAAAGGCGCGTGGATCGGGCCGAACGGCAAGTTCACCGCGCTGATGAAGCAGATGGGCACACTCTCCAAAGAAGAGAAACCCGCCGCTGGAAAGCTCATCAACGCCGCCAAGGTGGAACTCGAAGCCGCGCTTGCCGCCCGCCGCGAGGAGTTGGAACTCAAGGCCGCGCTGCCGAAAGAGCCGACGGATTTCACGCTGCCCGGACGTCGCCGAGCGCTCGGCAAATTGCATCCGCTCACGCAAGTCACCGACGATATTGTCCGCGCCTTCCGCAAGATTGGATTCGCTGTCGCTGACGGGCCGGAGATCGAGGATGAATATCATTGCTTCGACGCGCTCAACACGCCCGCCGACCATCCCGCGCGCGACAGCCAAGATACGTTTTATCTCAACACCACCGACAAGCGTTTGCTCCGCACGCACACTTCGTCCGTCCAAATCCGCGTGATGGAAAAGCAGCCGCCGCCCGTGCGCATCATCGTGCCGGGCCGCGTGTATCGCCGCGACAACGCCGACGCCACGCACAATCCCACGTTCCACCAGATCGAGGGGCTTTACGTGGACAAGAACGTCACCGTCGGCGATTTGAAAGGCACCGTTGAATTTGTTTTCAAAGAACTCATGGGCAGCGACGTGAAGATCCGTTTCCGGCCGCATTATTTCAGCTACACCGAGCCGAGCTACGAAATTGATTTCACCAACGCACTCGTCAAGAAGATGGGCAAGGACTGGCTCGAGATCGCCGGCTGCGGCATGGTGCATCCGCAGGTGTTCGAGACCGTCGGCTACGATCCCGAAGTGTGGACCGGCTGGGCGTTCGGCTTCGGCATCGAACGCATCGCCATGCTCCGCTACGGCATCAACGACATCCGCCTCTTCTACGAAAACGACGTGCGGTTCTTGAAACAGTTTTAACTACGAGGTTAATATGATTTTCCAAGAAACTTTGTGCATTGTGCAAAAAGCTTTTGTGAAAGGTAAACAAAAGCTTGAAATCCGGACGGACGGAGATTTGGAAATCACTTTTAAAAGTATTTTTATTCAGAGGCAATTTCGTGTTCCGCTGGCGCAAATCATTCCAAAATCTGAACGTCATAAAATAAAAGACCCTGGTGCAATGGTCGGCCTGTGCATTTTTGGCCTTCTGACTTTTGCTACCTTGTATGGAATGTTTACATGTTTTTCTTCCCCATCTGACAGAGATGTGGCTGGTATTCTATTTATTCCTTTCTTGTTCTTTTTGGTTTTTGCCTTGGTTTGTTTCTTTCGATTACGAACTCAATCAGTGAATGCAACAGTTTTTTATACTCGTGGCGGTAATGAAATTGATGTGTGGTTTGAAAAGCCCGACACAGAATCATTCAATTCATTTTGCGAAACATTAAGCAAGAAGGCTCAAGAAGCATGGGACAACCGACAAGTTGATCCCGCCCCTCAAAGTTTAGCAGGAGAACTTACCGCGTTAAAAAAACTGAAAGACTCACGCGTTCTGAACGACGCAGAATTTGAAAGAGCCAAAGCCAAACTTTTAGAACACGCAGAGCAAAAAAGAATTGGCTTTGCTTGAATATATTTTTGATTCATGAAAGCCACCCCTTGCTGGCTCAAGCCATCCGTTGATTTCAGTTTTACCATGTGAAGCTGTTCTTCTCCACTTTACCGAAAAACATCCTCGGCTGTTTTCAAGGGCGGATGATTCTCTGGCATCTTTTCTTCATCGCGCTCACGTTCATTTTAGTTCAGTCCGGTTTCGACTGGTTTTATTTCTGTTCCACGCGCAGTCCGCAGTTGTGGGCGTGGATGATTCCGTCCGCGCCCATCGGCGCGCTCGTGCCGCTCGTGTTGCCGCTCACGTTCATCCTCACCGGCTTTATCACCAATCGCGCGCGGCTGGCGCAAACGGGCTGGGCCATCGGGCAGGCGGCGCTCATGGGGTCGCTGCTGTCTTCCACCTACAAAGCGTTCACGGGGCGGGTGCATCCGGAGCATTTCATCGGCGCGGATATCAGTCATGATTTCCGGTTCGGCTGGCTGCGCGGCGGGGTATTCTGGGGCTGGCCGTCGTCGCACACGACCATCGCCTTTGCGATGGCGGTGACGGTGTTCACGCTCTTCCCGCAACGGCGTTGGCTCGGCGGTCTGGCGCTGGCTTACGCCGCTTACATCGGTTTGGGGGTCTCGATGACGATTCACTGGTTCTCGGATTTTTTGGCCGGAGCGATTCTCGGAACGGTCATTGGCTTAGTGGTAGGGAAGAGTTTTTCTCAGCCAACAAAAATAAACGCGCCAAGAACCAACTTAAATTAATCCGTTGATTTCATCGCGTCGCCCGATAAATTGACTGGGCGGTTCATCAAATATATGAAAACTAAATTCAATTCTTCAGAAGTATTCGCCGTTCTCCTCGCTGCCGTGCTGGCGGTCACGGGTTGCAAAACTTCCCATCACGGTTGCTGCTCGATGGCGAGTTATGGCATGGGTGACGCGGCGGCGGTGGCAGCGGTGCAGACCAAGGATTCGCAGGCGGCGATGACACCGGCGCAGGCGTTGGCGGAATTGAAGGATGGCAACGCGCGCTTCGTCGCGGGCAAGCCGCTGCATCGCGATTTTCCGGCGCAAGTTGTGGCGACGGCGGGCGGGCAGTATCCGTTCGCGGTAGTGTTGAGCTGCCTCGATTCGCGCCAGCCGATTGAAATCGTTTTGGACCAAGGCGTCGGCGATATTTTCAGCGCGCGCGTCGCGGGAAATATTTTGGATGACGACATTCTCGGCAGCATGGAATTCGCCTGCAAAGTTTCTTGCGCGAAGTTGATTGCAGTCATCGGTCATTCCAATTGCGGCGCGATCAAAGGTGCGATTGATGACGTCGAGCTGGGTAATCTCACCGGCTTGCTGACGAAGATCAAACCGGCGATTGATGCCGTGCCGGCGGACGGTCAGCCGCGCACGACGAAGAATTATGCTTTTGTGGATGCAGTGTCGGCAGCCAACGTCAAACTCGTGCAGCAACAAATCCGCGAGCGCAGCCCGATTCTCCGCGAGATGCTGGACAAGGGCGAAATCGCGCTGGTCGGCGGGATGTATGACTTGAAGACGGGGAAGGTGCAGTTCTACGACAAGTGATTTCACGGACGGAGAACGGTTGAATTTGCTTTCACCGAATGGCGACGTTTGCTAGATAATCGGCGTGCGAAAATTCCTTTTCCTTTTCAGCCTAGTGCTGGCCGTCGGCGGCGGGCTGCTCCGGGCGGAGACGTTGACTTTAACGGACGGTTCGACGCAGACGGGCGACATCGTGAAGTTCGACGACAACGGCCTGATGCTGCGCGGCGCGGGCGATGCGTATGCCAATGTGCCGTGGGGCAAGCTCTCGCAGGATTCGCTGAAGCAGCTTTCCGCGAATCCTAAAATCAAGCCGCTGGTGGACGTATTCATCGCGCCGGACGAATCGCAGCATCCGGCTCGGCCGGAAATTCAGGTGAACGCGGTCACGCGGCTAGAGCGCCCGGCGAATCCGTCGTTATTCGGCGGGCTGGTCGGTTCGCCGGTCGGGTTGTTTATTTTGCTGGTGCTTTACGCAGCAAATCTTTACGCGGCGTATGAGATTTCAATTGTGCGCGCGCGTTCGGCGATTCAGGTGATGGGCGTTGCGGCGGTGCTGCCAATTGCCGGGCCGGTAATTTTTCTGGCGATGCCGATGAAGGTGGAAGCGCCGCCGGAGGAAACGCATTTTGCCGCTCCCGGTGGCACGGCCGGTGCGGCGGCTCAAAGAACGCCGGAAGAAATCCAGGTGGTCGAGGCCTCTTGGCGAAAGGAAGAAAAAAAACCGGAGCCGCAAATTTACGCGCGGGGAAAATTCACCTTCAACAAACGCTTCGTGGAAACCAAGTTTGCCGGCTACATCGGCGAGTTGAAAGGCGACGCGCTGAAGTTTTCGATGGAGGTCAAGACGGCGCAGGCGCAGTTCGCCGTCGAGCGCATCATGCAGGTGGCGGCGACGGACGTGATTTTTGAAACCACCCAGCCCGCGCAGGTGACGGTGGCGCTGAACGACATTCTGGAAATCAAACTAACCCCCAAAACCGCTTGAAAAAATACCGCACCATCCTGATGTTCGGCGCGCCGGGTTCCGGCAAAGGCACACACGGAAAAATCCTCGGTGCCATTCCGGGCTTCTTCCATTGCAGTTGCGGCGATGTTTTCCGCAGCCTCAGTCCGGACGAACCGCTGGGCAAAGTGTTTGTGGATTATTCCAGCCGCGGCCAGCTTGTGCCGGACGAACTGACCATCGAGCTTTGGAAAAAACACACCGAGGCCCTCACCGCCGCCGGTCGGCTGGATCCGAAGCGCAACACGCTCGTCCTCGACGGCATTCCGCGCAATGTTCACCAGGCGCAGATGCTTGATAAATTTCTCAATGTCACCGCAGTTTTTTATATGTGCAGCGGGAACTTTGAGAACCTCGTCAAACGCCTCCAGCGGCGCGCGCTCAAGGACAACCGGCTCGACGACGCCAACATTGACGTGATTCGCGAGCGGCTCAAGACCTACGAGCGGGAGACCAAGCCGGTGCTGACCTATTACGGTAAAAGCATCGTTCACCGCATCAACACCGACGGCACGCCGGTTGAAACCTTTGCCAAAGTGATGCGGCAGGTCGTCAAGCTCTGAAGAATTTGCTTTTGCCCACGCCCGATTTTGTTTTCGCTTAACCCGTGAGCGCGTTGAAAATCATTTTCATGGGCACGGCGGAACTCTCCTGTGCCAGCCTGGAAAAACTCGCGACAAAATTTTCCGTGGTCGCCGTCGTCACGCAGCCGGACAAACCCAAAGGCCGCGAACTCAAGCTCACCCCGTCGCCGGTGAAAATTCTTGCGGAGAAATTAAATCTGCCCGTTTTGCAACCGCTCAAGGCGCGCGACGAGAAATTTATTTCAGAACTGTGCGAATTGAAACCAGACTTGATTGTCGTCGTGGCTTACGGACAAATTTTGCCGCAAACCATTTTGGATTTGCCAAAATTTGGCTGCCTCAATGTTCACACGTCGCTCTTGCCAAAATATCGCGGCGCGGCGCCGATTCAGTGGGCGATTGCCGATGGCGAAATTGAAACTGGCGTGACTATCATGAAAATGGATGCCGGCCTCGACACTGGCGCAATTTTGTCCACGCACCGCACACCAATTTTGCCGACGGATGATTCGCAAATTTTGCATGACCGACTCGCGGCACTCGGCGCGGAATTGCTGGTGGAAACGATTTCCGATTTTGTTGCCGGAAAAATTTTGCCGCAGCCGCAGCCGGCGGCAGGTTCGACTTACGCCGCAAAAATAAACAAGGAAGACGGGCGGATTGACTGGCATTGGCCCGCGCCAAAAATCTGGAACCGGCTGCGCGCATTCACGCCGTGGCCGGGAGCCTTCACGTTTCTGGAATCAGCACCCAAACCACAGTTGCTGAAAATCTGGAAGGTTGAAGTCGTGGAAAAATCCGGAATTGCGGGAACAATTTTGTCGGCTGACAAAACCGGCATCGTCGTCGGTTGTGGTAAAGGCGCTTTGCGGATTTTGGAATTGCAGCGCGAAGGTAGCAGGCGTTTGAGCGCGGAGCAATTTCTCATCGGCCATCCGCTCACAGTCGGCCAAAAATTTGTCGGGGACATTTTAGCCGCATCACGCCAACCGGCGGCGTAGGTTTAAAAGACGCGGCGTCTTCCGCCGTCAGCCTAGGTTTTTTGCGCGGTGTGCCGGATGTCCTGTGCTTCGCACAGATAGACAACTTCTTCGGCGATGTTCTTGGCGTGGTCGGCGATGCGTTCAAGGCTTTTCGTGGCGACGATCCAATGCAGACAGCGACCGATGGTGTCGGGATTTTCCGTCATGTGCTGGGCGAGCTGGTTGTGGATCTCGCGGTTCAGTGCGTCCACTTCCTTGTCACGCGGAACGATGGCGCGGGCGGCGGCGGAATCGCGCTGCACAAACGCGTCGAGCGCATCTTTGACCATCTTCAGAGACATGGCGGCCATGCGGTTGATGTCGAGGTTGATTTTCACCGGCGGCTCCTGCGCAAGGTCGCGGGCGCGCTTGGCAATCTTGGTTGCCTCGTCGCCGATGCGCTCGAGATTTTGCGAAACTTTCATGGCGACGGTGATGAGCCGGAGGTTGCTCGCGAGCGGCGCCTTAGTCAAAAGCACAATCGCCATCTCGTCAATTTCCACCTCGAACTGGTCAATGATGTTGTCATCCTCGCGCACTTTGACCGCGAGATTAAAATCGCGCTGGACGAGCGACTGCACGGACTGGTTGACGGCGGTCTCGGCACGGCTGGCCATCAGCAAAATCTTTTGCCGCAGCGCTTCCAATCCCATTTCAAAATGATTTTCCATAATTTGATCTGCTGAAAGCTAGCTCACCCGAACCGGCCTGTCACATAATCTTCGGTCTGTTTTTTGGAAGGGTTGGTGAAAATTTTCCCCGTCGTGTCAAATTCGATGAGTTCGCCGATGTAAAAAAACGCCGTGTAATCCGAGATGCGCGCGGCCTGCTGCATATTGTGCGTGACAATGACGATGGTGAAATCTTTTTTCAACTCCAAAATCAATTCCTCGATGCGCGCGGTGGCGATGGGGTCGAGCGCGCTGGCCGGCTCATCCATCAAAATGATCTCCGGGCGGATGGCGATGGCGCGGGCGATGCACAGCCGCTGCTGCTGGCCGCCGGACAGGCCGAGCGCGCTGGTGTGGAGACGGTCTTTGACTTCATCCCACAGCGCGGACTGGCGCAAACTTTTTTCCACGGCGGTGTCGAGGTCGGATTTGGCTTTCACGCCATGCAGCCGCAGGCCGTAGGCGACGTTTTCGTAGATGGATTTCGGAAACGGATTGGACTTTTGAAAAACCATGCCGACCCTTTTGCGGAGTTCAATCACGTCCACGTCGGGACTGTAAATGTCATGTCCGCCAATCTTGCACGAGCCTTCGATGCGGACGTTGTCAATGAGGTCGTTCATGCGGTTGAGGCAGCGGAGCAGGGTGGATTTGCCGCAGCCGCTCGGTCCGATGAACGCAGTGACGACGCGTTCGCCTAGCGTGACCGAAATATTTTTCAGCGCCTTGGTCGCGCCGTAAAACAGCGAGAGCGACTCGATCTCGATTAGCGATTGCGCGGACGCAGCACCAGCCTGGGCTTGGGTGACGGCGACGCGGGGAATGGAAATCTCGGCCATAAAATTTCAGTGAAGCGAGCGCATTTTGCGCCGAATTTTGGAGCGGATGATAATCGCCACGATGTTCAGCGCAAAGGTCAGCAGCAGCAGCGTCAGCACCGTCGCGTAAAGAATCGGACGCGTTTGCTCAATGTTAGGTGACTGCGTGGATAGCACAAAAATATGGTAGCCCAAGTCCATGAACTGGTCACTCAAATGCGCGGGCAGCGACGCCATGTAATAGGCGACGCCGGTGAAAAGAATCGGCGCGACCTCGCCCGCCGCGCGGCTGACGGCGAGGATGCCACCGGTCATGATGCCGGGCAACGCCTGCGGCAAAACGATTTTTAAAATGGTTTCCAGTTTGGTCGCACCCAGCGCCAGGCTGGCTTCGCGCAGGCCGGGCGGAATGGCTTTCAGCGATTCTTCGGTGGCGACGATGACGACCGGCAGCGTCATCACCGCGAGCGTGAGTGACGCCCAGATGAGCGCGGGCTGGCCCCAGACGGCACTGGTGTTGTGCAGCACGGTGTCCAAGTTTTTGCCGACGAAGTTGATGAAGAAGCCGAGGCCGAACAGGCCGAACACGATGGACGGCACGCCAGCGAGATTGTTGACGGCCGCGCGGATGATGCGCGTGATGATGGAGGTGTTCGCCGCGTATTCAGTCAAATAAATCGCAGTGATGACGCCGACGGGAATGACGAAAATCGTCATCATAATCACGCGGAATGACGTGCCGACAATCATCGGCAGAACGCCGGTCGTGTTCGCGTCGAAGAAATCCTTCTTCGGAATCGTCGAGACGAAATGCCACGAGATGGCGCTCCAGCCGTTGACGATGATGTTTAGCAGGATGGTCGCAAGAATGCCGAGGATGAGCAGCGTGGCGAGTCCCGTCAGGCCGGAAAAAAAGAACGACCCGAAATCGAAACGCTCCGCGCGGAAATGGCGGGTGAGGCGCGCGGTGTCCCCGGAATTTTCCGGCAGATATTCAGGCGGCGTCACCGTGTTCATCGTTTGCCCTCCAGTTTCAATTTGAAGCGATGGATGACGAAATCGCCAATCATGTTCGATACGAAGGTCGCGGCGAAGAGCAGCGCGCCGAGCATGAACAAAATCCGGTAATGTGGCCCGCCGGAAACGGCCTCGGCCATTTCGGCGGCGATGGTCGTCGTGATGCTGCGCGCGGAATCAAAAACATTCCACGACATCACGCTGGCGGAGCAGACCATAAGAACAATCATCGTTTCGCCGATGGCGCGGCCAAAGCCTAGGACGGCGGCGGCGAAAACGCCCGGCAGCGCGGCAGGTAAAACGATTTGCCACGCCGTTTGCCAGCGCGAAGCGCCGAGCGCGAGCGCGGCCTGCGTGTAGGCGCGCGGCACGCTGGTGAGCGCATCCTCGGCGATAGAAAAAATCACGGGGATGACGGCGAAGCCCAGCGCGAGGCCGGCGACGAAGGCATTGAGCCGCGTTTGATAATGAAAAATAGACTGCAATACGGTCGCCATGACGAGCAACGCAAAGAAGCCGACGACGACGGAAGGAATGCCCGAGAGCATCTCGATGGCTGGTTTCAAGAATTCACGCAGGCGCGGGCGCGCGAGTTGCGAGACATAGATCGCCGCGCCGACGGCGAGCGGCACGGCGAAGAGCAGCCCGACCAAGGTGACTTTCAGCGTGCCGACGACGAGCGGTATGATGTTGAATTTTTTGATTTCGCCGACAGGCTGCCAGATGTATTCCGGTTTGTCGTAGTCGGTCCATTGATGCGCCCGGACAAGGTATTGCCATTCCGTCGTGTTGATGCGGGCGTCGGGGTCGTTGCGAAAATTTTCGGGGATGTCGTCCTGCCCTTCGGCTTTGATGTCCATCAAGGTGCGCAGGGTTGACTTGGGTAACTTGGCAAATTGCTCCGGCGTGATTTCAAGGTAGGCCGCTAGTTCGGCGGCAGAATGTTTGTCCATCTCGTCCGGCGGAATCGGCTTCTGGACAAGCGCGGTGTTGGTTTGCCCAAAAAAGACCGGCAGCGCCTCCCGCGCGACGAAGAGGAAAATCAGCAGCACCATCAAAATGGCTGACAGCGAGACGAGGAAAATAAATTTTTCCGCCAGCCATTCGCCGGGGCGTGCCTTGTGGCCGCGATGAATGCCCATCCAGCCGTGGCTGCGGCGCGATTCGTTTTGAGGGCTGGGTGTCACGGCAAAAAACTGGTGCGGGCGGGGCGGAAACCTCAACCGCATCCGCGCCGCCCGCGTGGGTGATCAGCGGAGGAACCGCGATGGAATCAATTGTTGCTGCGGAGATTTTTCGGCAGCGGATAATAGCCTACATCCTTGACATATTTTTGGCCGTCGTCGCTGCGGATCCAAGTAAGGTATTCGGCGATCTCGCCCTTGTCTTTGGCCGGATCCACATAGACAAAAAGATGGCGCCAGATGGGATAGGTTCCATTCATGACCGTTTCCTCGTTCGGGGCGATGGCTGGCGAAGTGTCGGTCTTTTTGATCGCGAGCAGCTTGCTGCTGCCACCATAAGCAGCGCCACCGTAGCCGATGCCGTTCTTGTCCTTCAACACCGCCTGCACGATGGCCGCCGTGCCCGGCATGGTCTGCGCACTGGCGGCAAAGTCTTTGCCCAATAAAACGTTGGCCTTGAAAAACTCGTAGGTTCCAGAACTGTTTTCGCGGCTATACACGGTGATGGGCGCGTCCGCTCCGCCAATTTCCTTCCAGTTTTTGATCTTGCCGGTGAAGATGTCGCCAACTTGCGCGACGGAAAGTTCTTTCAACGGATTTTCCGGGTTCACATAAACGGACAAACCGTCGAGCGCCACCTTGTATTCGGTCGGGCGCTTGCCGCCCTCAAAGACGGCGGCGCATTTCATTTGCTCCGCCGGTTTGATTTTGCGCGAGGCGTCGCACAAATCGGTGGTCTGGTTCTGGAGCGCGGCGAAGCCGATGCCCGAGCCGCCGCCGGAGACGGAGATGTTCACATTTGAGTGGCTGCCCATGTAGACCTCCGCCCATTTCTGCGCGAGGATCAGCAGCGTGTCTGAGCCTTTGACGGTGATGTTGCCGGCAAAGGCGTGGGCGGCCAGAAGGGAAGCCCCGAGTATAGTGGCAAATTTTTTCATGCGTTGAGTATGGCTGATTTAATTGAATTTCAACTGTTACAATTTGGTGACGTTTAAAATTTCCACATCAGGTCCGCCATGACGTGAACTGCGGTGTTGTTTGGCTCCTTCACGTTGCCATAGAGCGTGCTGTTGATGAGACTGTCCACATAGCCGGTCAGCGAGAGTGTCAGCGAGTCGGTGAAGGAATAATCAAATTGAACCCGGTGCCCCTGCATATTTGTTCCGCCGTAAGCACCAACGGCACCCGCCACCGGCGCGTTTTGGTAGTAGGCCAGAAAATCATCGTCCACCAACTGGTCATACCAGGCATCCGCCTGCAGACACTCATAGCGATACGATAAATCCCAGGTATGCCGTGTGCCGGACTTGCCCAGCGTCGCGCCCACCCAATAACCCATGTTGTTCTGGCCGACGGCCGGATTATTCATGTATTCACCGCCAACTTTCACCGGAAACGGGCCGTTGTTGAACGGAAAACTGTCGAGTGTATACGTCACGCTCGCATCCGCAATGATGGGATTGTAATTGTATAACAACACGCCCGAACCATTGCGGGTGTTGCCCTGGTTTACGTAAGGCACATTGGCCACGGTGAGCTGTGCCGGGCTGCCGAGCATCAGCGTGCCGATGCCCACGGTGCTGGCTATCTTCGGCGTCCACTTGGAGTTAAACAACACCTGTCCGCCATACATCGCTGGATCTCGGGTGGAATTTGCTTCCTCGTCCTGCACAAACGCGCCGCCGGTGAAGGAAATTGAGTGAACATCATTAAACGTGTAGCCGCCGGTGATCGCCGCGCCCTCCGGCGTCAAATCCGGGTCAAACACCATCGGCGTGAATACAAACGGATTGTCCATCTTGCCGATGGTCGCCGCCAGCAGCCAGCCGTCGGAATTGATCGCCGTCCATTTGCCGTAGGCTGTATCAATGTAAATATTTTTCTTCGTGTCGTTGTTTTGCGCCGTCGAGTTGCTCGACAAAGGATTGCCCTGACCGTAGGAGCCAGTCGCATCGCCGCTGCCCAGCCGGAAACCCACCTCCAAGTTGTCCAACATATTTGCCACGATGCCGAAGCGCAGACGGTAGCGGTAACGCGCGCGGTTCACATAGTTGCTGTTGTCCGGCGTGGAAATTTGATCTACCCGCCCGCGAAAATCGCCGCCGATCTTGTAACTCGTCACCCAGTCGGGCATCCCCGTTTTGGCTTGAAGCGCCGTCTTGAAATCACTATCTGACTGTTCGCGCAAATCCTTCGCCTCGTCCGTCGTCAAAATCCCCTTGTCCACCAGCTTGTCAATCAGCGCGTCCGATGACTGCGCATGCGCCTGACTCGCCAATCCCACCAGTGCCGAAGCCCCCGCCACCAGCGCAATTCTGGCCGACTTGATTCGTTTTAATTTCTTCATGTTTTTTGGATTAAAAAAGCCGCCAAAGATTGCAACAATTCGGTTACAAACGTGTGGCGCAATGGTTACGATTGTGTGACAACGCGGGCGGATTGACAATCATCTTGCTGAAATTTCCAGCATCCGTTCCATCGGCAAACGCGCCCGCTCAATTATTTCCTTGGGCAGCTCCACGCGCGGCGCGAGGTTTTTCATGCAGTCACGCACTTTTTCAAGCGTGTTCATCTTCATGAATTTGCACTCGCTGCAACGGCAGCCATCCGTCGGCAGCTTCATCGCGTTAAAAACCGGCGCGCAAAGAAATTCTTTTTCCGGACATTCCTTCTGCATCCGGTGAATGATGCCGGACTCCGTCACAATCACGAACCGCTTGGCTGAGTCGTTTTTGCAGAACGTAATCATCTTCTCCGTCGAACAAACCGCGTCCGCCAAATCACGCACCTCGCGCAAACTTTCCGGATGAACAATAATTTTCGCATCAGGAAACTGCCGTTTCGCCGCCAAAACTTGCTCGCGCTGAAACTCCACATGCGCGTAACAATTCCCCTTCCACAAAGTCATCTTGCGATCCGTCTGTTCCATCACCCATTGCCCCAGATTTTCGTCCGGCACAAACAGCAAATCACGATCCTTCGGCGCGGCGTTTACGATTTTTTCCGCATTGCCGCTCGTCACGATGACATCGCACAATGCCTTCACCGCCGCGCTGCAATTGATGTAAGCAATCGTCCAGAAATTCGGATTCGTCGCCTGCAACGCTGCCAGTTTTTCCGCCGGACAACTTTCTTCCAGCGAACAACCCGCGTCGCGATCCGGCAACACAACGATTTTGTTCGGATTCAAAATCTTCGCCGTCTCCGCCATGAAATGCACACCGCAGAACACGATGACATCCGCATCCGTTTTGGCCGCCTGCTGCGCGAGCCCGAGCGAATCACCAACAAAATCAGCCACATCCTGAATCTCCGGCACCTGATAATTGTGCGCGAGAATGACCGCGTTAAGCTGCTTCTTGAGGGTAAAAATTTCGTGCGCGAGCGGCGTAAATTTATTTTTACTCATCCCCGCGCGCGGCTGCATTTCGGCGACATCAATCATAGCGCAAAGTTACTTGTCCAATGTGAACTCGTCAAACCGCCAACGCCTTCGCCGCGATGTCGCGGCGGAACTGCGCGCCGTCGAAATGGATTTTCTCCACGGCGGCATAGGCGGCGGCTTGCGCGGTTTTCAAATCCTTGCCCAACGCCGTCACGCCTAAAACGCGCCCGCCATGCGTCACAATTTGCCTGTCCTTAAAGGCTGTTCCCGCGTGAAAAACTTTTGTATGCGGTAATTTGTTCGCCGCATCGAGGCCGGAAATGACTTTTCCTTTTGCGTAATTTCCCGGATAGCCGCCGCTCGCCATCACGACGCAAACGCTTGCGAGCGGACTCCATTTCAATTCGTGCTTCGCCAAAGTGCCGTTCGCGCTCGCGTCCAGCAGTTCCACCAAATCGTTTTCCAACCGCGTCAGATAAACCTGCGTCTCCGGATCGCCGAAGCGCGCGTTGAATTCCAAAATCTTCGGCCCATTTTTCGTCAGCATCACGCCGGGATAAAGCAATCCGCGATAATCAATTTTTTCTTCAATGCAGCCGCGCATAAAAGGCTCAAGCACTTTCGCGGCGACATCGGCGAGCTGCGCATCATTCAAAAACGGCGTCGGCGAATACGTTCCCATGCCGCCGGTGTTCAGGCCGAGGTCGCCGTCCAGCGCGCGTTTGTGGTCTTGCGAAGTCGGAAAAATTTTCGCCGTCGTGCCGTCGCACAGCGCGTGGAGCGAAACTTCAATGCCTTCCAGAAATTCTTGAATCACCACATTCGCGCCCGCCGCACCGAATGCCTTGCTTACCATGATTTCATCCACGGCTTTTTCGGCTTCGGCTTGGTTCGCACAAATCAAAACACCTTTGCCGAGTGCGAGACCGTCGGCCTTCACCACACATTTACCGCCGAGCGTGGCGCAGAATTTCTTCGCGGCAACCGTTTCGGAAAAAGTTCCCGCCGCTGCCGTCGGGATGCCGTATTTCTCCATGAACTTTTGCGAGAAAACTTTTGAAGCCTCGAACTGGGATGCCTTCTGGTTCACGCCCCAAATCTTTAAGCCGTTTTTTTGAAATAAATCAACAATGCCCAGCGCGAGCGGGTTGTCCGGGCCGACGACGGTGAAATCCACTTTCTTCTCCTGCGCGAACGCGAGCAGCTTCGGCAAATCTTCGGCGGAGATGTGGACGCATTCAACGAGCTCGCCATTTTTTGCGAGGCGCTCCTGCGCGATGCCCGCGTTGCCGGGCGCGCACCACATCTGCGTGGCGTGCGGCGACTGCGCGAGTTTCCAAACGAGGGCGTGTTCGCGTCCGCCCGAACCGATGACTAAAATTTTCATGCAAATTTGCCGCCGAGTCACCGAGTTGGGAAATTATTTTCTCTCCGTCTCTGTGGCTAAAAAATTATTCCACCCGCGCTTCGCCCTTGCCCTTTACGACTTCGCCGATGATCCACGCCTTGTGCTTTTGCGCCTTGATGAATTTCAGCACGGCATCCGCTTTGTCCGCCGAGACGATGCTCACCATGCCGATGCCCATGTTGAAGACCTGATAGAGTTCGTCGTCCGGCACGCCGCTCTTTTGCTCGATGATTTGGAAAATTGGCAGCATTTCCCATGAGCCTTTCTTGATGACCACATCGAGCGACTTCGGCAGCACGCGCGGGATGTTGTCCACGAAACCGCCGCCGGTGATGTGGGCGAAAGCGCGCACCAAATCTGATTTACCATTGAACTTCTTCAACAGTTTCTGCACCAGCGGTCCATAACTGATGTGAACTTTCAAGAGTTCTTCGCCGAGCGTGAGCTTCGAGCCGGGCACGCGGCTGGACGGTTTCAATTTCAACTGCTCGAAGAAAATCTTCCGGCCGAGCGAATAGCCGTTCGTGTGCAGCCCGCTCGATGCGATGCCGATCACCACGTCGCCGCGCCGGATGGTTTTCTGGCCGTTGAGCATCTTGGATTTTTCCACCACGCCGACGATCGTGCCGCTCACGTCGTATTCGCCCGCCTGATAAAAGCCCGGCATCTGCGCCGTCTCGCCGCCGATGAGCGCGCAATTGTTCTCCGCGCACGCGCGCGCGAAGCCCTTGATGATATCGGTGAAAACGTGCGGCTCGAGTTTGCCCGTGCCGAGATAATCGAGGAAGAACAGCGGCTCCGCGCCCAGCACCGCGATGTCGTTCACGCAATGGTTCACGAGGTCCGCGCCGATGGTGTCGTGCTTGTCCAGCGCGAAGGCAATCTTGAGCTTGGTGCCGACGCCGTCCACGGACGACACGAGGACCGGCTCGCGATATTTTTTCACGTCCAGCGCGAACAGGCCGCCGAAGCCGCCGACCTTGCCGAGCACCTCGCGGCGCTGCGTGCTGGCGAGCAATTGCGGCAGCGTGGCCTTGACGCGATTGCCCAGATCAATGTCCACACCGGCGGCGGCGTAAGCTTTTTGTTTCATGCGGCGGAAAGTAAAACTGTAAAACGCGGCGCGGGCGAGAAAATTTCGCGCGATTGTGATTGCCGCAAGAAGAAATTTTATTGCTGCGAGAATCAATTTTAACTTCTCCCAATAATCTTCTGGTATTGCAGTCGGCGGGGTTTTAATTGCCACATTCATTTATGCGACAACATTGCTACTCGCCGAAAAAATCAACAAAGACTGTGAAGCTATCGTTTTACTCTAATCGGTCGCAGTTTTCGAGGACGACCAATACGATCCGCTCGATAGGAGATTTTCATTCGCTTCAGAAGCTTGCGAAAGGGAGTCATATCTTCAGTATAATTAACTCGAACCGCAATCTCTTTTGGCGTAAAAAGTTTCCAGTCATCTGACCAATGCGAAACCGGATTGCTTAATTTCAAACGCAATGGATCTTCAGGCGGCAAGCGTTGATGTTTTTTATAAAAACGAATTGCGGCGGCAATCGCGTCAAAATGCTTGTCATTGAGCTCGACAAACGGAATGAAAAAGTCATGCCCATAACGCAACATTATTTCATCGGTATTCATTGGCAAAGCAATCGAGCCTTTTCTCCCACTTTCGTTCCAGACTTGCAAAGCCTGTTTCCATCTGTCCTGAGCGTATTCGACCAAATAAAGTAATTTGGGGCCGGTGCTGCCGTAACGAGCGATTGTCATTCGCAATTGAAAGCTTTTATTTTCCTCAATTTTCTTTGCGAGCGTTTGACGGCGATTTAACGGCTTAACTAAAGCTTTTTTCATGGCTTTACGGCAACACGGTTTGTAGTGACAAAATTGGTGGGGTTTTCCATCGGTATTCCACAATCATAAATCACATTGTATCCGATGGGTCTTCCGTAATCGTCGAAATTAGTTTTGAGGCTTGATAAGAACGCGCGGGTGCTAAATTGGAACATAGGCAGCATTACCACTCCACGCATATCAGAAAAGTTTGTTGCTAACCACTGCGACCTGATGAACGCATAATTCTTTACAGTTAAATTTTCGCTTTGGCTTCCGTTATTGAAAAAGAATGTCGTGGATATTGTTTGGTATCGAATTGAACTGTCAATGGGGCCACGATATGGGATTTGCCAAGAGACCCCAGAAGGAATTGTGACCAATCGAAAGATTCGTGACGAGTTTACATTGCACAACTGATTGCTTACATATCGAAATTCTGGCGATGGCTGAATCCAGTTTGTTGTGACGATTGCTTTATAAATGATATTTGTTTGGGGGTGATTCGTCTCGTCAGACAACGCAGATACGCTTGCAAAAAGTAAAAGGAATATTGGGATGGCAATTTTCGCCTTGGCCGAATGCATTTTCATGGCTGCTGAAACTGTAACTCCAAACGCCCCGGCGACAAGCCGTTTTTGACTATCTGATTACTTTATTGAACAAATTCAATTCCCGTCATCAAGCCTTCGGCGGCGCGGTGCTTTTGCGTTCCACGAGTTCGGCGGCGAGGCGCTTCAACTGGATTTTTTCGCCGCGAATCAGCTTTTGCATCGTCTCCACGGCCGTGACGCCAAGCCGGAATTTTGGCTGGCTGATGGTGGTGAGCGGCACGCGGTAATGTTCCGCCGTCAAAATATTGCCAAAGCCGACGAGGGAGATGTCTTCGGGAATTTTGATGCCCTGTTGCAATAAAGTTTCCGCGCAGCCGATAGCCACGAGGTCGCTCACGGCCATGATGGCGGTGGGCTGGACGCCTTCGTTGAGCATCTGCAACGTGGCTTTGGTTCCGTCTTCGATGGTGTTGCCGGATTGGAAAACAAGTTTGTCATCCACCTCGATGTTCACTTCGCGCAAGGCGCGGCGGTAGCCCTCGAAGCGTTCGTGCGCCCAGGGCGCGGCGGGCGGGCCGGTGAAGTAGGCGATTTTTTTGTGGCCGAGCGCGAGCAAATGTTTAGTGGCGTTGTAGCTGGCGACGAGTTCTTCGATTTCAATCGCCGGAAAACTTTTGCAGAACGCCGCGGGCGCGCCGAGCAAAACGGTGGGCGTGTTGCGTGCGATGATTTCCTGGTAAATCCGCGCCTCGGCCTCGAAGCGATATACGGGGGCGATGAAAAGTCCGTCCACACGACGCGAAAGCAGACGGCGCAGACAGGCGTCCTCGCGTTCGGGTTTGTTGTAAGTGTGGCAGAGGAGCAAATCGTAGCCGAGTTCGTGGGCGCGTTCCTCGATGGCGAAAACGATGCGCGCGTAAATGGGATTGGTCGTGGACGGAATGACGAGACCGAAAAGCCGGGTGGTCTTGGTGCGGAGACCTTGCGCGCTGGAGTCGGGCACATAGCCCATGTCCGCCGCGAGTTTTTTGATTCTGGCCTTGGTGGCGGCAGAAACGTCGGGTTCGTCGCGGAGGGCTTTGGAGACGGTCATCACGGAGACGCCTACGAGTTGGGCAATGTCTTTTAAGCGAACCATGTTTATAATTTAGAAGGCAGAAGGCAGTAGGTAGAAAAAAAAGATAACTTTGCCGTGCAGTTGTTCTTCATTCTGACTTCTTCCTTTGGGTTAAAGATACGTTCCGCGCCAATGTAATTTTCGGCGCAGGGCTTCAAGAAACGAGCTGTTCGCGAGCCGGAGGAGCCGCACGGAATGGCGGCTGCGGCGGATGGTGATTTCATCATTCGCATCCAGTTCGCCGACAATCTGGCCGTCGGCATTGACGAACGCCGCCGGCGCGGTGTTGATGGCTTTCACGCGAACGGTTGCGGACAGCGGCAAAATGATGGAGCGGTTCGAAAGTGCGTGCGGACAAATTGGCGTCAGCACAAACACCTCCGCCGTCGGCACGACAATCGCGCCGCCCGCCGCGAGCGAATACGCCGTCGAGCCGGTTGGCGAACTGACAATTAAACCGTCGCAACGGTAGCGCGTCACGAGTTCGCCGTTCACCGTCACGTCGAGCGCAAGCAGGCGCGAGACCGCGCCGCGCGTAACCACGATGTCGTTGAGCGCGGTAGCGGTGAGTTTTTTTCTGTGGCAAATCCCGGTGGCCTCGATGAGCGCGCGGGATTCAAATTTGAATTCGCCCGCCCAGACGAGCTTCAGCGCATCGGCCAGTTTGTCCGACGGCACGCCGGTGAGAAACCCGAGGCTGCCGATGTTCACGCCGAGCATCGGCGTCTGGGAGCCGGCGATCTGCCGCGCGGCGTGAAGCATCGTGCCGTCGCCGCCGAAGACGAGGAGCAAATCCGTGTCCTGCGCCAGCGCAATGGCGTCGGCGCGGACTTCGCATTTTATTTTGGCGAGGCGCGCGGTGATGGCGTCGCAAAAAACTTTGCGCCCGGCGCGTTCGATGAGGCGCGCGGCGGCGCGGACGCTCGCGGCGCACGCGGATTTTTCCGCGTTGCCGACGAGGCCGATGCGTTGGAAATGGTCAGCGGACTTTTTCAATCAATGCCAGAAATTCTTTATTGCCGGCCGGGCCGAGCAGGGGAGATTCAACCACACCAAGCCAGCAAAGGCCAGCCTGCGCGGAGACAAATTCTTGCAGCTCCGCCAGCACGCGGTCGTGGATGGCGGAATCAGTAATTACGCCGCGACCCTTATCTGCTTCTTCTTTTCCCGCTTCAAATTGCGGCTTAATTAAAGCGACAATTTTTCCAGCAACTTTGAGCAACGGCACGGCGGGCGGTAGAATTTTCTTGAGCGAAATGAAGGAGCAATCCACGACAAGCAAGTCAGCGGGCGATGGAAAACTTTCCGGCTTGAGAAAACGCGCGTTGGTTTTTTCCATGACGACGACGCGCGGATTGCTGCGGAGTTTCCACGCGAGCTGGCCTTGGCCGACGTCCACGGCAAAAACTTTTTCCGCGCCTCGCTGCAACAAACAATCCGTGAAGCCGCCGGTGGAGGCGCCGAGGTCTATGGCGGTGAGGCCGGTGACGTTCAGTTGAAAATGTTCCAGCGCGTGTTCGAGTTTGTGCCCGCCGCGGGAAACGAATTTCTCTGGCGTGTCCACGGTGATTTCGTCAGCTGGCTTGACGCTGTCGCTGGCTTTTTTGGCGGGATGGCCGTTGACGCGCACGGCGCCAGCGATGATGAGGCGTTTGGCCTTTTCGCGGCTGTCGCAGAGGGCGCGTTCGACGAGCGCTTGATCCAAGCGGGTCACAATCAGAACCGGGTGCCGCTGGTGAAGACGCGGTTCTGGATTTCGCGGAAGCTGTGCAGGAACAGGTCGTTGTCGGCGACGGCTTTTTCCACGAGCTGTTTCATCAGAAACATTTCGGAACTGTTGATGACGGCATGGACGCTGTTTTTGAACGCCTCCATCGGCGTGAAGGTTTGAAACGAATTGCCAACGAGCAGAACGGTCGCATGGCGGCGCTGGCTGACAACCATGTTTTGCAGCGCCTTGAGTGTGAGGTTTTCGTCCGGCGTGTTCGCGCCAAAAAGTTCCTCGATGATGACCACCTGATAGCGCGCTTGGCTGAAGCGGATCAGAAAATCGCTGTGTGTGGCGGCGGTGTGGACCTTGTAGCCGAGCTCGTTCAACGCGGCCTTGCAGGTGTCCAGCCATTCCGGCGTGGAAAAGGCGATCAACGCAGGCTTGTCCTCGCTGCCGACAAAATCAAAGGTTCCAGTCATTTTAATTTCAATACGGGTGGTGCGTCCGCCGGCTCGGTGCCGCCGCTGCTGCCGCTACTGCTGGCGGCTTTAAGGTTTTTCATGCGGAGGGTGTTGGCGCTGGCGCTCATTTCGCCGCGCGCTTTTTTTATCTGATCAATGCCGCGCGAAACGACGCTGCGCTTGGTGCAATAGAGCAGGGCGGTTTCCTCGGTGATGATGCCCTCTTCGTAGGCGTCGAGGCAGGCGTTGTCAAACGTGCGCCAGCCGAAGGGATAGCTGGCCTCGATGATTTCGTAAAAAGTTTTGCCCTCGCTCTCGCCCAGCCGGATGGTTTCCTGCGTGCGCAAATTGGAACCCATGAGTTCAATCAGCGCGCAGCGCCCGCCGCCGACCTTGGGCGCGAGCCGCTGGCTGGCCACCCAGCGCAGCGAATCGGAAAGCCGCGTGCGAATCTGCTCCTGCTCGTCCGCCTCAAACATGCCGAGGATGCGGTTGATGGTTTCGCCGGCGTTAATCGTGTGCAGCGTGCTCAACACGAGGTGGCCCGTCTCCGCCGCGCTCAAGGCGATTTTCACCGTATCTCGGTCGCGCATTTCGCCGACGAGAATCACCTTTGGCGCCTGACGCAGCGCCGCGCGCAGGCCGTTGACGTAACTGTCAAAATCCAAACCGAGTTCACGCTGGTTGAATGTCGCCTTTTGGTGCTTGTGCAGATATTCCACCGGGTCTTCGAGCGTGACGATGTGGACGGCCTTTGTGCGGTTGATCTCGTCCAGAATCGCCGCGAGCGTGGTAGATTTGCCGGAGCCGGTCGCGCCGGTAATCAGCACCAGACCGGTTTTCTCCTTCGGAATTTCCTGAAAGACTTCCAGAAAACGCAGTTGCTGCAATGTCGGAACCTGCGCATTCAACTGACGGCATACGATGGAAAAACTGCCGCGCTGCGAAAAGATGTTTACGCGGAACCGCGCCTTTTCCCCCAGCGAATAAGACGCATCGCACGAGCCGTGCCGCAACAAATCCTCGATGTGCCAGAGGTTGTCGCCGATGATGTTCATCACGATGCTCTCGATCTGAAAGGGCGTGAGTTTTTCAATCGGTGGATCGAAAACCACCGGCTTGAGTTCGCCGTAGGCCTCCACCTGCGGCGGGCGATCCACCGTGAAAAGCAAATCGGAAACTTCTGGCTGCGAAGCCAGCATCGTCGCCAGAATTTGGTCAAGCTCCGGTCGGCGCATAAAAATCAAATCGTGTCGTCATCATCCGGCGGGTGCGCGAGCAGCGGACGGAATTTTTTCTTGTCGAGCGATTTGTCGTAGGCGTCCTCCGGCGTGATGCGCTTCATGCGGACGTGTTCCATGATGTGATCGTCGAGTTGCTGGTTGCCAAACTTCTTGCCGACTTGAATCATGCCTTGGATTTGATGCGTTTTGCCCTCGCGCACGAGGTTCGCCACGGCAGTGTTGAACACCAAAACTTCAAACGCCGCCACACGACCTTTTTTATCCGAGCGCTTGAACAACGTCTGCGCCACGACACCTTTCAAAGCTTCGGACAGCGTCTGACGAATCTTGTTTTGTTGGTCAGCCGGGAATACGTCAATGATACGATCCACCGTTTTGGCTGCGCTCTGCGTGTGCAGCGTGCCAAAAACCAAGTGGCCGGTCGCCGCTGCGGTGATGGCGAGTTCAATGGTTTCCAAATCGCGCATTTCACCGACGAGAATGATGTCCGGGTCTTCGCGCAACGCGCCGCGCAAACCGGAGGCAAATGATTTTGTGTGGACGCCGACCTCGCGGTGGTTCACGAGGCAGTTTTTGCTTTCGTGCACAAACTCAATCGGGTCTTCCAAAGTAATGATGTGATCCTTCCGGTTGCGATTGCAATAATCCACCACCGCCGCGAGCGTTGTGGATTTACCGGAACCAGTCGGCCCGGTCACAACCACGAGACCGCGATGCAACATCGCAAATTTCTTGAAGACCGCCGGCAACGGCGCTTCCAGCTTTTCAAAATCCTCGAACGACAGCACGCGGCTGGGAATCTGGCGGAACACGGCGGATACGCCGTTCTTCTGGTTGAAAAAATTGACGCGGAAGCGCGAGATGTTCGGGATTTCGTAACCGAAGTCCACGTCGCCCGTTTCTTCGAACTGTTTGATTTTGTAATCCGGCGCGATTTCGTAGAGCATCGCCTTGAGCGCATCGCTTTCGAGCGGTGGATAATCCACGCGCTGCAGTTCGCCGTGGATGCGCATCATCGGCGGGTTGCCGGAGGCCATTTGAAGGTCGGAAGCCTTCTGCTCGAACATCAGGTTGAAAAATGCGTCAATTTTAGCCATAAGTCCTCTCTGTTGAACCGACACTAGCCAAAGCCATGCCGCTCTGCAAGCAATGAAAATGCCGAACACCATCATCCGCGAAGAAATTCTTAAAAGCGGCGCAATCCCCTTTGCGCGCTTCATGGAACTGGCGCTTTACTGTCCCGAAACAGGCTACTACGAGACGCAAAAAAATACAGTCGGCCGCGCCGGTGACTTCGTTACGAGTGTCAGCACCGGCAGTCTGTTCGGCGAACTGCTGGCGTTTCAATTTGCCGAATGGCTTGCGGAATTTCCGATTGCCGATTGCCGATTTCCAATCATCGAAGCCGGCGCGCATGACGGTAAACTTGCCGCCGACATTTTGAACTGGCTGGAAAAATATCGCCCGCAACTTTTCGCTAGAACGGAATATTTTATTTTGGAACCGTCGCCCACGCGCCAGCAATGGCAGAAAGAAACGCTGAAATCATTTGCGCCAAAAGTGAGTTGGTTTACTGATTTTGAAAACTTAAAATTAAGAGCTAAAAATTCAAAACTGCACGGCGTGCTGTTCGGCAACGAACTGCTCGACGCCTTCCCCGTCCGCCGCCTCGGTTGGGACGCAAAAGGCAAAAGCTGGTTCGAGTGGGGTGTGACTTTGGACGGCGAGAAATTTGTTTGGACAAAAATTTCCACGACGGATTTGCCATCTGCCATCTCGCAACTTCCATCTTCGCTTTTAGCTGTATTGTCCGATAATTATACCATCGAAGCTTCACCCGCTGCGGAAAACTGGTGGCGCGAAGCTGCCGGAATTTTGGCGCACGGCAAATTGGTGGCGATTGATTACGGCTTCAATGGGGAGGAACAATTTTCACCCGCGCGCGTGAATGGAACCCTGCGCGCCTATCATCGCCATCGCGTCGCTGACGATTTGCTCGCGCAGCCGGGTGAACAGGATTTGACCGCCCACGTCAATTTTGCCGCCATCCAAAAAGTCGGTGAAGAAGCGGGCTTAAAAACGGAAAACTATTGCAGGCAGCCGCAGTTCCTCACGCGCATTTTTCAAAAAGCTGTGAAAGAAAAAACCTTTGCCAGCTTGGATGCCAAACAAATCCGACAGTTCCAAACGCTCACGCATCCCGACCATTTGGGGCGCGCGTTTCGTGTGCTGGTGCAGTCACGGACTTAAGCTACAATCAGTGCATGGGCGCATTTTCCGTCAGCCTCGAAAAAGAAAACCAGCTCGCTTTACGCATGGCAGCGCTGGGTGTGCGCGAGGCGGAGATTGAGGAATCATTTGTTCGCGCGGGCGGTCACGGCGGTCAGAACGTGAACAAGGTTTCCACCTGCGTCATGTTGATTCATCGTCCGACCGGCGTGTCGGTGAAATGTCAGGCGACGCGCCAGCAGGGATTGAACCGCTTCATCGCGCGCCGGTTGTTGCTCGATAAAATTGAGGAACGAAAAAATGGTTTTGTAGCCGCGCAACGTGCGGAGATTGAAAAAATCCGCCGCCAGAAACGCAAGCGTTCGCGGCGGGCTAAAAATAAAATGCTGGCGGATAAATCCCGTCATTCCGGCAAAAAGGCAGCGCGTCGGTCAGTCGCGTTGGAGTAAAGATAATCGGTGACCTCTGAAAAAGGCTGTTTGAGTTGTTTGTTTTGATGTCACCGGCATTTTTCAACGTGAAAATCGTTTGCCAAACTGAAAGCCGTGGCGCTTTTGCGCCGCGCTGCCGGACATTTTCGCCCGGCGGCGAACGGTTG
>CAIRJF010000002.1 GCA_903878805.1 uncultured Verrucomicrobia subdivision 3 bacterium
AACCGTTCGCCGCCGGGCGAAAATGTCCGGCAGCGCGGCGCAAAAGCGCCACGGCTTTCAGTTTGGCAAACGATTTTCACGTTGAAAAATGCCGGTGACATCAAAACAAACAACTCAAACAGCCTTTTTCAGAGGTCACATTATGATTTTGAAGTCGAGAAAAAGGGCGTCATCAAAAAACTCGAAGCTAAATCACTTTGGGGAACGAATACCAAATTCGCCCGCTTGATTCATAGTTTGACCGATGGCTATCCGACGAGCAGTTGCAAGTTCGCCACACAGGATTTCTTTGCGGTCAGTTTGTTCCTCCGCACCGGCAACATCCAAGACTTTGCGTTTGCACGTTCAGTTCCGAAAGACATCAAGAAGTATGGGCTACGGCGGGAATGGTTCTGGAAAATCGAACTTTTACTATGCCTTGGAATTTGCACGAAGATTGATCGTCAAATCAAAGGTAAGTGAAGACGATTCTATTGACATTGAGCATTTCCGATTGGATGAAAAATATGAAACGCAACCATCCAAGTTTGCCTTTGAGGTTTTGGTTGGCGATGAAGTGTTCAAATACTCATTTGCAGTATCGCGCAGAAGGGTTTTGAGCGAGTCCTTGGAAATTCTAAAAGGTGAAAAAACCACACTCGTTTATTCGCGTTCTGCAGAAAAAGAAGATGATAAGTGGAATCTTGACTACTTTGAAAAATTAAACCTTCCGAAAGAGGAAGCGGAATTTGTCAGATTCAAAGCGCGCGACACGTTGCCCAATCAACTTTTTCTCAATGCTGTGCGTGGAAGAAAGATTCCGGTGAAGCAACCATTGAGAAATTGGTTTCATCTCGGAATGACAAGAAATTTGAGAACTGGAATGAAATTAACATTCGGAGAAAAAAACTCGCAATTGGCCGATTTCGTCAACAACAAAGTCGTTTTGTTTGTCATATGCGAGATTTTATCTCTCAAATCTACGCTTCATCTATTTCTGACATTGTTCGCAGCTCCGTCAGGAGCGAAATCTTTGTAGCCACCCGCGCCACCCCATTCCCCAGCCCCGTCGGGGCGGCATATTCCGCTCCTGACGGAGCTTGAAACCTGGTTTGATTTTGGATGCTACAACTATGTCGCCCCGCCGGGGCTGGCACTTGCGCTTTTTTTGTTCCGGCCTATTTTGTCCACGCCATGGACAAAACAATTTCCACTCCGCACCTGTTTCAACCGCTCACGCTCCGTTCCGTCACGCTGCGCAATCGCATCGGCGTTTCGCCGATGTGCCAGTATTCCGCCACCGACGGCGTGGCGAACGACTGGCACTTCGTGCATCTCGGCTCGCGCGCGGTCGGCGGCGCGGGCATTGTCATCGTCGAAGCCACCGGCATCGCGCCCGAAGGCCGCATCACGCCCGGCTGTATGGGGCTTTGGAACGAAAAACAAATCGAGCCGCTCGCGCGCATCGCGAATTTTGTGAAGGAACGCGGCGCGGTGGCAGGAATACAAATAGCGCACGCGGGTCGCAAGGCGTCGGCGGCTTTGCCGTGGAATGGCGGGGCGCACTTATCCGCAGCGCAAGGCGGCTGGGAAACGATTGCGCCCAGCGCCATCGCGTTCGGCGGTGATTTGCCGAAAGTTCCCCGCGCCATGACCGAAGCTGACATCACCCGCGTGCAAAATGATTTTGTCGCGACGGCCAAACGCGCGCTCGCGGCGGGGTTTAATTTTTTGGAACTGCACGCCGCGCACGGCTATCTGTTCAACGAATTTCTTTCGCCGCTTTCCAATCATCGCACGGACAAATACGGCGGCAGTTTTGAGAATCGCACGCGCTTGCTGCTCGACACGACGCGCGCCGTGCGCCAAGTCTGGCCGGACAATCTGCCGCTGGCCGTGCGCATCTCGGCGATTGATTGGAAGGAAGGCGGCTGGCAGATCGAAGACAGCATCGCGCTCGCAAAATTATTGAAGGCCGAAGGCGTGGACTTAATGGATTGCAGTTCCGGCGGCCTCGTGCCGGACGCGAAAATCACGGTTGTGCCGGGCTATCAGGTTCCGTTCGCTGAAAAAGTGCGACACGGCGCGAACATCGCGACGGCGGCCGTCGGCTTCATCACCGAAGCGAAGCAGGCGGACGACATCGTGCGCGAAGGCAAAGCGGATGTGGTTTTGCTCGCGCGCGAATTTTTGCGCGATGCGTATTGGCCGGCGCACGCCGCACGGACGCTCGGCCACAAATTGACGCCGCCAAATCAATACGCGCGCGCTTGGTGAGCCGGGGCGTCAGCGGATCTCGTCTAGCGCGGCGGCAATGGCGGCCTGAATTTTACGCGGGCCGTCGCCGCCGAGTTTGCGATCCACTTCTTCCAAGCGACGGATGAGGTCGAGAACTTCCTTGCGGGAATACGGACCGCCGGCGGCAGCGCAAAAATGCGTGCGGCAGCCGAACGGCCGGTCAGCGTAAATCAGGCACTTGCCGGTCTCCCGCTGGAGCAACGGACAATCTCCGGCGGCGGATGCGGGAAGTTCTTTTCGACCGGTGGCGCGAAAACCTTTGGCGGCGACGAGCGCCTCGCCCTGGGTCAGTTGCGGCGTGAGGCCGGTGAATTGAAACTGACAGCACTCCGTGCGCGCCACGCAATTGCGCACGACCGGTCGCTTTGCCAGTTCTGAATACACCGCTCGGACTTCACCGAGGGCATGCTGCAATTCTTCCCGCCGCATAAAACGAAAATAGTCAGCCGGTAGATGCCAAAATTCATTTCCTGAATTCAGCGGGAAAATAATTTCAATTCACCAGCCGATACCAGTTGTCGCGTTGATGTGGTTCGTAGCCGAGGTCGCTGATGAGCCGGTGCATGTCCGGCACGGTCATGTGAAAAGTAGTGCCCGCCTGTGAGACGACATTTTCCTCGATCATGATGCTGCCCAAATCATTCGCGCCATATTTCAAGGCGACCTGGCCGATCTCCAAACCTTGCGTGACCCAGGAACTTTGGATGTTCGTGAAGTTGTCCAAATAAATCCGCGCCAGCGCCTGCATCCGCAAATATTCATGCGCGCCCACCGTCGGCGCGCGCAATTTCGTGTGCTCCGCCTGAAAAGTCCACGCGATGAACGCGGTGAATTGTCCCATCTGCTCGTTGCCGCTTTGCGCTTTGCGGCTCAATGAAATTTCCTGCTGCGCGCGCAGACGCTCCAAATGTTCGATACGCTCCACCACCGTCTCGACGTGACCGAACATCATCGTCGCGCTCGAATACAAACCGAGGCGATGCGCCACGTCCATGACTTCGAGCCAATCGTTGCTCATCGCCTTGAGCGGCGCGATGCGCTGCCGCACGCGGTCCACAAGGATTTCCCCGCCGCCGCCGGGAATTGAGCCCAGCCCCGCCGCCTTAAAATCGCCGATGATTTTTTCCAGCGGTTCATTGAACATTTCGCGGAAATGCACAAACTCACTTGGACTGAAGCCGTGAATGTTGAAACCAGGAAATTTATTTTTGACGTGCGACAAAATGTCGAGATACCACTGCTTTGTGAGCTTGGGATGATGTCCGCCTTGCATCAACATCTGCGTGCCGCCGAGCGCGATGGTCTCCTCGATTTTTTTATCCATCTCGTCGAACGTGATGACGTAGGAATCGTCGTCCTTCTCCGTGCGATAAAACGCACAGAACTTGCAATACACATTGCAGACATTGGTGTAATTGACGTTGCGATCTACGTTGTAAGTGACAATTTCGTTGCCGCGTCCGTTGAAATCCTTTGCCTTCACGAGCTGGCGGCGGCGGTCAGCCAGCGTGCCGAGTTCTTCCAGCGGTAAGGTATAAAGCCGCAACGCTTCGGCGGCATTGATGCGCGCGCCGTCCCAAACTTTTTGTAGCAACTCGTCGAGTGATGCGTCGTAAATCACGGTGGCAAATTAACAGGTTAAAGCGCGCGAATCAAATGGCAGATGGCTCACCTCGCCCGGCGAAATTTTTCCGTCGGTAATTTGCCCAGCGCCTCGCTCGCGGCGCGGACGATTTCCGTTTTGCCCAGCGCCTGCGCCGCGCGGGCGCGATGCAATTGCGCCTCGGCCATCTGCGGGTCGAGCGCGAGCGCGCGTTCTGCGCAGTCGAGCGCCTGCGCGTGCCGACCAAGCTGGCCGTTCATGCTCGCGAGATTCGCCCAGCCAAGCGGATTGGCGGGATCAATGCGCAACGCCTGGACCAGACATTGCGCCGCCTCGGCCGGCCGCTGCATCGCGCCAAACAGCAACGCCGCCAAGTTGTTCCAAGCCTTGAAATCGTTCGCGTCCAGCTTCAGCGCATGGCGGTAACTGGTTTCCGCATCAATCAATCTGCCGAGCGCCGCCTGCGCGGCGCCCAAATAAAACCACGCCTTCGCGTCCGCCGGATTTTCCGCCGCCCACGCTTCCGCAAACGCCAGCGCTTCCCGCCACAAGTTTTTTGCGCACAACGCGCGGACGTGCGCGATTTTTTCTTCCAAGGTCAAAGCCATGGCGTGATTCTTCCAACTCCGCGCGCCCAACACAATTCTTGTTAGAAAAATTCCGTGTTCATCGTGGGCGCGTGTGGTTAATTTGTCTCGCCGATGCCGCCGAAACCAAAATTTTCCACCCGCGACCGCGTGCTCTCGCAATGGCGCGGCGTGGATTACGCGCCGCTCGAAATCGCGCGCAGCACTCCCGCGCGGCTGCCCAGCGACGTGCTGCCCGCGCTCATGAAAGAGTTGCGACTCGATTCGCGGCAGGCCGAAGCCGAAGTCGTCAAAGTCTGGAACTCACTGATTGATCCTGTGGTCACCGCGCACGCGCAGCCAGCGAACCTACACAAAGGAACTTTGTTTGTGAACGTGGACAGCAGCGTGTGGCTCACAGAAATCGTTCGTTACCGCCGCAAAGAAATTCTCGAGCGGCTCCAACACAGTTTCGGCAAATCCGTTATCCAGAAAATCTCCTTCCGCATCGGCTGAAATCCGCTAGCGCATGGATTTCATCTGCGCGGGCGTGAGCAGCCATGCGAGCGTTGCGCATTTTCCGGCGCGGAGATTTTCAATCTCCAGTTTCGCCAGCCCGGCCTTTTTCAACGCGAAACCGGCGCCGACTTTGCCGGTCACCTGCAGCGAAATCAAATCACCCAAATCCGGTTCGTGGCCGACGAGCAAAATGTTTTCCGGAAATTTTTTCAGTCCGAGAATTCTGGAAACGAGTTTCTTGAGGTCGCCGCCGGGCTTCAATTCATCAACAAATACAAGTTGTTCCCGTAATTTCAAATCCGCCGCCACGATTTCCGCCGTCTGCCGCGCGCGCACGAACGGGCTTGAAAAAATTACATCGAAGCGCAGTTCCATGACGCGCATAGCGGCAGTAATTTTGCTTAATTGTCTTTTGCCTTTCGGAGTGAGCGGACGCAGATGGTCGCTGGCAAAATGAAATTCCTCGCGTTCCACCGCGAGTCCGTGACGCAGGAGAAAAAGGTTCATGCCGGAACATACACCGCGCCACACCATTCGCAAATGTCCGTGAAATGTCACAATTTACTTTTTGGTTTAGGCGCCAAAGTTTTTTATGCTGACCGCGATGCAAACCGCGCGCCGCGCCGTCATTGACGTTGGCACCAACTCGGTCAAGCTGCTCATCGCCGATGTGGCGGGGGTGGACGTGCGTCCTGTCCACGAGGAAAGCCGCCAGACGCGGCTCGGCAAAGGCTTCTACGAAACACACCGGCTGCAGCCCGAACCCATCGCTCGCACCGCCGAAGCAGTCTGGGAATTTTTTGAAACCGCGCGTGAACGCAGCGCTACGTCCATCCGCGTCATCGCCACCAGCGCCGCGCGCGACGCGATGAATCCACGCGATTTGACGAATGCCATCGAGAAGGCTTCCGGCCTGAAAACAGAAATCATCACCGGCGCGCGCGAAGCGGACTGGGCTTTTCAAGGCGTGGCCACCGACGCGGAACTGGCGCAACATCCGTTGTTGCTGCTTGATGTCGGGGGCGGTAGCACAGAATTTATCTTGGGTCACGGCAAAGAAAAAAGTTTTGCGCACAGCTTTCCGCTCGGCACGGTTCGCTTGATGGAAAAATTTCCGCACAGTGATCCCCCCACGCGCGCAGAATTCACGAATTGCCGCGAATGGCTGAAAGATTTTCTCCATCACGAAGTGCGTCCGCAGCTCGAGCCGGCGTTGAAAAACCTCGCGCGTGAAAGCTGGCTGGTCGGCACCGGCGGCACGACGAGCATTCTCGCGCGTCTGGAAAAAAAGCTCGATCGTTTCGACCGCGAAAAAATTGAGCGAACAGTTTTGACGTTGGAACAAGTCAAGGCGCATCGGAAAAATTTATGGAAATTGCCGCTGGCGGAACGCAAGGAAGTTCCCGGCCTGCCGAAATTGCGCGCGGATGTGATTCTCACCGGCGTATTGATTTATGAGGCGGTGATGGAGGAATTCGGCTTCAAGGAAGTGCACATCAGCACGCGCGGCTTGCGTTTCGCCGCCGTGATGAATGAATAAGGAAAGCAGGTATTCAGAAAACGATTTTTGTTCCTGCCTTCCTGCTTTCATTATTTAATCTGGTTATGCGCGTTTTAATTGTCGGCTGCGGTTACGTCGGCCTGCCGCTCGGCATCGAGTTGGTGCGGCAAGGTCACACCGTTTTTGGTCTGCGCCGCAGCGCGCTCGCGGAAGCCGAATTGAAAGCCGCCGGCATCACGCCGCTCCACGCTGACATCACCCAACTAGAATCGCTGAAAAAACTTCCACGCGATTTTGACTGGGTCGTGAACTGCACTGCATCCGGCGGCGGCGGCGCGGACGATTACCGGAAAATTTATCTCGAAGGCAATGGCAACCTCATCGCGTGGCTCAAAAACTCGCCACTGCAAAAATTCGTCTACACCAGCAGCACCAGTGTTTACGCGCAAAATGACGGTTCAATCATCACGGAAAAAAGTCCGATAGCGCCGGATGCGGAAACCTCCAAAGTGCTGGCCGAGACGGAAAAAATTTTACTCGCCGCCGCGCGGCAAGAAAATTTTCCCGCCGTCATTTTGCGCGTCGCGGGAATTTATGGGCCGGCGCGTGGACATTCCTTCAAACAGTTTTTGCGCGGCGACGCGCGGATTGAGGGCGACGGCGCACGTTGGCTGAACATGATTCATCGCGATGATGTCATCGGCGCCATCATTGCGGCTTTAAGCACCGCGCCCGCCGGAGAAATTTTCAATGCCGCAGACAACGCGCCGGTAAGTCAGCGGGATTTTTTTGCATGGCTGGCGGCGGAATTAAAGCGCCCGATGCCACCAGCGGTTTTAGCCGATGCGGAAATCTGGCGTAAACGCGGCGTGACAAACAAGCGCGTCAGCAACGCGAAGCTGCGCGCGGAATTGAAATACGAATTTAAGTTTCCCGATTTCCGCAACGGTTACGCGGCGGAAATCGCGCGGCTCACGCATGAAGGCGCGCTGGAATTTTAGACCGCGCTGTCGCCTTTTTCGTCAGTGCGGATGCGCGTGGCTTCTTCGATGTTCGAGATGAAAACCTTGCCGTCACCAATTTTACCGGTCTTCGCGGCCTTGATGATGGCGGCGACAGCAGCGTCTTTCAGGTTGTCGGCGACCACAGTTTCAACTTTTATTTTCGGCAGGAAATCCACGGTGTATTCACTGCCGCGATAGATTTCGGTGTGTCCCTTTTGGCGGCCAAAGCCTTTGACTTCGCTGACGGTCATGCCTTGGATGCCAAGTTCGTTCAAGGCGTCTTTGACGTCCGTGAGCTTGAATGGTTTGATGATGGCTTCGATTTTTTTCATAGATATGACGCATTGTAAGCCGGTTTGCCGATTTGTCCATCCGCGCGCGTGCAGAAAAATTTCGCCTTCGCAGACAATCACGGTTAATTTTCCCGCCGCAATGTCCGCCGACGCCCAACTCACGCCCATGATGGCGCAGTATCGCCGCATCAAAGGCGAACTGCCGAAGGACGCGCTGCTGCTTTTCCGCCTCGGCGATTTTTACGAGATGTTTTTCGAGGACGCGCAGGCCGGCGCGCAATTGCTCAACCTCTCGCTCACCGCGCGCAACGGCGTGCCGATGTGCGGCCTGCCGCATCACGCCGCGAATGGCTATATCGCGCGCATTTTGAAAAGCGGGCGCAAGGTCGCCATCTGCGATCAAATGGAAGACGCGCGTCCCGGCCAACTAACTAAACGCGAAGTCACGCAAATCCTCTCGCCCGGCACGCATTTCGACGAACGGATGCTAGTCGCGGAACGGAATAATTTTTTGGCGTCCGTTTATCCGAGCGGAAAAATTTTCGGCCTCGCGCTCGTGGATTTGACCACCGGTGATTTTCTGACGACGGAATTGGAAAACGATTCCGCCCTGCTCGCGGAGTTGGAGCGGTTGCGTCCGGCGGAAATTATTTTCCCCACCGAGGCAACTTCGCTACGAGATTTATTGCGCGGTGCGTTTCAAATTTTAAGCGGCTACGATGACTGGACGTTCGCGCCGGAAACCGCGTTTTACACGGTGAAGGAACATTTCAAGGTCGCCTCGCTCGACGGCTTTGGCCTAAAGGACAAGTCAGCAGCAATCGGCGCAGCCGGCGGCGCGCTGCATTATCTCGCGCAAAATTTGCGGCGCGATGTGAAGCATCTCACGCGCATTTCGTTTTATCAGCGCAGCGATTTTCTTACGCTCGATTACACGACGTTGCGCCATCTGGAAATTCTCGAGCCGCAGCATCACGACGCCCCGCGCAACGCCTCGCTTTACGGCGCGCTCAACAAAACCGCCACGCCAATGGGCGCGCGGCTGCTGCGGCAATGGCTCTCGCAACCGCTTTCGCGCGTCGAACCGATTCAGCGCCGGCAGGAAGCGGTGGAAACGTTCATCAACAATTCCTTCGGCCTCGACGCCTTCCGCCAGCAACTCGCACAGGTGCGCGACCTCGAACGCACGCTGGGTCGTCTGAGTTCCGGCTCCGGCAACGCCCGCGACCTCGCGGCGCTGCGCGTGGCGCTCGAACAAATCCCAGCGCTGAAACAGACTTTGACCACGGTGGGGCGAGCGTCCCCGCGAGCCGGATCGTTGGTGGAGGAAATTACGACGGCTCGCGAGGACGCTTGCCCCACCGACCTGATTGAAGTTTTAGATTCGCAAGTCTCCGAGTCGCCCGACCTCGTCGAGATTATTTCCCGCGCCATCGTGGACGAACCGCCGCTGCCGATCAAAGAAGGCGGCTTGATCCGCGACGGCTTTGACGCCGCGCTCGACGAACTCCGCGCAGCGCAGCGCGGCGGCAAGGATTGGATCGCCAAATTGCAGGCGGATGAAATCACGGCCACCGGTATTTCCTCGCTCAAAGTGCGGTTCAATTCCGTCTTCGGTTATTACATCGAGGTCACCAAATCGAATCTCGACAAGGTGCCGCCGCATTATCATCGCAAGCAGACCGTCGCCAACGGCGAGCGTTTCATCACGCCAGAGTTGAAAGCGATGGAGGGGAAAATTCTCGGCGCGGAAGAACGCAGCGTGAAACTGGAATACGAAATTTTCCAGCGTCTGCGCGAGGAAGTGCTGGGCCAGTTGCCAAAAATTCAACAGACCGCAAGCGCGCTTGCGCAATTGGATGTGCTCGCTTCTTTTGCCGAGACGGCGCGACTGCATAATTATTGCCGCCCGAAAATTTCCGATGAGGGCGTTTTGAAAATCCGCGACGGTCGGCATCCGGTTTTGGAACAGCAGCTCGTCGAGGAACGCTTCGTGCCGAACGATACTTCTCTCGGTAGCAGCGGACGTGAGTCCGCTCACTCTGAAAAATCGGAAATCAAAGTTCCGCAAATCGCTTTGATCACCGGACCAAACATGGCGGGCAAATCCACTTACATCCGGCAGGTCGCGCTGCTCGCGCTGCTCGCGCACACGGGCAGTTTTGTTCCCGCCGCCGAGGCACGCATCGATCTGGTGGACCGCATTTTCACGCGCATCGGCGCGAGCGATGATTTGTCGCGCGGACAATCCACCTTCATGGTCGAGATGACCGAGACCGCGAACATTCTGAACAACGCTACGGCCCGCAGCCTCATCGTGCTGGACGAAATCGGCCGCGGCACCAGCACGTTCGACGGTCTGTCGCTGGCGTGGAGCATCGTGGAATTTCTGCACAATCAGGTCGGCGCGAAAACCCTGTTCGCCACGCATTATCACGAATTGACCGAGCTGGCCGTGCGTTTGCCGCGCATCAAAAATTTCAACGTCGCCGTGCGCGAGTGGCACGACCAGATTGTTTTTCTCCGCAAAATTGTCGAAGGCGGCACGGATAAAAGCTACGGCATCCAGGTCGCGCGGCTCGCGGGCGTGCCGAAGGAAGTTTTGGAACGCGCGAAACAGATTTTGTCGAACCTAGAAGAATCCGAACTAACGCCGGAAGGCAACGTGCCCCAAGCGCGACGTCAGCATGACCGCGAAAAATTAAAAAGTCTCACGCCCGCACCGCAAATGGATTTGTTTGGCTAGGAATACCTCGTCTATCCGCCTGTTTTTAAGCGATTGCGCCCCGCAGCGAAAGAGAAACTCCGCTAACGGGCAATATTCAAGATGGTGGAGGCGGCGGGAATTGAACCCGCGTCCCAAGTCAACCTGCCAGCCGCGACTACATGCTTATCCCAGGTAATTTTTTCTGCTATGCGATGGCGCCTGAGCTCGAGTCGCACTGCCTAGTCCGCATGATAAGATCTCGGCTGACAACGCGCGGTCTCCGCCGTCAACCATGCCTGCTGTTTCGTTCGTTCACCGTAGCAGGTGTCCAGTGACAAACGTCGTGGCACTTAGGCCGCGAGGGCTAGTTCTTCGTTAGCTTTTTGGTTTTGATGCGAATGATTAACGAGGCCAACGCATCTTCCTCGGCATGCCGCCTCTGGCGTGTTCACATGGTCGAAACCAGTGCGCCCCCATCAATCCGGCAGATCAATCATCCTTCAACTGGCCGCGCGGGTCAAGTGAATGTCATGGCTACAGAAGTTTATGGAGCTAATAAATTCGGAGGAAAACTGGATTAACTAGCGACGAAGTTTCCTATAACCATCAGGTTTGGTTGTCCGACATGGATTCGAACCATGACTAAAGCCTCCAAAGAGCTCTGTGCTACCATTACACCATCGGACAGGGGCGGGGAAAACTGACGCCCTAACTTACCAAGCGTGATTGGGCCGCACAAGTGAAGAAACCGGCAGCGCCTCAATTCGGAGGGACGCGCTCTGCGAGTCCCACAAAAATCAAAGACCCGCGCGGACTCGTGGAACTCCTCCCTCCAAATTCACCGCACATTTTTCTGCGGCCACCAGCACGCCACCACCATCAACGCGCAGATCACCGTGAATGCCGCCGGCACCAGCCGTTCCTCCACCGTCATCGCCGTGCCGCCAAAAAAGGCGAGCAGATTGGCCAGCGTAAAACCCGCCCACACTTTGCCCGCGCCCGACTGCGGCGCGCGCAACATCTCCACGAAGCCCGGCACGCCCGCGATGACCACCGCCGTCGTCACCGCGATGGTGGCGTTGCGCGGGCCGCTGAATTTCCAGACGGCCAGACTCACCAAAACCATCAGCGCAATGGCCGTTTCAAATTTTCCCCAAGACCAACAACCCTTGGCCAGCAACACCGCCGCCAGCGCGATGCCGCCCACCGCAAAACCGAGCGACAGGAAATAATTTCCGTGCTGCTGCCAGAGCGTCACCGTCAAAATCGTGTCCAGCACTGCCCACAATCCCCACGTCGCAAAGCTTTGCCCCGCGCCGCGCGACCGGATGATCTCCAAAATCATAGGCAGATACATGACCAAGGCCAGCCCGCCGCCCGCGAGCTTGAGGATTTCGTGAACATTCATGGTGAAACAATCTCCACCGGACATTTCGGCAGCGCGTCGAGAAACGATTGCCCGTATTGCTTCGTCAAAATCCGGTTGTCCAAAACCACGATGATGCCCGTGTCCGTCTTCGTGCGGATCAAACGCCCGACGCCCTGCCGAAATTTCAGGATCGCCTCGGGCAAAGAAAATTCGCCGAAGGAATTTCCGCCGCGCGCCTCGATCGCCTCGATGCGCGCCTCGATCAGCGGATGGTCCGGCACGGCGAACGGCAGCCGCGTGATGATGACGTTGCTCAACGCCTCGCCCGGCACGTCCACGCCCTGCCAGAAACTGTCCGTGCCGAAGAGCACCGAGTCCGTGTCGTCCTTGAACTTCTCCAGCATCGTCGAGCGCGGCGTGCCCGTGCCCTGCACAAAACACGCGACGCCGAGCTGGTCGAAAAACGGCCGCATCCGTTCCGCGACTTCCTGCATCAACTTGTAACTCGTGAACAAAACAAATGCCTTGCCGTGCGTCTGCCGGACAAAATATTCAATCCAATCAACCAGCGCATCCGCGTAACCGGCCTCGCGCGGGTCGGGCATTTTTTTGACGGCGAACAATTTCATCTGCCGCGCGTAATCGAACGGCGTGCCGACTTGCAGCATCGTGGCCGATTCGCAGCCGACGCGTTTGGAAAAATAATTCAATCCCGTCTGCGATTTCGAATTTGTCGCAAGCGTTGCGCTCGTCATCACGATGCTCGTGTCGCTCTCAAACAAACGGCGGCGCAAATAATCCGCTACGTCAATCGGCGCGGCGTTGAGCGAAAGATTTCGATGCGCCTTGCCGCCGCGTTCGACCCAATAAACATGGTCGCCCGCCTGCTGGCTCAAAAATTCCGCGACCTCCACTTTCAATTCGCCCAGCCGCCGGTTGCACTCGACCAATTCCTGCCCGATGTCTTTGTCGTCGCTCAATTTTATGAGTTCGCTCACCGCTTCGCGCAATCGCTGGATTGGTAACGTGACATTATCTTTTACGAGTTCCGCGCGGCGAATCCGCAATTCCGTCCACGCGCGTTTGCGTCCGCCGCTTTCGCCGCCAAATTTTGGTTTTGCCTTCGCCTGAATTTCCTCGCACGCAATTTCTACATTCTCGAAAAATTTATCCGATTCGCTAAAAATGTCGGCGACAAGTTTCACCGCATTGCCTTTGCGCAGAGTTGCGAGCAGGCCTTTTTCAGTGCGCGGATTCCACAGCCGGTTCAGCGCGTAACGCACCTGCCCGCTCGACACGCTCAGGCCGATATGCCGCGACGCCACGCTTTCCATCGTGTGCGCCTCGTCAAAAATCACGAAATCATTTTTGAAAAGGATGCCGCCTTCCATCTCCTCATCCACGCCGCCAAGCAGCGTGAAAAAAAGCGTGTGATTCAAAACCAAAACGTCCGACGAAAGAATTTTGTTCCGCGCGCGCTGAAAAAAACAAACATCATGGTCTTTGCTGAAATCGGACTGGTAGCCGCAGGTTTTCGGCGAACACAATCCGCGCTCGGAACAAACCTGCGCCCAGACTTTCGCGTCCGGCTCGATGGAAAAGTCCGACAGGCTGCCGTCCTTGGTCGTCTTGGACCATTCGTAAATGCGCTGCAATTCCTCGGCTTCGGACGACGTGAACAAATTTCCCGATTGCTGCATCGCCTTTTGCAATCGCCGCGTGCAGAGATAATTCGCGCGGCCTTTTAGCATCGTGAAATTAAATTTCACCGGCTCCGGCAACTGACCCAAAACACTTGCAAGCATCGGCAAATCTTTTTCCGTAAGCTGTTCCTGCAAATTGATCGTGTGCGTCGAGATAATAGCCTTTTTCTTTTGCGCGACGGCGAACAAAATCGCCGGGATCAAATACGCGAGCGATTTGCCAACACCAGTCCCGGCTTCGACGGCAAGATGCTCACGATTTTGCAACGCCCGCGCGACGGCCACCGCCATTTCCTGCTGCTGCGGGCGGAATTCAAAATTACTCGCCTTGGAAAGAATTCCGCTCGGCGAAAAAATCTGCTCGACCTGCGAAACCAAATCAACGCCGCTCGGCTGTATTTCAGAAAGCGAAATCATTTCAGCGGCGCGCTGCTCAAAATCACTTTCAAAGCCGATGTTTTTCCCGGCGCGAGCAAAATTTTGTTCTGCTTCACGTTGCCGGATTCCACGCAGACCATGTTTTTGTGTTCGGCGGGATCGAAATCGTCCGGCAATTTCTGCGTCGTCCACGGATTCCAGACGACGGTGGATTGCGAATTAAATTTTTCCACGCGGATTTTCCGCTGGAGACTTTCATCGTGGATTTCCACGGTTGCAGCGTTGTCGGGATAAACGCGGTTGGTTTCCTTTGCGACGCGCAGCACGGCATCATATTCCACTTTGCGCGTGCCGGTATCGCCAGCGGCAAAATCATTGAAGGGCGCATCGCGCAAACCAGTGAGATAAACCGCGCCGATGTCGCCGACGTGAAAATAAGTATGCAGGCAGTTTTCAATTTCCTGCGCTTCGTCGCAGCCATCGTTCGCGGCGATGAGTTCCATCGTGAGCTTGTCGGCGATGGTGACGATAAATTCCGTGCGCAAATTTTTCCACGCCACTCGTCCGGGAATTTCTGGTAACGCAAACTGCACCGTCACTTTGCCATCGGGCGTCGCGGAAGTTTTCACCAACTGCCATTCCGTGATGCGCGCAAAGCCGTGCGACGGTTCGCCGTCGCGGTTGCCGAACCACGGGAAACAAATCGGCACGCCGCCGCGAATGCCTTTGCCGGCGGCAAAATAACTTTTGGCGCTCATGAAAATCAGCGGCGGCTCGCCGTTTTTTTGAAAGTGCGTGACGTGCGCGCCGTGCAGATAAATTTCCGCCGCGCTCCACGGCGTCGTGATTTTGACGAGCGGCAAACCGCCGTGGCCTGGAACGATGGCGATGGAACCAGGAATTTCAAATGGCTGCGGGCTTTTGAGCGGCTGCTTGCATTTCGGACACTGGATTTCGTCGGCTGGCGAAAGGTTGACCGGAATAAAAAATCTTGTCCCGCAACGGTTGCAAGCTACAAGTTTGAGTTCGTTCTTATTCATTGCGTTTTTAGTCTAGCGTCCCGCTTCGTGGACTTGAATATATTTGCGGAACAAAATTGCGCCGAGCGGCGTCACCAGCGCCATGCCGCCGATGATGAGCCACATCATTTGTGGATTGCGCGCGCCGGTTTCTGGACAAAAATTCGCCAGCAGCCAGCCGGAACTGCCGCCGACAAAAAACTTCGCCAGAAAATACGGCAGCAGCGACAGCGCCATATAGGACGCCTCTTGGCCTTTCGGCGCGATGGCGGCGGCGTATTCGTAAAGGCGCGGCGACCACAGCGCTTCGCCGACCGAGAGCAGCGCGACGAACAGAAAAATTGCGATATAGAGCGGATTCACCGCGCCGGTCACGCCGAGCCATTGGTGGCAAATCAAATTGCCGAGCCAGCCGTCCGCGAGCGGCTTGAACCATTCCGCCGGCACCGCGAGAAAAAACACCGAGAGCGCAGAAACAAAACTGCCAACAATCACCATGCGATACGCCGCGATTTTTTGCGTGAGCACGCCGGTGATGGGCACGAGCACCACGATGAGAATGGAGTTCACCATGCTGCTGATTTTCGCGATGGGTGCGCCATCGCCGAGTTCGCGCAGGCCGTATTTCGGGAAGGTGAAACTCAGATGATAAAAAATCATCCGCACACAGACCACCAGCGTCATGAACGCGAGAAATTTGTAGAATGACTTTTCCCGCCACAAGCTCGCGAAAATTTTCCCCGTCTTCACCGCCGTATCGCGCACCGTTGTCGCCAGCGCGGCCAGCGGATTCGCCGCCACGATTTTTTCGCGCGGCGTGATGGTCACGCCCGCATCCGTCACCTCCACGCCGTCGCGCAGGCAGAACCACGTCAGCAACATTCCCGGAATCGTGAAGACGACGCTGAACAAAATCAGCACGCGATAGGTGCTCAAGTCCGTGCCCAGCAGTGGCAACGTCCAATGCCCGTGTTCGCCGAGACCGGTTCGCGGGCTGCGCACGGTGTCGAAAATCCAGTCGCCCGCCGCGAAGCCAAGGTTCATCAGCGCGTAATACAGCGAGAACGCCACCGACCGCTGCGCCGTGTTGGAATATTTTTTCATCGCCGCCGCCATCACCGGAATCATCAGCGCGATGCCCACCGCCTGCAGATACAGTCCGCACGGCAAAACCACCCAGCGATCCGCCGTCAATGTCATCACGATGCGCGCCACGAGACAGACTGCGAAGCCGAGCAGAAACGTCCACCGCACGCCGAGCGCATCCGTGAGCGGCCCGATGAACACCGTGATGAGCGTCATCACCGCCGACCACGTCGCCACCATCGCGCCCGCCGATTTGTCGCCGAAGCCGAGGTCGGACGAGAGCCAGAGCGTCAACACCGTCGCCGCGCCGACCTTGTAGGCGAGATTTTCGAGGATGTAGGCCGCGTAGATGATCCACAGCTCGCGCGGCGCCCCGCGCAGCACGGTGAATTTTTTGAGAAAATTCTTCAGCTTGGCAGCGGTGGTGTCAGCGGCGGGCGGCATCAATTCGATGAAAAATAATTCCTGCCACCGCGCCCGGCGAGGATTTTGTTCGCGTATTTCGCGTGGTTCGTGGTGAAGCTGAACCGCGAAAGCCGCCCATGAGATGGCGGTTAAAAAATAAAAGGGCGACCCGGTTTCGGGTCGCCCGCGCGAAAGCAAGCAGTTGTAGTTTTATTTGCCCGGTTCCGTCGGCAATTTCGCTGCGTTCCAGCCTTCAATGCCAGCAGCCATGTGCTTGATGTTCGTGTAGCCCAGTTTTTTGGCGGCGACGGCGGCTTGGGCATACGCGGGACAGTGAGGATTGCCGCAATAAGCGATGATGAGCGCGTTTTTATCCGCCGGCAGGTTGGCGGCCAAGTCACCTTTGATTTCCGCCCAGCTCAACGCGCCCGGCACATGGCCGGCCTTGTAGGAATCGGGGCTGTTTGCATCAATGATCACGGCGGACTTCGTATCGGCAGCCGCTTTCACGTCGTTCAGGCTGATGTCGGCGAATTGACCGGCGTGGACGGAGGCGGTCAAGCAGGCCGCCGCCGCCCCAACCGCCTCCAGACATCGCCTGAAAGACGGACGAATTTCCCGTTGGAACTCGCAACAAGAGTGTGCGACAAGTGTGGCCTAATAATTTTTTTATGAGCCACAAAATCGCCATCATCACCGGAGGTTCACGCGGCATCGGCAAAGCCATCGCGCTGCGCCTCGCCAAGTCGGGCGTGGATTCCATTGTCACCTACAAATCGTCGCAGGCCGAAGCCGGCGAGGTTGTGAAACAGATCGAGGCGCTCGGCGCGCGCGCCGTGGCCGTGCAGTTGGACGTCGCTAATCGTGATTCCTACCTGAACTTCGCCGCCGTCGCCCAGGCCGCGCTCGAAAAACTCGGCGCGACGAAATTTGATTTTCTCGTCAACAACGCCGGCATCGGCCTCTCGCAACCGTTCGCCGAAACCACCGAGGCGCAGTTCGACGAGATGACCAACATCCATTTCAAATCCGTCTTCTTCCTCTCACAGACCTTGCTGCCGCTCATCAACGACGGCGGCCACATCGTCAACATCTCCACCGGCACCACGCGTTTCGTGCTGCCGGGCTATTCCATTTACGCGTCGCTGAAAACCGCCGTGGAAGGACTCACCAAATACATGGCCAAGGAACTTGGTCCGCGCCGCATCCGCGTCAACGTCGTGGCGCCGGGCGCGACGGAAACGGATTTTCGCGACGGCTTCATCCGCAACAATCCGCAGTTCAAGAAAATGATGGAAGTGAACATCGCGCTCGGCCGCGTGGGCCAGGCCGACGACATCGCGGGCGTGGTCAACTCCCTGCTCTCCGACGATTGCTACTGGGTCAATGGCCAGCGCATCGAGGCGTCCGGCGGACAGGTGCTGTGAATGGGCGGTCAGCCCGACTTCAGCCCAGTCCATTACCACGTCGGGGCATGGTCTAGCCTGACCGGGGAAGGCTATTTCCTCGTCAGGAAACTCTATTCCCGCGTCAGGGAAAGCCGTTTCCTCATCAGGTAAACTCTTTCCCTAGTCAGGAAGAACACTTTCCTCGTCAGGGAAAACCATTTCCTCATCAGGAAACTTCCGTCCCTCGTCAGGGAAAGCCTTTCCCACGTGAGGGAGAAGCCTTCCCTCGTTAGGGAAACCTCATCCCTGATCAGGGAAATCATTTCCCTCGTCAGGAAAACCCTTTTCCGGATCAGGAAAACGCACTAAAACCCCTCGTTTTTGACTAAAAACGCCTGAAAACCGTTGAAAATGGCAAAAACCGCCCCGGTGACCGCGTGAGCGGCGGCCAAAATGGTGTGCAGCCCACCCTCAACCCGGCCTTCTCGACCGGGGAGAAGGAGCAACGCTCCCAGCGTTTTGACGCCAACCCGCGACTGGATGGGTTCCAGCGTTTGGAATTATCCAGCCGCGAGCAAGGTGATGTCCTCTCCTTGGGGAGAGGAAACAGGTGAGGGAGGTCAGCAAACAAATCAAAATATCCCGAAGGAATTAAAGCGCCGTAGGCGCGGCATAGTTGTAGAACACGAATTCACAAAAAGAAAGCCCCGTCAGGGGCGGCAGATTGGGAAGATGTCGCTCCTGACGGAGCTTGAAATTCTTGGCGATGGGTTTCTACAAAGATGGCGCGCCTACGGCGCTGCCGATGCGATGGATGAGCGAGATGGGCATGATTATTAGCACAGGGGCTTCATAATAATATCAAAGTCTCTCGCACCTTTCGCGGTAAACAAACGTAGGGTTATTTTTATTTCACCTAGTTTGTCTACATCTGAGTAGCCTATGAATGAAATTCGCGCCTTGTCATACTCATCTGGAAGCAATGCCGGCAAATCCTGCAATAAATGCAAATCACGCCCGTCTGGAAGTTTTATTGTTTGAACACCTTCAGTATTTACCGTAAGGCCTCGTAGTGGCGTTATTACAAATCCAATCTTCAAATAACCGGGATCAATGATTCGAGAAGAAATGTTATGAAGAGTTACTTCGACGTGAGGATCGTAGTTAATCCACTCATACGTGGCTGAACCGAGAATTAGGTTTTTGTCTTTTACAAAAACTTCTACTTCCTCTTTTAACGAGGGTTCTCCGTTCACGGGTGGATTATCCACCACCCATTTTACACGTTTTGTTAGTTGAGCGCGAAGTTCACTGAGGCTATTGCCATACACGATGTGAGGAAAATGTTTCAAATCGAAGGGAATGTCGTCAGCCTTGCTCGTTAGCAAGACAGTTGTCTTTCCCAAAGCATGGGCATATCCAACTTCGTAAAACACATTCGGATTTCGATCGGTCATGTCCGCGATAATTAAATCAGCCTTTGCAATCTGATTATAAATGCGGTCTAGAATTCGTTCGTTGAAAATCTGTTCATCAACGCGCTCACAATAAGCACCGGCAGCTTCGCAAGATTCTTTAATTCCAATCTTGTAGACGTCTGAGAACGCCTCGCCAAATGGCATTAAGACAAAACAAAACAGCCGAGGCTTGGTTGTGGGCGTTGCGCTCATTTATTTTTCTTCCCATGCACCTTCGCCGCGACTTTCAGGCGCAGCGCGTTGAGCCGGATGAAGCCAGTGGCGTCGTCCTGGTTATAGGCCTTCGTCGGGTCGGCTTCCATCGTGGCGATGTGCGGATTGTAGAGGCTCACGGCGGATTTGCGGCCGCTGACCATGATGTTGCCCTTGTAGAGTTTCACGCGCACGGTGCCGGTGACGTTCTTCTGCGATTCCTCGACGTAAGCCTGGAGCGCGAGGCGTTCCGGCGCATACCAGAAACCGTTATAGACGAGCTCGGCATATTTCGGGATGAGCGCGTCGCGTTGGTGCATGACTTCGCGGTCCATCGTGAGGCTTTCCATCTGGCGATGCGCGAACAGCAGGATCGCGCCGCCGGGTGTCTCATACACGCCGCGCGATTTCATGCCGACGAAGCGATTCTCGACCATGTCCACGCGGCCGACGCCGTGTTTGCCGCCGATCTTGTTCAGCGCTTTCATCACGCCGAGCGGATTGAGCTTCTTGCCGTTGACCGCGACGCAATCGCCCTTCACGAAATCGAGTTCGACGAACTCCGGCTTGTTGGGCGCGTCCTCAGGCAGCACGGAGAGCGTGGTGAAGTAACTGCGATTCTTCAAATCGTAGGAGTCAAACCACGGATCTTCGAGGATGCCGGCTTCATAGGAAATGTGCAGGAGGTTGCGGTCCATCGAATACGGTTTCTTGGCGCTGGCCTGCACGGGAATCTTGTGCTTGGCGCAGTAATCAATCATCTCTTGGCGACCGGGGAATTCGGCGCGATAACGTTCGTCACGCCACGGGGCAATGACCTGCAAATCCGGCGCAAGCGCGGCGGCGGTGAGTTCGAAGCGGACTTGGTCGTTGCCCTTACCCGTCGCACCGTGTGCGATGGCGTCGGCCTTTTCTTTGCGGGCAATCTCCACCATGCGCTTGGCGATGAGCGGACGGGCGATGCTGGTGCCGAGAAAGTATTGGCCCTCATAAATCGCCCCGGCGCGCAGCATGGGATAGATGAAGTCGCGGGCGAATTCTTCCTGAAGGTTATCAATGTAGATTTTGGAAGCACCGGTCTTGATGGCTTTGGCTTCGAGGCCGTCGAGTTCCTCTTCCTGCCCGATGTCGGCGCAAAAGCCGATCATCTCGGCGTTGTATTTTTCTTTGATCCACGACATCAAAACGGAAGTGTCGAGGCCACCGGAGTAAGCTAAAACAATTTTCATGTGGCGGACATTCTAGCCATGCGCGGGAAGAGAACGCAAAATGGAAATTGTTTTTTGTCCGCCGCTCAAGGCAGGTTTTGCAGCCAGTTGGTGAGCGAGGTAAGGGCAAAAGTCATTTCACTGTCGTTATAGCCCTTATACCAATGCGCATGGCCGTCCGAGAAAAGGATGTTCTGTCCGCCGCTGTGGGCTTTCCATTGCACCTGGTCCTTAGCGGGCACGCCGGATTCGTTGCCGACGCAGTCCTGCACATAGTCGTCCTTGTCGCAATCGTTGGTGGCGAAGTAAGTGCCGTTGTCAATCGTATCGCCGGAGAGCACATACGCGGAGGTTAACTGGATCGAGGTGGATTTCACCGGCGCGAATTTTCCGTTCGCCGTCCACACCGCGCGCACACCGTTGAAATAGTTGAAGGGCGACTGATTGGCGAGCGGCAACTGCACGTTGCCGGGGCAGTGATAGACATTGGTGCTTTGCGTGTAGCCGATGATTTGTTCCATCCAGCCGCGTAAACCGGAACCGTTTGGATCGTTCTGCCCCCACAAAATTTTTGTGCCGGACTGCGGATAAAACTCGTTGTTCTCGTCAGCAAACATCCGCAGACCGAGGCCGACCTGATGAAGATTGGAAGTGCAGGAAATCGTCCACGCCTTCTGTTTCGCCGAAGACAAGGCCGGCAGGAGCATCGCCGCCAAGATCGCGATGATGGCGATGACCACGAGCAATTCTATCAGCGTAAAGGCCACCCGCTCGTTGTTGGGAATTTGGCGCATAGTTTAGTTAATCAGAAAAAAACGGGCGAAGACAATAACCCAAACGGGGTATTCAAAAATTCAATGACCGCTAACAATCTGATCAGGTTGAAAGGGTCATCGCGCTGCATGAAGAAAAAGACGCCTGCGAACCGAACCACGTTACCAAATTTTTTACGGCGGAAAACCAATCGCCAACTTTACCGTCGAGTATTCGGGGTGAATTTTTCCATCGCGCGTGCGGATGATTAAATCCGGTTCCGTCCACGTCTGGCCACGAAACCATTCCGGTAAATCTTCGGCGCGCATCATCCCGAACAAACCGATGAGAGACGGATCGCCTTCGCGAAAAACCACCGGACGCTTGCGGACGATGACTAATCCCGCCGCGCGCGCGCCAGCCTCGACGCGTGCGAGTTGCGCGGGTTCGTGCGGGAACACGCACGCGAAAAATCCGCCGCGCGCGAGATGTTTCGCAGCAGCGGCGCAATAATCGGCAATCGAACCGCGTAGTTCGAAACGGCAAGCGACTTTTTGCGGATGCTCGCTTTGCAATCCGTCCGACAACGGCCAATACGGCGGGCTGCCGGTGATGAGGTCGAATTTTTCTTGGGCGCGTAAAATTTCCGGCGCGCGAAAATCGCCAGTGCGGATGTCGTAGCGGTCTTCGAGGCCGTTGTAGCGCGCGGACTTTTTGGCGAGCGTCACGCTTTCGGTTTGCGCCTCGACGGTAACAAATTTCGCGCCGGGCAAACGCCATGCGCAAATCATACCGACGGTTCCAATGCCGCTGCCGAGGTCGAGCGCGGTGCGCGCCGTGGGACACCAAGTCGTGCCATACCACGCGGTCAAAATGTCGTCGGATGAAAAACGGTGACCGTCGCGAAGCTGGAACAAGCGGAAATGTCCGCTGATGGCATCGAGTGTTTCGTGCGGCTCAATGGTGACTCCAGAATCCAAGCCGGGCGGAATCGGCCCCGGTTTCGTCCAGCCTTTGAAATGCGTTTCGGTGTTCACGAAAATTTACTCGTTCACCTTGCGCGGTTCGATGTGGATGAGCACGTCGCGCACGGACGGAATTTCTGCGCGCACCTTATTTTTCACTTCATGGCCAATGCGATGAGAGTTTTCTACAGTCATTTGCGGGTCAACTTCGACGTGCATGTCCACGAAGAATTGATAACCCATCTTGCGCACAAAACATTTTTCTACGCCGTCCACGCCGGGGATTTTTTCGGCGGCGGAACGAATTTTCCCAATGAGTTCGCGGTCGGGCGAGCGATCCATGAGTTCGTTGAAGGCGGGACGGAGCAGCCGCCAGCCGTTCCACGCAATAACGGCGGCGGCGGCGACGGCGGCCCAGTTGTCCGCCGCTTCGTAGCCTTTGCCGCCGATGAGCGAAATACTGATGCCGAGAAATGCGGCGGCAGAAGTGATGGCGTCGCTGCGATGATGCCACGCGTCGGTTTCCACAGCGGAACTGGAAACAGTTTCCGATTCACGCAGCACGAAGCGGAACAGGGTTTCTTTCACGCCGATGACGATGATGAGAATCACCAATGTCCACGGCGATGGCGCAATACGCGGCGCATTTAATTCATGCAGCGCATTGAAGGCGATCCACGCGGCGGCGAGCAAAAGCATGACCGAAACAAGCGCGGCGGAAAGTGGTTCCGCTTTGCCGTGGCCGTAGGGATGATCTTCGTCCGGCGGTGTTTCAGCGACAACGAGTCCGCGCCAGACGATGATGGAACTGAAAATATCCGCGAGCGATTCCACCGCGTCGGCGATGAGCGCCTGCGAATGACCGAGAATGCCCGCGAGAAATTTCGCGACGGTCAGCGCGACATTCGCGGCGAGACCGAGGAACGTGGCGCGCAGACTGCGTTGGAGGCGGGCGGTTGGCACGCACAAATTATTAAACGCAATCAGAATAAAAACAAATCGCTAATCTCCGCTCATCCTCGCTAATTTTATATCAGCAGAGATGAGCGACGATTAGCGGTTGAAAAACCGGCCGACTCAGATCAGGTGGCAAAACATCGCGTCACGCAGCTTCGGCTCGAACCAAGTGCTTTTCGGCGGCATGATGCCGCCGGCGTCGGCGATTTGCATGAGGTCTTCGATGCTCGTGGGAAACATTGAGAACGCACAAGCGTATTCGCCGCTGTTCACGAGCTTTTCCAGCTCCGCCGTGCCGCGGATGCCGCCGACAAAATTGATTTTTTTACTCGTGCGCGGATCGTCAATGCCGAAGATGGGCGCGAGCACATTTTTTTGCAACAGCGTCACGTCGAGCTTTTCAATCGGGTCGTCAATCAGCGTGAATTCCCGCTTGAAGTCGAGCCGGTGCCAGTTGCCCTGGAAAAAAAACCCGAGCTGATGCTTGCGTTTGGGCGAGGCCTCGCCGACGCGGATGATTTCAAAAACGGTTTCCAGCTTCCGAATCAGTTCGAGCGGCGTGAGGCCGTTCAAATCTTTCAACACGCGGTTGTAGGGCAGAATCTGCATCTGGTTATGCGGAAAAATCACGGCGAGAAATTGGCCGCTGTGTCCCGCGCCTTTGCGCGACTTGAAAACGCGCCCCGCCGCCGCGCTGCGGTGATGGCCGTCCGCGATGTAAAGCGCCGGAATCTGCGCGAACTGCGCCGCGACAAAGGCGATTTCGTCCGCGCTGGAAATCGTCCACGATGTGTGACGCACCCCATCTGCGCCAGTGAAATCCACGGCGGGTGTTTCGGAAATTTTCTTCGTGACGAATGCATCGAAGTTTTCTGAGGCGCGATAGGTCAAAAATACCGGTCCGGTTTGCGAGTTGAGCGCCTCGATGTGGCGCACACGATCATCTTCTTTGTCCACGCGCGTGAGTTCATGCTTCTTGATGATGTTCGCCAAATACTCTTCGCAACTCGCGGCGGCGACGAGGCCGACTTGCGCGTGTTTGCCCATGACTTGCCGATACAAATAAAAACTCGGGTGCGAATCCTGTTTGAGCGCGCCTTGCGAAATGAGTTTCTGAAAGTTTTCTGCGCCCTTCGCGTAAACGGCGGGCGAATACAAATCCGTGCCAGCGGGCAGATCAATCTCCGGTTTGCTGACGTGGAGAAAGCTGAGCGGCTTGCCAGCGGCCATTTCGCGCGCCTCGTCGGACGACATCACGTCGTAAGGCAGTTCGCAGATTTGGGCGGCGAGTTCGGGTTGCGGTCGCAGAGCGGCAAAAGGTTTTAAGGTGACCATAAAATCAGGTGGTGAAGATACGTTTGGCACGCGGCAAAGGCACGCAGAATTTCCCGGAAAAAGAACTTGTCACCGCGCGATTCCCTGATAGGCTCTGCGGCTCGAAACAAGAAAAAGCGAAAGAAAAATTTATGGCACGCATTTGTGAATTGACCGGCAAACGCCCGATGAAGGGCAGCATCATCTGGCGCTCGGGTAAATCCAAGAAGTCCGGCGGTATCGGCACGCACATCACCGCGATCACCAAGCGCAAATTCCATGTGAATTTGCAGCGCGTGAAAGCGCTTCTGCCGAGCGGCGAAGTCCGCTACATCCGCGTTTCCGCCGCCGCCCTCAAGCAAGGCATCGTCACCAAAGCGCCCAAGCGCACCTGGAAAAAAGGCGACGAAGCGAAGAAGAAGGCTTAAGCCAAACCAGCCAACCATTTCAAAGCGAGGTCTAACGGCCTCGCTTTTTTACTTCACGAACATCCAAAGTTCGTGGGTCACGGAAGGTTTGGAAATCGGTCAGGTCGCTTTGAAATATGGCGCGAACGATTTGGGCAGCATCATGATTGAGGAAAATATCGTCTCGCAGGCGGGCACGACGTTCCACATGACCGTGCCGGACATGCACTGGCTCATCAGCGACCTCGGCTACGAACCGCATCAACGCGACAATTGGTATCGGTTGGTGAATTGAACTGAGTGGCGTCTACCATTTTTCGCCATGCAGACGTTGAAGAAAAAAATTAAGGGCGGCTCCAGCGTTTTAACACTGGAGCCGCTTGTTTTTTATGGTTTGCGGCGACCGCGACCAAATAACCAACCTCTTTGACCACAGCGTCCGTGGATATGCCACATCAACGCTTTTCCTGGTGGTATTGGGCGGATTACTCGGTTCTTCTGTCTCACCCTACTGCAGATGACGACAGGTTCACCGCAACGCAGGCACGGTTTTTCCGTTACCATTGGTGCTTCCTGTTCTATCGAGCTTTTTGTTTGACGGAGATTTGCGAGGTGTGCTAATTCTAGCACTCGTTCAATCGCGGAAATCCTCCGCTTCTCTGATTTGCTCAATTTTAATCAGAGAATTAATTACCCTCAACGGCTGTAACCGTTGAGGGTAAATTTTTAATTCAACCGCATTGGCATGACGACGTAGAGGAACGGCCCGTTGATCTTCACCACGCCGGGGCTGAGTTCGTCAATCAGCTCGATGAACACTTCGTCCTCGGTCAACGCGTTGAGCGGGTCAATGAGGTAACGCGGATTGAAGGCGATGGCGAGTTCCTTGCCCTTGTAATTGATGGCCATCGTCTCGCGCGCTTCGCCGACTTCGGGCGAATTCGCGGTTATGGTCAGCAGATTTTTGCCGAAGGCGAGCTTGACGGAATTCGCCTTCTCGCTGGTCATGATTTCCGCGCGGCGCAACGCCTGCACGAGTTCTTCGCGGCCAACGCCGATGCGTTCCTTAGCTTCGCCGGGAATAACCTGTCGGTAATTCGGATAATTTCCTTCAATCAACTTGGTAATGAGCAACACGGAAAAACTGGTTTCGTTCTTGAGCGCGAAGGAGGCCTGATTTTCGCCGAACTTGAGTTCCACGTCGCCTTTGTCTTGCAGCAAACGGTTGAGTTCATTGACCGCTTTGGCCGGCACGATGAATTCGCCCGCGCTCTTTTCAGAAATGTCCACTTCCTCGTCCACAAGCGCGAGGCGGCGGCCATCGGTCGCGACAAATGTCATCTTACCTTCCTTGAGGCTGATGAAAATACCATTGAGAACATAGCGTGATTCGTCGGTGGAGACGGCAAAACTCGTTTTGCGGATCATCCCGCGAATATTTTCCTGGGGCAGAGAAACTTTCTTGTCGTCCTTAAATTTCGGCAACGGCGGAAATTCATCGGCGGCCAGTCCGTGAATTTTGAAAAATGACGATCCGCTGCGGATGCTGGAAAGATTTTTGTCGTCCGTTTCAATTTCGATTTCGCCCTGCAGCTCGCGCACGATGCCGAAGAGTTTTTTGACGGGCAACGTGGTGGCTCCTGGCTTGGTCACCTTGGCTTCGACCTTACACGCGACGGTGACATCAAGGTCGGTCGCGGTAAACTCAACGTGGCTGCCCTCAGCGCGAATGAGCACGTTCGAGAGAATGGGCAGCGTGGTGCGCGTGCTGACGACATTTTGCACTGCTTGCAATCCGGCGATGATTTGGTCTTTGGTAATCGTGAGGTTCATGCGCTTATAATATTCTGTCTTCTTAAAAAAATTCTATTCTTATTAAGGGATGTGAACAAGCCTAACAACTTTCAACCGCTTAATTTTCACAGGCAAAATCTTAATTTTTTATCTGTGACCAGTTCAAGCTATATGAGCCGAAAAAAATAAAAAGTCAAAGTTGTTGGAACTATCAACAAGTCATTCACAAACGGCTCGCAGGTTTTCCGGCGAGTTGTACGCGGCGGATGACTTCCGGCAAAACCGAGATGATAAAATCCACTTCCGCCGCTGTCGAATCGCGTCCCAGCGAAAAACGCACGAGCGAATTAGCCAAATCCTTTTTTCCGATCGCCAAAATAACATGGCTCGGCTCCAACGAACCGGCGGAACAGGCCGAACCGCTCGAGACGCAAATGCCTTCCACGTCCAAACCCGCCATCAAAGCGATGCCATCTGAACCGCGCACGACGAAAGAAAGTGTGTTGGACAAACAGTTTTCGCGCGGACTCACAATTTCGCAGCCGTCTATTTTTTCAACTGCCGCCGCCAATTTTAACAAGTGTTCCTGTAATTTAGACTTGGAAAAAACCGGCGGCTTCACACATTTTTCCAGCGCCGCGACTAAACCGATGATGGCCGGAAGATTTTCTGTGCCGGCGCGGCGTTCATTTTCGTGACCGCCGCCAAACAGTATGGGATCAGGATGCAGCGGTGATTTGATGTAAAGCAAACCCGCGCCTTTTGGCCCGTGAAATTTGTGCGCGCAAATGGAAACCAGGTCGGCATTGAATTGCGAAATGTTTTCAAACGGTTCTTTGCCGAACCACTGAACAGCATCGGATTGGAAAACAATTCCGCGCTCACGACAGATGGCGCCAAGTTCCGCAACCGGCTGAATGGTGCCGATTTCATTGTTCGCGGCCATGATTGAAACCAGAATCGTGTCGGCGCGAATCGCTTTCAGCAAATCATCGGGCGCAACGCGGCCAGCGGAATTCACCGGCAAGCGCGTGACTGCAAAACCTTCTTTTTTTTCCAAATAGTCGAACGATTGCAACACCGCGTCGTGCTCGACGGCGGAAGTGATGAGATGTTTTCCTTTCCCTTTGAGCGCGCGCGCCGTGCCGAAGATGGCGAGATTGTTCGCCTCAGTTCCGCCGCTGGTGAAAATGATTTCACTCGGTTTTGCGCCCAGAAATTTCGCCGCGCGATCGCGGGCGTCGTCGAGCAATGCGCGCGCTTTGCGGCCGACGTGATGGACGCTCGAAGGATTGCCCCAAAATTCATCCAGAAACGGCAGCATCGCCGCGCGCACGTCCGCGTCGAGCGGTGTGGTGGCGTTGTAATCGAAATAAACGGTGCGCGACATTGGCAATTTCAGATTTACGATTTACGATTTACGGAAATCGGCGAAAGCCAATCGTAAATCGTAAATGATAAATCGTAAATGAAAACGCAGGTAAAAATTTGCGGCGTCACGAATGTGGCCGACGCGCTGGCGGCAGCCGAGGCCGGCGCGGACATGATTGGACTGAATTTCTACGAAAAAAGTCCGCGCTATATTTCGCTCGCGACGGGCGCGGAAATTACCCGCGCGTTGTCGCCGTTTGTGCTGCGCGTGGGCGTGTTCGTGAATCCCGACGAGGCGCAGGTGATGGAAGCCATCGCCGCGTGCGGCTTGAACCTCCTGCAATTTCACGGCGACGAAGATTCCGATTTTTGCACGCAGTTTGGTTTGATGAGCGTGAAAGCCTTGCGCGTGCGCGATGCGGAATCGTTGCAAAAACTGGAGAATTTTCACACGGATGCGTTTCTGTTGGATGCGTATTCCAAGAGCGGGCTCGGCGGCACGGGCGAAAAATTTAATTGGGATTTGGCCGTGGCGGCCCAAAAGTTTGGCAAACCGATTTTTCTCGCGGGCGGATTGACGCCGGAAAATGTGGCGGACGCGGTGAAGCAGGTGCGGCCGTTTGCCGTGGATGTTTCCAGCGGCGTGGAATCTGCGCCCGGAAAAAAGGACGCGGCGAAAGTGCAGGCGTTTATTGCGGCGGCCAAAAGCGCAATTTGATTATGAAACGCATTGCTGTCTATTGTGGTTCCAACAAAGGAGTTCGCCCGGAATACGCGGCGGCGGCGCAGGCACTTGGCACGTTGCTGGCGCGCGAAAAGATTGAGCTCGTCTATGGCGGCGGCAGCGTGGGGTTGATGGGCATCGTGGCGGACGCAGCGCTCGCGCACGGCGGCCACGTCATCGGCGTGATCCCCCAGAAGCTGCACCTCCGCGAAATTACCCACGGCGGCCTCCCGGATTTGCGCGTGGTGAACACCATGCATGAACGCAAGGCGTTGATGGCAGAGTTGGCGGACGGCTTCATCGCGCTGCCGGGCGGCTACGGGACGTTCGAGGAATTGTTCGAGGTGCTGGCATGGAGTCAATTGGGCTGGCACACGAAACCGTTTGGCCTGCTGAACGTCGCGGATTTTTACGCGCCGCTGCTAAAATTTCTCGACCACACGCGCGACGAGGGCTTCATCCGTCCGCAACATCGTGCGCTGGTGCTGGTCGCGGACGATGCCAAACAGCTTTTGGGGCAATTGAAAAACTTTCGTCCGCCGAGCGAAGTGAAGTGGGTCAAATAATTCTTTGCGCGCTTTGCACCTTTGCGTGAGAATTAGCGCATGAGTGCCGTTGCCAATCTGAATCTTCCCGACGCCACCGGCCATTTTGGGCCGTTCGGCGGACGTTACGTGCCCGAGACGTTGATGCATCCGTTGCAGGAGCTGGAGGAAGAATATTTTCGCGCGCAGCACGACCCCGAATTTCAAAAGGAACTCTCCTATTACCTCACCGAATTTGTCGGTCGCCCCACGCCGCTGTATTTTGCCGAACGCCTCACCAAGGAACTCTGCGGCGCGAAAATCTATCTCAAGCGCGAAGACCTGAACCACACCGGCGCGCACAAGATCAACAACGCCATGGGCCAAATCCTGTTGGCCAAGCGCATGGGCAAGACGCGCATCATTGCCGAGACCGGCGCAGGCCAGCACGGCGTCGCCACCGCCACCGTCAGCGCGATGTTCGGGATGAAATGCATCATCTACATGGGCGCAGTGGATTGCGAACGCCAGATGCTCAACGTGTATCGCATGAAGATGCTCGGCGCGGAAGTCGTGCCGGTTCACGCGGGGCAAAAGACTTTGAAGGAAGCCGTCAATGAAGCCATGCGCGACTGGGTGACGAATATCCGCAGCACGCATTATATTCTTGGCACCGCTTACGGCGCGCATCCGTATCCCGTGATGGTCCGCAATTTCCAGCGCGTCATCGGCGACGAAGCCCGCGCGCAGATCCTGGAAAAGGAAGGCCGCTTGCCCGACCTGCTCTGCGCGTGCGTCGGCGGCGGCTCGAACGCCATCGGCTTGTTCTATCCGTTTCTCGACGACAAATCCGTGCGCATGATCGGCGTGGAAGCCGGCGGCTTTGGCATCATCCCGGAGAAACACGCGGCGCGATTCCACGGCGGATCGCTCGGCGTGTTGCAAGGCACACGCAGCTATATTTTGCAGGATGAAGTCGGGCAGATTCAATCCACCCACAGCGTCAGCGCCGGGCTGGATTACGCCGCCGTCGGGCCGGAACACGCGTTCCTACACGACGCCAAGCGCGTGGAATACACCTACGCCACCGACGACAAGGCGCTCGAAGCGTTCATGAAACTCGCGCGACTCGAAGGCATCATCCCCGCGCTGGAAAGCTCGCACGCCGTCGCCGAAGTCATCCAACGCGCGCCGACGATGAGCAAAGACCAGATCATCATCGTGAACCTCTCCGGCCGCGGCGACAAAGACGTGGCGCAAGTGGCGGACAAGGTGGGCTTGCAGATGCCAAAATAAAATTGGAGAAGTGAGCGGGCTCGCGAGGGAAATTAAATGAGCGAAAAACTACGAATAACCTCAATTCGGTTTCGCAACTACAAGGCTTTTCGAGACTACTCGATTAGCTTGAATGCGTTTAATGTTTTGGTTGGGCCAAATAACGCTGGCAAATCAACAGTTCTTGGCGCGATTAGAATTCTGTCGGAAGGATTACGCCGAGCCCGTGCAAAAAGCCCAGAATTGATTCGCGACAAAAACGAACGTCAGGTTCGTGGCTACTCTGTGCGGCTACAAGGATTGCCAATATCAACTGAAAATGTTTTTCACAACTACGACGAGGCAACGCCAGCCACTGTTGAATTTCATCTTTCAAATGGAAACAGTTTGAATCTGTATTTTCCAGAGCGGGGGGAGTGCTACATGATTCCAACTTCGGATCAATACGTTCGCTCGCCATCGGATTTTAGAAAACACTTCAATGTTGAAATTGCATTTGTGCCAGTGCTTGGCCCTGTTGATCACAATGAGAGGCTTTTTGAGAAAGAAGCAGCACGTTTGGCGCTTTTGTCTCACGGAGCATCAAGAAATTTTCGAAATATTTGGCATCACTTTCCGGATGGCTTTGCAGAGTTCCGGAAAAAGATTGGAGAGACTTGGCCGGGCATGGACATTGAGCCGCCCGAAATAATGACAGATAGCGAAAAAGCATATCTCCGCATGTTTTGCCCCGAAGAAAGATACCCAAGAGAAATCTTCTGGGCAGGATTTGGGTTTCAGGTTTGGTGTCAAATGCTGACGTTCATTTTGCAAGCAAAGGATTCTAGCACCTTGGTAATTGACGAGCCCGACATTTATCTTCACTCCGACCTGCAACGGCAGTTGGTTGGATTACTTCGAGAACTTGGCTTGCAAATAATTATCGCAACGCACTCGGCTGAAATTATAGCGGAGGTCGAGCCGCGGGCTTTGTTGAATGTGAATAAGCGGTTTCGTTCTGCAAAGCAGGTAAAAGATACGCGAGAACTTCAGGAGATTTTTCAAGTTCTTGGATCAAACCTTAATCCAACATTGACCCAGCTTGCAAAAACACGGCGCGTGGTTTTTGTCGAAGGGAAAGACTTTCAAATATTCTCACGCTTCGCACGTCGTCTCGGTCTCGAAGCTGTCGCCAACCGTTCAGATTTTGCGGTTGTTCCGGTTGAGGGTTTCAATCCCCAGAAGGTGAAAGACTTTGCCTCTGGAATGGAGGCAACGTTGGGGGCAAAGTTGCTCAAGGTAGCAATTTTCGACCGAGACTATCGTTGTGATGCCGAGGTCGAAAAGATTAAAGCCGACTTGGACAAATTCTGTCGGCATGCTGTCGTTCACGACTGCAAAGAGTTAGAGAATTTCCTGCTTGAGCCGCTTCCAATTGAGCGTGCAATCAAAAAACGCGTGAAGGAGAGACAGCAGAACGATCCATCTTGTCCGTCTTTTGCCGAGGACGTTTCCGCTTTATTGATGCAACTTGCCGAAGGATTCAAAAATCAAGTTCAAGCACGAATTGTTTCCTCCCGCCAACAGTTTGAACGTGATTCGCGTTCTACTTCGCATGCAGTAACTATTTCTGAAGCCGCCATGAATGAGTTTGACCAGAAATGGAAATCAGTCGAACTGAGAATGAAAATAGTGCCAGGGAAAGAACTTTTTTCTGCTTTGAACACTTATCTTCAAACGAAATACAAAATTTCTCTAAACCCAATCTTCGTCGTTGAATCGTTCTTACGTGACGAAATCAGTCCGGACGTTGTAGCACTTCTTAACAAATTGGAAGCTATACGGAGAGAAGATGCACCGGATCAAGCGGCACTGGAATTAACCTCTACTTCACCAGATTAAAAAGATTTGCGCCCGCGCCTCGGTGATTTAACACTAGCCGCGATGAATCAAACCCTCGCCACTCGCATCGCCGCCGCGCTGGGTTTTCTCGCGGTGGTGCTCGGCGCGTTTGGTGCGCATGGGTTAAAGGCGTTGCTCGCGCAGAACGGCACGACGGCCATCTGGGAAAAGGCGGTGCTCTATCATTTCATCCACGCAGTGATGTTGTTTGTGCTGGCGGGGCGCAAACCGTTGCCGACGGTCGCGTGGTGGAGTTTTCTCATCGGCATCGGCATCTTCTCCGGCTCGCTGTATCTGCTGGCGGTGACGAATGTGCTTTGGCTCGGCGCGGTGACGCCCATCGGCGGCGTGAGTTTCCTCATCGGCTGGGGCTGGCTGGCGTTCAAGCCGGCACGCTCGGAATGAACATCGGTAGCTTTGTTCAAAATAGAGATTGAACCGCCGTCAAAGGTGTCTAGATTCAAGGCGTGAGGCGCAGTTCAAGCCTTGGATTAAGCAAAATCCGGCTTGCGGAAAATTAACGAAAACCGGAATCCTGCCATTGATGTGATGAATGAATACAATTCAATGCGGCGGCGTGAAAGCCCGAAGCCCGAGATAACATACGAGATTTCGGATGACGGCGAGATATTGACTCGCAAAGCCATTCTGATTTTGGAGGACGACGTGGACTTCGCCGTCCAGTTGCAAGAAGCTCTCGAAATACAGGGATATGCGGTCACCGTCGTGGCCAATGGTGCCGAAGGCTTGAAAAAAATCCTGGCGGGCGAGTATGACGTCATCCTTTGCGACATGGTGATGGAAAATTTTCCGGGCGACATGTTTTATGCGGCGGTGGAACGCGTCCGCCCGCTACTGTGCAAGCGGTTCATTTTCATGACCGGACATCAGGGCGACAAAAAGATTGAGGAATTTATCCGGCGGATTCGCGGCTTGATGTTGTGGAAACCTTTTCAGATGCAGGTGCTGCTCGAGACCGTCGAGGCCGTCAACCACAAGAAAGATTAGTTTTCCACGGCAGAAAAAATGGGCGAAGGGACGCTGTGCCGGGCGGCTTAAAAATTACCGTCTCCGTCCGCCGGGCGCGAAGTGATAACCGCCGTGGACGCGGCCGCCGCGCACTTTGCCGGGGAAACCCGTGGCCGCCGGCGCACCGGGCTTGGATTCTTCAAACAGTGCGGTGTAGCGGTAGTCAAATTTTTCCATCTTCACGCGCGGGATTTTCTGGCTGATGAAACGTTCGATGGCGAAAACGTGCGGCGCATCTTCGGCGATCATGATGGTGAACGCGTCGCCGGTGGCTTCGGCGCGGCCTGTGCGTCCGATGCGGTGGATGTAATCTTCGGGATGCTGCGGCACGTCGTAGTTGATGACGTGGCTCACGTCCGCGATGTCCAGTCCGCGCGCGGCGATGTCGGTGGCGACGAGCACTTCAAATTTCCCTTCGCGAAAACCTTCGAGCGCCTGTTCGCGTTCCTTCTGCGTGCGATTGGAATGTAAAACAGCGACGGCGTGGTTCGCGCGCTTGAGCGTGGTGGCGACGCGGTCGGCGCCGTGCTTCGTGCGGCAAAAAATAATCACGGAATCGTAGTTCACGCTTTCGAGCAGCGCGAGCAGTAGGTCGGTTTTCTGCGTGTCGGAAACGGGATAGATGACGTGCTTGACGTTTTCCGCCGGCGAACGGCGTGCGCCAATTTCAATCGTCTCCGGATTGTGCATCGCCCATTGGATGAGCGTTTCAATCTGCGGCGGAATCGTGGCGGAAAAAAGTGCAGTATGACGTTTGCGCGGACATTTTTCCACGAGGCGGCGCACGTCGGGTAAAAATCCCATGTCGAGCATCCGGTCAGCTTCGTCGAGGACGAGAAATTCAACTTTGTCCAATTTCAACGTGCCTTGTTCGAGATGATCCAGCAAACGTCCGGGCGTCGCGGCGACGATGTCCGCGCCGGCTTTCAATTCGTCATTTTGTTTGCCATAACCGACGCCGCCGAAGACGACGGTGGTTTTCAAATCGGTGAAACGCGAATAATCGCGAATGGCCGTTTCAACTTGCGCGGCGAGTTCGCGCGTGGGTTCGAGGATGAGCGCGCGTGGGCCAACAGGATTATGCGCGCCAAGTTTGGAAAGGATCGGCAACGCAAACGCCGCCGTTTTGCCCGTGCCGGTTTGCGCGCTGCCAATCACGTCCTTGCCGGACAACACGAGCGGAATCGCGCGCAACTGAATCGGCGTCGGCTCCGAATAGCCGGCGGCACGGACACCTTCGAGAATTTTTTCACTCAATCCCAACGCGGCAAATTTCACGCGGCACTCCCTTCCGTTGTCGCCGGAACTTCAGGCTGAACTGGCGTTTCGACTGCGGGCGCGGCGGTGGTTTCAACCGGCGTGGAGATTTCTGCGACCGGGTCAACGGCCGCTTCCGTTTGCGGCGCGGTTTCCGCCGTTGCCACGATTTCGCCCTCAACGGCGGGTTTTTCCGCCGCCGCTTTCTTTTCCTGCTTCACCGGCTTGGGCAAAGGTTTCTTTGCGGTCTCCATGCGGCCGTCAGCGAATTCCAGAACCGCGCCCTGATGAATGAGCCAATGCAAATCCACCAGCACGGCGGTCTGTTCCGGTGTGGCCTCGGGCGCTTTTGGCTCGATGGGTTTGGCCGCAACTTCGCCTTCCGCCGCCGGCACAACGGGAATTTCCGTGACCGCGGCCTTCGCCGCTTTCGGCGTCGGCGCGAGCGCTTCAATTAATTTTTTCCGTGTGCATTTCGCGTTGCCGTTGATGTATTCGATGATGCGCTTGATGTTCTCGGAAACCGGCGTGCTGGCGATGTCGAGGAACGTCGGCCGCGCGACGCTGACGTGCGTGACGGTTTTGTTGACCTTGAAAAACTGCAAACCGTAATGCGCGAACTGCTGGCTCAATTTCGTCGCGATGGGCAGCGGAAAAAATTTCTGCTGCTCCCATTCCTGACGAATCAACCGCTGCAATCCGTTGTCGCGCAAACTGCGGCTCGGTAACCCGGCCACGGTGAGCGTTTCCACCGGCTTGATGATGGAATCCTTGTGCGTCGCGCGAAAATGTTTTTCCACCTCGTCCAGCGTCGGCAACGTCAGCGGTTCCGGCACGTTGAGGCAAATGTATTGCGTCTTGAAACTTTGTTCCTCGACCCACTTCTTCACCACGGCCTCGTCCTTCACGATTTTCACGCGCGCCTTGAACTGGTCGAACGGCATGCGCGAAAATTTTTCCGCGTGCAATTTCCGCAACTGGTTCTGGTAGTCGTGATGGTTCGGCGGACCAAGAATTTCGCCGCTCAAACCGCATTGCGCGACGAAGGTGTAAACGCCCTTCGGCGGCTCGGTGGCCGTGCGTTCGGCCTGATAAAACGTGGCAAAATGATTTTTGAGAACGTGCGCGACGGCCTCGTCTTCGTTCGTCCACGGCGATTCGTCCAGCGCGCAGACAAAGAGTAGCTGCGCCACGCCATCAGATTTTTTCTTGGTGAGCAGGACGGAATAGCGTTCCGCCTTTTGCAAAATCAGCAATGCGATTTGGAACAGCGGATAAGCGCGGCCTGTAACTTTGATCTGGCGTGCGAGTTGTTCGACACCGCGCTCTTCGGGAATGAACGCGACGTTCAATTGCGGCAACGGCGCGGGCGGCGCGGGACGTTCGCGCGGTTCATCGCGACGTTCGCCACCACGGAAGCTTCCACCTTTTCGATCGCCAAATTTGGAGCCACCACGCGGTGAACTACCACCGCGACGTTCACCGCCGCCAAAGCCACCACCCGCGCCATCGCGCCGCGGCGCGCGGCGTTCGCCGGGCTTGCCGCTGAAGCTGCGCTCCGGCTTGGCACCTTCGTTGCCGGTGAATTTGGCGAATTTGTTTGTCTCGGTCTTCCCCTGCGCCCACGCGGGCTGGAAGAGGCTTTCGAGATTCAGGTCGAGTTCGGCGATGTTGCTCATGTAAAAATGCCCCGACATGCGGGGTTGAAATGGAATCATATCATGGATTGGCGCGGGGATGAAAGCAAGCGCGCTGTCAAAAGCCAAAGCGCGGCTTGATTTAAGCCGCGCTTTGGAGAATGAAGATCTAAGATTACTTGGCCGGAGCCGCCGCCAGCTCGGCGCGCTTGACCATGATGGCCTCGATGATTTTCTTCGCCAGCTCGGACTTTTCCTCCAGCGCCTTCTTCGCGGCGTCGCGGCCCTGGCCGATGAGCGCGCCGTCGAATTGCAACCACGCGCCCTTTTTGTCCACCGCGCCGCAGGTGATGCCCACGTCGAGAATGCTGCCTTCCTTGTCAATGCCGTGGTTGTAGATGATGTCGAATTCCGCTTCGGCAAACGGCGGCGCAACTTTGTTCTTCACGATCTTCACGCGCGTGTGGTTGCCGTAAACATTTCCCGCCGCGTCCTTCAACTGGTCTTTGCGGCGGATGTCCATGCGCACGCTGGCGTAAAATTTCAGCGCCTTGCCGCCGGGCGTGGTTTCGGGGCTGCCAAACATCACGCCGACTTTTTCGCGCAACTGGTTCGTGAAAATGCACGTCGTCTTGGACTTGCTCAAAATCGCGGTGAGCTTGCGCAACGCCTGGCTCATCAGGCGCGCCTGCATGCCCATCGTGGCCATGCCCATTTCGCCTTCGAGTTCCGCCTTCGGCACGAGCGCGGCGACGGAATCAATCACGATCACGTCGAGCGCATTCGAGCGCGCGAGCGTTTCGCAAATGGTCAACGCCTCTTCGCCGCTGTCCGGCTGCGAAACCAAAAGGTCATCCAAATTCACGCCAAGTTTTTTTGCGTAGCCCGGATCAAGCGCGTGCTCGGCGTCAATGAAGGCCGCAAGTCCGCCCATTTTTTGAGCGTTGGCAATAACGTGCAGCATCAAAGTCGTTTTACCGGAAGATTCCGGTCCATAAATTTCCACGACGCGTCCGCGCGGCAAACCACCGACACCGAGCGCGAGATCAATCGCCAGCCCGCCGGTCGGGATGACCTCGATTTTCACCTGCGCTCGCGCATCGCCGAGGCGCATGATCGCGCCGTCGCCGTAGGCTTTGGTGATGGAGGAGATGGCGGCATCCAATTCGCGCTCACGCGTCGCGGCGGCTTTGGATTCAGTGGGATTTTTTTCGACCGATTTTTCAGATTTGGCAGCCATAAATTTGTGGAGAGAAATATTTTTCTGAACCAAGACGTTAGTGAATCAGTTTTAATTAGTCAAATGCGGATGAAGTCGCCGGCGGAAAAAACCGCGCGGCCAATTTTTAATTCACTTCACGTTCAACTCGCGCTGGATGCCGAATTTTTCGATGCGTTTGCGGAGTGTCGCGCGCGTGATGCCGAGCATTTTGGCGGCGTGAACCTGGTTGTTATCCGTCTCAATCAAGGCTTGAATCACAAGTTCGCGCTCGACGGCGGGAATGATTTTCAGTTTCGGGTCGCGCCGGGCGATCTGAAAAAGCTGGCGCGCGAGCGTGGCGGCATCATTCGCCGTCCCGTCGCCGGCGGCGATGCTGGTCGGCGGCGCGGCGACGCCGGTAGCGGCACCGGAAATTTCCGGCGGCAAATCGCCGGGCAGAATCGCGTCGCTCTTGGCCAGAACGTGCGCACGGCGGATGGCGTTTTCCAGTTCGCGGACGTTGCCGGGCCAGTGGTATTTTTCAAACAGCTTGACGGCTGCGCTGGCGATGGATTTGGGTTTGCGGTTTTGTTCGCGCGCAATTTTTTCCAGAAAATAATTCACCAGCAGCGGAATGTCGTCGCGCCGCTCGCGCAACGGCGGCAAGTGAATGCGCACGACGTTGAGGCGATAAAATAAATCTTCGCGGAACTGGCGCGCGGCGACGGCGGCCTCAAGCGGCTTGTTGGTCGCGGCGATGACACGCACGTCCACTTGCAGCGGCGTGTTGCCGCCGACGCGCTCGAACGTGCCGGATTGCAGCACGCGCAAAATTTTTGTCTGCGTCGCTGGCGTCATGTCGCCGATTTCATCAAGAAAAATCGTGCCGTGGTTGCATTGCTCGAATTTGCCGATGCGCTGGAGGGTCGCGCCGGTGAACGCGCCTTTTTCGTGGCCGAACAATTCGCTTTCCAAAAGCTGTTCGGGAATCGCCGCGCAGTTCACCGCGAGAAACGGCTGTTGCGCGCGGTCGCTGTGATGATAAATGGCGCGGGCGACGAGTTCCTTGCCCGTGCCGCTTTCGCCGGTGATGAGCGCAGTGGTGTCGGTCGCGGCGATCTGGCCGATGAGCTTGAAGACTCCCTGCATCGGCCCGCTGCGACCGATGATGCCGAGTTCGTAATCTTCGGATTCGAGCAGCGGCGCGTAGGAGACCACCTGCTTCATGTCGCGCGCGGCCTTGAGCGCATTGGCGATGACTTCCTTGAGCTTGGGGATGTCGAACGGCTTGAGCAGATAATCGTAAGCGCCGAGCTTCATCGCCTCGATGGCGGTCTGCGTCGTGCCGTAGGCGGTCATCAGGATCACGAGCAATTTCGGATCGGTCGCGCGGATTTTGCGCAGCGTTTCCAGGCCGTTCATGCCGCCCATGCGCACGTCCATGAGCACGAGGTCGGGCTTGAACTTGGGAATTACTTTTAATCCCTCCTCACCGCTGGCGGCGGTGGCGAGCTCAATTTCCTCGGCGGCGAGAATACGTTGCAGCGAATACCGCACGTCCTCTTCATCATCAATCAACAGCAGCTTGCTCATGTCGGCGTGCAGCATAGCCGAAACCCGCCCGGCGCGCAGCGAATTTTACTTTCCGCCGCCGCCCCCGATGTGTCACGACAAAACCCAGCCGGCGCGGTTGTCGCGCTTGACGAACTGCGCGGCAGCGGGGCAGTTGGTGGCGCGCATGTTCGGGCCGTCCCATTCAATCTTCTGGCCCGCGCGCAAGGAGACGCAGCCGAGCAGCATGATTTCCGTGAGTTGCGCGCCGATGGAAAATTTGGAGTAGCACATTTCCGGTTTGCCCTCCTTGATGGCGGCAATCCATTCGAGGTGCTGCCGGTGGTCGTTGTCGCCCTTGAACGCATTGCGCGGAATGGATTCTGGAATGGCGGTAATGGCCTCGTGCTTTTTGTAATGGGTGTATTTTTTGTCGTCGTTGAGCCGGAGGAAAAATGTTTCGCCGTAATCATCAGGAGAAAAGATTTTGCCTTTGTCGCCAATGAGCAGGCAGGCGCTGTTCGGAACTTCGCCGAGCATTTCCTCGATGTCGGCGGTCAGCTCGCGCGGTGGCTTGTTGCTGAAATCGTGGCCATTCGGCGCTTTCGCATCCGGCAGTCCGCCGTCCAGCCACCACAGCGTGACCGGTTCCAAAGCCAGCGTGTCGTGCCGGTGAAAAAAGTTTTTGTGCGCGGCAGGCACGGAAATTTTCCGCGCGGGAAATTGAAAACGGATTTTTGAGCCGAGCGGAAAGGTTTCTGTGTTCATGCCCGTGAGGGCGGTCGCTTCAATTTCCGTTGGGTAGCCCAGACCGAGTGCGCGGAAAGGCATATTGACCGTGTGGCACGCCATGTCGCCGAGCGCGCCGGTGCCGAAATCCTGCCAGCCGCGCCAGTTAAAGGGATGATAGACACCTTTTTTGTAAGGGCGCACCGGCGCGGGGCCGAGCCAGATGTCCCAGTCCAAGGTTTCCGGCACCGGGTCGGTGCCCTCGGGACGGTTGATGCCCTGTGGCCAGATTGGGCGGTTGGTCCAGACATACACTTCGCGCACTTGACCGATGATTCCAGCGTGGACACATTCCACCGCGCGCCGCAAACCGTCCGCTGCACTACCTTGGTTGCCCATCTGCGTGACGACACCGGTTTCGTGCGCGAGGTCACGCAAATAACGCGCCTCATAAATCGTCTGCGTCAGCGGCTTCTGGCCGTAGACGTGTTTGCCCAGCCGCATCGCGGCGGATTCGGCAATGGCGTGAAAATGATCCGGCGTGGAAACATTCACGGCGTCAATGCCCTTGCCCATCTCGTCGAACATCTTGCGGAAATCTTGGTAAAATTTTGCGTCTGGATACTTCTTGAGCTGAAGGGCACAACGGGCTGAGTCCACGTCGCACAGCGCCACGATGTTCTCCGAGGCGCAACAATCGGTGTCGCTTCTGCCCTTGCCGCCCGCGCCGATGACCGCGATGTTCAGCTTGCTGTTGAGGTTCGCGCCGCGCAGCAGCAGCGGCACGCCGAAGGCGGCAGCGCCGGTCGCGAGCGTGGCAGTTTTGAGAAAAGTGCGGCGGTTCAAGGTCGACGCGGAGTGCTTTGAGTGTTTCATGGATGGCAAATTCTAACAACTGGCAGAAAAAAACAAATCAATTTAAGGCAATTTTGCATTGGCCATTTGGCCAGTGCGGGTGCGGTAATTGGTGCTGGCCAAAATTGCCAATGTCGGCAACCATTTCCGCATCACCCAGACGCGGCGTTACCGCCTCTGTCTTGAAAAATCAAAAATTACGTCCATCAAAAATCACCGCATGAAAATTAAATTTACCCATTTAATCGCCGCGCTTTGTTTCGCGGGGTTCGCCGTGTCCGCCACGCCCATTCCGACCAACTGCCTGACCGGCGGCCTCGCGCTCGGTTGCCAAGGCTGGACGTTCAAGGAATTTTCCGTCATGGAGGCGATTGACAAGACGGCGGAGGCCGGCGGCAAAGCCATCGAATTTTATCCCGGCCAGAAATTCAGTTCAAATAATCCGAGCGTGAAATTCGACCACAACGCCACCGACGAGATGATCGCCGCCGTGCAGGCGCACTTGAAGTTGCGTGGCATCCGCGCCGTCAATTATGGCGTCGTGAAAATTCCGCAGGACGAAGCGGCGGCGCGGAAAATTTTTGAGTTCGCCAAAAAACTGGAGCTTTACGGCATCACCACCGAATCCGTCGAGTCCATTGACACGATTGAAAAGTTGGTCAAGGAATACGACATCTGCGTGGGCTTCCACGATCATCAGCGCCGTGCTGATGACCCCGCTTATAAAATGTGGGATCCGAATTACGTCTTGAGCATCGTCAAGGATCGCGACGCGCGCATCGGTTCCTGCGCGGACATCGGCCATTGGGCGCAATCAAACCTGCAAACCGTGGACTGCCTGAAAATTTTGTCGGGTCGCATCATCAGCGTCCATCTTCATGAGATGAATGATCTGTCGCCCGACGCCCATGATGTTCCCGCCGGCACCGGCGTCTGCAACCTCGCGGGCGTGATTGATGAATTGAAGCGCCAGAACTTCGCCGGCAATGTCTCCATCGAATACGAAGCCAACTGGAAGAACAATGTGGTGGACGCGGCCGGCTTCGTCGGCTTTGTGCGCGGCTACGCGGCGCGCCCCGGCTTGACGCCGTAATTGATGGCCATCGCGCCGCCGAGCAGATTGATGACGCGGACATCTTGCAGCTTTAAGGCGCGCATTTTTTCCGCCACCGCGAGTTGCGCGGGATAATGCTTGAGCGATTCCAAAATATAGGCGTAAGCCGAGGCGTCGCCGCAAAACAGCCAGCCCATCAGCGGCACGGACATTTTTAGGTGGGTGAAATAAATTGCGCGCCAGAGCGCGTTCGCCGGCTTGCCAAAATCTAAAACAATCAGCCGCGCGCCGGGTTTGGCGACGCGGAACATTTCATCCAAGCCAAGTTCCCAGCTCGTGAGATTCCGCAGGCCGTAGCCGACGGTCACGACGTCAAAAGAATTTTCGGGAAACGGAATTTGCTGCGCGTCGCCTTGTAAAAAATTCGGATGGAAGATTTCAGTTTGCGAATTTTTATTTAGCCGCCGTGCCGCGACTTCGAGCATTTGGGCGCTGAAATCCAAACCGGTGCTGTGCGCGCCGCCGCGCGCGAGGGCGAAGGTGATGTCGCCCGTGCCGCAACAGAGATCAAGCGCGTGGTCGCCATTTTTTATTTGCGCCAGCTTGACGACGTGGCGTTTCCACTGCCGGTGCAGGCCGAAGCTCTGGAGATCGTTCAAAACATCGTAACGGCGGGCGATGCGGGCGAAGAGGTCGTTGACCTTCGCGGCGCGCTGGTCGCCGGGCGCGTAATAGGCGTTGCTCACCCGGAGAGTCTAGCGGCGCGGCGGCGCGGCGCAAAGCGGAGAAATGTCTTTGCGCCGGGGAACGGCTTTGCTACGTTCAGGTTCAAGTTAAGCCGTTTTAGTAATCAGATTTGTTTTATGAGCACGGGCGCAACCCCAAAGAAAATTCTGGTGGTAGATGACAACGAGATTGTCATCAAGACCATTTCCCTGAAATTGCAGGGCGCGGGCTATCAGGTGCTGACGGCGATGGACGGAGCCACGGCGGTGTCTATTGCGCGCAAGGAGTCGCCGGATTTGATTCTGCTTGATTTGAGCTTTCCGCCCGATGTCGAGGGCGTGGCTTGGGACGGATTCCGCATCATGGAATGGTTTCACCGGCTGGACACGGTCAAAAAAATTCCCGTCATCGTCATCACTGGCACGGACGACCCGGGCGCGAAGCAGCGCGCTACCAACACCGGTGCCGTGGCGTATTTTCAAAAGCCGCTGGAACACGACTACCTGCTGAAAGTCATCCGCGCGACGCTGGGTGAAAATCTGCGGTAAAGATTTGACAGATAAATTCAGTCTTGCCAGCGGCAGCGAGTGGTTTAATATAAACAGACTTTCGGACGCGAGCGTAGCTCAGTTGGTAGAGCATCACGTTGCCAACGTGAACGTCGAGGGTTCAAATCCCTTCGCTCGCTCCATTTTTCTTTTCAGCATTTCGCCGCCCGTTTTTAAAGCTCCGCAGTGGCGGCTGGTTTTGAACAAAACCACCAAACTGCCTCGGAGTCACGCATCTGCCGCTTGGCCGTTGGACAATTCCGTTGGGAGCGAATGCGTTGATAAATTATTTTCCCTTTGTCCACTTCATCGTCGCGCGCTTCACTTCGCGGTCGGAATCGCGTTTCTTGATGTCATCACGCTTGTCGAAGCTCTGTTTGCCCTTGCCCACGCCGAGGGACACTTTTACTTTTCCGTTTTTCCAGAAAAACGCCAGCGGGAACAGCGCGTTGCCCTTCACCGAGGCCAGCTCAAACAGTTTGCGGATTTCCGATTTGTGCAGCAGCAACTTGCGCGGCGCTTTCGTTTCGTGATTCTGCAAATTACCGTGCGAGTATTCGTCAATGTGCGCGTTGTAGAGCCACGCCTCGTTTTTCTCGATGCGAGCGAAGGCGTCCGCAATCTGCCCCTTGCCCGCGCGCAGCGACTTCACCTCCGTGCCATGCAGCACGATGCCCGCCTCAAACGTGTCGAGGATATGATAATCGCGCCGGGCTTTGTGGTTGGTCACGATGTCGGCCATGAAAAATTCTTTCGCACAGTTTACGCCGGTTTTAGGAAATAAAAAAGCCGGAAGAAAAATTCCTCCGGCTTCGTGAAAATTTCAGAATCGCGCTTAATGCTTCTTGCGCTTCTTGGCGACCGGACGGACGGCGGCTTTTTCTACAGGAACTTCCCAGCCCATCTTTTCCTCGATGATTTCCGTCAGCGCGATGTCGGCGAGACCCATGCTGGCCGGCACGTCCACCAGCGGACGACCCAACCCGCCGCCACCGGCGTTCAGTTGGCGCACGCGGCGCGACACGATGTTGATCAGCACATTCGGGTTGCCAACCAGTTCCAAGGCTTTTTTGCAAAGTTCAGCGTTCATTCGATAAAGAGCGGGTCAGAATACCAGCGAACCGCTTCAAAGCAATCTTAAAAAATTCCCTTCTAACTTGCGCCGGTTTCCGGCATTTTCTGCAAACAATTTTATGGCCGCAAAACAATCGTTCGACCTGAACCACTTTCTCGCCACGCGCACCGAAGCCGTCAACGCCGCGCTCGACAGATTCCTGCCATCCGAAAAAACCAAGCCGGCCACGATTCACAAAGCCATGCGCTACTCGCTTTTCGCCGGCGGAAAAAGAATGCGTCCGGCAGTTTTGCTGGCCGCTGCCGAAGCGTGCGGTGGCAGCGACGCGGCGGCGATGCCGCTCGCGTGCGCCGTCGAGTGCATCCACACCTACTCGCTAATTCATGACGATTTGCCCGCGATGGACAATGACGATTATCGTCGCGGCAAATTGACCAACCACAAAGTTTTCGGCGAAGGCATCGCCGTGCTGGCGGGCGACGCGCTGTTGACACAGGCATTTGAAATCGCCGCGCAGTGCAAAAAATTTCCGCGCTACCCGCACGACCAAATTATTTTGGAAATCGCGCGCGCGTCTGGCTCGCTGCAACTCGTCGCCGGACAGGTCGCGGATTTGGAAGGCGAAGGCAAAAAACTTTCTATCGCCGAATTGAAATTCATCCACGAGCGCAAGACCTCCGCGCTGCTCTGCTGTTCCGTTCGGCTCGGCGGCATGAGCGCCAACTGCACGCCCGCGCAACTCGCCGCGCTCACCGACTTCGGCTATCACGTCGGCCTCGCGTTTCAGGTGATTGACGACATTCTCGACGTGACACAGACCAGCGAGCAGCTCGGCAAAACGGCGGGCAAAGACGTGGCCGTGCAGAAGGCGACCTATCCGTCCATCGTCGGCCTAGAGAAATCCAAAAAGATTGCGGCGCAACTGACGGACAAAGCGTTTGGCGCGCTGAAAATTTTCAAAGGCAAAGCCGTCGCGCTCGAAGCGCTGGCGGAATTTCTTTTGAAGCGGGAGAAATAATTCACAAATGCGTTGGAATACGTGCCGAGCCAAAGAAGATTGGCGGCGAACTAAAAATAACTTGCAAATTGATGCTGCTAGAACAAGGCTTTCGTGCTGACTTTTGCAGGAAACCTAATTGGAAGTTACTGCTGACGGATTCAGTTGGGCATCCAAAACAACGGGAAAGGAACTATATGAAAAAGATTGCAGAGGCATTGAGACGCGAGGTTGCATCATTTGTTTTGGGTTTGAGTCTTTTGTTCGGTTCGTCGAGTTACGCAGAGGTCATGCCTCCGACCATTTCTTCTTTTAATCCCCTGTCCGCCACGAATGGGGCAAGTGTGACCATCACGGGCACTAACTTTAGCGAGACCCTCACCAATAACATCGTTTGGTTCGGAGCCGTGCAAGCAACAGTTCAATCGGCCAGCCGAGTGCTGGCCATTGTGGATATCACGAACTTTTTGCTTGGCCGCTGCGTGTGCCTCACCGTAGGTGGGAAAAGCGAGCATCTTGCGTTTCCCAGCCATGCGAGAGCAAATGCAATAGAATGCAAAGTTTTTTGACGGGCGGTAGATTTCCGCCTTTTGCCCCTTGTAATCAACAGTGACGGAGAATTTCACGTTGTGGCGGGATGTTTTCGGAATCTGTGCAAACTCTGTGCAAACTTCCTGACTAGCCCCAATTTCATTAGGAAAAGTGGTGCGCATAGCAGGACTTGAACCTG
>CAIRJF010000003.1 GCA_903878805.1 uncultured Verrucomicrobia subdivision 3 bacterium
AGCCGTTCCAGAAATTCGTTGGTCGGTGTGGCAATCATCAGGCTGTCCAGCAATCCCATCTGTGCGTTGGTCGTCGTTTGCATGGTTCTCTGACGCATCATCAAATCATCCGTTCAAAAACGTTTTGCAGAGGTCTCAATTCACAGATTGCGTCCATTTTCTTCTATTGTCGCTGCATGAAAGAAATCAAATTCAAACCAGCAGCCAGCACCCGCCGCCGTCGTAAATTATTTTTAGCCAGTAGTCTCGTGATTGTTTTCGGCTGGGCGTGTCAGTCCTCGCAACCGTTTCGTCCGGTTGAACCGATTCCGAGCGGCATCGTGGACATGCACTGCCATATCGCGGGTATTGGCGCAGGGGGCAGCGGTTGCTGGGTTTCGCCAAGGATGCGAAACAATTTCCGGTTCAAAATTTATTTGCGCAGTTTTGGAGTTTCCGAAAAAGAACTTTTGGCGCACGGCGACAGTCTGGTCGGCGACCGCATTTCCGCTTCGCTCGCGCAAAGTAAATATGTCAGCCAAGCCGTTTTGCTCGCGCTCGACGGCGTGGTGGATGCGCAGGGGAATCTCGACATCAATCGCAGTGAAGTTTATGTGCCGAACGAATTTGTCGCCGCCGTGTGCGCGCAGCACACGAATCTTTTGTTTGGCTGTTCGGTGAATCCGTATCGCCCCGATGCGCTGGCACAGTTGGAATGGGCGAAGGCACACGGCGCAGTGCTGGTGAAATGGATACCGCCAGTTATGGCCATCAATCCAGACGATCCGAAACTAATTCCGTTTTACAAAAAGATGGTCGAATTGAATTTGCCTCTGCTGTCGCACACCGGCGAGGAACATTCCTTCTCGCGCTCCGCTGCAAATTACGGCGACCCGAAGAAGTTGCGCCTGCCGTTGAGTCTGGGCGTGACCGTCGTGGCGGCGCACATTTCATCCTCGGCAAAATATGACGGCGAATGCGGCCCGGACCGGCTGGCGAAACTGATGCGCGAGTATCCGAATCTGTTCACGGATATTTCCGCGCTGACGCAAATCAACAAGCCTGGTTATTTGAAAGAGGCGTTGACCAAACCGGAGTTTTCCGGTCGCTTGGTTTACGGGACAGATTTTCCGCTCATCAACACCGCGCTGGTTTCGCCGTGGTATTCGTTTCACCTTTCGCTGCGGCAGAAGTGGGAAATCTGGCGGACAAAAAATCCGTGGGATCGCGACGTTTTGACGAAGCATTATCTGGGCGTGCCGACGGAAACTTTTGCGCGTTCGGCGCAAATGTTCGCAAAGGTGAATTGACACTTTCGCCGCATTTTCCTAGCTTCTTCCGGCAAAGACCCCGCCGCTTTGCCCCGGATTTTCGTCCGGGGATTTTTATTGTCGGTGGTAGGGCGTTGCTGCGTCAACGCTGTGTAAAACTAAAAAATTTATGGCAAACATAATTCTCGTTGGCGCCCAATGGGGTGACGAAGGCAAAGGTAAAATCATTGACGTGCTCACGGAGACGGCTGGTGTCGTCGTGCGCTACGCGGGCGGTAACAACGCCGGGCATACGGTCATCGTCAAAGGCAAGAAAACCGTTTTGCATTTAATTCCGTCCGGCATTTTGCGGAAAAATAAATTGTGCGTCATCGGCAACGGCGTCGTGCTAGATCCCATCGGCCTCGTCAGCGAGATGGAAGGGCTGAAGAAAAATGGCGTCGCGGTCACGCCGAAGAATTTTGTGCTGAGCGAAACGGCGCACGTTGTGTTTCCGTATCATCGTGAACTCGACGGCGCACGCGAAACACTCAAGGGCAAAAATAAAATTGGCACGACGAAGCGCGGCATTGGCCCGGCTTACGGCGACAAAGCAGCGCGCGTCGGTTTGCGCGTCAGCGATTTGATTGATTCCGTGAAGCTCGCAGCGAAACTTTCCACGCGCATCAAGGAGAACAACCTCGTTCTCAAATCGCTCGGTGCGAAACAGCTTTCCTTCAAACAAGTTTTTGCGGAATACAACGCCGCTGGAAAATATTTGAAACCGTTCGTGCAAAACACGGTTGTGCTCCTGCACGAACAAATTCGCCACGGCGCGGACATTTTGTTTGAAGGCGCGCAGGGAACGTTTCTCGACATTGACCACGGCACGTATCCGTTCGTCACCTCGTCGAACACCACGGCGGGCGGCGCTTGCACAGGTTCGGGCGTGCCACCGCATCGCATGGATCGAGTCGTCGGCGTGATGAAGGCTTACACGACGCGCGTTGGCGAAGGGCCGTTGCCGACGGAGAATCAGGAGATTTCCGATCTGCTTCACGGCATGGGCCGCGAGTTCGGCGCGACGACCGGGCGCGCGCGTCGCTGCGGCTGGTTTGATTCCGTCGCCACGCGTCACGCCACGATGGTCAACGGTATTGACGATCTCGCCATCACGAATCTCGACGGCCTCGACACGGTGGAGAACATCAAGGTCTGCGTCGCTTATCGTCACGGCAAGACGCAATACGATTATATGCCAAACGACGCGGAAATCCTCGCGCAGTGCGTGCCGATTTACGTCGAGTTTGAAGGCTGGCTTACGCCGACGGAAAAATGCAAAACGTTCAAGCAACTGCCGAAAAAGGCGCAGGCGTATTTGAAGGCGATTGCAGATTTAACAAACGCGAATCTCTACATTGCATCCGTCGGACCGGGGCGCGATCAGACGATTTTTGTATAGGACAAAATTGTTCGCAGATTGCCGGTGAGAGAGTTGACTTTTTATGGTTTCCGCCGCAAATTTTTTAGGCGGAAATTGGAGCGCGGATGAACTCTAAATAAACATAATCCCATGGCTCTCATAAAAAGCGTCACCGTCGGCGACCGTGTTATAGATTTATACAATTTTCACGGAGAGGTGGTGGAGGAAAAGAAATGGTCAACAACCCAAATATCGGGCGGCGGCAGCACTACGCAAGCCACCGGTTATGCCTCTAACGCCCCCATCACTTCGGCCACCACTACCCATGACCAATTTTTTGTCCGCAGTGATGACGGTCAGGAGATGGCGGTTGAAACAACGAATTCCGGACTAGCCTTGCGCAAAGGTCATCGCGTCACGGTGTTTTGGGGGATCGTCAAAGGAAATGAGCGCGGCCCGTTTGTCGCCATTTTAAACCACACCACTGGCGACCTGACCAAGATGGATTCTGCCATCTACAATCTGGCGGTTCCGGGAGCTTCAACACCCTTTCTTATCGGTATCGTTGTCGGCGTGTTTACCATTTGTTTTTATGGTTTGGGAATCATCATTATCCCCGTATTGCTCATCCAAAGATCAAAACAAAAAAAACGACTTCTTGGCACATTGCGTCCGGTGATTGATGAGGCTATTGCTGAGTGCCGGAACAAAAAGTGACGATTGATAATTCGCTGGATTTTTTATTGTCGCAGTCATGCCACTATGCCTTCGCCTTGCCACGATACGATGAGCCGCGTAGTCTGCGTTGAATGAGTTCCACCCTGCCACATTTGAGCGCCGAAGCCGTCGCAAATCTCCCTCGCCACGTTGCGGTGATCATGGACGGCAACGGGCGTTGGGCCAAGTCGCGCCACCTGCCGCGCATCGAGGGCCACCGGCGCGGCGCGGATTCGGCGCGCGAAATCATCCGCACCGCCGGCGAACTCGGCATCAAGTATCTCACGCTCTACGCGTTTTCGGCGGAGAATTGGAATCGCCCGAAAGATGAGGTGGATGCGCTGATGAAATATCTCGTCCACTACCTCAAGACTGAGACGAAGGACCTGAATAAAAATAATGTTCGCCTCGAAGTCATTGGACAGATTCATCGTCTGCCAGACAACGTGCAGGAACATCTGGCGAAATCCATCGCTACGCTTTCCAAGAACAATGGTCTGACGCTCATCATGGCGTTGAGCTATGGCAGCCGCATCGAGATTGTGGACGCCGTGCGGCAGATTTCGGAGAAAGTGAAGGCGGGAAAACTTGAAACTGCCGACATCACGGAAAAAATCATCTCCGACCATCTGTGGACGCGCAACGTTCCCGATCCCGATTTGCTGATCCGCACCAGCGGCGAAATGCGTGTGAGCAATTTTCTCCTGTGGCAAATTTCTTACGCCGAGCTGGTCATCACGCCGACGCTGTGGCCGGATTTCAAGAAGCCGCAATTCTTCGCCGCGCTGGAAGAATACGCCAAGCGCCATCGGCGCTTTGGCGGCATCTGAAGCTGCATGAACCCGCTCTTCGCGGTCATTTACGAGGACGCCGATTTGCTCGTCGTCCACAAACCCGCCGACCTCGTCTGTCATCCGACCAAGGGCGACGAATATTCCAGCCTCATCAGTCGCGCGCGGATTTATTTTAAAGCTGCCTCCGAGCCGCATCTGGTCAATCGTCTCGACCGCGAAACTTCTGGGTTGGTGGTCATCGCCAAAAATGCCAGCGCGGCCCGCGAATTGGGAAAAATCTGGGAAACGCGCGCCATTCAAAAAGAATATCTCGCCATCGTCCACGGCCACGTCGCCGTGGAGCAGGGGATGATTGACGCGCCGCTTGGCAAAGATGAAACCAGCATGGTTGCCATCAAAGATTGCGTTCGTCCTGACGGAACAACGGCGCAGACGGAATTTTTTGTGGGGAAAAGATTTTTGCGAAACGGTGCGAAGTTCACGTTGCTGCGATTGCTGCCGCGCACCGGACGCAAACATCAAATCCGCATTCATCTCCAGCACCTTGGTCATCCCATCGTCGGCGATAAAATTTACGGCGGTGATTCAGATTTATATCTCGCGCTCGTCGAAGGACGGTTGACGGAAGAACAGCGTGCGCGGCTTATTTTATCGTCGCACGCGCTGCACGCGGGACGACTGCAATTTCACTGGCGCGAACGTGACTGGGATTTTTCCACGCCGCCGGAACCCATGTTCACGGATTTTCTGAAGGAGTGATCGGAATGACGGGAGCTTTCACTGTCTTGGGCTTGGGCGGCGTCGGTTTCACTTCAGGTTTATTGAGGCGAAACGATTTCAGTTCTGCGTAGATGGATTGCGCGAGGCCGGACTTGGTGAAGCCAATCGCCTTCGCGCCCTTGACCGCAAAAAACTTTTCAAAGTCCGCGCCGGTGAAATGTTGCACCACCGGATAATAGGAAAAATCCTTCAATACTTCTTCGCGACTGGCTTCGGCGATGTCGGTGGTAATGAGAACAAAATGCAGCTTGCTCTTGTTCGCACGCAGCGTGTCGCGCCCCACCAGCAACCCGCGCGTCTTCACGACGAACGGGAAAAGTCGCTCGACATTTTTTGCCGGAACCACTGATTCCGCGGATTCAATTGGCGCTTCTTCGCTCATCACGCCAATTTCACTTTGACCTTCTGGCCTTTGATTTCCGAGCGGTTCAGCTTGGCGATGATGCTGTTCGCGTGTTCGCTCGCGACATCTACGAACGCATGGCGCTCGCGCACGTCCACCTTGCCGACGACTTTGCCGGGCAACCCGGTTTCGCCCGCGACGGAGTTCACAAAATCAATCGGCGCGACGCCCTGTTCCGCGCCGAGGCTCATCCACAAACGCGTCTGGCCGACGGGCGTGCCGCGACTTTCTTTCGGCTTCGCGGCAACAGCGGCGACTTCAGCTTTTGGTTTGATGAATAATTTTGAGGCCGGCTTCGGTTCCGGAGTTTTCACCGACGCCAGAATTTCTTCGTCGGAATAAGTTTTTACTGAATCAGCTTTTGCTTCTGCCGGACGGCTCGCGGGGACGCTCGCCCCACCAATCTCCGCAGGTGCAGCGACAGCTTTTGTCGGCGGCGGAATAATCGTTTTAGGAACTGACGCGACCGTGGTTTTCCACGGCGTCACTTTAGATTTCTTCGGATCAGCAAATTTGGGATCAGGACGCGGCGCGCGGTCGGCAAATCTGCTCGGACGTTCGTCACGGCGATTGTCGAATTGCGGGCGGCGGTCATCGCGGTCACGGAAATTTCCTCGTTCGCCGCGATCATCGAAACGGCCCGGACGTTCTTCGCGCTGCGGAGGACGGTCGTATTCCTCGACCTTCGGCGCTGGCTTGGCGGCTTCACCGCTTTGCAGCAGATGAATCAACGCGGAAGTGATGTCAGAAGAACTAAAGTTTTCCTCGATGAGCGTTTCAATCAGGCGATCATGCTTGGTGAATTCGCCACTCGTGAGCAACGCGCGTAGCTTGTCGGTGAAAACATTTTCGCGCGCCTCGGCGACTTCGTTTTCCGTCGGAATCTTACCGCGTTGAATCCGCATGTTCGTGAAGCGCTCGATGTTGCGGATCTGGAACAGTTCCCGGAACGGCACGAGCGAAATCGCGCGGCCACTGCGACCCGCGCGACCCGTGCGGCCGATGCGGTGAACGTAATCTTCCGGGTCATACGGCAAATCGTAGTTGAAGACGACCTGCACATCGTCCACATCAATTCCGCGTGCGGCGATGTCTGTGGCGACGAGAAATTCCAGACCCGACTTGCGGAACTTGTTCATTACGCGGTCGCGTTGCGCCTGCGTCATGTCGCCGTGCAAACGGTCGGCTTGATAACCGGCGGCTTCGAGATGATCTACGAGATCGTCCACCATGCGCTTGGTGTTGCAGAAAACAATGCCGAGCTTGAGGTCGTAAATGTCAATCAGCCGCGTGAGCAAATCCATCTTGTAGCGGCGATCCACTTCGTAATAAACCTGATCCACCGTCGGCACCGTCATCGCCTTCTGTTCGATTTTGACGCTTTCCGGATTGTTGGAATATTTCTCGATGAGGTCGCGAATCGGGCGCGGCATCGTGGCGGAAAAGAACACCGTCTGGCGTTCCTTCGGCGCGTCCTTCAAAATCGTTTCGATGTCCTCGCGGAAACCCATGTTGAGCATCACGTCGGCCTCGTCAAGAATCACCATCTTGATCGTTTCCAGCCGCAACGTCCCGCGCCGCATATGATCCATCAGGCGACCCGGCGTGCCGATGACAATTTGCGCGCCTTGCTTGAGACCGAAGAACTGCCGCTCGTAAGATTGTCCGCCGTAAATCGGCAAACAATTTATACCGCGCTTGAAAAAAGCGAGCTTGTGAATTTCCTCGGAAACTTGAATCGCCAGTTCGCGCGTCGGGCAGAGAATCAAAATCTGCACGGCCTTCAAATTCGGATCCACTTTTTCCACGGCGGGCACGCCGAACGCGGCGGTCTTGCCGGAGCCGGTCATGGACTGGCCGACGATGTCCTTGCCCGTCAGCAGCACGGGAATCGCCGCCGCCTGAATGGGCGAGGCCTGTTCGTAGCCGAGTTTGTCAATGGCCTTGAGCAGTTCCGGTGATAGCCCGAGTTCGGTAAATAATTTTGGCGTCATGAAATAAAATGTCTTTGCGACTGCGCTAATCATAGCAGGAACGCGCCTTCCGGCGAGCGTTAAATGGGGAAGCTGCTTCGCCGCATCCACTTTCACCACCGTCGCGTCAATCGAGCCTGCGCCGGTTAGCAAAAGCACTTTAATGATGAAACAGATTTAGAATTTTGGTGGTATAAAAATAGCCCAATCGCCATTGGTTTTAACAAAATCCCAATCGCTCCTAATTGTGATGTCTGGCACAACGCCAATTTGCTTGAATGCCGAGTCAATTTCTCCAAGACAGCTTGTGTCGTCGGGTGTTGGTGTAAGGACAACGCTCTGGCCATTTTCATCCACGCTTATCCGTATCCCCGACCACTGGACATTTCCTTGTTGTCCATAAATTACGATAAAAAACGGATTGTCTCTGTTTGTATATCCCGCCATGTAGGTGAGTGGATAATCCCATTCAGTAATTTTACATTCTTCATCTTCATAGCCAGCTTCTTTAAGCATTTTCCACAACTGAAATGCGTAATTTCTTGTTTCAAAATCGAAATTCATAGTCCCTTTCAGCGTAAAAATCTTAATGGGCTTCTTGTGTGGGCGGCTCTTTAAGTATTTTATGAAATCATTGTTTTCTTCTGGTGTTATATGCCTGACCTGTTTTAGCAATTTCATTTGCAATTCTACCACCTCTTTTTGCAACTCAAGATTTGTAGCTACAAGTTGTGCGTTGGTGATGCTAATTTGCGCAACGAGCACTTTTGAATCGCGAGCTTCTCTTGTGGCAGACGCCGCATTATTAGACGCGCTCGTCAAATCAGTGGTTAATTGATTGATTTTATCGTGCGCTTTTAATGAAGCTTTATATGTCGCGATTATTTCAACGGAAAGCCCTAACACCACTAGCGCTATTGAAAAAAACTCTATTGCCAGCGTCCAGCAGGAATCTTTTTCCTCAGACGATTTACAACGATTTCTTTTTTTATATTTAGAATACCAATCCACACCTTCCAATGCGACTCCTGCCACAACAACCCATGCACCAAAAGTTGCGATATTTTCCAAAGAATCCTGTGACATAAAGGTTTGGCTGTGTTTTAAAAAATAGCACGTTAGTTAGAACAGTGGTGTGCCGTAGATGTTCGGCGGTATTTCAAAACGAATTGTGCCGCTTTGACCAAAGTTCCTCGCCGGCAATTCAAGATGAAACCATTTCAAATTTGAAACTGGCTTCTGAAAAACTAAAATATCTGAAATATCCTGCCCCGGATAAATCGTGTTTTCATCTTGTAGATAGGTGGGTGTTGAATCAAACGTGATTGCCTTGTAATAATTCCCAAAATTATCTGAAAGTGTTGCCTGCCCAGAGGAAAATTCAAAGCCTCTGCTTCGCCAAGTGGTAAACTCGACTTTTTGAGTTTTACTCAAGTTGGAAATTCTTATTCTAACATGAAACAATTCAGCAGTCGGGGTGACGCCCGATCCAATGCCGTTCGGCACGAAGTCAGGACTATTATACAGTCGCTCGACTTTTACCAAAACGTCTCCGCTTTAGCCAGAGAGGTATCAGGACTGCCTTTCCTGTCTCATTTTACCCACTTAAAACGTCAAAACGGGTAAAAAACGCGTTTTTGCCACTTTTTGAGGTTTTCCCGCTATAACCGAAGCTTGGTTTGCTTCATCCCAAGCTTCGTTTGTGGCATCCCAAGCTTGGTTTATGACAACTGAAACTTGGTTTATGACGTCCGAAACGTCCCCTAAACCGACTCCCTTGACAGATTTTATAATTTTAGTAAAAAAGTAAGCGAACCAACGAACCAACGGCAAAACCGGATGGCTTTGTCAGGTGGTTCAAAACAAGTAAAGGGAAAGGAAAACGGTATGAAAAATCGCGTCTTGCGCGATTACTCGACGAGGACAGATGGTCAGTTGGGCGACTTTGCGTTGCATGTCGCCACTTCACTGACGGGCAATGTAAACTTCACGACGCCGACCATTCCGCCGGCGACGCTTACGACCCAAGCCAATGGGTTTAACACCGCAGCGGCCAAAGCCTTGAATGGCACACCAGCCGATACGCTGGATAAAACCAACAAACACGATGCGCTCATCGCATCTTTGGATCAACTCGCCACCTATGTGGATCTGATAGCGAACGGCGACGCGGCGATAATCCTATCGTCCGGCTTCAACCTCGCGAGCAGTTCGTCCCGCACGCCCGCCGTGCCGGGAACCACCAGCATCCTCTCCGTCACCAACGTGGCCTCGGGCAAACTCGGCCTCGACCTGCAAGTGGCGGCGAATGCGTGGGCATACATCGTGGAATACACGGCGCTGCCGAGCGGCGCGAAATTAACGGCGACCTTCACGAATCCGCATGACGTGACGCTGATTGGTTTGACACCCGGCACAATCTATTCCATCCGTGTGCAGGTGATGGGTTCGGGCAATCAAATCACCGAATGGAGCGACGCGGTTCAACACATGGCGACCTGAATGGGGAATGGAAGATAGCAGATGGGAGTTGGGGAGATTGAGAGGCAACGCCGGAATGAATTTTCGTTCCGGCGGTTTTATTTATTCACCCGCAAACCTCAAATAATTCGCCGCGAAAACGCACTTTGCCGTTGACACTTTTTTGCCAGTCGCGAGCATAAGCGGATTCCAATTCCCATGAATAACAAACCTGACAAGATTCTGTTCTGGGGCTGCTTCATCGCCCTCATCACCACGAGCTACGCCTTCATCAGCCGCATCATTCTGTGCACGGGGCCGCAGTTCGCCACGGAGTTCGGCCTCGATAAAGTGTCCGTCGGCGAACTCGTCGGCGCGGGCATCTGGCCGTTCGGCGTGAGCATCATCATCTTCAGCCTCTTCATTGATCGCATCGGCTACAAAATCGCGATGCTCTTTTCGTTCGCGAGTTATCTGGTTTACATCGTGCTGGCGTTCGCGGCTTACAGCGCGGTGCACGGGGTGACGGGCGATGCGCTGGTCGCGGCGCAGAAGCACGGTTATCAATTGCTTTACTGGGGCAGCATCATCCTCGGCCTCGGCAACGGCAGCGTGGAGGCTTACATCAATCCCATCGTCACCACGATGTTCAGCTCGGAAAAATCCAAGTGGCTCAACCGCCTGCACGCGGGCTGGCCGAGCGGGTTGGTGCTGGGCGGGCTGTGCACCATCGCGCTCGCGGCGAACACGGACTGGCGGCTCACGCTGGGTTTGATTCTGGTGCCGGCGTTTGCCTTCTTCTTCATTCTGGTCGGCAAACAATTTCCGAAAAGCGAACGCGAACAGGCGGGCGTCGGCTACGTGGCGATGCTCAAGGAACTCGGCGCGTTCGGCGCGCTCGTCGGCTTCGGACTGGTGTTCGCGCAACTTGGACAAGTTTTCGGTTGGAGCAACGCGGTGGTGTGGGGACTCACCGGCGCGGTGGTGCTGACGTTTGCCATCGTGACCAAATCTTTTGGCCGATTGCTACTGGCGTTTCTTATCATCATCATGATTCCGCAGGCGACGACCGAACTCGGCACGGATGGCTGGATCACCTCGCTCATGGCCTCGCCGATGCAAGCCGCCGGTCACAATCCCGCGTGGGTCTTGGTTTACACCTCGGCCATCATGGTGATTTTGCGTTTCTGCGCGGGACCGCTGATCCACAAGCTCTCGCCGCTCGGATTGCTCGCGGGCTGTTCCACGCTGGCGGCTATCGGTTTGTTCGCTCTTTCCAAAACGGCGAGCGCGGGCATCTTTACCATCTTCGCCGCCGCGACGCTTTACGGCGTCGGCAAAACCTTTTTCTGGCCGACGATTCTCGGTCTGACTTCCGAGCAATGTCCGAAAGGCGGCGCGCTCACGTTGAACGCGATTGGCGGCATCGGGATGTTGTCGGTGGGCATTCTCGGTGCGCCGTTCATCGGCTACTTGCAGGAATCGTCCGCGACGCAGCAACTTGCCGCGTCGAATCCCGCGCTCTACCAGACCGTGACCGTGGAGAAAAATTATCTGCTCGGCAAATATCAGGCGATTGATCCGGTGAAGAGCGCCGCCGTGACGGACGCGACGGCAACGACAGCCATCACCAACGCCACGACCACCGGCCAATTCAGCGCGCTTGGCAAAATGGCCCTGTTCCCACTCTTCATGCTCGCGTGCTATCTCGCGTTGCTGGCGTATTTCAAATCGCGCGGCGGCTACAAACCGGTGCAACTGGCAGCGAAGTCGGAATAGAAATTAAAAAATTAAACGAGTGGCGGCACTGGGCGTTGACCTAGATGCCGCCATTCGTTTTTCTCGTTCAAAAAGACCAGCCAGTCGGCGTTGCGTTTCACCACGTCGTCGATTTCGGTTTCGTCCAGAATCATGCACGCCGTCGAGAGCGCGTCAGACTCGGCGGCGGAAGTCGTAAGTGCCCACGCACGATGGCGGCGCGAGCAGGCGAGACCCGTTCGCGGGTCGAAAATATGTTCACCCTTCACCGCGAGACCGGAGCCGCTCAATGAGCTGTTCGCCAACCAGTGACGCCGCGAGGAATTGTTTTCGCCGAGGCCGCAATCCCAACCGGCGGTTCCGCTGGGCGCGTCGCCCGCGAGAATGCTGCTGCCGCCCGCCACCAGCATGAACGCGGGACAACTCCACTCGCGCAACAACTCGGCCATGCGGTCGAGTGCAAAACCTTTGCCGATGGCGCCGAGGTCGAACTCGAGGCGTCCGCTGTCGCAGCGAAGCGTGAATTCATTTTCCACCAACGCCCACAACGGCTTGGTCGGTTGATGACGCAAGGCGGCAGCGGTGACGGAAAACGCGCCGCGCGTTGCGAACTCCATGCGTTGCGCTAGGCGCAGGCAATCATAAACTGGCCGGGTCAGGCGCAATTTTTCGCCGGGCGCAAGCTGGGCGATTTGCGCAATCTCACTGTTCGCGCGAAAGCGGCTCAACTTGGATTCCAAATCATCCACCAGCGCAAACGCCGCCTGCGCCGTCTGCGCGGCGTAAGTTTTTTCCTCGCCCGCGATGCGCACCTGAAACTGCGTGGCCATCGCGCTGTGATTGAAAACTTGAATGCCAGTTTCACTCATTGTTGGAATCCGTTTTTTGCGGCGACCACAAGATCAGCAGCACGTTCGGCCGCAAACCAAAGAAATCGGGTCGATAGTTTTTCAATCGCTTCGCCAACTTATCGGAAACGTCTGTGGTGGTGATGAAAAAATCGGCGTCGCCGGTGGCTTGGCTAGGCTGCCAATAGCCGACGTTGGAAAATTTCCGCAGATACCACGGCAGCGGCCACGCGTCTTTGGCGATGACGGCGATGCGCGGGTTGGGGATTTTATTTTGCTGCGCCAATTCTTCCAATCGCGCAGATAAGCCGAGCAAATCTTCCGTCGTGTGCGCGTAGGCGTAGGGATTTTTTTTTCCGTCCGCCGGAAAAACAAAAACGCGCTGCCGCGTGTCGTGTGCGATGAGTAATCCTAGCGCGCCACAGAAAACCAAGATTGCCGCCCGACGGGAAAATTTTGGGCTGGAGAACCAAAGTCGTTCCACCACAAAACCGGCGAGCAGTGCGAGCGGCAGCCAGAAGTTCAGCGCGAGCCACGGCGTTTTATAGGGAATGGCGGAATAAATCGCAAAAATCAAAATCGCATAAATCGCCAATGCCAGCCGGGCGAAAGAGTTGGTTGTGCGGAAAAATCCGGCCAGCGCGAGCATTAAAATGATTATGCCGGATGCGCCGCCGGCCAGCACGATGAAATAATATGAAAACGGTTTTTCGTGGCCTTCGCCACCTGCGCGCGCGGCGAGATGCGGGACGGCGCGTAACAGGTCCGCGAGCGCCGACCAGCTTTGTCCGAACCAGGTGAATAATAAAATTCCGGCAACAAGAAAGGTGATTGCCGCAGTGATGAAAATGCGGAGCGGCGTAATCTTTCCGATCGCGCGTAAACGCCAGCCGATGGCGGCAGCGAGTCCAAGCGCAAAGAAATGGAGCGTGGCGGTTTCTTTGCACGCGAGCGTCAGCGCGGCGCAAAATCCGGCGAGCGCGGCGGCGGCAAGTGAGTTTTTCAGCAACGCGCGCGTGCCAGACAAAATCAAGCCTAGTGTGGCGGCGACAAATAAAGTTTCGTGAATGAAATAGCGGTTGTAATAAACGGGTAGGGGAGCGAAGGCGAACAGCAGCGCGGCGACGAGGCTGGGGATAAAGCCGAAAATCTCCACCGCTGCGGCAAAAAGTAAAACTGTGGCGCTCCCAATTAGAACGGGAGCGAGACGGAGTTGGCTTTCGGTCAGGTCGGAATATGTTTTTGCACCTTCGAGCTGGACGAGCGGCAACGTGAATTCGGCCAGCGCGGGGCCGTGACGATCTTGTGGGTCGTAATGGTATTTTTCACCGGCGAGCGACTGGCCGATGATGTAGGAGTTGACGGCTTCGTCCGTGTGCATCGGCCGGACGCCGAGTTGCGGCAATCGGACGGCGAGTGCGAGCAGCGCGATGGAGGCGAAAATCGCCCAGTAGATTTTGAATGGCGGCTGCGTTGTCGTAATCTTAATCCTCTTTTAAATCTTAATCGTCCCGCATAGCGGATTAAGATTACGCTGCCGATCAAGATTAGGGAAAACTTTTACGCAGCGGGTTTGCCGAACACTTCAACCTCGATGTAGTGGTTCATCTTATTCGTCGTGTTTCCGTTGCTGTAGAGACGAACGTAACGGCCTTTGACGCCTTTGGCATCAATCAGTTTGCCGAAGTAAGTTTCGATATAGGGACGGTCGGTGCCGCTAGCGGAATTGTCGTAGATGGTCGTGACATCTTTCGCAAACGTCGGATCGTCGGAAACCTGCACGACCACGTCGCGATAAACGCGGGCTTGGGAATGATAATGCCAGACGACCACGGCAAAGATGTTCGCATCTTTTTCGAGATCAATCTGCAACCACTGTTTACCTTGGCCAAGTTCGACCCACGAGCCTTCGTCGCCGGCCTTGTCGCCATCGGTCACGAGATCAAATGTGCCGACCACCGGATCGCTGTCGCTGGCGGTGGCTTTCTTGCCGGCGGCGAGATTCACCGTGCCGGCGGGCACTTGAAAGTCCGGCCACTTCTTCGTTTCTGGTTCGAGATTGGGAATGGTGATTGGCACGGGCGTGCCGACGAACAGCGGGTCGGGCAGTTTCGTCACGAGCGGAATTTTGTCCTGCGCGAGCGCAACGCTGGCGGACAGCAAAACGAGACTGACGGCGCGGGAGATAATTTTGGTCATAAATTTATTTTGGCTTTCAAGCTTTGACTTCTTCGGCGGTGATGGCGAGGGTTTTTTGCGCGGCAATGGCGTCGTTCGCCTTATGGATGACGTATTCGCTGGCGAACGCCTCGTCCGCCGGGCAGTTCAATTTCACATTTTTGTCGCGGATGGCGTTGAAAAAATTCTCCAGATGCGGCTGGTGGATTTTTTTACTGAACGTGACGGGAATATCATATTGCAGCAGCGGTGCGGTTTCGCGCACGTCCACTTTGTCCGCATCGCTCGGCGCGGCGGTGGCGCTCGCGCTCAAATAATTTTTTGCCACCAGCGCATCCCAATCCTGCGCGCGATCCTCGCGGTAAAGTTTCGTGATGCTCGGATTTTCGGACATCTTAATGGTGCCTTCGTCGCCCATGAACTGCTCGAAATAGCCGCCGCCCGCGCTGGTCGTGGTCTGCACCTGATAAAATGCGCGCGCCACGCCGGTGGGCAACTCGTATTCGTAAATCACCATCGCGTTGTCATACCACTCGTGGTTTTTGTAATAGTCAATGCCGCCGCTGGCGAGCACCGCACGCGGCGTCTGGCCAAACCACCAGTTGAAAATGTCAATTTGATGCGCGCCCAAATCGGAGAGCGGGCCGCCGCCAAGTCCTTTGAACCAGCGCCAGTTGCGGAACTGGTGCATATCCTTGAAACCGTATTTCGCCAGCACCTCGGGCTTCATGTCGGAATGTTTCGGCCAACCGAGGTCATCCGTCTTGGCGCGGTTCCATTGCGCCTGCGCTGCCGTGAGCCGACCGCAAATCTTCGCCTCGCGGAGCAGCCGGTTCAGCGCAAAGACATAGCGCGGATTGCTCCGGCGCTGGTGGCCGATCTGCAAAAGTTTTCCGGTATCTCGCATCGTCTGCACCATCGAGCGCGCACCTTCGATGGTGTTGCTCATCATCTTTTCACAATAGACGTGCAGCCCGGCCTTCAAACAGGTGTTGGTGATGGGCGCGTGCCAAAAATCCGGCACGGCCACGACGACGGCCTGCAAATCTTTTTCGCCCGCGAGCAGATCCTCGTAATTTTCATAGCCGTTCACGTCGAAGCCGTTGTCCTTGAGGCGGCGGACGTTGCTTTTCAAATTGTAAGGCCAGATGTCGCAGACGGCGGCGATGCGGATGCCCTCGATGACTTGCAGCGAATCCAAGAGCACCTGTCCCTCTGCGCCGCAACCAATCAACGCCATGTTGATCTTGTTCAGCGAAGACGCCTTGTTGACGGCGGTCTTGGAACCGGAATCCGGGCTGCATGAACTCAAGAGCAGGCCCGCGCCGGCGGCGGCGGTCGCACCGATGAATTCCCGGCGGTTGATGGAAGGTGTTACCATTTTTTGAAGATGGCAAATTTGTTGTTCTTCGCCAGCACCAGCGCGAAGGCCACGAGCGCGATGTGAATGCCCAGCCAGGAAACGCCGTCGTCCTGATGAATCAAAATCAGTCCGACTGTCAGCGCCATATAAATCAAACCTTGCAAACATAGCGAAAGTCGCGTGCCGAGGCCGAGCAACAGCATGATGCCGGAGGCGAGCAGCAGCGGCCCGAGCAGATGGTCAAACACGTTCACCGCAAACGGCGGCAGCAGCACCTCGTTGGCGAACTTGCCTTTCAGCGCCGTCGGCAGGCCGGAATAATTCAGCGACGAATAAAATTTCACCTTCACATCCACCATCGCGCCGCTCGCGTCCGGCTGGCCGGTGGAATCCAGCAGCGGTTTCTGGATGGTCTTATACGCGCCAAATTTTTCGATGCCCGTCAGGATGGCACGAATCGCCAGCCAGCCGCGCAGCATCCAGAAGGCGAGCGTGTAATCGCAGTTGCACGCGCCGCCGTCGGCGTCGTTCGAGGGTTTTTTAGTGGAGTCGCTCATGGTTTGCATTTCGGTAATTCGTCAATCAATCCGCAACAATCAAAAATATTTTCCGGGCAACATGAACTGACGGACGGATGTCGCCGGGTCGCGGTTTCAAAATCCTAGTAAATTTTTTGCCGTGGAAAAGAATTTTCCACGTCTAATTTTAGGGGAAGCGCCGGCCTTGTTGCGCCCGGCCCGCCGCTAGGAATTTTTTAGAACGCTTGACCTGTCGCCCCGGCTTGGCAACATGGCTGGACAAAATCTCAACACACTTATGCCGCGCACCGTCACTCTTTTCACCGGCCAATGGGCCGACCTTTCGCTTGAAAAACTTCTGCCGCTCGTCAAAAAAATGGGCTACGACGGCGTGGAACTCGCCTGCTGGGGCGACCACTTTGAACCGGATCGCGCGCTGGCGGAACCAGATTACGCCAAAAAGAAGTGGGCGCTGCTCGCCAAACATGGCCTGAAATGTTTCGCCATTTCATCACACCTCGTCGGCCAGGCGGTTTGCGATTTGATTGACGAGCGGCACCAGGCAATTTTGCCCGCCGACGTTTGGGGCGATGGCAATCCGGAAGGCGTCCGCCAGCGCGCCGCCGAAAAAATGAAACTCACCGCGAAGGCCGCGCGCAAATTTTTCGATGCAAAGCCCGGTGCGAAGAAAGGTGAAGTTGTTGTTGTCAACGGCTTCACCGGCTCATCCATCTGGCACGCGCTCTACGCCTTTCCGCCGACGAGTCAGGATTTCTTGAACAAAGGTTTCGCCGACTTCGCCAAACGCTGGACGCCCATCCTCGACGTGTTTGAAAAAGAAAACGTCAACTTCGCGCTCGAAGTTCACCCCACCGAAATCGCGTTCGACATCGCTTCGGCAAAACGCGCGCTCGCGGCGGTAAAAAATCATCCGCGCTTCGGGTTCAATTACGACCCGTCACACCTCGGTTATCAGGGTGTGGATTATGTAAAATTCATCCGCGAATTTGGCGACCGCATTTTCCACGCGCACATGAAGGACGTTTGGTGGGGCCACGGCGACGGCACCGTGGGCGTGTTTGGCGGGCACACGGATTTCACCGATGCGCGCCGTTTTTGGGATTTCCGCTCGCTCGGCCACGGCGACATCAATTTTGAGGAAATCATCGTCGCGCTGAATGACGTCGGCTATCGCGGCCCGATCTCGGTGGAGTGGGAAGACGGCCGCATGGATCGCGTCCACGGCGCGACCGAAAGCTGCGCGTTCGTGCGCAAACTGGATTTCGCGCCGAACGCGGCGGCGTTTGACGCGGCGTTTTCCAAGAAGAAATAATTTCCGCCGCCGCCGGGCGGACTGTTTTTTTCAGGCCGCAAACAGCTCGGCCATGGTGATTTGAAATTGCGGGATCAACTTTTCCGTCAGCACTTCGCGCCCGGCAAGGATGCCGTGAAGTTTCAGGCCGAATTCAAAGCTGTGATAGATTTCCACGTTGTCGTAGCGCGGATCCACCATCCACAAACGCGGCACGCGGATTTTTTCGTAGAATTCCTTTTTCACCACCGTGTCGGCGTGATGATCGTCGCGGCTGATGATTTCGATGGCGAGAAACAGTTTGCCGCTGGCGGCGGTCACGAGCGCGAGGTCAGGGCAAAGCGTCGAGGTGCGGGCGACCTGAATCTGCGTGCGCGGCGCGAGGAGTTGCGTGCTGGCGAGGCCGTTGACGCTCACGGCGAGTTCGCGGTGGAGCCGGGCGCAGATTTGTTCGTGGCGGACGCCGGGCGCGGAACGCGGCAGCGTCGCGCCGTCGAGGATTTCTTCGTAAGGCCGGCTCACGGGTTTAGTTTCAGGTTGAAGATGGAAAGTTGCAAGCGCGGTTGAGAATCAATAAACCAAAACCAATACAGCAGCATCCTGCGCCGACTTGACCACGTCCTCAAACGCTTCGTCCTTCGTGTTCGGGTCTTTCAGTTTGGCAGAAACATCCGGCACTGATTCAAGGAAGCTCAAGAGCAGACTGCTCTTCACCGCGTAATTCACATTCTCCGGCAGCTCATCGCTGGTGACGGCCTTCCCGATTTCGACACCGAGCCGGGCGGCCACGATGCCGACCACATTGCCATGCACATCCACCAGCGCGCCGCCGGAATTGCCGTGCTGCACCGGCACGCTAATCTGGAAATAGCGCGGGTCATCCCCCGCGCCCGCCAGCGACGCGATTTCCCCCTTGGCCAGCTTGGGCGCAAACCCCTGCAACCCGATGTCCGGGAAACCCACCGTGGCCACCGTCCCGCCCAGTTTCACCGTCCGACTGGCGGCAATAGGCAGCGGTGCAAACCGCCCGACGGCTTTCAACAAAGCCAGATCATTCGCCGCATCCACCTTCACCACCGAGGCGTCAATCAAGCCTGCGCCCGTGAGCAAACGCACTTTGGCCGCACCCTTGACGACATGATAATTGGAAATCAAATAACCATCGTCCGTGATGAAAAAACCCGTGCCGGTGAACGTGGGATTTGACGGTGAAGTGGAATTTTCGGAATTTGATCCTGTCGTTTCCTGACGCGGAACAAATGAAGCGGCGCGGCGCTGACCTTCAGAAATTTCTTCTTGCGACAAATGTGAGGCCATGACATCTCGGTGGCTTGCAGCTAGTATATTGCCCTGCGCGGCAGCAAGGGTGAACCAATAATAAGCCTCCAGATAATTTTGTGTGACACCTTCCCCTTTCGCATACAAAATTCCAAGGTTGCATTGCCCTTTGTCATTTCCCTGCACCGCTGCTCTGCAATACCACTTCATCGCTTCTGCATAATCTTGTGTCACACCTTGGCCATGTTCATAGCAAACTCCAAGATTGGCTTCCGCATTGGCATGTCCCTGATCCACAGCTTTGCGATACCACTTCACCGCTTCTACATAATTTTGCGCCACACCCTGGCCTCTAAAATAATAAATTCCAAGATTGAACTGCGCGTCAGCATATCCCAGCTCGGCAGCTTTGCGATACCACTTCAGCGCTTCTACATCGTCCTTTACCACACCATTTCCCAATGAATAACAGGTGCCCAAAATGAATTGAGCCGTGGCAAAATTCTGGTCGGCGGCTTTGCGATACCACTTTGCAGATTCATCCAAGTTCGTATCAACTCCTTCACCATTGGCATACATTTGTGCAAGCATCAATTGGGCAATCGCACTACCTTGGTCTGCCGATTTCCGATACCATTTCATTGCTTCAGCGAAATCCTGCGCAACGTAATTGCCACCCGCCTTACCAACTTCATATTCCAAGCCGAGGTCGCGTTGAGCATTCACATCCCCGTTTTCTGCCTTGGTTTTTGTTTCCTCGAATAGTTTGCGGGCGGCATCGCTTTGTTGCGCAGGCAATCGCAAAGCGGCTGCCACCAGCACCAGAAACACGCATGTCACCCATTTTGTTTTCATGTCGCCAGTTTAATCAGTTTCAAGCGTGTGACAAGCGGCACATCAAACCAAGCAGCAGCGTCAAGAGGCTGCCGACTACACCGCCAATACCTGCTATGACAAGCCTTTCAAGATTGGGATAAAAATAACGCATCTTCCACTCCTTGCGCTCAATTTGTTTTTTCGTCTCAGAAAAATGGATGGATTCATCAGCCCTAAACCTGACCACTGAACCCGTCTCGTCATGTGGTTTTATAAAGAGAATCTCATCGGGATTAACCCGGATCGTTTCTTGGTTTCCAAATTTTTGCAGGTAAATGTATGGCATACTCGTTTAGCTTGTTTCAATTTTGCTCCCGTCATAATTTCTCGGTATAAAATGGCAGGTTCCGGATTCCATTGGCGGAATTTTGCCTTTAAGTTCATACCCATGTTTCTCTGCGATGGCGTGACAGAACGGTATCATTTCACGGGTGAAGTTAATCAGAAGCAACGGGCTTCTATTTTCGGCATTTTGCGCGATAACTCGTTCACATTCGGCATCGTTTCCGTTTATTTCAATTTCATCATTCATATAATTTGTGGCATCCGCATTTTTATTTTTCTATCAAAAGAACAAGCCTGTCCTGAAAACCAGGACGGGCTTGTTCTTTTCTTAACTTGTCGGAGTTATTATATCATAAATCCAATTTAATTCAAACGCCCTTCGCCCCGTTCGTCCACCGCAAACTGCCATTGGCCGGTGCTGGCGCACGGCCACCAACTGGGACATTGCCGGGGAGCGCGCCCGTCCCGGTGGCCGTTATCGCCGTCGCGCCGTGCGCTTCGTCCCCAGCGCCATCGGCGCGGCATATTTGTAGAAATCCGAATCATCAAACTCTCAAGCTCCGTAGGAGCGACATCGTCAGAATATGCCGCTCCTACGGAGCTTGATTCATTTGTATGGCTGGTTCTACAAATATGCCAGTCCTACGGACTTCGCCGACTTCGCGTCCTTCGCGCGAAAAAACCTTTTCCGCATCTTCCAATCGACATGCTGGCGCGACAAACACCATTTTCTTTTCAAAATCGGGCTTGCAAAAGCCGTTCCAACTGATAGTCTCCGCGTCCTTTTAATAAATTTATGTCTGTAAAAATCCGCATGAAACGCATCGGCACGAAAAACACGCCGGTGTTCCGTATTGTTGTCGCTGACAGCCGCAGCCCGCGCGATGGCAAGTGCATCGAGGAAATCGGCACTTACCAGCCGCTCAAGCAGGGTGAAAATTTCACCATCAAGCTCGACCGCGCCCAATACTGGATCAGCAAAGGCGCGCAGCCGAGCGATACCGTGGCCAGCTTCATCAAGAAGGCGGTCAAGGCGGCTCCGGTGGCGGCTTAATTGTTTTGGCGCATGCAGGAGTTCCTCGAATACGTCGTCAAAGGACTCGTGCAAAACCCCGGCGCGGTGACGGTCACCCCGGTGGAACGCGCGGGCGCCACGGTTTACGAATTGCGCTTGGATGCGGCGGATGTCGGCAAGATTATCGGCAAACAGGGCGTGACGATTAACGCGATTCGCTCTTTGCTGCTGGCCGGCAGCGCGAAAAAAGGTTTGCGCTGTTCGGTGGAGATAGTTGAAGACGAGAAGTGAACAGAATTTGAGGCACGGATGAAAATTGACGTGCTGACTTTGTTTCCGGCGATGTTCGCCGGACCGCTGGATGAAAGTATCATCATGCGGGCGCGCAAGTCAGGCTTGCTGGAGTTAAAAATCCATCAGTTGCGCGATTGGACGCACGACAAACATAAAACGGTGGATGACCATCCGTTTGGCGGCGGGCCGGGAATGTTGCTGAAACCGCAACCGATTTTTGAAGCGGTGGAAAGTTTGAAGCGGGAAGAGACGAAAGTGATTTTGCTTTCGCCCTCTGGAAGAAAGTTCGACCAGAAAATCGCGCAAGAATTGGCGCAGGAAAAAGATTTGCTGTTCGTCACGGGCCATTACGAAGGGTTTGACGAGCGGATCCGGGAAGCGCTGGCGGACGACGAGTTGTCCATCGGCGATTATGTGCTGACGAACGGCGCGTTGCCCGCGATGGTGGTGATTGATGCGGTTGCGCGGTTGTTGCCCGGAGTTTTGGGCGATGACGAAAGTTCGCGCGATGAATCGTTCAGTCACGGATTGCTGGAATATCCGCAGTGGACGCGGCCGGCTGATTTTCGCGGGATGAAAGTTCCCGAGGTGTTGCTGAACGGCAACCACGCCGAGATTGAAAAATGGCGGCGCGAACAGGCGAAGTTAAAGACAAAAGAGCAGCGACCAGATTTGTTGAAATAAAAATTTAAAAAAGTTATGAACCAGGCATTACAACTCAAAATTGAATCGGCACAATTTCGTAAAGACAACGCGAAGTTCAACGTGGGCGACAGCGTTCGCGTGCACACCAAAGTCGTCGAAGGCGATAAGGAACGCATCCAGATTTTCGCGGGCGTCGTCATCGGCAAACGCGGCACGGGCTTGAACGAAACGTTCAGCGTCCGCCGCATCAGCTATGGCGAAGGCGTGGAACGTATTTTCCCGTATCACTCCCCCCGCGTGGACAAGATCGAAGTCGAGCGCCAGGGCGATGTTCGCCGCGCCAAGCTCACCTACCTGCGCAAGCGCATCGGCAAGGGCGCGACGTTGGTCAAGGAACTGGAAAAGAAGACCGTCGCGGCCGCGAAGTAACTCGCACCGGCAAATTTCAAGGCGAGGCTCCGGCCTCGCCTTTTTGCTTTAGCGAAGGCCGTGAGATTGCGCAAAAGCCTCTAAAATAAAGGGTTTTCCCTTTAGAATTGACGTTGGCAGTTTTTGCGGATAGCCTTTGCCTCCCGTTTGGCGCATGAAGCGCTGCCGGAAAACTTTTTATGTCTGAAGGATACTGCGTCAAGTGCAAGGCCAAAAAGCCCATCGCCGATGGCGTTGAAGAAACCATGAAAAACGGCCTCAAAGCCATCAAGGGCAAATGCCCGACGTGCGGCACCGTGATGTTCAAAATCTTGGGCAAAGCCGCCGCCACGCCCGCTCCGACCACTCCGCCGCCGACGGTCTGAATTTAATTATGTCGCAACAACTCGCCTACGTTTTTCTCACTCCCTATTCGCTCTACAAATCGCGCAACGGCGGCATCATGAGCCGTCTCATTTCGCGCACGGGATTGGATCTGGCCGCCATGCGGATGTTTGCACCGAGCGCGGAACTGGTTAAGCAATACGCCGAAACCATCGTGTCGGCACAAGACACGAACGATCGGAAAGTTCAGGAGTTGCTCAAGCAATACGTCCTCGAAAATCTTTCGCCCGACCCCAAGACCGGTCGCCGCCGCCGTGTGATGGCGCTGCTATTTCGCGGCAATGAGGCGGTGCGTAAAGTTCGCTCGGTCGTCGGCAATTTGAGCCCCGACCGGCGCGGCGGCGAAACGATTCGCGATACTTACAGCGATTTAATTTTGGATGACAACGGCAATGTCCGTTATTTTGAGCCGGCCGTCATGGCCGCACCAAACGAAGCCGAAGCCGAGGCGAAATTGAAATTGTGGGCGCGCTTCTCCGACAGCGACGGCGGCATTCTGGAAAATGTCATCGCCTATCCGCCCGGTGAAACGCCCGAGCGCACACTGGTGCTCATCAAGCCGGACAATTTCAAGTTCTCGACCGGACGCCCCGGCAACGTCATTGACTTTTTCTCCCGCACCGGCCTTTACGTCGTCGGCGCGAAAGTGCTCCACATGAGCACCGCGCAGGCGATGGAATTTTACGGCCCGGTTCGCGAATTTCTCCGCAACAAGTTGAAAGACGGCGTGAGCGCCAAGGCCAAGGACATTCTCGAAAAAGAATTCGGATTTAAATTGGCTGATGCTGACCAAAAAGCCCTTGGCGAAATCCTCGGACCCATTCAAGGTGATTCGCAATTCGACAACATTGTCCGCTTCATGTCCGGTCACGCGCCCGGCGAAATTCCGAAGAGCGACTGGGAAAAGCCCGGCACGGAAAAGTGCATCGCGCTCGTTTATGAAGGCGTTGGCGCAGTGAATAAAATCCGCGACGTGCTTGGGCCGACGGATCCGTCCAAAGCACCGCCCGGCAGTATCCGCCGCGAATTCGGCTCGACCATCATGGTCAACGCCGCTCACGCGAGCGATTCCGCCGACAACGCCAAGCGCGAATTCGGCATCGTCAAGCCCGGCGAAAACAACTTCAAGCAGGTCATCGAAGAAACCTTCGGTAAAATCTGAAGTTTTTGATCGTTCTAAAAACAATAGCCCGCTTTTTTAAGCGGGCTTTTTTTATTTTCCAGAACGGAATTTTAGCAAAATTATTTTTCGTCTTTGCGTGGGAACAGTGGTGCCGGTTCGCCAATCGTGTGGCCGGCGGGCAAGCCGCCCCACGAAGCATCTGCCAGTTTGTCCGGCGCGCCGGTCAAGCCGAGTTGCGCGTAAATCTTTGCGGAAGTTCCCGGCAGAAATGGATTCAGCAGCACCGCGAGCACGCGGCAGGATTCGGCGAGATTATACAAAACTTCGTCGAGCCGCTGCGCCTGCGCGGGATCTTTTGCCAATTTGAAGGGCGCGGTTTCATCCACATATTTGTTGGCGCGATTCACGAGCGTCCAGATGCTTTGCAACGCGGCTTGCAACTGGCTTTGCTTAAACAACGCCCGCGTTTCATCCGCGGCTTTATCTGCATCCGCGGCAAGTTCATTGGAGCGCACGGGCACGATGCCGTTGCGATAACGCTTCAGCATTGAGAGTGAACGGTTGACGAGATTGCCGAGGCCGTTGCCAAGTTCGGCTTGATAACGTGCGCGAAAACCGGCGTCGGTCCAATTGCCATCGGGTCCGACGTCGAGTTCGCGCAAAACGTAAAAGCGGAACGCGTCCAGACCCCATTCGTTGATAACGGCAATCGGGTCAATGATGTTGCCGGTGCTTTTACTAATTTTCGCGCCATCTTTTTGCCACCAGCCGTGAACTAGAATTTGTTTCGGCAGCGGCAGGCCCATCGCCTTGAGCATGATCGGCCAATAGACCGCGTGAAATTTCACGATGTCCTTGCCGATGACGTGGATGTCCGCCGGCCAAAGTCCGAGCGTTTCGTGAGCGTGCGCGATGCTGGTATAATTCACCAACGCATCGAACCAGACGTAAGTGACGAAATCTTTGTCGAAAGGTAGGGGAATGCCCCAGTTCAAGCGCGCCAGCGGACGCGAGATGCACAAATCTTCCAACGTATTATTTTTGAGAAACCCAAGAACCTCATTGCGGCGATAGCTCGGTGAAATAAAATCAGGATTGGCTTCGATGTAATCAATCAGCCATTGCTGATGCGCGCCGAGCTTGAAGTAGTAATTGTCTTCCTTCAACTCAACCACGTCGCCGTAACTCGCATCAAATTTTCCATCGGGCAAACGATCTTTTTCCGTCAGAAAAGTTTCTTCCTTTGCGGAATAAAAGCCGGTGTAAGTCGCTTTGTAAAAATGTCCGGAGTCATTCAGTTTCGACAAAGTTGTTTGGACAAATTCCTTGTGGCGCGGCTGCGTCGTGCGGACAAAATCGTCGTTCGTTAGTTCCAGTTTTTTTGCGAATGCGAGCCAATCTGCGGCGAGCGCGTCGCAATATTCTTGCGGATTCTTTTTCTCCGCTTGCGCCGCCTGCTGCACTTTCTGACCGTGTTCGTCGAGGCCGGTCAGGAAAAAAACTTCCTGCCCCAAACTACGTCGCGCGCGCGCGATAACATCGGCAATAATTTTCTCGTAAGCGTGGCCGAGATGCGGCTGGCCGTTCACGTAATCAATCGCCGTGGTGATGTAAAACCGTTTACTCATTATTGAACGCGCAGTTTGGCTTACAAACAACGTAAAGGCAATCTCGCTTGCGGCGCAAACGCTTCGTGTTATCATGTCGACCGGCTGTTGCGGAACACCAGCCGTGAATTAAAACCGCATGAACACAGAACTTTCTCATTTTGCCGCGCGCCTGCGCGAGTTGATTGCCAATTCGCAATCAGCGTTGAGCAATCAGTATTTCTCCGAACTCGCGTTGGAGCTTTTCGGCCTCCAGTTCAAGCATAATTCCACTTACCGCAAAATTTGCGAGGCGCGCAAGCTCACGCCGCAAGCCGTAGAACACTGGACGCAAATTCCCGCTGTGCCTACCGCTGTCTTCAAGGAACTGGAAATGACCAGCCTTATGCCGGATGAGCGCGCCGCAGTTTTTCATTCCAGCGGCACGACGGAGCAAAAACCCAGCCGCCATTTTCACAACAACGAATCGCTGGCGGTTTATGAAACATCACTATGGAACTGGTTTCAAAATCGCTTTGGCCGCGCTGGCGAACTCATTTTTCTGACACCAAATCAAAAAACTGCACCGCGCTCTTCGCTGGTTCATATGTTTGAAATTGTGCGCCAGAAATTTGATCTGCCGGAGTCCGCGTTCACGGGAAATATTTCTGGCGATGGCGCATGGGCAATAGACTTTTCGGAGACGATTCAAAAACTGCAGCTTGCTGGCGCCACGCAAACGCCAGTGACATTGCTGGGGACGGCATTTTCGTTTGTGCATCTGCTCGATTATCTGGCGGAAAATCATTTGCAGTTTCAATTGCCGAAAGGCTCACGCGTCATGGAAACTGGCGGCTACAAAAACCGTTCGCGCATTTTGCCGAAAGCAGAATTGCACACGCTCATCACTGACCGCCTTGGGGTGCCGCCCAAAAATATTATCTGTGAATACGGCATGAGTGAGTTGAGTTCGCAGGCTTACGCGGAATCGTCCGGTGCGTTTCACTTTCCGCCGTGGGCGCGCGCGCGAATCATCTCGCCAGAAAGCGGACGGGAAGTGGCCGAAGGCGAAACGGGCATCATCTGTATTCTTGATCTGGCGAATGTATTTTCCGTCGCCGCAATTCAAACGGAGGATTTAGGTGTTCGCCGTGGCGATAGATTTGAGCTAGTTGGTCGCGAGCAACTCGCCGAGCCGCGCGGCTGTTCCTTGATGACCGCATGAATCTACCAAACTTTTACTTTGCCGACCTGCCGCCGGAAGCGACGTTGTCCCCGACAATGATTGCAACGGCGTGCGACACGTTGAAACGTAATCGCGAAAAGTATCTCTTGCCGAGCAAAACGGATGACATCATAAAAATCCTTTGTGAAATTGCGGCGGAATGGCTTTCACCAGAGAATAAATTTCGCAAGCTCGCGCTGGAACTTGGCCCGTCGGAAACGGGGTTTTCCAAACCGATTTTGGAAAAAGGTCTGGATAATTTCTTCCGTCAATTCACGCTCGAAAACTTTCAAGCGCTGCTGGTGCAGGAACTTGGTCATGCAGAACGGCTGGATGGATTTGCCGACGGCGCCTCGGTGCGCGGGCCGGAACTACTCGTCCACGTTGCGGCGGGCAATATTCCCAATCCCACGTTGATGAGCCTGACGCTCGGTTTACTCACGCGGTCGGCACAGTTCGTAAAATGTGCGAGCGGCGCTTCATTCTTGCCAAGACTGTTCGCGCATTCCCTCCGCGGACTGGATCCAAAACTTGGCGCGTGTCTGGAAATAGCGGAATGGCGCGGTGGTAATCACGAGTTGGAAACCGAACTGTTCGCTCACGCGGATTGTCTGACCGCGACGGGCAGTGATGCAACGCTCGCGACCATTCGCACGCGGCTGCCGGCGAGGGTGCGTTTTCTCGGCTACGGCCAGCGCGTGAGTTTTGGTTTTGTGGCGCGCGAAGTTTTGCGCGAGGAGGAAATTATTACAATAATTTCCAACGCGGCAGACGATGTGATTGCGTGGGATCAAAACGGCTGTCTTTCGCCACACGTCATCTATGTTGAAGAACGCGGCGCGGTGGAATCGGACGAATTTGCGAAGCGGCTGGCGATTGAATTGGCGAAACGCGAAACGACCGAACCGCGCGGAATCATTTCTGTCGAAGAAGCGGCTTCGATTGCATCGCGGCGGGCGATTTACGAAACCATCGCCGCGCATCGTGCTGACGCAAAAATCTGGTCGAGTGAGAATTCAACCTCATGGACATTGGTGTTTGAGCACGATGTGAAATTTCGGTTTTCACCGCTAAACCGTTTTGTTTTTGTGAAGCCCGTGCCGGATTTGAATGCGGTGCTACAAGGTGTGGATGAGATTCACGGCAAAGTCTCAACGGTCGGAATCGCCGCGCCGCCGGAAAAAACGAAGGATTTGGCGAAACAATTCGGGCGCTGGGGCGTGACGCGGATTTGCCCGCTCGGTCAGATGCAAAAGCCGCCGCTGACGTGGCGTCACGATGGCCGTCCGGCGCTCGGCGACTTAATCACTTGGACGGATTTTGAATTATGAAAATGGAATTGCGAAAAACGTTTCAGTTCGAGGCGGCACATTTGTTGCCGCATTTACCGAAGCATCACAAATGTCGCCGGCTGCACGGCCACAGCTTTAGCGTGGAAATTGTAGTGGCGGGCGAGTGCGATAAAAAACTTGGTTGGCTGATGGATTACGCGGAGATTTCCGCCGCGTTCAAGCCGATTTGGGAAAAGCTCGACCATTATTATCTCAACAAAATTCCCGGCCTCGAAAATCCGACGAGCGAAGTCGTGGCGGTTTGGATCTGGAAAAAATTAAAACCGAAACTGCCGCTGCTTGCAGAAGTCGTCGTGGCCGAGACGTGCACGGCGCGGGCGGTGTATCGCGGGGAATGAGGAGCCGGGCAAGCCTCAATGACTTTCGGCGCCTGTGCGGCGGCCGGGTTCATCTATTCTGGACGCCCGGTGGATTTTTAAGTAGCGTTTGGCAAAGCAGATTCGGCAAAACTTGCGATGCGTAGTTGAAAAAAACTCGTCGGCGTGGAAATTGAATTTGCCAATAAAGATTTAAGATGGAACTGAAATTAATTCTCGAACCGCTGCTGTTTTCCGCCCAAAAACCGATGAGCGCGAAGGAGCTGCGCGACGTGCTGGCCAACGCCGCCACGGCGGAAGACGCGGACGATGCCGCCAAGCCCTACAAAAAAGTGAAGGAGGACGACGTGACCACTGCGCTGGAAGAACTCGCGCGTGAGCACGAGACCGCCGCGCGCACGTTCCGCCTCGTGTGCGTCGCGGGCGCGTGGCAGTTCGTTACGCAGCCGGAATTTGCGCCGTGGGTCAAGGCGCTCGTCGGCGTCAAAAACCGTCCGTCGCGGCTCTCGCAGGCGGCGCTGGAGACGCTCGCCATCATCGCGTATCGCCAGCCGGTCACGCGCGCGGAAGTGGAGCAGGTGCGCGGCGTGAATATTGACGGCACGATGCAGACGATTCTCGAACGTGGCCTTGTCGTGCAGAGCGGTCGCGCGGAAGTGGTGGGTCGTCCGGCGCTTTATAGCACCACGCCGTCGTTTCTGGAATACTTTGGCTTGCGCGGCCTCGAAGATTTGCCCGCTGCGGATGAACTGCGGAGAATTCCCGTTGAACGCCCGCCTGCGCCGGTGACGGCGGATGCGGGTTTGGCGACGGTTCCGCCGGAGCAGCTTCAACTGAATGCGGAAGTGAAAATGCAGAATGAAGAAACGCCCGCCGCGCCAGCGGAAGGGCCAGGCGCAAATTAAAATGTGAAATGAACGACGGTCGGCAACGCGATTGGTTCAAGACTTGGGTGCATTTTTTCTGCGGTTGTCTGATGGGTGGATTGCCGATGTTGTGGCAGAACCTTGATTGGATTTCAATTTTGGCGGCCGCGCTTTTCGTTGGTGTTCTGGCCGCAATTTATTTGGATAGATTTTGGGAGTGGTTTCTCAATTGGCGGAGTTGGTGGTAGCGTTTTTCATTTGCAATCCGTTTTCAGCGGTGTCATCAATGGTTCGTTCTTTTAAGCCCAAACTTTTTATGAAAACTCTTTTTCAAAAAATCTTCGTTTTGATTTTCGCCGGTTTATTTGTTGCCGGTTGCGCGCCGCAACGTCCGGTGGACGTCGCCCCGGCGCTGCCGGTCGCAGATGGTTCCGCGTATGGCGCACCCACGCAGCCGCCGCCGGAAAATCAAAAGGAAATCAAGTCGCCGCCGCCCGGCTCGGCAGCACTCTGGTGGTATGTGCCCGGCCGTTGGGACTGGCGCGGCAAATGGGTCTGGGTGCAGGGCTTTTGGCGTCAGCGTCCGCATCCGGGTGATTACTGGGTGGAAGGCAAGTGGGAAAAGCAGGGCGACATTTACGTCTGGAAATCCGGCCACTGGAATTCCGACGCAAATTTCGGCGCGTAACAAAATCCGCCGCCGAAAATTTTCAGGCGGCGACGGGTTCAGCAACTTCCGACCAGACCATTTTACCTCCGACGATGGTGGCGATAGTTTTACCCTTGAGTTTCCAGCCGAAGAACGGGTTGTTCCGGGATTTACTTGCGGAATCTTCGTGCTGATAAATCCATTCCTGTTCAGTGTCGAACACCGTCACGTCTGCATCCGCGCCGACGCTCAAATTTCCTTTTTTCAAATTCAGCAAGCGCGCTGGATTTATGGTGAATTTCGCAATCATGTCCATCAGCGAAATCCGTTTTGTGTGGACAAGTTGCATCAGCGAGAGCGCGAGTTCCGTTTCGAGGCCGGTGATACCGAACGGGGCGTAGTCGAACTCGACCTCTTTTTCGTAATCGCAATGCGGCGCGTGGTCGCTGCACAAAATCTCAATCGTGCCGTCGGCCAGTCCTTCGAGAATCGCCTCGCGGTCGGCAGCGGAGCGGAGCGGGGGATTCATCTTGAAATTCGTGTCGTAGGTCGGCCATTCGGGAAGTGGCGAGTGGCGAGTGGCGAGTGGCGAGTAAAGATTTTTACCGTCGTCTGCCCAAAATTTTTCGCTGCCAGCCACGGCTGCGTCGGTGAGCGTGAAATGGTGCGGACACGCTTCGCCGGAAATTGAAACGCCGCGTTTCTTGGCTGCGCGTAAAAGTGCGACGCTGCCGGCCGCGCTCAAATGCTGGCAGTGAATTTTTGCGCCGGTGAGTTCCGCGAGCAGAATGTTGCGCGCGACAATCATTTCTTCGCCCGCCGCCGGCCAGCCGCGCAAACCGAGCGCGAGATTCCAATAGCCCTCGTGCATCACACCGTCGGTCACGAGCGAGTAATCCTGACAGTGATCGAAAATCGGCAGGTCGAACATCTTCGCGTATTCGCACGCGCGGCGCATGAGGTCGTTGTTCTGCACGCAATGGCCGTCGTCGGTGATCGCGACCGCGCCCGCTTTTTTCAAACCGCCGATGGGCGCGAGCTCCTCGCCCGCGATGTTTTTAGTAATCGCGCCGGTGACGAAAACATTGACCAAGCCTTCGCGTTCCGCGCGTTCGCGGATGAGCGCGACGGTTCCGGCAGAGTCAATCGCGGGTGACGTGTTGGGCATGCAGACGACAGAAGTAAAACCGCCGCGCGCCGCCGCCGCCGTGCCGGAAGCGATATTTTCTTTCGCCGTCTGGCCGGGTTCGCGGAAGTGGACGTGCAAATCAATCAGGCCGGGCGAAACAATTTTGCCAGTTGCGTCAAAAGTTTTCACGCCGGCGGGTGCAGAAAGTTTTTTGCCGACGGCGGAAATTTTGCCGTTGAGAATTAAAACGTCGGCGATGGCATCAAATTTATTGGCGGGATCAACCACGCGCCCGCCGGTGAGCAGCAGCGAATTCACGCGTTCACTCTAGCGGCGGCGGATTGACAAGGCAAGCGCGGGCGTTATCATTTGCGCGTTGCGGGTGTAGTTCAATGGTAGAACGGCAGTTTTCCAAACTGCTCACGAGGGTTCGATTCCCTTCGCCCGCTCCATTTGTTTTCAATTGTTGAAGAGCTACGGTGATGTTGTGCGATGCGCAGGGAAAATTGCTGGACGCGACGCAAAAGCGGATTGGTCTGCGCACGATGCAGGTGTTGGAGCAGACCAATTCCACGCCGATGCAGTTTGTAGTGAATGACGTGCCTTTTTTTGCCAAGGGCGCGGCTTGGATTCCGTCGGACGCGTTTCCCAACCGGACGAGCAAGGAAACCTTGCACCGTTTCATGGCCGACGCGGTGGCGGTCAACATGAACACCCTGCGCTTTTGGGGCGGCGGCTATTACGAGGATGATGAACTGTTCGACGCCTGCGACGAACTCGGCATCTGCGTGTGGCTGGATTTCAAATTCGCCTGCTCGACCTATCCGGCTTACGATACAAATTTCTTGGCGAACGTCCGGCAGGAGGCCATCGAACAAGTAAAACGCCTCCGACATCATACCAGTATCGCGGTGTGGTGCGGCAATAATGAAATCTGGTATTTTCGGGGAGACGATAAATGGATTTGGGTGCCAAAAGATAAGATCGGTCAAAACGAGGCGTCGCTTGGCAAGATGAGCACGCCGGACTACAACCTTTTGTTCAAGGACACGATTGGCGGAGTCATGAAATCCCTCGCCCCGCAAGCTGCCTATGTCACCGGTTCGCCGGATTGCGGCGACGTGCATTTCTGGGATGTGTGGCATGGCGGCAAACCGTTTGACGTGTATCGCGACGTTCATGGTTTCATCAGCGAATTTGGTTTTCAATCCTTCGCCGTTCCCGCCACGGTGAACGCGTTCACCGCGCCGGAAGATCGCACGAATATTTATGCGCCGATGGTCAAGCACCACGAACGTTCCGACCGTTCGTCCGTGGACTCTCCGGATGACGGCACGATTGGCACGGACATCATGATGAAAATCGTGCGAATGAATTTTCGCGAGCCGAAGGATTTTGAGAGCACGCTTTGGTTGAGCCAGATCAACCAGGCTTACGGCATCGAGTTCGCGGCGGAAGGCTGGCGGCGTGAAATGCCGCAGAGCATGGGCTGTTTCTATTGGCAATACAACGACAACTGGCCTTGCACCTCGTGGTCGTCGGTGGATTACTTTGGCCGCTGGAAGGCACTGCACTTTCGCGCGCGGCATTTTTACGCGCCGCTACTGGTGTCGGGTGATTTCAATCCAACCAACAACTCCGTGGCACTATGGTTGACTAGCGATGAACTCAAACCGGTTGCTGGAAAACTCACTTGGCGCATCACGGATCTGGCCGGGGCAGAACTCCGCCACGGAAAACAAAGCGTCCAACTTGCGGCGCAAAAAAGTTCACGTGTCGGCGAACTTAAACTGGACGACCTCGTGCAAAAACACGGCACGACCAATCTGCTGGTCTGGTTGTCATTTGATGTGAAAGGCGAGAGCATCTCACAAAACGCGGTGCTGCTGGCCAAACCGAGGGAACTCGAATTGCTTGAACCGGAGTTTGTGACGAGTGTTTCCGGTTCGGGAACGGATTATACCGTCAGCGTGAGCGTCAAACATCCCGCGCTGTGGGTCTGGCTAGACATCGCCGGTGCGGACGCGCGTCTGTCTGATAACTTTGCTCATCTTGCGCCTGATGCACCGATGCGGTTCGCCGTCAAACTTGCCCAGCCGATGACGAAAATAGATTTCGAGAACACCCTGAAAGTTCACAGCCTGTTTGACACCTATGCCAATTAGGCCAGATAAAAAATCAGCCTTTATGAAAGCCATCGCGACCATCGTCTTGTTGATTGCATTGGTGTCCGCACTGTCACAAGCCTTGGCTAGCGATGCTAAATCATCGGTTGAGATTTATGTGACGGCCAAAGCCACCGGGCAGCGGCTGGCAAAAATTGAAGAAGTAGAGCTGGCTGAGAGCGCGCCGTTGAGCGAAAAAGACCAATACATATTTGTAGATGCCTCAAAAACTTTTCAAACCATTTTAGGAATTGGCGGCGCGCTGACGGATGATGCCGCCGAAACTTTTTATAAGCTTCCAAAGGACAAGCAGCAGGAAATTCTGACGAAATATTTTGATCCACAAAACGGCATTGGCTACACGCTGGGGCGGACTCATATTAACAGTTGCGATTATCCGAGTCAGGAAAGCTACACCTATGTCAAGGATGGCGACGCGCAACTGACCAGCTTCGACATTGCGCCCGATTTGAAGTATCGAATTCCTTTCATCAAGGAAGTGCTGGCGACCGCCGGGAGTAATAATTTCACTTTGTTTGCGAGTCCCTGGAGTCCGCCGGCATGGATGAAGGACAACGACAACCTGCTTCACGGCGGTAAGTTGAAGCCGGAATTTTACGAGTCATGGGCGCGCTATTTCGGAAAGTTTATCAACGCCTATGAAAAGGCGGGCGTTCCCATCTGGGGCGTGACGGTCCAGAACGAACCGATGTCGGCGCAAAAGTGGGAATCTTGTGTTTATACCGCCGAGGAAGAGCGCGATTTTGTCAAAAATCATCTCGGTCCGATCTTGCTTCAAGATGGATTGAAGGACAAAAAAATTATCATCTGGGATCACAATCGCAATTTCATGTATCAGTTTGCCTCGGTGATTTTGGATGATCCGGCGGCGGCGAAATATGTCTGGGGCGTGGGCTACCACTGGTATGTGGGGGATAATTTTGAGAACGTCAAACGCGTCCACGAAGCCTATCCAAAAACTCACCTGCTATTTACTGAAGGTTGTAACTATCCTTTTGAATTCGGCAAAATCAACGACTGGCAATGGGGCGAGCTTTACGGCAAATCCATGATCAATGATTTCAACAACGGCGCTGAAGGCTGGACAGATTGGAATGTCCTGTTGGATGAGCAGGGCGCGGGCAATCATCTCTATGCTCCCATCCATGCCGATGTGAAAACCGGGGAATTGTTTTACATGAATTCCTATTTCTATATCGGCCAGTTTTCAAAATTCATCCGGCCCGGAGCAAAACGAATCATCAGTTCTTCCACCACCGACAAACTGATGACAACCGCGTTTTTGAATCCTGACAGGAAAATTGCCGTCGTTGTGTTGAACTTGTCTGATTCTCCGGAATCGTTCAATCTGTGTCTTAACAGTCAAAGTGTAAAGGCCACCAGTCCGGCGCATTCCATCATCACGCTGGTGAAAGAACAATGAACCAGTCCCCAAACTAAATTCAAATCAATATTATGGCAGCGATCAGCACCAGCAGCACCAACCAAACCTCCACTGGCAACGGCGCGAATTATCGCGGCTCGTTTGCCATCATGACCTCGCTCTTTTTTCTGTGGGGCTTCATGACGGTTTTCAACGACATCTTAATACCGCGATTCAAGGATGCGTTCACGTTGAGTTACTTTCAGGCGATGCTCGTGCAGTTCGCGTTTTTCGGCGCATACTTCATCGGCTCGCTAATTTATTTTATCATCTCGATTACGACCGGCGATCCGATTGCGAAAATTGGTTACAAAAACGGCGTCGTCATCGGCCTGCTGATTTCCGCCACCGGCAGTGGGATTTTCTGGCCGGCGGCGAGTGCCGCGTCGTATCCGATGTTTCTCGCGGGCTTGTTTGTCGTCGGCCTCGGCTTTGCGATGCTGCAAATCGCGGCCAATCCCTACGTCACCATTCTCGGTCCGGAAAAAACCGCATCATCCCGACTGAATCTCGCGCAGGCGTTCAATTCCGTCGGCACGACCATCGGGCCGCTCATCGGCGGCTATCTCATTTTCCAATACTTCAACAAGACCGGCGTTCACGGCGCAGACTCGGTGAAAGTTCCCTATCTTGCGTTCACGATTATTTTTGCGTTGCTCGCGCTGATTTTCTTTTTCATCCATTTGCCGCACATCGGCGAGGGCAAGATTGAGCGCGGTGCGGGCGCGTTAAAACATCCGCACGTCGTCCTCGGCATCCTCGCCATCTTCATGTATGTCGGCGGCGAAGTTTCCGTCGGCAGTTCCATCATCAATTTCCTCGGCCAAAAAAATGTCGCAGGACTCGATCCCGTCGAGGCGAGCAAATACGTCTCGCTGTTCTGGGGCGGAATGTTGATTGGCCGTTTCATGGGCGCGGTGGAATTAAGTGAAATGAAAAAATTCAACAAGCAGATTTTTCTCGCCGCCATTCCATTCGCTGCGTTTTTGATTTTGTGGGCGTTGCGCGGCTGGGATGTCGTGCAATGTTACCTGCCGTTTCTTGTGCTATGCTGGGCACTATTCCAATTTGGCAAGGCGCTCGCGGGTCGCACGCTGATGATTTTCGGGCTGACCATCGTGGCTTTGCTGCTCGCGGCAATTCTCGTCGGCGGCAAGACGGCGATGTGGTGCGTCATTGGCGTGGGTTTGTTCACCTCGATAGGCTGGCCCAACATTTTCTCCCTCGCGCTCGATGGCATGGGCGTCCACAAAAGCCAGGTGTCGTCGCTGCTGGTGATGGCGATTCTCGGCGGCGCGATTCTGCCACCGGTGCAAGGCTACATCGCCGACGTGACCAAGAATCTTCAAATCTCTTTCATCGTGCCGCTCATTGCCTACGCCTACATAGCGTTCTACGGTGGGATAGGTTGCAAGATGGGACGAAAAAACACCGCCAGCTAATTTGAAAATTTTTCATTCATACTTTCAAACCGCCGCCTTGGTGACTTTGGTCGCTGGTGCTTTGTGTGTTTCTGCTCACGGTGCTGGCATTGCTGCGGCGGGCGAACTGCGTTACGACCGCGACATCCGCCCGATTCTTTCGGACAATTGTTTTCGCTGCCACGGCACAGATGCAAAAAGCCGCAAGGCCAAGCTGCGGCTCGACGTGCGTGAAGTGGCGGTCGAAAAAGAAGCGATCGTGCCGGGCAAGCCGGACGAGAGTGAAATGATCTACCGCCTCACGACCACCAATGCGGATGATCAAATGCCGCCGTTGGCAATGCACAAAACGGTGACGCCCGCGCAGATTGACGTGCTGCGCCGATGGATTGCGGCGGGTGCGAAATACGAGCCGCACTGGTCTTATGCGCCGCTGAAGCGGCCGGCGTTGCCGCCAGTTGCGGACCCGAAGTGGACGCAAGGCGCGATTGACACGTTTATTCTCGCGCGGTTGGAGGATTCAAAAATCGCGCCGTCACCGGCTGCGGACCGGCGCACGTTGCTGCGGCGGCTGTCGCTGGATTTGACGGGCTTGCCGCCCACGCCGGAAGAAGTCGAAAGTTTTGTAAAAGATAATTCTCCCGACGCTTACGCCAAACAAGTCGAGCGCTTGCTCGCTTCGCCGCATTGGTGTCGAAGCTGACCTCAACTTTCGGCGACGCGGGCCACGGATACGCGCCGTTCAAAACCGCTTCGGCATCCAGCTCGCCGAAAAGGTGGCGTGGCGTTTGCGCCAGCAACGGGCTGAAATGGGTGGCGAGCAACACGATGGCGTAACAGATATTAGGCCGCAGTTTTTGTGACCCATCCTGTTTCATGAATTCGAGCTTGAGCCGGTTGTAAAAAGTTGTCCAGTCAATTTACCCGACAAAATTCAATACTTCAGCGGGCAGAAATCAATCGAGCGGATTTCGATGTCGCCGCCTTCGCTTTGGATGCCGATGTAGCCGGAATTAATGGTGCATTCGGTGATTTCATTCACGAACTTGCTGTTCTGAAACGACTCGACCTTGCCGTTCACGCAAATCGTTTCCGCCTTGTTCCATTCACCGACGGACACTTCCACTGAATCGCCCTGCAAGGGAACCGGCGTGTTGGCTTCCTTGCCTTTGTGCTCCTTGCATTCCGCACCGGCCATCACAAACAGATCGCCCTGACGCGTATGTTTGCCCTGCACCTGCACGCATTGCGGCCACACTTTGTCGCCGGGCTGGATGTGGACGAGGATGCCGGTGTTGTCGGCTTTGGGCGCGACTTTGACGAAGCGCCAGACGACGGTCAGGAAATAATTACTGTAAGTCTGCGTGGTGCGGAGGTAGCCGGTGGGCGTGCCGGTGCAATGAATGACACCGTTCGTGATGCTCCAGGTTTTCAGCGGGTCAGTGTTGCCTTTCATGCAAAACGTCCAGCCGGTGAAATCTTTTTGGTTGAACAGTGCGACGGACATTTCATGCGCGCGCGGCGGCGGATAAGGCAAATCACTGTCTTGCGCCGGACTGGTTTTAACCAATGCAAGGGCGAGAAAAAAAAATGCCGCAGTAAGTTTCATGCAGCGAGAATTATCTGGTGGCGGGCGCAAGTCAAGTGCGCGGGGAAAGCAGTTTTTCAACGCGCGCGAGAACCAGTGCTGGCGGAAGGGCGCGTAAACACTCGTCGGTATTCTCGATGGCGCAATCTGATTTCAGACAAGGCGAGCAGGGGAGGTCGAGGCGCAAAACATTTTCGAGCTGGCCGTAAGGTCCGGTGCGCTCCGGCGCGGTCGGGCCGAACAGCGCGACGAGCGGTTTGCCAAGCGCGGCGGCGACGTGCATCGGGCCGGTGTCGTTCGTGACCATCAAATCGCAGAGGCGCACCCACTCGATCATCTCGAGCAGCGAGGTCGCGCCGCAGAGGTTCAAAACTTTTTCCGGCGCGGCTTGCGAAATTATTTCGCCAAACGGTTGATCGCCTTTATCACCGAGAATGGCGAAGCGTGCAGTTGGAAATTTTTCTGCGAGCGAGTGAACGAGTTCCGCAAAAAATTTCGCGGGCCAGCGTTTGTTTTTCCAGCGCGCGCCGGGCTGGAGCGCAATCCAGGTTGCGCCGTCAATTTTCCATTTTGATTTTACAGCGGCGGAAATTGCCGGTCGTTCGGGTAGCCAATTAAAATTTTTATGAACGGGCACGCCAAGTGGCGGCAGCACGGACAAATACCAATCTACGGCGTGCGTGTGAAACGTTTTGCGCGGCGCGGCGAGGTCGTAAAAACCGCGTGCGCCTTCACGGACTTCATCGAGGCCGGCGAGAAATTTTCCACGCGCGAGCCACGCGAACGCTCCGCTGCGCGCGAGGCATTGCAAATCAATTACCAGATCAAAATGCTGTTCGCGCAGCCAGCGGATGCTGCGGAGCATTTCCGGCCAGTGTTGAGGTTTCGCCCAACGTTTACGCTCGAATCGAACGATTCCGGTTAAATTGGGGTCGCCTTCAATCAGTGGCGCGAGCGCGGAATCAATCCACCAGAAAATTTCCGAATCAGGATAGTGCAGCTTAAGCAAACGCAGCACGGGCAACGCTTGAATCACGTCGCCGAGCGAGCTGGGTTTGAGAATTAAAATCTTCAAAAGTATTTAACCACGGATGGACACAGATAAACACAGATTGGAAAATTTCAGTTCGCCGCAAAAATGCCGAAGTGTTTTTCTGACTGGCGACGGCGAACTTTTACCTTCCATACGCGAGCCGTTCAGCGAGCCGTTCCGGCAAACCGGCGGCGAGGATTTTAGCCTGCGCGGCGGCGATGTCGTAGTCGAGGCGGCGGAGTTCGATGGTCTGCGCATCCATGTCGTAGATGACGTAGGCGGATTTGGGATTGTTGTCACGCGGCTGGCCGACGGCGCCAACGTTGATGAAATATTTTTTGGACGAATCCACTTTGAACTTGGAATACGTTCCGCCGCGCACGACGGTGTCGCGCATGAAGGCGACGGGGACATGCGTGTGACCGAAGAAACACATCTGGGTGTTTTGATACGGAAAACTGGCGGCGGCGGCGAGCTTGTCGAAGACGTAGCCCCAGCGTTCGGGCGCGTCAAGCGTGGCGTGAACCATGGTGAAGTTGGCAGCCATGCGGGAATATTTCAAATCGCGCAGCCATTTCTTATCATCATCAGAAAGTTGATTGCGCGTCCAGTGAACGGCTTCGGCGGCGTGGGGGTTGAAACCGTCGAGGGGATTGTCGGTGGAGCAATATTCGTCGTGATTGCCTTTGACCACGGGGATGTTCATGTCGCGGACAATCTTGAGGCATTCGCTGGGGTTCGCGTTGTAGCCGACGACGTCGCCGAGACAGACGACGTGCGTGGCGTTTTGCGCCTTGATGTCTTCCAGCACAACTTGAAAAGCTTCCAAGTTGCCGTGGATATCTGCGATGATGGCGTATTTCATTTCCTAGCGAGCTATTTCAAATCCCCGAAATTCATTTTTTGCGTCCGCCCAAATTACCTGCTCGTCGCGGATAAATCCAGCAAGACCTGCATCGGGCAGCGCGGCGTGAAACGCTTCGAGTTCCGCGCGCGCACCTTCGGCGACGAGTTCAACGCGGCCGTCCGGCAAATTTCTCACCGCGCCGGTGATTTGGAAACCGGCGGCGACGGTCTTGGCGGTGTAGCGGAAACCCACGCCCTGCACGCGACCGGAAAATAAAACGGTCATCCGGTGACGCGTAGAGTTCTGAACCGGCGGCGGCATGGCGGGATGAAGCCAAAGCCGCGCGCGCGATGCAAGTTTTTTGGCGGTGCGCGCAAAGATTTTTCTTTTTGGTTTGACCGGGCGACGGAATTGACGTAATCACAATGCGCTGCCACGCAATAATTTTGCACCCCGGATTTTTGTGGAGGCGGTTGTGTAACCAATGCTGAACACCAAGTCATTTTTGACCGTTGATTTCGGAGCCGGCAGCCTGAAGCTCGCCGAGTTTGAAATCGACGAGGCGGGCGGCTTGCGGCTGAAAAATTTCGCCATCAAGCCGCTGGGGCTGGAAGGCTCGCAGGAGGCCACGCGCGAAAAAATCATTTTGCAGACGCTCCAGCAGGTGCTGGCGGAAAAAGCTTTCAAGGCGAAAAGCGTCAATGTCTGCGCGCCGGGCTTCCAAGTCTTCTCCAAATTTGTCAAACTGCCGCCGGTGGATGCGGCCAAGGTCGGCCAGATCATCCAATACGAGGCGCAGCAGAACGTGCCGTTCCCGTTGAGCGAAGTCGTGTGGGATTATCAAATCCTCGGCTCCGCCGCGAGTGGCGAGTTGGAAGTATTACTGGTCGCGATCAAGTCGGATATTGTGGAGGGACTTTTCCGCGTGTCGGCGGGGGCGAAGTTGAAACTAAATTTGTGCGATGCTTCGCCGGCGGCGCTGTGCAATGCCTTCCGCTATAATTATCCCGACCTCGAAGATTGCACGATGCTTTTGGACATCGGTGCGAAGACGAGCAATTTGTTGTTTTTTGAAAAGGGCAAAGTTTTTTCGCGCAGCATCAATCTGGGCGCAAACATCATCACGCAGGATTTTGCGAACGAGGCGAAACTAAAATTTGAAGACGCGGAAAAACTCAAGATTGCCGAGGGTTTTGTGAGCCTTGGCGGCGCGTATGAAGAGCCGGAGAACGTGAACCAGGCGGCGATTTCCAAGATTGCGCGCCAGTTCATGACCAAGCTGCATATTCAGGTCAACCAGACGATGCAGTTTTATCGCGGGCAACAGGGCGGCACGGCGCCGCAGCGGTTATTTTTGTCTGGCGGCGCAAGCATCATGCCTTACACGGCGCAGTTTTTTGCGGAAAAACTGAACGTGCCGGTGGAATATTTTAATCCGTTCCGCAACGTGCAGATTGACCCCTCGGTGAATTTGGAAGAACTGTCGCCGGTCGCGCACGGCATGGGCGAGGTGGTGGGTCTGGGTTTGCGGAATCTGGCGAACTGCCCGGTGGAGATGAATTTGATGCCGGACAGCACGCTGCGCTGGCAGGCGTTGAACCAAAAGAAACCGTATTTTGTGGCGACCGTGATTAGCCTCGTGCTGGTCGCGTTCGGCGTCGGGTTTTTGTTCCAGAAACTCGCCGTCAACAAGGAGGCGGAAATCGCGCTGCTCGATCCCAAAGTTTCCGAATTAAACGCCAAGATGGACCGATTCAGCTCGGCCTACAAAAAGCTTCAGAAGGCGCAGACTGATGCCGCGCAGGTCACGGGCTGGATGCAGCAGCGTTATTATTGGGCCGATTTCATGGCGGATATGCGCAATGCGCTGATCCGTTCGGAAACTGACATCAAGAAAAAATTGTCCGCCCAAAAATCTGGCGTGGATGTGGGCGTCTGGATTGAGCAAATGATTTCCGCCTCCGGTGCCGCAACAGCTGTTTCAGCCAATCCAGCAATGCCGTTGCCGGGCATGGTCATGCCGGGCGGTATGCCACCCGGTATGCCGCCGGGGATGCCGGGCGGAATACCGCCGACAACGCCGCCGACCGGCGATGCGACCCAATCTGGTGCGGCCAATACCAATAGTGTCATCACGCTCGTTTGCCGCGCGGTGAACCTGACCAGTCTTGATCCCTCGGCCAACAGCGAAATTGCGTATGCGGTGGAAGGCGAAATCAAAAGTTCGCCGCTGGTTGACCCCAAGGCCACTCAGTTGACCGGGCAAATCACGCCGGACGACTCCAACGGCACGTTCACCTTCACGGTGAATGTCACGCCAATCAACCCGCTGAATTTTTGATATGGCCTGGATCAAGCGAAATTTGTTTTTTGTGATTGGCGGCATCGTGACCCTAGCCTTGCTGGGCGCGGGCGGCTTTTACATCTATCAGGGTTTGAATCGTAACTCGGAGGCGACGGACAAACTCAATGAGATTTATGGCACGCTGAAAAGCCTGCAGCAGCAGCAGCCTTCGCCCGGCAATGAAAAAACTGACAACACTCGCATTGCCAAAGACCAGACGCAGCAGATCACATCATGGATTAAATCCGCCGGCAAGTATTTCCAGCCCATCCCATCCATCCCGGCGGGTAACGTGACGAGCGAAGCTTTTGCCAGCGCGCTGCGCCGCACGGTGGACGCCTTGCAGCACGAGGCGGAGAGCGCCGGTGTGACCCTGCCGCCGAAGTATAATTTCTCCTTTTCCGCCCAGCAGCCGCTGATGAAATTTGCGGACGGCAGCCTTGGGCTGCTGGCGGCGCAACTGGGCGAGGTCAAGGCCATCGCGGAAATTATTTTTTCCGCGCGCGTCAACGCCTTGGACAGCATCCAGCGCGTGCGCGTCTCCGACGACGACGCGGCAGGTTCGCAGGGTGATTACATTGACGAACATTCCACCACGAACAATCTCGCGGTCATCACGCCCTATGTGGTCACATTCCGCTGTTTTACGCCGGAGTTGTCGCGTGTGATCAGCACGTTTGCCACCTCGTCAAATACGTTTCTAATCAAGTCCATCAATGTTCAACCCGCCGGCGCAGCTTCGGCGTCGCCGACGCAAACTGCGCCGCTGCCCGGAGCCATGTTGCCACCGGGAGGCATACCGGGACGAATGCTGGGTGAATTTGGCATGGTTCCGCCGGCCACACAGACGCCCGTAACATCGTCTGCGACGGATAAGGGCGGGCTGCAGACGTTGTTGAAGGAGCAGTTGCTCCGCGTCACTATTGAAGTGGGGCTCGTGAAACTTTTGCCGAACAGCTAAAATGCAATTTTTCAAGAAACATTACGAAAAGATTTTGCTGAGCATCGTGCTGGCGGGTCTGATTGGCGTGCTGGTGTTCATGCTGTTTTACATCGCGGCGGACAAGCAGGCGATGGAAGATAACGCCAACGGTCTCATCAATCCCGCGGCGCATGCGCTGCCCGATTTGGATCTGACCACCAACACGGCGGCGGTCACGCGCCTGGAATCGCCGCTGCAACTGGATTTGGAAACCAGCAACAAGGTGTTTAACCCGTTTGAATGGCAGAAGACTTTGGATGGAAGAATGGTTGAAAAAGCCAGCAGCATTGGTCCGCAGGTGGTTGTGGTGACCAACATCACGCCGCTGTATCTCGTGCTGACGCTGGATGCGGTGGTGACCAACGAACTGGGAGCCCGCTATGTGATTGGCGTGGAAAAGCAGTCGGCAACGACGGCAGCCAAGAAGCGCAAGCAGCAGCGCTACGTTTCCGTGGGGGATAAAAACGACACGTTTGGGCTGCTCTCGGTGAACGGTGTGCCGGAAAACCCCGACGCGCTGGTGATAAAAATTTTAGATTCCGGCGAAACCGTTACGCTGACGCACGGCACACCGTTCCGCCGCGTGGATGACTACGCCGTTGATTTTCGTTACGACCCCGAGAAGAAAACTTTTCGCGGCCGGCGCACCGGCGACAAGGTTTCGTTTGGCGGTGCTGATTATGTGGTATTTGCAGTCAGTCAGGACGAGCTGACGCTGGATGACCAGTCGAACGGAAAGAAAATCACTTTGCCATTTGCACCTTGAGTTTCAGAATTGCAAATCCCATAATCCAAAGCGCCACCTCGAAGAACTTTTTAATTGTCATGACAAAAGCCGCCCTTGTTTTACTCGGCCTCGCCGCCCTGCTGGCTCTGCCCGCCACCGTCGGCGCCCAGGATGATTCCACCGCCATCGCGGTCAACGAAGCCGTTTTGCGTCAGGCCAACACCATTGTGTTGCGCCAGAAACTGGCCGACGCGGCCAAGGCGAACCAGGCGGGCGATACCGTTGCCGCCGCCAAGCTCTATCAGGAATCCTGCGCTCTCGTTCAGCAAATCGGTTCGGGCATTGACCCCGAGGCGGCGCAGGCGATGAGCGGTCTGGCCACCACCCGTCTGGTGCTGGCGCGTCAGTTTCAGGCAACCGGCGATTTGCGCGACGCCTCCGCACAGGTGGATCAAGTCTTGAAAGTGGAGCCGAAAAATCCCGACGCGTTGGCGTTCAAAAAACAGAATGACGAGATGCTCGCGGCCATGAAAGGCCAGATGCCCAGTCCCGCCGCCATGGAGCAGGCCAATCAAATTGCCGTGCAGAAAACGGACGCCGGCACGCTGGTGCAGGATGGAAAATTGCTTTATGAAATGGGCAAGCTCGATGACGCCGAAGCGAAGTTGAATCAGGCGCTCGCGCTCGACCCGGACAGTCCGGCGGCATTTTATTATTTGAACCTGATTCAGCAGTCCCGCTTCGCCCGTGAGGCGGCGATGCACACGGTGGACACGCAGGTGCGCATGGCCCAGGTGGAAAAACACTGGATTCTGCCCACCGGCAAAAATGCCCTCCCGGTGCCGAACCCCTACGCCACCAACTCGGTCGTTTACACCGGCCCCGGTCGCCAGACCATCGTGGCCAAACTGGATCGCATTCATCTAGACAGCGTTTCTTTTGACGGCCTGCCGTTGAGCGAAGTTCTCCGCAGCCTCTCTGAACAGTCCAAGCTCCGTGATCCCGAACGCAAGGGCATCAATTTTCTGATCAACCCGAACCCCGACCAGTCCGGTCAGCCCGTGGAGTCGGCCGCGGGTGCGGGCGGATTTGGTGGTCCGCCCGGCAGATTTGCCGCGCCCACTGCGCCAGCCATTGATCCGGCCACAGGTCTGCCTGCAGCCACCCCGGCGGCAGGCGCGGGTGGTAATGCTGGCGAGGCTGTGGATGTGGGTTCCTTCGTGATAAAAATACCCAACTTGACGGACGTGCGCCTGGCTGATGTGCTGGATGCAATTGTCTTGGTGGCCGACCATCCAATCAAATATTCGATACAGGACTTCGCCGTTGTGTTTTCCGCAAAAGGACCGGAAAGCCCGCAACTTTTCAGCCGCAGGTTCAAGGTGGATCCGAATACTTTTTATTCCGGTCTGGAAAGCGTCAGTTCTTCAAGCTTTGGTTCTGTGAACAGCAGTGGCAGTAGCGGTGGTGGCGGTGGCGGTGGCGGTGGCGGTGGTGGCGGAAGCAGCGGTCAAAATAACGGAGCCGTTGTTGGTGTAGTCAACGCATTTTCGGGAGCCGGCAGTTTTCGCAGCAGCGGTGGCAGTGGCGGTGGCAGTGGCGGTGGTGGTGGCGGCGGTGGCAGCCAGAGCGGTTCTCAAAGTTTGTTGGAGACCGGTGTTGGCGGCGGTGCTAATGGCGCTGCCGGTGGCGGCGGGCAGGGTGGCCAAGGTGGCCAGGGCGGATTGAGTTTCATTACCCGTCAGACCTCGGCTGCGACCCCAAGTGAACTGGCTCGGGCATTTTTCACAGCGTTGGGCGTGAACCTTTCCCAACCGCCGGGTAAATCGGTTTTCTTCAACGACCGGTTGGGCATACTTTTTGTGAAAGCCACGGCGGAGGATTTGGACACGATTGAACGTGCCATTGAGGCGTTGAATGAAATTGCGCCGCAAGTCCACATCAAATCGCGCTTCATCGAAGTGGAGCAGGACGATAGCAAGGAGCTTGGCTTTGACTGGTATCTCGGTCAGTTCGGTAACAGTGTCGTAGCGCAAGGTGGCAACCCCGGATCGCTTAATGTGCCGTCTTCGGCGGCAAACCCGATCGGCGCATTTCCGGGCGCCACGGCCAGCCAGACTATCGCTGATAAGGGTCAAAACCTGTTCAACAGCGGTTTGTCCAGCAGCACCGCCGGCTCAACCACGGCCACCATCACGGGCATTCTTACCAACCCCAATTTTCAGGTCGTTCTGCACGCACTTCAGCAGCGTAGCGGCTTTGAATCGCTCGCCGAGCCGGAAGGCACGACCACCAGCGGACGCCAGATGCAGATGCGCGCTACGCAAATCATCACGGTCATCACCGGCGTGAATTTCCAGCAGGGAACCTCAGCCAGCACCGGCAACGGCACGGGCACAACGACGCAATAATCTAACCAGCGAAAGGCCAAAAGATGAAAAATTTATTAGCAAACACTGGCATAAAACTGGCGCTTACAGCGCTGATGCTGGCCGCGCAATTTGTCGGTGCGCAGAACGTAAACAACCAGGCTGGCACCTCGGCCATCACCTACACCACGCAGCCGGTGGAAACCGGGCCGATCCTGGACGTCGTCCCCTACGTTCTCGCGGACGGCTACACCATCAACATGGCGTTGATTCCATCCGTTACTGTGTTTGACGGCTATCAACCCACGCCGAATATTGGTAGTGTCAATGCCAGTGCGACGGCCAATTATGTCCAACTTCCCGTCGTGCTGCCGGCCTTCACCATCCGTCAGGTTGTCACTACTGTGAACGTGTGGGACAACCAGACTGTCGTCATCGGCGGATTGATTTCCTCGGACGTGCAGTCTTCCAAGCAGCAAATTCCCGTCATCGGCGACCTGCCGATGATTGGCAAACTGTTCCAAAGCCAAAGCAAGATTACGACCAAGAAAAACCTGATGATTTTTGTCACCGCCACGATTGTTGACCCGGCGGGCAACCGCGTGCACTCGGACGACGACCTGCCGTTTGCGCAGACCTCGATTCCGGCGCAGCCGCCCGGCGCGAGCAAGATGACCGAATCCGTCAAGCAGATTCCACCGCCCGTGGTCAAACAGTGAGCCGACTGCTGATTGTTGACGGACACGCTTATGCCTACCGGGCATTCCACGCAATCCGCGAATTGCGTTCACCCGGTGGCCAGCCGACGAATGCCATTTTTGGCTTCGTCAAAATGTTGGAGAAAATGCGGCAGGCCGTGCAGCCGACGCATTTGATTGTGGTTTGGGATGGCGGCTTGAGCGCCGAACGGCTGGCCGCGCTGCCGGATTACAAGGCGCAACGGCCGGAAATGCCGGCGGATTTGCGGCCGCAGTTGGACGAGATTGAAAGTTTTTTGGCGGCGGCGGAAATCGCCAGCCAGCGCGCGGACGGCGTTGAGGCCGATGATTACATCGCCACGCTGGCGCGGCGGGCGGCGGAAGGTTGGAATGTGGTGATTGCCAGTTCCGACAAAGATTTTATGCAGTTGGTCTCGACGCGGATCGGATTGTTAAACCCGAACGACAAGACCGGGACGATTTGGGGTCGCGAGCAGGTGTTCGCCAAAACCGGCGTGGAGCCGGAGCAGGTGGCCGACTGGCTCGCGCTCATGGGCGACGCGGTGGATAACATCCCCGGCGTGCCGGGCGTGGGGCCGAAGACCGCCGCCGAATTGCTGAAACAATTCGGCTCGGTGGAAAATTTGCTGGCGCGGCTGGATGAAGTGAAATCGGAAAAATTGCAGCAATCATTGCGCGACGCGACGGCGGCGGTGGTGCGCAACCAGAAGCTGGTGCGGCTGCCGGCAGTGCCATGCGAGTTTGTGCCGGAAAAACTGGCGATTCGGCCGGGCGACCGCGAAACATTGCGCCGGTTATATGCCGGTTGGGGTTTCAAGGGAATGCTCGCGGCGCTGGGCGAGCCGGGTGTGAAACAGGCGGAACTGATTTGAATTGAAAATGAATTTGCACAGTTGGATCAACCAGATGGCCGGTGTGATGAAACGCGCGGCGGGAATTTTTAGACAAACCCGCCGAGGTGGACTATTTTCATCGACTCTCACGATGCCAATGTCAATTCGTCTTCAATCCATCGCCCTGTGCGCCGGTTGTGCCTTTGCCTTGCCGCTGGCCGCGTCTGCGCAGACGAATTATTACGGAACCAACGGCACAGAATACGCCGTCATCGGCTCGCTGCCGGGCGACCAGGTATTTCCTGACGCCGCAATTTCCACCAATGGCGGCTTTGTGGTCTGGCAGGACAACGCGACCGACGGCGACAGTTGGGGTGTCAGCGCGCGGCGGCTGGATGCGACACTTTCCGGCACGCTGGGCACGTTCCGTGTCAATGCCATCGGTCGAGGCAGCCAAGAAAATGCGCGTGTGGCGCTGCTCAAAAATGGCGGCGCGGTGTTTGTGTGGCAGGGCGGGCGCATCGGCTACCAGCACATTTTCGCGCGGTTTTTGACGCCGACCAACACCTTTCTCACAACGAACGACATTGTCGTCAACACGTTCACCAATAATTTTCAAATCAATCCCGCCGTCGCGGTTTTGAATAACAGTAACGTGGTGGTGGTCTGGGCGAGCCAGAACGAAGTAACGAACAATTCGTTGCAAGATGTCTATGGCCAGTTGCTCTCGCCGACCGGCCAGAAAATCGGCGGCGAATTCCTCATCAACCAGTTTACTAAATTCAACCAGCGCACACCTGCGGTTACGGCGTTGGCGGGCGGCGGTTTTGCCGTCACTTGGATATCTGAACAGCAATCAGTTCTGGCGCCATCGCTCGGGGCGAACACCGCTTACACGACCATTTCGACCGCACCCACGCCGAGCGTGGATGTTTATGCGCGGGTATTTTCGGCAACTGCCGTTCCGGCGGGCGCGGAATTTTCGGTGGATACTTCCATTAATCCGTGTGCCAACCCGTCGCTTTCAGCGGGGACGGACGGGGGATTTTTCATCGTCTGGGGCGCGCAAGACTTGAGCAATCTCAACAACAGTTGGGACATTTATGGCCGTTTTTTCAACGCCGCCGGCGCGGCGACCACGGCGGTTTTTTATGTGAACTCGCATCTTTACGGCGACCAGTATGCGCCGCGCGTAAAATCCATCGGCACGGATTTTCTGGTGACTTGGACAAGCCTGGCGCAGGATGGTTCGCGCGAAGGTGTATACGGCCAGTTTGTCCACAATAACGGCTCGCTCACCGGCGGTGAATTCCGCGTCAACACCACCACCATCGGTCAGCAGATGCAGCCGACCATCACCTCTGATGGCGTCAACCAGTTCCTCGTCGTCTGGACCAGCTACACTGGCGCGCCCAACGGTTTTGATTTGTTTGCCCAGCGCTACCTGGATGTCTCGGCGCTGTTGCCAGCCATGTCCGCGCCGTATGTCTGGGTTCCATTTGTGACGAGCAACAACATCTACCAGCCGCAGCTCGTAGTTTCTTGGGCGCCGTTGCTGGGTCTTTCCATTTCAAATTATGAAGTTTATGTGGACGGCACGAATGTCCCGACGGCTCTGACATCGAGCAACCAGTGGACGATGGCCGCCGCCAATGGTTTGACCGCCAGCAGCACTCACTCATTCCGCGTGGACTATGTTACAACGGGCGGCCAGCACTCGCCGATTTCAGCTTCGGCCAGCGGCACGACTTGGGGTGGATTGAATTGGGGCGGCATTCCCTACGAGTGGATGACGAATTATTTTGGCAGCAATACAAATCTATGGCCGGCGGCCAGCAGCAAGGCCGGTGGCGGGCCGACAATCGCGCAGATTTTCTTGAGCGGCGGCAATCCGAATAACTCTGCCACTTGGCTGAAATCCTCGCTCACTCACACAACCCAGGGAATGTTTTTGAGCTGGAACACCCAGCCCGGCGCAACCTATCAGATTCAGACCACGACCAACTTTACTACCTGGAGCAACCTCGGCACAGCGCGTTTTGCGGCGGGAACCACGGATTCAATTTATGTCGGCGGCAACCCGGTCGGATATTATCGGATCGTGCTGCTGCGTTAAAATTTTTGTATGCGGAAACTGATTAAAAAATTTCTTGGGTCGGCGTTGCTGCTGGTGGCGTTGCCCTCGGCGTGGAGCTTCTCGCCCGGTGGGCCGATTGGCAACGGCGGCGATGCCTGGCAGGTTCCTGTCATTGGTTATGGTCTTGACGGCGACATCATGGCTCCCAAGAATATCGGTGAGGAATACCGGCGCAATATTCCGCTGATGTATTACACCTACGATGCGAACTTTCTGGGCTATTTCGGTCTGGCGGGCACGACCAATGTGGATGCGGCGTTTGCCCTCATGAATGGTGTCATGGCCGGTTACAATAACAACTATCTTTTTTTGAACGGGCCGACCAATGGCGTTCTGCCGACCAACGGTCTTTACATCGGCCAGCCGGTGACTCTCAATGCCACTAATAACTTGGACAGTTACAGTGCCAATTTGTCTGAATTTCCGGTGGACACAGTGCAATATAACTATACCGCTAACAGCCTGAATTTGATTGATTTGAAATCTCAAGTTTTCTCGCTCCTCGTCGAAAACATGGGACTGGCAGATCCGATCCGCTACGACTGGACTTTGCATGACCGCTATCAACCGGCTGGGACCACCTGCTCGAACTCTACCGAATATATCGTGGTGCAGCGAAATTTGGACTATCTCATTTCGCCGCTGACCTCACCAACCGCGCAGCAGCAATACTCTCCCTATGTCAATGACACGCTTTACACTTACATCATATTTGAACATTGCACCGGGGCAAATCCATTGGCCGTAACCATTCCCAGCATAACCGATCCATTTGCCGCCGATAATACACCCGTGGCCAGCGTAACTAGTGATTTTGGGTCGTTCTACAACGGTTTGACGCGCGATGACGTGGCCGGCCTGCGCTATTTGATGACCTCGAACAACATCAAGACCGAGGCCACCTCGCCGAACGGCTCGCTTCTGTTGCAGACCAACCTGCAATCACCGCAACTGCTGACCACACTGCCAATCAGTCTGATTTTGTCGCAGGCTTTGACCAACGACCCTGGCACTTTGCAGTCAATTTATCCGAGCCTGACTTATATCGGTGTCGCCACCAACATCGTTACGCAAATAACTTCAAACATTTTTGCTTATTACACCAATCTGCTTGGGCCTTATACGAATACCGGCCCTGTTTTTACGAACTGGACGCCCGTCCAATATGGTTCGGCCACGCCTTTGTTCACGCAGCCACTCGGCCAGTTGCTGGCCATTGCGCCTTACACTGATCCAGTCACCTTGCAAAGCTTATATCCCGGCCTGCTGATCAGTAGCATCAACACCAACTATCTCCAAGTTCAGATAGTAACCAACTATGCGCCGTATATCACCAACCAGTCCGTGCTGCCGGTCTTTACAAACTATGTGCATGGCGGGCTGACCAATGGTTACTATTTCACCAACCAACCCGGCCCAACCGTCATCAATTACGATACAACCACCGGCTTTCAGGTGATTTCGACTTTGGATCTGGCGAACTTTTCAGACCTTTCCCGCACCAGCAGCCCGGCCATCATGCAGACGCTTTATCCGGGGCTGCAAATTTTGCGTGCGACCACCTATCCTTCCTATATTGGTGTGACCAACTATGTCAACTACCTGACCAACAGGGTGGGTGCGCCGTATCAAGGAACTCCCATAGCAGTGACCAAGGCGGTATCCACCAATTATTTGTGGGTCACTAATTGGAATTATACATTCGGCAACGTGCTGACGAACCATTTTTACACCAACCGCTTGGTCAAAGTTCAATCCATCTGGGTTACTAACCAAATTGGCGCACCTTATGGCAGCCCGCTGGTAATAAAGACCAATTACACGACCTACAAGACCAACCTTATTTCCGGCGACTTCTTCCTCATCCCGACCAACTGGTGCGGGTTTGAAGTGGCCGCCACGCTGCCACTGGGCAACCCGGCTTATTCGTATGGCATTACTAACACGACTTTCTACACCGGCTACAATACTAACGGAGCCACTGGAACTAATTTGACGGCAAACGCCTTCGGGTTGGTTAAAAGCACCTTCGACCTCTACACCAATTATTCTTATGCGGTCTATCCGGGCGTTTGCGAGCCTGTCACCGTGCTGGGGTCAACCTATACCACCAACATTGTAAATACTTACAGCTACAATTTTGCGAACATAATAACCAACAATTATTACACCAACACTTACGTCACTGTGCTGACGACGAACATTGGGGCTTGTCCTGGCGGTTCGCCGGATCTGTCCTGCACGAACATTAGCATTCAGTCTTACTATTCCAACGCGGTGTCTGGTGATTTCTATATCGTCCCGACCAATTGGTGTGGCTATCAGTTATTGAGCCTGCTTACTAACGTCTATACGGTCACCAACACGGTTGTTGCAACCAATGTTGTCGGCACATCCTCGAATGCCAGCACGTTCTATTCGTTGACGGTGGTTTCGTATAACACGAACTACGCCTACTCCGTGCGCCCCGGCTTCTGCGAGCCGGCGCTGGCGTTCGGCACCAATTACTTCACCAACATAGTCAGCCAATATAAATATAATTTTGGAAACAGCATTGTCACCAACAGCTATTACACCAACAGCCCGGTGGTGACCATCACTACCAACATCGCCACCCTGACGAATGGACTCGTGGGCACTTACACCAACATTATCTCGACCAACATCACTTACAATGGTATCAGCGGGGATTTCTACATCGTGCCGGCGGCGTGGTGTAGTTATTCCATCCTCGCGACCCAACTGACTTCGTCGGTAACGACCACCAATGTATTGCAGGCCACCAATGTCTTGGGCATCGCCTTGGGTCAGCAGCAATTTTACCAGCAAACTACTACCAGTTATACCAACACCACCTTTGTGGTGCAGCCTGCGTTCTGCCAGCAGGTTTCGGCGGGGCCGGCGTTGCGGCGCGGCATTCAGCGCGCCCTGTTTGTCCGGCGCGACTATGATTCTTTACTGGGGCAATACTTTACGCCCGTAACCAACTATTACACGATGACCGTTATCTCCAACAGCCAGCCGGTGACGGAGTATTACGAACGCATTGTGACCAAGCCGGATTTCCTGATATCCGCCAAGGATTTAACCGGTGGGCCGGGGACTATTCCGGTGGATCCTTTTGCCCCTCGGAACATTAACTTTGATCAGAGCACCATTCTTGCTGGTCTGGCTGGGCCGGGTATTATTTATCCCAGCACGACCTTTACCATGAACAAGTCGCCGGAGGTCATATTGAACCAGTCAACGGCGTTTCTAACACAGTTCACTAACATAGAAAACGGCTATATCTGGGGTTCGTTTGACGGCTCCACGAATGATCCGGTCATTTATCCCAGCGGAACCAGCCTAGTTAACCTAGAGAACCTGGCGGTGATGCAGATTACGCCGACAATCGTGCCGAATGGAACCAACAATGTGGCGTATCCGACCGTGAACTTTACCGCACAGGGCGGGCAGCCGCCCTATACTTGGTCCGCTACCGGCCTGCCGCCCGGACTGGTGTTTGATCCGAATGCGCAGACTTTGTCCGGCACGCCGAGTGGGGCCGTCAGCGGAGTGCCTTATGATATAAGCCTTCAGCTGATTGACTCGGTCAACCGGACGGTCAACCTGAATTATCAGATTACGATTTACTGAAGTTATGGAATCTATTTGCCGTCATCCATCCTTAACCATCCGCTTCCATGCGCGCTGGCTGGTGCTGGTTGCTGTGTTGCTGGTGCGCCCGTCCTGGGCGCAGCTTCCAATCTATGTCACGCCGGGTGTTGTGTATAACAACTCCGGGTTTCAAATCTCAGCCACTAACTTCTTGAATCCTTCAGGTGACATTTTCAATATCAGCTTCACCAACTATGTGGGTTTGAACGGCTGGGCCAGCTCGCTTTATCACGGTTGGTATTACACGCAGAACTTTACAAACGCGGGGGAAATGGACTGCAATTCTGGTTATAACTTCAATCTGCAGTCTCCGACTTCCAACGCCAAACAGTATGCCGCTAACACCTTCTATAATGTCAGTGGTGCCAACATCAACTGCGCCGCCAATTTTACCAACTCTTTCTACTATGGTGGCATCTTGGTTTGGGCGACTAATATAATTAGTTCCGGTAACATCACCATTGGCGAGTTTGGCAAGGGAAGTTTCAACGGCAACAATCTGGACTTTACCGGCGGATCGCTTGTCATCAATAATCCGTATGTCGTTAATAGTGGTAGTTCGGTGGGCTTTTTTGGGCAGGCCGCCGGCTCGGGGATTAATACCAACGCTTGGTCGCCCGGCCTCAATTTGTCACCGACTAATGCGTATTCTTCCGGCCCGTTTCAATATTCTTTAAGTTTGAATGGCTCTTTGGCCTATCTGCATTTTTTCACCAACAACGCCACTACCAACATCGTCATTCGTGCGGTGTTTCTGAACAACCTCAGTTCCAACACAGTTCCGGCCAATGTATATTTTGGCAACTTGGGCGTGGGCGATGGTGCGGCCAATGTCGAGTGGGTGGCATCTAATGTCAACCCGGTGGATGGTTCCGTGGTGACTAACTATCTATATCTCAATAATAACTATACTCAAGGTGCTCAAACCAATGTCCCCACAATAAACGGCATACCGGATAATTTTACTTTCTTCTCCTCGCCGGTCTCGCTCTCGGCCGGCTTGATTCAGGTGACCAACACCGGGTTTCCCTCCGGTTTCACTTATCCGCTGACATCCATCAGCAATTTTTATTCTTATGCGAACGTCCAGTTGACTTCCAGCACGGTCAGCACCAATGAAACCAACCCGCAGGATTTCCGCCAGTTGACGAACCTGTTGGGGCAGGTGGTGATGAACGCTTCTAACTCGCTAACCTTCTCCGGTTCGCTGATTGAAGGCATGAACTATACGCGCCTGAACTGCACCAACCAGTTCAATGACGACGGTTCGTCGCCGATTGTCACAGTTTACTCGGATTCCTATTTAGGCGTGACAAATGGCAGCATGACTATCTCCAATCTTTATTCCAGCCAGATACCCGGCTGGAGCGGCAGCGTTCAGGTCTGGAGCACGGACTGGACCAATCCCGTGGTGGATGCAAATGGTTTCACGACCGAATACAAGGTGTTGCTGGTGCAAAGTTCTGTCAATGCCTTCAATCCTTCCTATCAGCAGGACTTTGTTCTTTATAGTTCCAACAACGTGGTGCTCAGTGACTCGCTCAATATTTACCGCACGCTTTCCATCAATTGCACCAATCTGTTGCTGACCACCAACACCCCCGGCAACGGCGCCAGTTCTTTCGATGGCGATTTGAATCTGAACAATCCCAGCATGGTCTGGGCAAACTGTCTGCCTCGCTTGAGTATTTTGACTAACAACGGTGCGATTCGCTCGTCGCAAATCTTTCAGTTTGGCGGAGGCGCGGCGCAACCGTATCTTGAGTTTGTCAACACTGGCATCATTAGCAATGCCACCACCGTGGCGATCGTGGCGAATGATGCCCAGAGCAGCGGCAGCATCACGGCTGGCAATTTCTCGGTGCAGGCGCAGACAGTCTCCTTGACCAATGGAATTATCATGGCGTCCGGTGCTTTCAGCAGCACCAGCAGCAGCTTGATCATTGGGGGCAACTATATCTCCAACGGCCTTTCGATGATTTTGACGGCTACGAATCTGTTGACGGACACTGGTGTGACAAATGGCAACGTCTGGGTTCTTGGTGCTGGCAATACGGGAAGTTCGGCGGCAGGCTTGCAACTCACAATGCTTCCCGCTGTCGGCGACCTGCTGGGCACCACGGTTACGAACATTGCTGCCAATAATGCCAACGGAACCAAGGTCATTGACATCTGGGCGGGTCACGATTATGGCGCGAGTCCGGCAGGCTTTTCTAACAATGCCGCGCTGGGACAGTTGGTGCTCGACGCTTTGGGATCCGGCCCGAAGGTTTGCTGCTTTCAGTTCAACGGTGTGGCGACCGGCGGCGTGACGAACGCGCTCTATGTGGATTGCCTCCAACTGGCGGACTATACCACCAACCTCGATGCATCATATAATGTCACCAATCTTTTCTTCAACACCAACATAGTTATCTACTATGCCCAGGCGCTGAAGAACGGAGTATCGGTCGCCGAGAAACTCAATGGCAAGAATGGCAACCATCTGCGCTGGGTGCCGACTTATGCGGGGTATTTTAGTTCCACCAATCTGGTCTATCCGCCCGGTGTAACCAATGTGGAGAATGCGGCTCTAGCCGCCTCGCCGGACATAGACTCCGATGGTGACGGCAATCCAAACGCGTTTGATTCCACGCCGTTTTTTGTTTCCGCACAGGTGAATCTGAACATTGTGCTGACCAATCTGCCGCCGAAGTCCTTTAAGATTCTCTGGCCGACGATACCGCTGGCGACCAACAACATTTATTATCGGACTAACTTGATAAGTGGTGCGTGGCTGCCGTTCACCAATTTCAATAACTATTACTATGGCGCGAACTTGGCGGTGACCAACGCGCTGCGCAAGAACAGTTTCATTTCGCCGCAGCCTTATGTTCCGAATGCGTCCCTGCCGGACAACTCGCAGGTGACGAATGTCTGGGTGTTTGACGCACTGACCAATGGGCCGCGGTATTATCGCGTGCTGGTGCAGCCCAACCCGTATTGAGGTGGCGGGACGTTTTTTAGTTTTACGGTGGAAATCCGCATGGTTTGCACCGTGATGGAGTGAATTTGAACAAGCAGTGAACGACAAACTGAAATATTTTATGAATTGGAAGTGCAAGAACTTCAGGCGGTATGCCGTTTTGCCGATGCTCGTTTTGGCGGCGTGTCTTGTCCTGGCCGGACAGTCGGTTCGGGCGCAGGCGAATTTTGCCAGCGCGGCGGTAATCAGCGGTGACTGGGGTTCCACCAATGTGGACAACACTGGAGTCGTGCCGGACGTCAATGCGCCGTCCGTTGCCGGCCAGGTGCCGCAGCACACCCTGTGGTTCAAGTGGCTGGCGACCGCGAGCGGCGAGGTGACGTTTGATACGTTTGGCAGCGTAGATGATGTCACTGGCACATTTCAGCTGGACACCGTTCTGGGAATTTTTACGGGCAACAATCTGGCGACGTTAAACCTAGTAGCGGCTAACGATAATCTGTATGCGTTCCCGCAAGTCAATGTTTCCGGGCAGAACGTTTATACGTTTGCGGCGACTAATTTTAATGTTGCCACCACCAACCCTCCGCCGGTTTCGCCGTATGGCGGTCTTTTTGCTGCCTTTTCGCCATTTTCAGGGCCAAGTGGCATCCGTTTCAACGCCGTGGCGGGAACGGTTTATTATATTGCCGTAGATACAAAAAGCCTTACGGGATATATTTCTTTGAACTGGGCATTGCATCCGTCGGGCGTCTTTCGTTTTGCCACGGAAAATTCTGACGCCACGGGCCTGACCTATTCCAATGGGACGCCGATGTTGATGTATCAAGGAGCCGCCACGGAGAGCGTAGCACCCAAGTCCTTTGGCGGCCCGCGGCCTGGGCTGAATGTTCCGGGGATTATGGTTACGATCACGCGGGTGGCGGGATCCAGCGGGCGGGCGATGGTGAGCTATACCACGGCGGACATCACGACGAATTCCAGTCTGCTTGCCGCCGTTCACCTTCACCGACACCAACGCCAGCAACTATCCCTCGCGCTACTACCGCGCGATTGTCGGCCCCTGATGGCGTCATGAAACTCTGCGGTCTGACCGGCGGCATCGGGATGGGCAAATCCACTGCCGCCGCTTTTTTTTCGCAGCACGGCGCATGCGTGGTCGACACGGACGAAATCGCTCGCCAGCTCGTCCAGCCCGGCCAGCCCGCGCTCGCGGAAATCCAAAATGAATTCGGCGGAAAAGTTTTTTCGCCCGATGGTTCGCTGGATCGCACCGCCCTCGCGGCGGTCGTTTTCAAAAATGAATCCGCGCGCAGAAAACTTGAAGCCATTCTGCATCCACGCATCCGCGAAAACTGGCTTTTGCAGGTAGAAATCTGGCGCCGACAAAACTGTTCCCTCGCTGTCGTCGTCATCCCGCTCCTGTTCGAGACCGCCGCCGAAAATCAGTTTGAAAAAATCATCTGCGCCGCCTGCTCGCCCGCCGCGCAGCACGAGCGCCTGACCGCCCGCGGCTGGTCGCCGGAGCAGATTCAACAGCGTCTCGCCGCCCAGTTGCCCGTCGAAGACAAAATCGCCCGCGCCCATTTTGTCCTGTGGACAGAAGGGAAATTGGAAGCCCACGCACAGCAGGTCGCCCGCATTTTACCGCGTATTTAAAGGCGATTTTCGCTCGGGACAAAAAATGCGTCCATGTAACCAGAACTGGTGACTCGCGGGAAATCCTGCATCAAGTATGCTGAAAACGTTGGAAGTAGTGACTCCAACGGAAAATTTAAGTGTGTTGTTTCCCAGAGGCCGGAGTAGTGTCCGGCCTCTTTTCTTTTCCTTGGCTCGTTCCCTGTTCGAAAAAACCGACGGCAGCAATTCTTTGTCGTGCCTTGCCGGAAATACTTTGCTAGAATCGCAACATGATTCTGACGCCCGACGAACTTCGCAGCCTCGTTGAACTCAAAAATCAATCTCCTCACACACTTCTCGGCATGCACCCGCTCGGGGACAAATCCGGCCTCGTCGTCCGCGCGCTGCTGCCCGATGCGCAGAAGGTTGAAATCTCGCCGGTGCACGAAAAGAACAAACCCAAGTTCGTGCTGAAACGAATCCCGAACACGGATGTTTTCGAGGGTGAAACTAAACTGGCGAATTCCGTTTACGCCTACGATTTGGTCGTCACAGACAAATCCGGCAAAACGCGGCGCACGCGCGATGCGTATTCCTTCCTGCCGACGCTCGGCGAGGCAGATTTGTTTCTGTTCGGGAAAGCCGACGAGCGTAAAATTTTCGACAAGCTCGGCGCGCAACTGCGCACGATTGACGGCGTTCACGGAACCAGTTTTGCCGTGTGGGCACCGAATGCCCAGCGCATCAGCGTCGTCGGCGATTTCAATAGCTGGGACGGGCGTTTTCACGCGATGCGATTGCTCGGTGCGTCGGGCGTCTGGGAAATTTTCATTCCCGGCGTGGGGCAGGGCGCGCATTACAAATTTGAAATTCGCGACGCGCACGGTCACATCAAATTAAACACCGATCCGTTTGGATTTTTCTTCGAGGTCGCGCCCAAGCAGGCGGCCATCGTCTGGGACACGAAGAAATTCCAGTGGACCGACGCCGCGTGGATTAAAAAGCGCCGCGAACGCGATGCGCTCCGTTCGCCGATGAGCGTCTATGAAATGCACGTCGGCTCGTGGCAGAAAAAAACCGCGACTGAATCGTGGAGCTACCGCGAGCTCGCGAAGCCGCTCGTCGAATACGTCACTCGCCTCGGCTTCACGCACATTGAATTCATGCCCGTCGCCGAGCACGCGTTTTATCCGTCGTGGGGTTATCAGGTCACCGGCTTTTTTGCGCCGACCAGCCGCTTCGGCACGCCGGAAGATTTTCAGTTTCTTGTCAACGCGCTGCACGAGGCCGGCATCGGCGTCATTGTTGATTGGGTGCCCGCGCATTTTCCGCGCGACGAATGGGCGCTCGCCAAGTTCGACGGCACGGCGCTTTTTGAGCACGAAGACCCTCGCAAAGGCGCGCATCAGGATTGGGGAACTTTAATTTTTAATTTCGGGCGCAATGAAGTTTCCAATTTTCTCGTCGCCAACGCGCTGTTCTGGTGCGAGCGTTTTCACATTGATGGCCTGCGCGTGGACGCCGTTGCCTCAATGCTGTATCTCGATTATTCACGCAAAGCTGGCGAATGGATTCCGAATGAACATGGCGGTCGAGAAAACCTTGAAGCCATCGAGTTCCTCAAAAAATTTAACCACATTACGCACACGGAATTCCCCGGTGTGATGACCATCGCCGAAGAATCCACTGCGTGGCCGCAGGTGACGCGTCCGCCTTACATCGGCGGACTTGGATTTTCCTTCAAGTGGAACATGGGCTGGATGCACGACACGCTCGGCTATTTCAAACACGAACCGATCCATCGCAAATACCATCAGAACGACCTGACGTTTGCGATGCTTTATCATCACAACGAAAATTTTGTGCTGCCGCTCTCTCACGATGAAGTCGTCCACGGCAAAGGCTCGCTCATCACGCGGATGCCTGGCGACGACTGGCAGAAATTCGCGAACCTGCGCTGCTTGCTGGCGTATCAATGGCTGTTCCCCGGTAAAAAATTGTTGTTCATGGGCGGCGAATTTGGTCAGCGCGCCGAGTGGAACGAAAACGCGCACCTTGATTGGTGGTTGCTGGATGCCGGTCCGTTTCATCGCGGCCTGCAAAAATTTGTCGAGGACTTAAACCAGCTTTACAAAAATTCACCCGGCCTTTGGCAGGCGGATCACGACCATGCCGGCTTCAATTGGATTGATTGCAACGATCGCGAGAACAGTGTGCTGTCATTCCTACGCCAGACGGCCGATGGGAAAAAACACTCTGTTGTCATCCTGAATCTTACGCCCGTGCCGCGTCCAAACTATCGCGTCGGCTTGCCGTGTGCGGGCAAATGGAAGGAAGTGCTTAACAGTGACGCGGGAATTTATGCGGGCAGCAACGGCGGGAATTGCGGTGGTGTCACGGCGGAAAATATTCCGTGCCACAACCAAGCCGCTTCCGCTGAATTTTTTCTGCCGCCGTTGAGCGTGCTGGTTTTTCAGCAGGCTTGAACCGTCATTGGGTCGAAGCCATCGCCGTGATTTTTTGCTCGTTCAACTTTCTTTCGTGGTAATCCACAATCCGGTTGATGATGACTTCGCGGCCTTCGAGATGCCAGTCCATGTTGCGCGCGAACCAGAAACCTTCCGGCGTCCGCACGCGGGTGAATCCGTAGTTAAATTTCCAAACCGCCCCGACGAGTCCACCGAATACGTCAACCTGTTCGGTCAAGTGCAAGTGCGCCTGCGCGATGGCATAATCTTCCTCGTCAATCCACACGCGTCCGGCCGCTTTGTTGATGAACTTGTCGGCAATGCTATTCACCGGCAGATCTTTGTTGGCGGGCTTGAAATCCACCGCGAATGTCGGCCGGCCATTGAGCATTTCCCGCCCGACGAGCGTGAACTGAAAACGGCTCACGAGGTTTGGGATCGAATAATCTTTGACCTTGAGTGCCTTACCTCGAATGTTTGAATGCGTGTCGGAAAGCGGCTCATCTTTTACGGGAGGCGACGGCGGAATCGGCTGGTTGGCGGCGGCCAGTCGGGCATTGCGCGCGGCAATCCGCTGCGGCTTGTTTTCCACGCTGCTTTTTTCGTCGCGACTTTTCAGCTCGCCGCTGCTATTCCGGTATTCCCATGTCCGGGTGCGGGTGTATTGGTAATTCATGTCAAAGAGGTTGTCGTTCTTGTCCTCCTTGTTCACCGCGCGGGCGACCACCTGTTGGATCAAATAATCCATAGTTGGCAGTGGCTTCGCGTCGGCGAGGTTGACTTCGTTGGTTTGCGCCGCTGTCAGCCAGACCACTGACAGCAAAGTCGAAACGGTCAGTAAAATTGTCTTCATAAGGCATTGGACGTCACAACCCGCAAATTTGTTTCAAGGATGTTGAAAGCCGCTCTTTTACAGCGGTTTGGGCTGCTGAAAATGAACTGTGGCTTTGCGGCGGAGCCATTTTTCAATAAACTCTCACCCGTGAAACTGATTTCATGGAACGTCAATGGCCTGCGCGCCGTGCTGAAGAAAAACTTTCTGGAATTTCTCGATGCGGAGAAGCCCGACATTCTTTGCCTGCAAGAAATTAAATGCACATCGGATCAAGTGGAACAGCTTTGGCCGGCGACTTACACGACCTATTGGAACAGCGCAGAAAAGAAAGGCTATTCCGGCACCGCGATTTTCACGAAGGAACGTCCGCTCAAAGTTGCGCCGCACATCGGCATCCACGAACACGACAAGGAAGGCCGCGTGCTCACCGCCGAGTATAAAGATTTTTTTCTGGTGAATGTTTACACGCCGAATTCAAAGCGCGAACTGGAGCGGCTGCCTTACCGTCAGGTTTGGGACAAAGATTTTCTCGCCTACCTGAAAAAACTGGAAAAGAAAAAGCCCGTGATTTTCTGCGGCGACCTGAACGTGGCGCACACGGAAATTGATCTCGCGAATCCCAAAGCAAATGTCCGCAATCACGGCTTCACCATCGAAGAACGCACCGGCTTCACCAATTTCGTGAACGCCGGCTTTGTGGACACGTTCCGCGAATTTGAAAAGGGCGGGGGACATTACAGTTGGTGGAGTCCGATGAGCGGCGCGCGTTCCCGCAATGTCGGTTGGCGCATTGATTATTTCCTCATCTCGCAATCGCTGCGCCCGCGTTTGAAGCGAGCCTACATCCAGCCGCAAATCCTAGGCAGCGACCATTGCCCCGTCGGCATCGAGCTGGCCTGATTATTTTGCCACCTGCCGGCGGCGGAGCCATTCTTCGCCCAGTTCATTCAGCGTCTTCGCTTTGAGGATGCGTTCGGCCAGCGGAAACACGATGCGTTCCTCCTTGTCGAAATGCTTGCGGGATGCCGCGATGGCATTCAGCAGGATTTTTTTGGCGTCCTTTAGCGTGCGCGCCTTTTGCACCGAGTCCAAAGCGTCTTCGATATGTTCGTGCTCGGCGTGAAAAGTTTCCTTCTGGCCCATCTGGTCGAAGTAAGATTCCAGCGGTTCGATGAACAAATCATCCTCGGTCTTGGAATGCGGCCCGTGCAAGTTTTCCACCAGCGTGGCGAGACCTTTGATTTCCGCCAAAGTTTTCACGCGCGTCGCGGCGACTTCGATGTGGTCGAACAAATTGTGGAACACCGCGTGTTCCGCGCGCAGGACGTCGGTAATTTTCATGTTGGTAATAAATTGCTGCCGTTAGCATCGCCCGTCAATGCCAAGCTCGCTCACCAAATATTGCCAATCGCTGTGCAGAAAATGTTTAGTCACCATGCCGCTTGCAACCGGATGGTTGCAGCGGTAAAACAATCATCATGAGCGCACCGAAAGACAAATTGCTCCGCGCGATTGAACTCGCTCTCGCCGGCGAATGGGACACCGCTCATGAAGCCGTGCAGCAATACGAAGATAACGCTACCGCCGCGTGGATTCATGCCGTGCTGCACAAGGTTGAAGGCGACTTGAGCAACGCCCGCTATTGGTATCGCCGCGCGGATCAATTGAACCACCTCACCGACGAACCGCGCGAGGAATTGGCTGCCATTCGCGACGAAGTCAATTCAGCTCGCGCCCAGTGAATCCTTCGCCGCCGAGACACATCCGGCAATTGTCCCCACGGCAACGGCCGGTCGCCGGATTCAAATTTTCAGTTTCCGAATCGCAATTTTCGGTCGCCGGGACGGCGTGGCCGCTCCTCACCTGGCTCAATGTAGATCGTCTTGATCCGGTTGTCCTTGAGCCATCGCTGCACAATCTTCGCGATGAACTCCGAGCCGTTGTCACTGCGCAGGAACTCTGGCGCTCCGTGCTGCTCCACTGCCTTCTGCAGCCACCGCAGC
>CAIRJF010000004.1 GCA_903878805.1 uncultured Verrucomicrobia subdivision 3 bacterium
TTCAAACGAGTATCGAAAGCCATCCGCAGACCTTGTTTTTTGCCTGCACCCGTTGGATTCGCCGTTTTTTGTTGGTTGGACATAGAGGAAAGCCTTTGTTTATGCGGCTTCAGTGTAAGTCAATAACATCAGCTTGTGAAGTTTATTTGGGAAATATGGGTTAAAATGTTGATGGCGTTGGACGCGAGGAACACGATGAAAAATGCGGCCATCGCGACGGGAACCATCATGGCGTTGTAGAGCCAATGCAAATCAATCGTCGCGAAGCCGGCGGCGGCGAGCGATGCGCCGGGCGCTTGGTCGGGCGCGTGAAAAATCGAGGCGACAATCGGCACGAACGCGCCGGTCGCGACGAGGCCGGAAATTTTGTGCTCGATGGTTTCGGCCACGTCGAACGGTTTTTTCAGCACAGTTGGAATCGCAATGCCAGCGGTGTCTTTCAAAAAACACGCGCCGACGAGCAGCATTCCCGGAATCCAAAACAGCGGATTGGCGAACCACGGCAGTTTTGCTTTTTCTTCCGGCGTTTTCGCCTGAAAGTTTTCGCCTGAAAATATTTATACGCGCCGACGCCGCTGACGCCGAGCATCGGCGAAATCGCCACGCCGGTAATCATGGAAACGGTTTCGCATAATTTTTTCGCCTGCGGATTCGGGTCGGCGGGTTTGGCGCTCGCAGTTTGGGCGGAAGCGATTTGCGGCAGCCAGAGCAGTCCGACAATCGTGAGCAGAAAAATTAATTTCTTCATGCAAATTATGATTTGCCCAAGGACAGCGGCTGTAAAGCCCAATCCAATAAATTGAAATCGAGGGTTGACTTCAACGGTCCGTTTGATAGTTTCCACGTCCCTTTGTATTGGAATTTAGATGAAAACGCATTTGCCGAAAGTTAATTTGGACCAGCGCAAGTGGCATGTAATTGATGCCGATGGCGCCGTGCTTGGCCGACTGGCCGTGCAGGTAGCCGACATTTTGCGCGGTAAAAACAAGCCTGTCTACACCGCGCACCTCGATGCCGGCGATTTTGTTATCGTCGTCAACGCCGAGAAAGTGCGCGTCACCGGCAAAAAAGAAACCGCCAAGGAATACATGAGCTATTCCGGTTGGAAGGGCGGCGAAAAATACGCCACCGTCGAACAGGTGCGCGCCAAGAACCCCGAATTTCTCATCGAACACGCCGTCAAAGGCATGATTCCCAAGAACCGCCTCGGTCGCGTGTTGCTCACGAAACTGAAAGTGTTCAAAGGTCCGAAGCACGACCACGAGGCGCAGACGCCCGCCGTGCTCAAGGCCGCTAACTAATTTTTTGTATGGCTAAAACAGCAACCATTGAATTCCTTGGCACCGGTCGTCGTAAAACGGCGATTGCCCGTGTTCGTCTCGCGTCCGGCAGCGGTAAAATCACCGTGAACGGCCGTGCGTTTGACAACTATTTCCCGCTGGACACCCAGCGCGCCACGGTTTCCTCACCGCTCACCATCACCAACACGGCCGACAAGCTCGACGTGCGTGTGAATGTGGTCGGCGGCGGCCCGCTCGGTCAGGCCGGCGCCACGCGCCACGGTATTTCCCGCGCGCTTTTGAAATTTGACGCCACGCTGCGCCCCGCGCTGAAGGCGGAAGGTTTCCTCACGCGCGACCCGCGCGAACGCGAACGCAAAAAATACGGCCAGCCCGGTGCGCGCGCCCGCTTCCAGTTCTCGAAGCGTTGATTGCAACGGAAAGTTTACAAAACCCGCTGGCAAATTGCTGGCGGGTTTTTTATTTGGCGAAATTCAGGTCAAAGAAATTTTCGTGTGGTTCGAGTATTTCGCGGTTAAGATTTTTTTAAGATGAAAACGAAGAAAGTTGCCATCGTCGGCGCGTCCGGTTATTCGGGCGAAGTTCTGGTGCAGTTGCTATTGAACCATCCGCATGCGGAACTGTTCGCCGTAACCTCGCGCTCGAATGCCGGTCAGACGCTCGCGCAAGTGTTTCCAAAATTTGCCAGCCATCCCAAATCTAAAACACTCCGGTTTGTCGAACCAAACGCGGAACTGCTCGCGAAGCAGGCGGACGTGGTTTTTCTCGCGCTACCGCATGGCGTTGCGGCGGAATTTGCCGTGCCGCTGAACGCTGCCGGCGTCATCGTGATTGATTTGAGTGCGGACTTCCGGCTCAAGAGCGCGGAAGTTTACAAAGAATTTTACGCGCACGATCATCCCGCGCCGGAGCTGCTGAAAAAATCGGTTTACGGTCTGCCGGAATTTTACCGCGACGAAATCAAAAAATCTCTGCTCATCGCGTCGCCCGGCTGCTATCCGACGAGCATTTTGCTGCCGACAATTCCGTTGTTGAAAGCCGGCCTGATCAAACCGACTGGTATCATTGCTGATTCGTTGAGCGGCGTCAGCGGTGCGGGTCGGAAGGCGGAGACTGATTATCTTTTTTGCGAATGCAACGAAAGCGTCCGGCCTTACGGCGTGCCGAAGCATCGGCACTTGTCTGAAATCGAGGAACAACTTTCGCTCGCCGCAAAAACCAAAGTGACGATCCAGTTTACGCCGCATTTGATTCCGGTGAATCGCGGCATTCTAACGACGCTGTATCTCGCGCCGGAAAAACATTTTTCCACGGCGGAAGAAATGGTCGCGCTCGGCGAAAAAATTTCGGCGTGCTACGCCAAGGCTTACGCCAACGAACCCTTCGTGCGGTTGCTCGAAGGAAAATCTTTACCCGATACGAAAAACGTAGTCGGCACGAATGTTTGCGAAATCGCGTGGCGGCTCGACGCGCGCACGGCTCGGCTTATTGTGATGAGCGCGGAAGACAATCTCGTCAAAGGCGCGAGCGGTCAGGCCGTGCAAAGCATGAATATTCTCTGCGGCTTTCCAGAAACCGCCGGATTGGTTTGAATTTGATTCGTAGGAGACGACGTAAGGAGTCTCTAACTCGCAAAATAAATTAGAGACTCGTGACCTCGTCTCCTACAAAAACAATTGCCTGGAACGCTGCCGACTACGCCGCGAATTCCACCGTGCAACAAACTTGGGCGCGCGAACTCATCGCCAAACTAAATTTGCACGGTGATGAACACATTCTTGATGTCGGCTGCGGCGATGGCAAAGTGACGGCGGAAATCGCGCGCGCTTTGCCGCGCGGTTCGGTCACCGGCGCGGATGCCTCGCCGCAGATGATTGAGTTCGCCAAGAAAACTTTTCCGGCCAGCGCATTTCCGAATATGAGATTTCGCGTCATGGACGCGCGAAAAATAAAATTTGACCGGCAGTTTGACTGCGTTTTTTCAAATGCCGCGCTGCATTGGGTGGATGACCACGAAGCGATTCTGCGCGGCGCGGCGTCCGTGTTGAAATCCGGCGGACGCCTTGTTGTCTCCTGCGGCGGCAAAGGCAATGCCCACGACGTTTTTCTCGCGTTGCGCCCAGAGATGCGGCTGAAATGCTGGCGCAGATTTTTTCGTAAAATGCCGCTGCCATATTTTTTTTACGCGCCAAGCGATTACGAAAAATGGCTGCCGAAATTTGGCTTCAAAATCAATGCGCTAAAACTTGCGCCGAAAGATGCGACTTACGCGTGCGCAGAAGGTTTCGCGACGTGGCTGCGGACAACTTGGATTCCGTATATCCAGCGCGTACCGGAAAATTTGCGCGAGGAATTCATCGCCGCCGTGACGCAGCGTTACGTCGCCAAACATCCGCTGGACGCGGATGAAAAAGTTCATGTCTGCATGGTGCGGCTGGAAATTGATGCGGTGAAAATTTAGACACGAATTCTACTAATTAACACGAATCGGATTAGTGAAAATTCGTGAAATTAGTGTCTGTTTTGTGTTTCATGATTTAGTAATTTTTGAAAATGAAAATGCAGTTCAAAGAAATCACTGGCTCCATCGTTGCGCCGATTGGCTTTCTTGCCAGCGGCGTATTTTGCGACATCAAAAAACTCGGCACGGGCAAAGGCTCTAACAAAGGTTTGAAGCGCGACCTCGCGCTCATCGTTTCCGAGACGCCCGCGACGGTCGCCGGCATGTTCACGACGAATCAAGTTTGCGCCGCGCCAGTGAAGGTTTGCGTCGAGCGGCTGAGGAAAAAAAATCTCGCTCAGGTGGTGGTTGTAAATTCCGGCAACGCGAACGCTTGCACCGGCAAACAGGGCATGACCGACGCGCGCGAAATGGTTTCATTTACGGAAAAAACGTTAGCGCTGTCGGCCGGCCGCGCGCTGGTCGGTTCGACCGGGCGCATCGGTGTGCCGATGCCGATGGATAATGTTCGTGCGGGAATTTTGGAGGCGGCGATGGAGCTTGGCTTCACGGCCGAACACGCTGACCACGCGGCGGAAGCTATCATGACGAGCGATTCGCGCTCGAAGCAAATCGCGATTGAATTTTTGCTTGGCGGAAAAAAAGTCCGCATTGGCGGCATGTGCAAAGGCGCGGGCATGATCCAGCCGGGCATGTCCGCGACGGGCGCGCGGCCGGCGGCGTTGCCGCACGGAGGATTGCACGCAACGATGCTGGCGTTCATCACCACCGACGCGGCGGTGGAACAAAAAGCTTTGCAGGCGGCACTAAATGAAGCCATCGCGAACAGTTTCAACCGCATCACGGTAGATGGCGACATGAGCACAAATGATACGGTGCTCGTGCTGGCGAACGGTTTGGCAGGGAACAAAAAGTTCAATTTGAACGGCGCAGAAGGAAAACTTTTCCAAGCCGCGCTTAATCATGTCTGCCTCGAACTCGCGAAAAAAATTGTCCGCGATGGCGAAGGTGTTCATCGCGTGGTGATGGTGTGCGTGAATGGCGCGAAGACAATTCAAGACGCCGATGCCGTCGCACGTGCGGTGGCAAACAGCGCGCTGGTGAAAACGAGCTGGCACGGCGGCGATCCCAATTGGGGCCGCATCATTGATGCGATTGGCTACTCACCGGCAACGGTGGTGGAGGAGAAAATTGACATCGGCTATTCCGCAACCGGTGGCAAAAAGATTCTGTGGAGCCTCAAGCACGGACAGCCGACGCTGGCGACCTTCAAGGAATTATGTGCCGCCGTCGCGCCAAAAGAATTTGAACTGCACATCAACCTGAATCTCGGCAAGGCCAACGCGGTGATGTATGCCGCCGATTTGACTGAGGAATATGTGGACTTCAACAAGGGTGACGTGACGGATGCGAGTTCGTTGGGCGGCTGATTTCCAGCTTATTTCTGATTTGGATTTTTATTCTTCGTCCAATTCAAAAATCTCCTCAATCGGTTTTTTGAACAGCTTGGCGATCTTGAACGCCAGCGGCAGGCTTGGATCGTATTTCTCCGTCTCGATGGCGTTCACGGTCTGGCGCGAGACGTCGAGTTTGTCGGCCAGATCGGCTTGCGACCATGCCTTCGCCGCGCGCAGTTCGCGCAGACGATTTTTCATTTATACCTCCGCCATGAAAAAAAGAACCCGATTGCATAATAGACCCACATAATGTTCCACACCCATACCGCGCGAAATTCCGGTGCGCCCATGTCGCGGAGGAACAAGTAGGTAAAACAGGTGAATCCAGTCGCCAGTCCTGAAAAGGCCATCGCCTCGGTGACAATTTTTCTTTTCATCTCATCCAACCCCTCCGAAACGAAGCGAATGATGGTGGCGGCCACATAAATCAAAGGCATCAGCGGAAGAAGAACCAGCCAATATCTATGCGGCAAATGCTGGGCGTCAAAGTAGTTCAGCGCGAAAAGTCCCAGGACGTATCCAGCCAGGCCAGCCATCATACGAAAAAAATAATTTTTGAAATGCGGTCTCACCGATGGCTGCTTATATAAAACGCGCCATAAAGACCAAAGCGTAACGCATAAGCAAACAAATAACCCCGCACATCCGATGATTAATTTAAGTTTCATGGCAAGCAGCAGTGTAAAGCATCCTTGTCATATGTCAAGCATTCTTTACACGGCAGATTGCGCAAGAGTTGCTACAGAGGCACAGAACGCACCAGAGAAAATCCTTCCTCCATTCTGTGCCTCTGTGGCCAAAGAAAAAACGCGGCGGGAATTGCTTCCCACCGCGTTTTGATTTCTCGGTTCCTCGAATTTGTGACGATAGCCGTCAGCAAAGACTTAGTAGCCGCCCATGCCGCCCATGTCTCCCATGCCGCCGCCGTGACCGTGGCCACCGCCGGCTGCCGGCTTATCTTTTTCCGGGAGGTCGGTGATGAGGCATTCGGTGGTCAGCAACAGACCGGCGATGGAAGCTGCGTTCTGCAAGGCCGAGCGCGTGACTTTCTTCGGATCAACGACGCCGGCTTTCACGAGGTCTTCGTAATTGCCGGTCGCAACGTTGTAGCCTTCGTTGCCCTTGGCCTTCTTGACCTTGTCCACGATGACGCTGCCTTCTTCGCCAGCGTTCGCAGCGAGCGAACGGAGCGGAGCTTCGACGGCGCGCTTGATGATGCCGATGCCGATGTTTTCGTCCTCGGTCGCACCTTTGACTTTTTCAATCGCATCAATGCAGCGGATGAGCGCGACGCCACCACCAGCGACGATACCTTCTTCGACAGCCGCGCGGGTTGCGTGCAACGCGTCTTCCACGCGCATCTTCTTTTCCTTCATTTCGGATTCGGTCGCGGCACCAACGTTGATGACGGCCACGCCGCCCGCCAACTTCGCGAGACGTTCCTGCAATTTTTCACGATCGTAATCGCTCGTGGTTTCTTCGATCTGGCGGCGGATCTGGTTCACGCGGCCCTGGATGTCGGAGTTCTTGCCGGAACCTTCGACGATCGTGGTGTTTTCCTTGTCAATGATGACGGTCTTCGCGCGACCGAGGTCAGCGAGTTCCACCGTCTCGAGCTTGATGCCGAGGTCTTCGGTGATGAACTTGCCGCCGGTCAACACCGCGATGTCTTCCAACATGGCTTTGCGGCGATCGCCGAAGCCCGGGGATTTCACAGCGGCCACGTTGATCGTGCCACGGAGTTTGTTCACGACGAGCGTCGCGAGCGCTTCGCCTTCGACTTCTTCGGCGATGATCAAGAACGGCTTGCCTGCGCGCGCGGCTTTTTCAAGCAACGGCAGCAAGTCTTTCAAGTTGCTGATCTTCTTTTCGAAAATCAAAATGTAAGGATCTTCCATCTTCACTTCCATCGTCTCGGCGTTCGTGACGAAGTAAGGAGACAAATAACCTTTGTCGAACTGCATGCCTTCAACCACGTCGAGCGTGGTCTCGATGGACTTCGCTTCTTCGACCGTGATGGTGCCGTCTTTGCCAACTTTATCCATCGCGTCAGCGATCTTGTCGGCGATCTCGAAATCCCAGTTCGCAGACACGGCCGCGACCTGCTTGATTTCTTCTTTGTCTTTTACCTTCTTGGAAATTTTTCCAAGTTGTTCCACAGCGGCTTCCACGGCCTTGTTGATGCCGCGTTGGATGCCGATCGGGTTCGCACCGGCGGTGACGAACTTCAAGCCTTCGCGATAAATCGCCTCGGCCAGAACCGTCGCCGTCGTGGTGCCGTCGCCGGCGATGTCGCTGGTCTTGCTCGCGACTTCGCGGACCATCTGGGCGCCCATGTTTTCATACGGGTCTTCCAGTTCGATTTCCTTCGCGACCGTGACACCGTCCTTGGTCACCGTCGGGGAACCGAATTTTTTGTCGATCACGACATTGCGGCCTTTTGGTCCGAGCGTGGCGACCACGGCGCGGGAAAGTTTCTGCACGCCGCGAAGCAACGCCTGCCGCGCCTGTTCGTCGAATACAATTTGTTTAGCTGCCATAATATTTTTTAGTCTAGTTAAAGTTGTGGTTTAGAAATTAGTTAAGAATCGCAACGAGGTCATCGGAACCAAAGATCTTGTATTCCTTGCCGTCGATTTTGATTTCCGTGCCGCCGTATTTGGAAACGAGCACGCGGTCGCCGACCTTGACTTCAAACGCGATGCGCTCGCCGTCGTCGTTAAGCTTGCCGGTGCCGAGCACGCGGACAATGCCTTCTTGCGGTTTCTCTTTGGCGGTGTCGGGGATAATGATGCCGCCCTTTTTGACTTCCTTCTCTTCGACGGCTTCCACGAGGATGCGGTCGCCGAGCGGTTTAATGTTCAGTGCCATACTATTTTTTCTTTGGTTGTTTGTTTTGTTGACTGCTTAATTAAATCCCGGTCCGCACTCGCGGTGGGAAAATTAAAAGGCGCGGAGGAATTTTTGAAATTCCTCCGCGTTGAAATTATTTCTTTTCGTCCACGACTTCTGCGTCAATCACGCCTTCGTCTTTTTTCGCTTCGGCCTGCGGTTCGCCTTCCGGCTGCGCGCCGGGTTGCGCGCCAGCCGCGCCTTTTTCCGCCTGCGCTTTCGCGGCGGCGGCTTTGTAAAGTTCGGTCGAGACGGCCTGCCAGACTTCGTTCAGCTTTTCGCTCGCGGATTTGATGGCGGCGGCGTCCGTGCCTTTGAGCGCTTCCTTCACCGCGCCGGCGGCGGCTTCGAGCTTGCCCTTGTCGTCCGCAGACAGTTTGTCCGCGTTGTCCTTGAGCAGTTTCTCGGTGCGATAAACGGAGTTGTCCGCCTCGTTGCGCGTCTGGATTTCCTCGAGCTTGGCCTTGTCGTCGTCGGCATGGGCCTCGGCGTCCTTGCGCATCTTCTCGACTTCGTCCTTCGAGAGACCGCTGCTGGCCGTGATGGAAATTTTCTGTTCCTTGCCCGTGCCGAGGTCTTTCGCGCCGACGTGCAAAATGCCGTTGGCGTCAATATCGAAGGTCACTTCGATCTGCGGCACGCCGCGCGGCGCGGGCGGAATGTCAGCGAGATTGAAACGGCCGATGGTTTTGTTGTCTTTGGAAAATTGCCGTTCGCCCTGGAGAACATGAATTTCAACTCCGGGCTGATTGTCGCTCGCGGTGGAAAAAATTTCCGATTTGCGCGCGGGAATCGTGGTGTTGCGCTCGATCAATTTCGTGAACACGCCGCCGAGCGTCTCGATGCCGAGCGACAACGGCGTCACGTCGAGCAGCAAAACGTCTTTGACTTCGCCCTTGAGCACGCCGCCTTGAATGCCGGCGCCGATGGCGACGACTTCGTCGGGATTCACGCCTTGATGCGGCGGTTTGTTGACGAGCGAGCGGGCGACTTCGACGACGCGCGGCATGCGCGTCATGCCGCCGACGAGCACGAGTTCGTCAATCTTCGACGCCTCGATGCCCGCGTCTTTCAAGCAGGCTTTCACCGGCCCGATGGTGCGTTCAAAAAGTTTGTCGGTAAGCTGCTCCATCTTCGCGCGGGTCAAAGTTTTTTGGATGTGCTTCGGCCCGGTCGCGTCCGCCGTGATGAACGGCAGATTGATATCGTAAGTCTGCGAGCTGGAAAGTGCGATCTTGGCTTTTTCCGCTTCTTCCTTGATGCGCTGGAGCGCGTCGGGCTGCTTGCGGAGATCCATGTTATACTCGCGTTTGAATTCATCGAGAATCCAATCCATCAAAGTATTGTCCCAATCGTCACCGCCGAGATGCGTGTCGCCGTTCGTGGCCTTCACTTCAAACACGCCGTCGCCGATTTCGAGAACGGAAATATCAAACGTGCCGCCGCCCAAATCGTAAACGGCGATCTTCTCGTCCTTCTTCTTGTCGAGACCGTAAGCGAGCGACGCCGCCGTCGGCTCATTGATTATGCGCAGAACTTCGAGACCGGCGATCTTGCCGGCGTCTTTCGTCGCCTGACGTTGCGAGTCGTTGAAATAAGCCGGAACGGTGATGACAGCTTGCGTGATCTTTTCGCCGAGACGCGTTTCAGCGTCGGCTTTCAATTTGGAAAGAATCATCGCGGAAATTTCCTGCGGCGAGAATTGCTTCGGCTTGCCGTTCACTTCGACCTCAATCGCGGCGTCGCCGTTCGAGCCTTTGACCACCTTGTAAGGCACGCGTTTGATTTCTTCGCCGACTTCGTCAAACTTGCGGCCCATAAAACGTTTCACGGAATAAACCGTGTTGCGCGAATTGGTGACGGCCTGGCGCTTCGCCGCGTCGCCGATCACGCGCTCGCCGGATTTCGTGAACGCGACGACCGACGGCGTCGTGCGTTTGCCCTCGGAATTTTCGAGCACGAGCGGTTCGCCGCTGTCCATGACCGCCATGCAGGAGTTCGTGGTGCCTAAATCAATGCCTAATACTTTTGCCATAAAATTGTGTGTGTAAAATTGTTTACTGGTTTAACTGCTGGCAGTTTTAACGCAATAACAGTGCCGAAGCGTGCCAAATCCGAAGAAACTCACGGAATGATTGGGAATAAAGGGGAATTGAAGATTTAGCTTCCAACAACACAGCGCCTAAACTGTGCCAGAAGCGCATCATGGCACAGTCGCGCGCCGACTGGCACAGAATTTATGGCGCAGTTGGACGGAAGATCGAGACGGCACTTGGCGTTATAGTTTATTTACTGCCCGGTTTGACAGCGGGAATTTTAGCGAGATCCGGCGGCAGATTGTTTGGGTCAAACGTTTCAACCTGCAATGAAATCAAGCTAACAAATGACATTCCGAAATTCACCGCGCCGTTGGAGCGATCCACCACCATCGCGACGCCGACGACATTGCCGCCGTGCGCGCGGACAATATCCAGCGTCTCTTGCACGCGGCCACCTTTCGTGACGACATCTTCCACAACGAGAATTTTTTCACCGGCCGCAATCTTGAAGCCGCGCCGCAGCACAAGTTTGCCATCTTCCTTCTCCACAAAAATGAAACGCAAGCCGAGCTGCCGCGCGACTTCCTGACCGATGACGAGTCCGCCCATCGCGGGCGCCACTACCGTGACCGCGCCGAGCGGTTTTAATTTGGCCGCCAGCGCCGCACCGAGTTTTTCCACGACCGGCATTTGCTGGAGCGCGAGCGCGCATTGGAAAAACTGGCGGCTGTGCAAGCCGCTGCGCAAAACAAAATGGCCTTCGAGCAACGCACCTGAATCGCGGAAAATCTGCAACGCTTCATCTTTTGTCATGGCGCGGATTTTAAGTCGAAAGCGGAAAGTTCAAAGTCCAAAGTTTCGCCACAGAGACACAGAGTTCAGAGAGACCGAAATTTTTTCCTCTGTGCGCTCTGTGTCTCTGTGGCTAATCTGTCCGCGTGCCGAAGTGGATTAAATTTCTAATCGCAATTTTGCTGCTGCCCGTCTGCGCGGGCGCGGGAATGGCTTTGTTAAAAGTGCTGCAAGCCTGCGGTAGCGCGGACACCACTTGGGTTCCCATTGCTGGCGGCGCGGCATGCTGGCTGGTGATTTTTTGTTTGTTGCCCAAGCCGATGTGGGTTTACGTCTTCGGCCACGAACTGACGCATGCGCTGTGGACGTGGCTGTTCGGCGGCGAAGTCAAAAAAATGAAAGTCACGTCGTCCGGCGGCCACGTCGTCATTTCCAAAACCAATTTTATCATCGCGCTCGCGCCGTATTTTTTCCCGCTGTATGTCGTGCTGGTCGTCTGCGTGTTCGCGCTCGGAAATTTTATATGGAACTGGCACAGCTATCTCGTCTGGTTTCATTTGTGTGTCGGCGCGGCGTATGCGTTTCATGTCACACTTACGTTCCACGTTTTGCAGACGCGGCAATCGGACATCACGGGGCAGGGTTATTTATTTTCCGCAGTGGTAATTTTCCTCGGCAACGTCTGTGTGCTGTTATTTGGCGCTCCGCTGCTCACGCAGTCACCCGGAATCTTCAAAATCTTCAGTCTGTGGTGCAACGAAACCGGCAAAGTTTTCGCGTGGCTGCACCAATTATTCTGAACGCGCCAAAATTTGTCAGTAATTCGGACTTGAAATGCAGCGGCCTTTGGATTCATCCTCACGGTAGTTATGGATTTAGCCGACATCTTGGGACGCGAACAAATCGTGCCCGAACTTAAAGCAACGAACCGCTGGGAAGCCATTGACGAACTCATTGGCAATCTCGTTGCCACCGGCAAGATTCAGGCCGCCGACCGCGACGCTGTCACCGCGGCCGTAAAAAAACGCGAAACCTCAATGTCCACCGGCATCGGCTTCGGCATCGGCATTCCGCACGCTTCCACGGATTTGATTTTTGAAGTCGTCGGCGCACTCGGTCGCTCGCCCAAAGGTGTCAATTTCGATGCGCTCGACAATCAGCCGGTGAAGCTCGTCATGCTCTTTCTCGTCCCACAAGGTCAATTCCAGAAACATCTCCACACGCTCGCCAACATCGCGAAACTGCTGCACAAGGCGGATTTTCGCGAAGCGCTCGAAAAATCCCCGACCGCCGAAGCCATGCTCGCCGTCATCCGTGAGCACGGGAAAAAATAGGTTATTCGCGGAATCACCCGGCGTGCACGGCTCCGAAATTTTCAACCTAAAATTGAATCGCGTTAAACTTGCCTCGCGGGAATTTTTCCGGGTTACTCTGCGGTAGCGATGAATTCTTGGCTCCTGCTCAACTCCGGCCAATGCGCCGCTGCGTTCAATATGGCGCTGGACGAGGCGTTACTCGCAGCGATGCCGCGCCTGCAAAAACCCGTCCTGCGTTTTTACGGCTGGACGGAACCGGCGGCAACCTTCGGCTATTTCCAGAAATTTTCCGAGGTCGAGCGCACGGTGCATTTGCGCCCGCTCATCCGGCGTCCGACCGGCGGCGGCATCGTGCCGCATGACGCAGACTGGACTTACAGCGCCATTTTTCCACCCGGCCACGAATGGCATTCGCTCAAGGCGGAAGAAAGTTACCGGCGCATCCACGACTGGCTGCGTCTGGCGTTTGCAGAATTAAAAATTGAAACCGAACATGCGCCCTGCTGCAAAAAAACGTTGCCCGGCCAATGTTTTGTCGGCCATGAAAAATTTGATTTGCTCTGGCACGGCAAAAAAATCGCGGGCGCGGCGCAGCGCAGAAACAAATCGGGGCTGCTAATCCAAGGCTCGGTGCAACCGCCGGTGGCACGCACGCGGGCGGATTTTGCAGCGGCGATGCGCGGCGTGGCGGAAAAATCTTTTGCGGTGGCTTGGACGGAGTTTTTGCCAGACGCCGACCTTCGCCATCATGTGACCCAATTGTTGGAGGAAAAATTTTCGCAGCCGTGCTACAATGAGCGGCGTTAGTTCAAACTCATTCACGGATGAGACATTTGATTTCCATTTTGTTCGCCGCCGCGCTTATTTTTATGGGCGAGGCTGACGCGCAGGTTTTAATGAGCGGCGGAAGGTATTCGCAGAATTTTGATTCGCTGGGGACCAACGGCAGCCCAAGTTGGACAGACAATGGCAAGCTGCCCGGCTGGTATGTTTCAAAAAGCGTGGCGCCCAACAATGTCACAAATTACACCGCTGGTGCGGGCACGAGCGGCACGGGCGCGATTTACAATTTTGGAACCAATGACGCCAACGGCATCACCGATCGCGCACTCGGTTCGGTGGCTTCCAGCACGCCGGGGAATTTCGCCTATGGCGTGCGCTTCACCAACGATACGGCATCCGCGCAAACGAACATCACGGTTTCCTACACTGGCGAGCAATGGCGCAACGCCAACACGGTGACAAACACGCTGGCGTTTTCGTATCAGATTTCCAGCCAGCCGCTCACGAATGCGGACGCGGGCAATTCCCAGACGTGGTCGAATTTTACCGCGCTGAATTTCAATTCGCCAAGCATCGCTGGCGGCTCGGCGATTGACGGCAACGCGGCGGCGAACCGACAGATTTTCATGCCCATCGTCCTGACCGGCGCGGTGGTGCAGCCGGGGCAGGAAATTTTTTTGCGCTGGCGCGACGTTGACGACAGCGGCAGCGACGCAGGGATTGCCGTGGATGATTTGACCGTCAGTTTCCAATCCACCACCAATCAACCGACGCAAACGAATGCTCCGGGCATCACCACGCAGCCGCAAAGCTCGACGAACAATGTGGGCGACACCGTCACCTTCACGGTGGTCGCGAGCGGAACTTCGCCCTTGAGTTACCAATGGAAGTCGAACAGCGTCGCGGTGGCAGGAGCGACGAACAGTTCATTCACGCTCACGAGCGTCACGACCAATTTAAATGGTATCACTTATTTCGTGACCGTCACCAACGTCGCCGGTTCAACAAACAGCCAGACCGCGACGCTCACCGTTAATCCGGCGGCGGTCACTGCGCCGGTTGTCGCGACGCAGGCCAAAATTTTGCGCATCGTCGCTTACAACATCGCGGCGGACGTCACCAACACCATTTATCCAACGTGGCCGTCCGTCGGGCCGCCGCTGCCCGGTTTGATTGCGCCGCCAAGCGCGACGAATAATTTTCAGGTCGGCGGCGTGCTCGAAGGCATTGGCGAGGAGCTTTTGAACGGCAACGCGCAGCCGATTGACATTTTGGCTTTGGAGGAAACGACGACCAATCCCGTCACCGTCACGCCAATTGTGAACGGGCTGAATTTATTTTATGGCGTAGCGGGGATGTATTCCAACAGCACTTATCAGGCGACGGAGCAATTTGGCGACCCGACGTTCGGCGACGGCCCGAACGCGCTGGTCTATAACACGAGAACATTGCAACTGCTCGCCTCCGTGCCGGTGGATCCGCCCGGTGGCACAAGTCAGCTTGGTTCTAGCAGCGGCGAGTATCGCGAGGTGATGCGTTATCAGTTCGCCCCGGCGGGCGTGGCGACCAACGCCGCCAACATTTTTTATGTTTATGTGAGCCATTATAAATCCGGCGCGGCTTCCACTGCCGGTGTCACGAACTCCCGCAATAACGAAGCCATCATTGTCCGCAACCACACTGCCACGCTGCCACCGACCGCGCGCATTTTACATGTCGGTGATTTCAACACCGGCGACGCCAGCGAGCCGATGTATGCCACGCTCACCGCGCCCGGCACGAACCAGTTGCTTGACCCGCTCAATATTACACGCAGCCTCACGACCAATTTTGACAGCAGCACCGCCCCGGCGAACCTCACGGAATCCGCCGTCAATCTCCAATACCGCGACGATTACCAGATGATGACGACGAATGTTTATTACGGCACGCCCGGCGGACTGGCGCTCGTGACCGGAACCTTTCACGCCTTCGGCAACAACGGCTCGACGCCATTTCACGGCAACTTAAATTCCGGTTCCAACACTTCGCTTAACAACAATCTCGTCACCAACGGCCCGGTTTTCATCAGCGCCGCGCAGCTCTACCTCGACCTCATCAACGCCAGTGACCATTTGCCCGTCGTGGCCGACTACACGATTCCCGTGCCCGCGCCGATTATCAACAGCCTTACCCTCGCCGGCACAAATCTCATTTTCAACGTGGGCAACTGCATCACCGGCGGCGTCTTCACTGTGCTGATGAACACGAACCTGACTGCGTCGGTGACAAACTGGACAACCCTGCCAGCCACCAACACCGCCGCCAGCAGCAGCCTCACCTTCACCGTGACCAACGGGTTCAACCCGACCCCGCCCGGAAAATTTTATCGCCTGCTGGAAAAGTGACGGGTGAAAAATTTATTCAACTTGGCGCCTTTCGCGAGTTGGCGTGGAACCCAGTTCCCCAATCAAATTTCTCGCCGCGCGGAATTTCTCTGCTAACTTGCGCGCGCATGATTCGGTTAGTTTTGTTCGACATTGACGGCACGCTGGTTCACACCGGACACGCGGGCACAAAGGCGTTTGCTAAAACCTTTGCCACGGAATTCGACCTGCACCACGGCTCGGAAAAAATGAAGTTTGCCGGTCGCACGGACGTAAGCCTCGTGCGCGAATTTTTCAAAATCCACGGTCTCGACGAATCGCCCGCGCACTTCCGTCAATTTTTTGCGCGCTATGTTTTCTGGCTCGACCACATTCTCGCGCACAGCACCGGTCACGCGTGTCTCGGCATTTTTGAATTCATTCGCGAACTGCAAAATCTGCCCAATCCGCCACTGCTCGGTCTGCTCACCGGCAACATTCAACTCGGCGCGGAAATAAAATTACGCGCGTTCGGCCTCTGGGATTTTTTTGTCATGGGCGGATTTGCGGACGACCATGAAGACCGCAATCACATCGCCGTTGCCGCGCTCGAACGCGGTCGTCGCGTGCTGGGGAAAGATTTGCAGCCGCAGGAAATCGTCGTCATCGGCGACACACCGTTTGATGTGCGCTGCGGAAAATTCATCGGCGCAAAAACTTTGGCCGTCGCAACGGGCGGCTCGAAGTTGGAAGAATTAAAACCCTGCGGCGCCGACTGGACGGTGGCAGACTTGACGAAGATTTCGGTGCGGGAAATCTGCCCGCGCTGACATCGGCCTAAATTCAAACTTACAGAGCAAGACAGATAGTGATGAATAGTTGGATAGTCGGTAAAAAAAAATCTGGCAAAGCCGACTGGTCGCGGTGCTGCCGCATGAATGGATTTTTGGCGCGTTTTTGTTTTTGACCGGATTGCGGCTGCTCGTTCATGGTGGTGCGGCCGCGACATGGTCGCTGGTTTTTTTTGGTTGCTGGCTTGCAGGCATCGCCGTTTTTTTCTGGGCGGAACGCAACTCGACGCCGTGGTGCTGGCGGGTGCGGCTGTTGTTTTATCCGGCCTCGATGGGCATCAGTTTCTATGCGATGGGCGCGGCGATTCCCTTGCTGGGCAATGGCAAAGTGGATGCTTTGCTGCTGAACTATGACCGCGCCCTGCTTGGCGAAACGCCTGCCGTGGCGTGGGAAAAATGGTTGCGCCCGTGGGCGGAGGATGTGGCCATGGCGTGCTATGTTTTTTTCTTCTACTATCTTGTTGCCGTGCCGGGCCGTTATTGCCTTGAGAATTTACGTCTGTTCCGCAAATGCATCGTCGGCTTGTTCACGATGTATGGTCTGGCGTTCATGGGCTACACGGTGCTGCCCGCCGGCGGGCCGTGGCGCTGTCTGAACTTTACCACGCCTTTGCATGGTCCATGGCTGCTCGACTGGCTGCTGCCGCCGGTTAACGCTGGTAGCAATGCCCTAGATGTTTTTCCCAGCGTTCACGTTTCGGCGACGCTGTTTCTGCTGCTGTTCGACTGGCAGCATGCGCGCCACCGATTCTGGTGGTATCTGCTGCCTTGTGTGATTCTTTGGTTTTCCACGCTTTATCTGCGCTTCCATTACTTCGTGGATTTGCTTGGCGGCGTGGTCGTAGCACTGGCTGGCTGGTGGGTAGCGCAAACACACGACGAAGCCACGCGCGACCAACCCATGCTGGCTTCCGATTTCAACAAGCCGAAAGTTTCACGCTGAAACCGCCGGAAGTGGTGAGCTTTTCGAGTTTCCCAGCGTAGAACAATTCGCGGTATTCCTCCGTCTCCAGCAGATGTTGACGCAAATCTTTTTGATCGCGATGCAAAATGTATTTCAGTTCCTTCAAGTCGGCCGACCAGCGAAAGCCATTGAAAAATTCCGCGCCCGCGAACTGCGTTTTGTAAAGCGCGCTGTCCGAGTAACAAGTTCCGAGATAAAGATTTTTTGCTCCGCGCTCCGCAAATAACGCCACCGCCGAGGTCATCATGAACATGCCGAGATTGCGCGCGTAATAATTCAGGTCGTAAAATGCGTAGTAATAAAACGCGAGCGACTTGCCTTCGAGATACAAAGTCGCCACCCCGATTTCCTTACTCGTTTCCACATCCATGAACACCAGCAAGTGTGAAATGATGGGCGCATCAAACAACGCATCCAACCGCTCGTAACTCATCACATCCTTGCCGAATTTGATGTCCGCATACGTTTTGAAAAAAGCGCGACGCTCCGGTGTGTAATCAAATTTCTCGCGCGTCACTAATTTCACTTCAATGCCTGCGCCTTTGCGCAAAATCCGGCGGTTCTCGGACGAAGGCTTGAACTTCGCCAAGTTGACACGCACTTGCCGACACAAATAAAATCGATCCAGATAACGCGACGACGGCAGAAAACCCGCATTAAAAATATCCGCCGGCGTCTCGCCGTCTTCCGGCAAGGCCCACACCGCGTAGGGAAACTGGTAATTGTCGTAATCGGAATTCTGTTCGGAAAAAAGGAGTTTCATTTTGTCGGCGCAGTTTCCAATTCAGTTTTCGCCAGCGAAGCGCGACCATTTACCGATTTGCGTCGCAACCGCAACCGCCAGTTCGTCAGCACGTCGTAAGTCACGGAATTTTTGAGCTTCGCAATATCGCGCACGGTGATTTCATCGCCGCCCTGTTTACCCATCAACACGGCTTCATCCCACATCTGCGCCTGCGGAATGTCCGTGATATCCACCATCAGCGCATCCATCGCGATGCCGCCGAGCAGCGGCGCGCGCTGGCCGTGGATGAGCGCGCAGCCTTCGTTGCGCACGCGCGGAAAACCATCGCCGTAACCAATCGGCAAAATCGCGATGCGCCGTTCCGTTTTTGCTGTGTAGCGCATGCCGTAACCCACGACTTCGCCCGGCTTCAATTTTTGGATCGCGGCAATTTTTGCCTTCACCGACATCACCGGTTCGATGCCGGGAATCTGGCGACAAACTTGCGACGGAAAAACGCCGTAAAGCAAAATGCCCGTGCGCACCATGTCCAGATGCGCGTGCGGCAAATCCAGAAAACCACCACTGTTGCAGGCGTGACGGATTTTTACGGAAACTTTCTTTTGTTCCAGTGATTTTAGTATTTCCTGAAAGCGCGAAAACTGAAGATTGGCAAAGGTTTTATCTGTTTCATCCGATTGTGAAAAATGCGTCATCACGCCTTCAAGCGACAATGCTTTCTCTGCGAGAATTTTTTCGATGAGCGGCAAGGCCTCGTCCCAACGCACGCCGTAACGGCTCATGCCGGTGTGAATTTTGACGTGCACCGGAACCTGCTTCCCAAATTCCGCCGCAACTTTTGCGAGCTTGCGGACCGTGTGCGGCTCGTTCACGCACACCGTCAAATCATGTGCCACACACCATTCAAGTTCGGCCTCCTGACGTTCGCCGAGCAGCAACAACGGCGCGGTGATGCCGCCTTCGCGCAAGTGCATCGCTTCTTCAAGTGTGCTCAAGCCGAAACCCCACGCGCCTTCCTCGACCGCGACGCGCGCCACATCGAGCGCGCCGTGGCCGTAAGCTTCGTCTTTCACGACAGCCATCAAGCGAACGTGTTTGGGCAAATCGCCCCGAATCAATTGAAGATTGCGGCGTAATTTGCCGAGATCAATCTCGGTCCAAGCTGGTCGCAACGGAAAATTTTCAGAATCTAATTTCATCGGACGAATAAATTTAACCACGGATGCTCACGGATGAACACAGATTTTCAAACCGTGCCCGGCGGCCACAAACTTTGGCCGACATCCGTGCGGAAATAGCTACCGACGACGCGGATTTTACGGATGTTCGCGTAAGCCCTGGCAATGGCGGTTTTCAAATTTGGCGCGAGCGCAATCACATCCGCAATGCGGTGGCCGGTGGAAATCAAATCGCCGCCCGCACTGCTCGCGACTTCATTCCACCAGACGTCACAATTGAATTTACCGTCTACTTCCAGCGGCAATTGCGGTCCGCGCACCTGCGTGAAAGGATAACCGTAACCGGCCAGCGTGAGCGAACAGCCGAAATTTAATTTTTCGTTGAACGCCAATTTTAATTTTTCATTCCGCGCCGTAGCCAAAATTATTTCTGCCGGATTTTTCAGCATCCGCAGAATCATCGGGCCGGAGGTGACGCCGATGCGGATGTTGTATTCGATGACGTGCCATTTGCCGCCGCGCTTGATGGCAGTGACTTGCAGCGGTCCATGGTAATTCACCGCGCGGAGCCACGGTTTCAATGGGTGAATCAATTCGCGCGCGAGGCCATATTTGTCATTCTCATCGCGCTCGACAAGCCCGCCAAGCGGAGCGCCGGCGACGATACCCATGTTGCCGTTGAAGGCGTATTTGTATTCCTGATTCGTGACGAGCGAATGGATTTCACCGCCGCTGACGAGCGCGATGTGCCCGGCCTCGGCACGTCCGAGATATTCCTGCAAGAAAACGCCCTCGGCATAATTGACGTGCCGCAGCCACGCGCGCGTGTCCGCGACCGTCTCGCACAAAATCGTGTGGATCGGACTCGTCGGCGAGCAGAGCGGATTCTTGATGACGAACGGCTGCGGATTTTCCGCGAGAATTTTTTCGGCTTCGATTCGATTTGAGGCGACGAAGGATTTGGGAAACGGAATTTTGAACTTCGCACACAGCTCACGCGCAAAATCGCGTTCGCGCTCGATGCGCATCGCTTCGCCGGTTGGCGAAAAAATACCAACGCCAGATTTAAATAAATCATTCGCCCACGGTTGCAACGCCCAATCAATGGACTGCGGAATGACCACATCAATTTTATTTTCGCGCACCAGCGGCACTGGACTTGGAAATGTGTCACGCGAAAAAGTTTTGCCGACGAGTGACGGTGAAAAGTGGCCGTAATTGCGCGTGAGATACGTCGAGACACTCGCGCCCGCGTCGGCCAGCGCGCCGCCGAGGCTGTGCGCGAAAGAACCGACGCCGAGAATCATCACGTTGGCGGCGGTCTTTTGATCTGAAATCTTGCGCGACATTTTGCGTGGGAATTGTTTCGCAAATCCGGTCGCGACGCAACGCCAAGTCATTAGCAGTGTCCTGACCTGAAATGGTAGGGACAGCGCGCTGCGCTGTCCCCGCCCGCAGCGGAGCGCAGGGCGGAACGCGCGTGGTTAAGCACACGTTTCTATGTTGTTCGTTTTCCATCGCCTGACGCTGCGCTCGGCGCTGGGGACGGCGCAGCGCGCCTTCCCTACCAAGTCATTCACCGTCTCGACTTCCGGCGGCGACGCGGGCAAAATCATTGCATGGCAGACGAAAATTCCCGGCGCACTGAAAAACTGGAATCCAACCTCGCGCACCTCGAACATCAAGTCGAGCAGCTCAACGCGGTGGTCATCGAGCAAGGCAAGTTGCTGGATCGTTTGAAAAAGGAAGTGCAGCGCCAATCGCGCGCGATGGAAACGCTGGAGCTGGAACGCATCCAGTCGAACAACCAGAAGCCGCCGCATTATCAGTGAATCTGCCGCCTGAAAAACCAGTTTCGCCGCTCGCTGCGCCGGTCGCTTCCGTATGGGGCGTGGGCGAGGAACGCGCAAAACTATTGGCGCGACTGAAAATTTTCACCGTCGAAGATTTACTGCTACACGCGCCACTTCGTTACGAAGACCGCCGGAAATTTCTACCTATCCGCGAATTAAAATTGAGCGAGCCGGCCACGGTGCGCGGGGAAATTATCGCCGCCGGCCTCAAACGCTTTCGCGGCGGATCGCGCACCATGTTTGAGTGCGTGTTTGACGATGGCACGGCGCGATTGCATGGCCGCTGGTGGCAGGCGCAGGCGTGGATGCCGGACTGGTATGCCGTCGGCCGCGAGTTTCTCATCTACGGCAAATTGGATGACGAGAAAAAACCACGCGTTTTCACGCATCCCGAAACGGAGCTGGTCGAGGCCGGCGACGATGAATTTGTCCACGTCAACCGCATCGTCCCGGTGCATCCGCTGACGGAAGGTTTGACGGCGCGCGTGCTGCGCTCGCTCATCTGGCGCGCGCTGGAAAAATTTGAAAACGAGATCGCCGAGCCGGACATCAAACTGGATTTGAAACTATTTCCGGCGCGCGCAAACGCGGTGCGCATGATTCATTTCCCGAATGAATTGACGGACGTGGAATTTGCGCGGCAGCGGCTGGCGTTGGATGAATTTGCGGCGTTGCAATTTCAAATCCAGTCGCGTCGCAAAAAGTTTGAGGCGTTGTCAAAGGCGCTGCCGTGCGGTGGCGACAATCGTTTGATGAAACCATTTCTCGCGCAACTTGGTTTCAAACTCACGGCGGCACAGACGAATGTGTTGAAAGAAATCCGCGCGGATATGGGCGGCGCGCATCCGATGCGACGTCTTTTGCAAGGCGATGTTGGCTCTGGAAAAACAGCGGTCGCGGCGTGCAGCGCGTTGATGGCGATCGAAAGCGGCTTCAACGTCGCGCTGATGGCGCCAACAGAAATTCTAGCGGAGCAGCACTTCCGGAATTTTTCCAAATGGTTTGAACCACTGGGAATCAAAATTGAATTGCAAACGGGCAGCCGAAAAACTTTTCAACCGACGCCAGACGCTGTGCAGCGCGGCAAACTGGCAAATTTTAACCGGCAACCTTCAACCTTGTTCATCGGCACGCACGCGCTGTTTACGGCGGGGTTTGATTTGCCGATGCTCGGTCTGGTCATCATTGACGAGCAGCACAAGTTTGGCGTGACGCAGCGCGAAACGCTGGTGCGCAAAGGAAATTATCCGCATCTGCTCGTGATGACAGCGACGCCGATTCCGCGCACGCTCGGCCTGACGCTTTACGGCGACTTGGATGTTTCAGTGATTGATGAATTGCCCGGCGGACGCGGCACGATAAAAACCTTTGTGCGCACGACGGAAAAGTTGCCCAAGGTTTTTGATTTCATCCGCGAAAAAATTTCTGCCGGACAACAGGCTTACATTGTTTATCCGCGCGTGGACGTTGCGGACACGGACAAAGACATCAAAGCGGTGACCAAAGAATTTACGAATGTAGAGAAAGCGCTGACTGGATTCAAAGTCGGCTTGCTGCACGGGCGTATCAAGCCGGCGGAAAAGGAAAAAGTGATGACGGCTTTTCGTGCGAATGAAATCAAGGCGCTGGTCGCGACTTCGCTGATTGAAGTCGGCGTGGACGTGCCGAACGCCACGGTGATGCTCATCGAAAACGCGGAGCATTTCGGACTGGCGCAGTTGCATCAGTTGCGCGGGCGCATCGGGCGCGGCGCGCATGAGAGTTTTTGCATTTTGGTTTCCGACGCGGAACATAAGGAGGCACAAGCGCGGCTGAAAATTCTGGAAGAGACGAATGACGGTTTCAAAATCGCCGAGGCGGATTTGAAACTGCGCGGGCCGGGTGAATTATTGGGGCAACAACAAAGCGGCCTGCCAAATTTGCGTTTCGGCAATCTGGCGGAGGATTTAAATTTGATCCGGCAGGCGCGCGAACTGGTCAAGCTGTAACGCGAACTCGCCTGCTGTTTCAATGCGGCTGTTCCGCCGGCTGCCTGCAAATGTAGGCAGCGAATTTTTCCGGCGGGATAACACCGACAAAAAATGGCAGCGGTCCGAAGTTTTGCGAGTAAAAGCCGGCACCCGCATCGTGGTTGAATGTGGTAAGCCACGCGCCAGCCGGCTCAATAAATAATTCCAACATTGCGGCCTGTTCGGTCGTGGGCGGCCAGACGCTTGCGTTGGAAAAGCCGAGGACGAGAATGTCGCCGGGATGCAATTGAGAATTATAGATGTCCACCGGCCAGGCTCCGAGTGATTGCATGTAGTATTGAAATCCCCAGTGTCCTTCGAACCAGATTTTGCCGGGATGGGCGGCGTATTTGGCGCAAATTTCCTCCGCGCCCTTGCGGTCGGCGGTGGCAAGCTGGAAATCGGCCTGCGCCACGAGCAGGCTCAAGGCCGCAGAGGCGACGAGGGAAATTTTTATCCCGGCGGACAGCGACTCACGGTTTTGCTCCAGCCGACGAGCCAGCAAAATGGCCACGGCGGGAGCCATTGGCAAAAGCGTGCGGCCGTTGACCATCCAATAAACAAAAGCGCCGAAGGCAAAAGTTCCCAGCACCCACAAGGCCAGCAGCCAGGAGTCGGTGTCGCGCTTTTTTAACATTTCTTCGGCGGCCAGCGCCAGCACACCCACACCGCCCACTGTCCAAAAAATAATTTCCGCTTCGACGCCGAGGCGGAGGTTGCCGGTGAACCACGAAAAATATGCGGGCATCATGCCGGCGGTGAACGCCAGCGCCACGCAAAGCAGCGTGCCGAAAATCAATAGCAGCAGCTGCCGACGACTCCACAGGAAGGGCGCGCAGAACAGCGCCAGCGCAAAGCCGCCGCCGGTGAAGGTGAGCGCAATGAACGCCTTGAAGAGTTTCGCCCCGCCATGAAACGCCTGGTTGGCGGCGGAGTATTGGTTTGCGTAGAGAAAGTGCGCCTGACCATAAAGTTGGTAGGTGATCCATTCACTGACGCCCAACGCCAAAAGCGGAATCAGCAAATAAAAACTCCAGCGGCCAACGGATTTTTTTTCCAGCCAGGCGTAGGCGGCCAGCAGCGGCAGGAGGCAGAGTCCGTTGTATTTGGTCAGCACGGTCAGCGCCGTCAAGATTCCGGCGAGCGCGAGCTTGCGAAAATTGTTTTGCCGGATGCCTTCCACCCAGAACACGACCGCCCAAATCCAGCCAGCGAGCATCGGCACATCGGACATGACGGTGGTGCTGGAAATGAGAAATACCGGCGCGAACAAAGTGGCCAGCGCGGCGAACATCGGCCAGCGGCAGAATTTTTGCGCCAGCCGGAAAGTTCCCAGCACCACGGCGATGGTCGGCAGCAGACACGCGGTGTGCAGCCCGATTTCGCTGAAGCCAAAAATTCCCGCCGCCAGCGCGAGGTAGTAGCAGAACAGGGGCGGATTTTGCGTGGCCGCCCACATCGGCTCGGTTGCTCCATACCAGTTGACGTAGAAACCATAAGGATTTCCGGGGTGAAGCTGGATTTGTTGTGCGGCCCAAATAAAAATGGGGTCGTCCAGGTTGAACGGCTTGGTGAGAAACGGCAGCAGCGCGGCAACCGTCAGCAGCGTGAGTGCCCAATATGGATGGCGGGCGGACCAGTCCTGAATTTTTCCCCAGCGCGGCGCGGATCTTGGCGAGTCGTCCATGCCGGAACACCTTAACCGACTTCGCCCGCGCACAAAAAGGATTTTCCGGGGCGAAAATTCCGTTTCCATTTTTGCCCGAACCAGCGTAACTTGCACACATGACAGCCTTCAATTTATTTTTCATTTGCGGCGGCGTGGCGCTGCTGGCGGCAGGCTGCGGTGACAGTTCCAAGCCCGGCACCACGGCCAATACCGTTTCCAATGTGGTGGACGCGCCGTTGAACTACATCAGCGCGGTGGGGCAGGCGCAGAAGTATTCGGAGAAGCAGATTGATTTGGCCTATGTAAATCAAGCTATCCAGCAGTTTCAGGCGGGCGAGGGGCGGCTGCCGAAAGACCTGAATGAGATGGTGGAGTTGCACTATCTCGGAAAAATTCCGGAAGCGCCGTTCGGCTACAAAATCGTCTATGATGCAACCGCCGGTTCCATCAAAGTGGTGAAACAATAACCATGCCTATTCCCACCTTCAGCCAGCCGGATCAGCCGGTGTTCGAGCGCGGCCTTTGGAGCCGCGCTTGGTTCATTATTCTTCTGTGCTTGGCGCTGGCGGCGGTGGATTGGGAATTGATTCCGCTGAAAATTTTCCCGTTCGTTTTTATTTTCCCGCTGATGCTCGCGGCGTGGAACCGCAGCCTGCCGTTCGCCATGATCTGCGCGGTCGGCCTGTCGCTCACGCGACTGTCGCACCAGTTTTTTTTTGACGAGCGGCCCTTCACGGCGGACGAGGTGGCCGCTGCGCTGGTGCGGTTTTTCGTGCTGCTGCTGCTGGCCGCGCTGACCAACCAGTTGGGCAAGCAGACTCGGCAACTCCGGCATCGCGTGCGGCTGCTCGAAGGCATCCTGCCAATCTGCTCCCATTGCAAAAGCATCCGCGACAAGCACAACAACTGGGTGCAGTTGGAGGAATACATCACCGCCCATTCCACCGCGCAATTTTCCCACAGCCTCTGCCCGACATGCTTTAGGGAATTTTACGGCCAGGAATCCGCCCCGGAGCCGGCGGCCAAATAATCCGCAATTTTCGCTCGCAAAAGCTCCGGCGGCAACGGAGAATCCGCCTCTGTTTTCAAAATGAACGAACAGATTGTCATCCTCGATTTCGGCTCGCAATACACGCAGGTCATCGCCCGGCGCGTCCGCGAATGCAACGTCTATTCCACCATCATCCATTTCAACACGCCCGCCGCGAAAATTGCCGCGATGCGGCCGAGTGGCATCATTTTGTCGGGCGGACCGTCGAGCGTCTATGCACCGGATGCGCCGCTGCCGGACAAAACGATTTTTGAACTCGGCGCGCCGGTGCTGGGCATTTGTTTCGGGGTGCAGCTCTTCGCGCAATTTCTCGGCGGCAAGGTCGAGCAAGGCCAGAAACGCGAATACGGCAAAGGCACTTTGACGGTGAGGGATTCTGCCTGCGCGCTGTTCGCAAAATTGCCGAAGTCGCTGCAAGTTTGGAATTCGCACGGTGACAAGCTAACCAAAATTCCCAATGGATTCAAGCCGGTCGCGGTCACGGAAAATTCCGAGTTCGCGGCGATTGAAAACCGCGCGAAGAAATTTTTCGGTCTGCAATTCCATCCCGAAGTCGTCCACACGCCGCGCGGGAAGGAAATTATTTCCAACTTTGTCCACGGCGTCTGCGGCTGCGGCAAATCGTGGACGATGCGCAATTACGTTGATCAGGCCGTCGAGGAAATCCGTGCGCAGGTCGGCACGGAACACGTCGTGCTCGGCTTGAGCGGCGGCGTGGATTCCAGCGTAGCGGCGGCGTTGCTGCACAAGGCCATTGGCGACCAGCTCACCTGCATTTTCGTCAACAACGGTTTGCTCCGCGCGCGCGAGGCGGAAGTGGTGCAAAATGTTTTCGCCCGCAGCTTCAACATCAAGCTGCAATACGAAGACGCGACGAGACTATTTCTCGGCAAGCTCAAAGGTGTCACCGACCCGGAACGCAAACGCAAAATCATCGGCAAGACTTTCATTGACGTGTTTCAGGCCGCGACGAAGCGCGTGGGCAAGGCGAACAAGGCCAAGTTTCTCGCGCAAGGCACGCTGTATCCCGACGTGATCGAATCCGTGCCGATCGCCGGCAATCCCGCCGCGCTCATCAAATCGCACCACAACGTCGGTGGTTTGCCGAAAGGGATGAAGTTCAAATTAGTCGAGCCGCTGAAAAATTTGTTCAAAGACGAAGTCCGTTTGCTCGGCGAAGAACTCGGCGTGCCGAAGGACATCGTCTGGCGGCAGCCTTTTCCCGGACCAGGTTTGGCCGTAAGAATTCTTGGCGAAGTCACACCGGCGCGCTGCGAGATTCTGCGCAACGCCGACGCCATCGTCGTTGAGGAAATGAAATTGAGCGGGCTGTATTACAAAATCTGGCAGAGCTTCGCCGTGTTGCTGCCCGTGCGCAGCGTGGGCGTGATGGGCGACGAACGGACTTACGATTACACGATTGCGATTCGTGCCGTGGAATCGCAGGACGGCATGACCGCCGACTGGGTGAAGCTGCCTTACGACCTGCTGGAAAAACTCGCGAGCCGTATCATCAACGAAGTGAAGGGCGTAAACCGCTGCGTCTTCGACATCACCAGCAAGCCGCCGGGGACGATTGAGTGGGAGTAACGGAGTTTTGTCGAGCGCGGGCAACTGTGCGCCCTTTTGAAAAATCTTGCGCTCGGCAAAATCGAAATATAGGATATGTTCCCTTTTAGCTGCACCCATAGCTCAATTGGATAGAGCGTCTGACTACGGATCAGAAGGTTCCAGGTTCAACTCCTGGTGGGTGCACCATATTTTACAAGGGGTTTAGAGTTTTCTTGAAAACCTGTCAAATTAGCTTGGCCACTTCTTGGGTTGTCGTGAAGGTTCGCGGATAGCAGATTTGAAGATATTTTTCCACAAAGTCGACTTCTGTTGACCAGGAATTACATATTTGTTTCACCACTTCACAATCTGTCTCTTTTCCTCCCATTGCCCTCGCGCCAAAAATTTCCCTAAAAAAATGCGCTCGATTTTTCGGCAGACAAGTTCTTTGTTGTTAGTATGAGAACGGTTCAAAAACTGCCGGATGAACTCAAAGAACTGCTGACGCTTGTTCGCGCCGGAAAGCTGTTCGCAGTTCAAAAATGGATTGCTGAAGGAAAAAATTACGGGGCAACAGAAACGCACAGACTCAACCCAATATACGAGGCCATGCGCTTGGGTTTTCACAGCATGATCGAGGTTTTCTTGCGGGCTGGGTTAAATCAGCGAATTAAAAACGATCTGCTTGATATGGCGGTTAACGACAAGCGATTCGATCTCGTTCTGTTGTGCCATAAATACGGTGCCCAGATGAACAAGGTAGATTTTGAATCGGTTTGTGACACCTGCAATCCACAGCTGATTCGATATTTTCTGGATAACGGTGCTGATACCGAAACAGGACGTCCATTTGCAAAAGGCCTTAGACGTGCCTGCAGACTGTTTATTGGAATCTACATGTCATACAAAGACAAGATTACCGGCTTGAAACCACAGCTGGATTTAGCCCTGCGCTACCATGTGGATGAAAATCATATTGGTTCCGTCTGCCTCTTGTTATGGGCGGGAGCTGATCCGCGCAACCCAGTTCCAGATATTGATGATGAGGATGGAAATTCCATCGTTTTGACTGCACTTGAAGAAGCTGCCTGGAATGGACAGGTCGAGATGCTTGAAAAAATGAAAGTGGATCCGGCAAAAGATGACATCAACCATTTGTTGAGGCGGGCTTGCCTTGGCGGAAAGTGGCCGGCTATTGAACAACTTCTTCAACTTGGCGCTGATCCCAACGCGAACATTCCAGATCACGACTCACCAATGAGCGAATTGTTGTGCCGGTTAACATGGAAAATTCAACCTGTCGTTGGATAGCTACGCCCACACCAGTCATTATTTCAGCCCTTCCCATTCCGCACCTGTTCCTTTTTCGCCTCCAAATCAGCCTGGAGTTTCTTACGCTCTTGAATGACTTGAGCGCGCAAGACTTCCGCTTTTTCAGCATCACGGGCTTCAGCAATTTCTTGACTTAACGCAATTTCACGTTCAGCAATTTTGGCAGCATACAGTGAATCCAGTTCAGCCAATTCTTTTTTCTGCTTCGGTGTCGTTTTCGGGGTTGGAGCATTTTTATTCAAACGCTCCATCGCAATTTCATAGGAAGATTTCATGTTTTTATAGCCTAAACTTCATCCGCAGTTCTGACAACAACGTGCTTTCCCAAGTGCTCACATTAAAATCAGAACTCATGATTTGATGAACCGCTGCCAATACTTTCGTCTGTTGTGCGCGATCATTAAATTCATCGGCTAATAAAATGGCTTGGGTCTTGGCTTTGTAGATGGATTGGATGCAGGGTCTAATTCTGGTTACGGCTGCATCGAATTCACGTTGGCGATCAATCTCGTCAACAAATCCCATTCCCGCCAACAACTTCTGCAGCTGCTCATCTTCATACGTCGTCAAATGGCCGTCCGCATACATGGCCAGAATTAACAGATCGAAAAGCGCGCGTTGTTGGGCTGTTGTAAAACCGGTCAGATCGATTTCCATGCAGTGAAGTTAGCAGATTTTGATGGGATTTGAAACGCCGGTCATTCACCCAGACTTCCGTCGAGATGGGGCTGGAGCGGTATAGGATGTTGCCCGCTCAAAAGCCATCGTATTACGGGAAAAGGATTGAATGGAGATTTGCCATTAAGAATCAAATCTGGCCCATGTGCAACCGGCTGCACCGACGACGAACGTGATTAAAAGGCCAATCCCCAAAACCCAAAACAGCCATTGGACATTTTTAGTTTTCACAGCTATTCCCGCTTGGTTTCCAAACAGCATTCCATTTATTGGCGCGTGACTTTCGCGACCACGACATGCATCCATCCCCGATTGTGATCTTCGATGTAGTTCAAGTCCCATTTTTCCCAGCCGAGCTTTTGGCATTCAGCTTTGGCAACGGTCGAGGCGGCTGCTTTCACGTCAGTGATGCGCTCTGGCCCGTCTGACCGCGTGCCCTCCTTGACTGTGACGGTGAAACTCGTCGCTTCCCTGTCCTCGATAAAATACACAGGTTTGGTCAGGAGGTTTTCATTATAATCGGCATTGAAGGAGTGTTGATCGGGCGTGGAACAGCCGCTGAAAAAGACCGCAATGGCCGCATTGATCAACAACAACCCTAGTATTCTTAAAAGCCGATTTGTTATATTCATTTATACAACCTGACATGCCAGATAAAAATTAGCTATGGGGTGTTCTCCTACTGGATATTGCAAGTTTAGTGGAGCCGGAAGGAGCATGGACGGCGGCATCCAGCAGTGCATGAATTACGCTTTGATCGATGGGTTGGGAGGTGTAGTCACGCACCGAGCGGCGCTGCTGGATGGCATTCATCACGCTCACGGCAGTTTCGGTATTGGTAGATTTCTTGGGGTTGTTCATACATACCTTGATGGCGGATTCGCGCGCGATGTGGGATTTGTAAACCGGCGAGAGTTCAACGCCGGCACTGCCGGTCGTTTGCAGAACAGTTTTCACCATGCCCAACAATTTCTCGAATGAATACGGCTTGAGCAGCATTTTCACAGGTAGCAAGCAAGGATGTAAGACAAATTCCCAAGTAGGTAAAACCCCCGTGGTCATCATGATCGGCACGGTCATCTTCGCGGCATAAATATTCCTTAGCAACTCGACGCCAGAATGCTTTGGCATAAATTGGTCGGTGATCAGCAGATCGTATTTGGAAAATTGCAAAGCAGCCCAAGCGGTGGCCCCATCATCAGCAACATCCACTTGGTAGCCAGCATCAATCAACACTTCGGCGTTAAGCTGGCGTAGGTCAGACTCATCCTCTACCACAAGAATCCGTTGTTTTTGTCCTGTTTTAAGGCCGAAATAATCAGTCCGGAAATTCGAAATTGCAGTCATTGACAGGACTGTAGGCGGGAAAACTTTGCCGAGCTATGTGGTGTTACCCACAGAAAAACCTCTCTCAATCGTGTTTTTTGAAAACTTGCTGCTCACCAGAACTGAACACATATTTAGGCCGATGCGATTCAGTGATTTCTTCAACCTCGGCAGTGGTTTGGGAGATACGGTCAAAATTATTTTCTTCAGAATGTTGCCGAGGGGAGCGCAAATCGAAAAAGTCAGAGCCGAAATCAACAATGGTCTTCTAAAAAAGTATGGCAAAATGACTGGGCTGAAAATTGATAAAGAAAACAAAACCATTAGCGCGAATTTAGTTTTGAAGGGAGAGGCCGAGAGCATTCAAATCAAGCTTTCAAATTATCGGCTAGTTCAAGAGGGCGAAAATCCGGTGTTTGAACTGGGCGCAATTGAAGTGTCTCGTGAGTGGCTTGATGCTGTTCTGAAAACTCTGGTCAAAAAGAATATCATTCCGGAGCGAATGGAAATTAAAAACCAGCTGCATCAAGTCGTGGTTAAATCACTTCTTTAATTGTGATGTTCGACCTGCTTTTCAGACCAGCACCCAAGCCTGATTCAATTCAAGTCGGTTCAAAATTGGTGCCGCTGCTGTTCGTGCATCATCCTCGCGCTCGTCGTTATCTTTTACGCTTACGTCAGGATGGGGTTGCTAGAGTCACGGTTCCACGCAGAGGTTCGATTAAAGCTGCCACGGAATTTGCTTTAAGAAACATCGGCTGGCTTGAACAACAAATTCAACGGTTAGAAGCACAACCTAAAATTGCAACTGAATGGAGAGTTGGTTCAGAAATTTATTTTAGGGGTGAACGGGTAAAAATAGAGGTTGAGGCTGGGAAGATTCGCTTTGGTTCTGAAATGCTGACTACTCCTGATGTGACGTTAAATTTGAGACCCGCGATTCAAAAACATCTTCGAAAACTCGCTCAACAAGAACTTCCAGCGCGCGTTCAGGAATTGGCAGCACTCCACCGTATTGAAATTTCGCGTGTATCAGTCAGGAACCAAAAATCGAGATGGGGTTCATGTTCGAGAAAAGGGACGATCTCCTTAAACTGGCGATTGATTCAGACACCGCATTTTGTTCAGGACTACATCATTTTGCATGAATTAGCACATCGAAGGCAAATGAACCACTCCGATAAATTTTGGCTGGAAGTGGAGCGTTTGTGTCCGGATTATTTGGTGGCAGAACGGTGGCTAAAAACCCATCGCCAAGTCCTGAGCTGATGTTCAAAGTTTTCCATTTATGGCTGACGGTTGCGCTGTTTTTCGGCGTCTTCCAAGCACACGCCACGATTGATGTCACGCTTCAGATGCAACTCGGCAATCCTTCCAGCGCTTCAACCGACACCAACAACCACGACCATTATTTGATTCAGCGCACCGTCGAGGCCATTGATTACAACGACAATTTAGGCGAACCGAACTGGGCGAGCTGGGATTTCCGAATGTAGTCCGAACGCCATTTGTTGATTCGATCGGGAGTGATGAGCGCCAACCTGACGTTGTTTGCATGGTCTCGCCATTTCAAGTTTCCACCGCGACGGTAATCGAATTTTGCCTTTCCGCCACCAACATTGAAAATGTCAGTCACAATCCGACGAAAATATCCAGAGTAATTACGGAATGTTTTCGGTTCGAGATCTGCTTTAGCTTCCACATCGGTCAGAAAATCACCCAAGCATGGGTCATCCTTGGATGATAATCATTGCCGGATTAAAAATTCGCTCTGCTTCCTCCCACCCCTTGGCGACAAATGTCAGGTAATAATCCTTGGCCTTGATCGCTGCCGCATCTGCGTTGGTGGTGCCAAGAGCGATGCTCTTACGTTTACCCAAGTATTGAATACGAATGGAATATTCGTTGACCTCGTGAAGCTCCCCCTCGTTGGTATAGCACCGCCGCTCCAACCGCTCCTTCCAGAAATCCTTGTGGGTTTTCGGGAGTGTCCGTTTGGGCTTGTTATCAGCAGGCAAAATCTTGGCCACTTCTTGGCCGCTTCTGCCATTTTCCAAAGTTGTATCCAGTTGTCTCATCCAGAGGCCAACAATAGCATAATACCATTATTAATAAAGGGCTTTGTGAGGTTTGTTACAGCTTCTCGCAACGGAACACAACTTGATACAACTGTCATTTCACACAACTACGGATCAGAAGGTTCCAGGTTCAACTCCTGGTGGGTGCACCACTAAAAAAGTTTTTATTTGGTTTCTGTCGCGGCGACTTCCAAATATAACATGACGCCAAAATTTATTTTTCCCATGAAAAATTGGTAAATAATAACAATAATAACAAAAAGCATGCCGGAAGAATTAAGCTCTCGTAAAAGACTTCGTGCGTCAATCTGCTTCGCCACCTTCCCAGCGGCAGGTATTTTTTGCGATTTGAGTTCGGGGCAAGCTCATTCGCAAAAGTTTGAAGACCGATTTTATCTGCTTCTCCACTGTTAGGTGGGCGAACCACAAAGATGGCCGCCGTTGACTCAAGGTGGACGCCGACTTGCCGCCTACGCCAAACACGGTTCAGCGGGGGCAACCAGCCCGCCCGGCGATTTTTCAATTTTGTTTTTGGCGCACCTGCGTTACAGTGCTTCCATCAAGACGGCCACGCACATCAAGTTTTGGGGCGTTCGCGGTTCGATTCCTTCTCCCGGCGCGGACACCGTTCGTTACGGCGGCAACACCACCTGCGTTGAAGTCCGGCACGGTCGCGACATCATCATTCTGGACGGCGGCACCGGCTTGCGCAAACTCGGTCAGGCGCTGCTGGCGGAATTCAAGCGCGGCCCGCTCAATCTGTCTCTGCTCCTCTCGCACACGCATTGGGATCACATCCAGGGGCTGCCCTTTTTTGCGCCGATTTATGAATCCCGCTGCCGGCTGCACATCCTCGGCGGCGAAGGCACGCGCAAAAGTCTCGCCGCCGCCGTGACCGGCCAGATGGAAAGCCCTTATTTTCCTGTGCCGTTCGCCGAGCTGCCCAGCAATATCGAAATGGAGGAGCTCACGGATTTTAATTTCAGCATCGGCGATTTTCTGGTGCGCGCACATCGCGCCAACCATCCTGGCATGACCGTGGGCTACCGGCTCTTCGCGCCCGACGGCGTCATCGGTTTTTTCCCCGACACCGAGATCCGCAACGGCGGCGACGACCCGGAACTGCTGGAGTTCATGCGCGACGCCGACGTGCTGATTCTCGATTCGCAATATGACCGCGCGGAATACAAAAAACACCTCGGCTGGGGCCACGGCTGCGTGGATGATTCCGTGGCCTTCGCGCTCAAGGCCGGCGTGAAAACACTCGTGCTGTTCCATCACGACCCCGACCACGACGACCGGAAAATTGACAACTTCCTCAAGCACGCCCGCGCGCTGGTGAAAAAGCAGAACGGAAAATTAAAAGTGGAGGCCGCGCGCGAAGGCATGACCATTCAGTTAGGCGGGGAAAACTCGCGGTAAAATTTTTGCGCAGGCGCATTCAACCCGGCGGCCACACGAGGTGGCGACCACCGAGGATGTGGACGTGCAGGTGCGGCACGGTTTCGCCGCCGTCTGCGCCGTTGTTGATGACAAGCCGGTAGCCGTTTTTCAAATCTAACTTCTTCGCCACTTCCGCGGCTTTGAGCAGCAAGTGGCCGAGCAATTTTTGATCATCCGCCATCGCCTCGGCGATACGCGGAATCGGCTTCTTTGGCACAATCAAAACGTGCGTAGGTGCCGCGGGATGGATGTCGCGAAAGGCGAGCACGAGATCGTCTTCATAAACAATCGCCGCCGGGATTTCGCGGGTGATGATTTTCTCGAAAAGAGTCTTCATGAAGTTTTTAATTTTAAGTGTTTAATTTTTAGTTAAAAAACCATCACGCGCGGTTGCAACTAGCTTCAACTTAAAACTAAAAATTCAAAATTAAAAACTATTCAACAACGAGCGCGCAACCGGGTTTTTCGGCTTCACTGTCCATGCATTGGCGCAGAAAAGAAACGATTTGATCTTGAAGCTGTTCGCAACGATGGCTCCAGCGTCGCGCGCCGGCAATCTGTTTCACGCAGCCGCGCAGGCCGCGAAAACGCACGACGCGCGGCGATTGGCGGAGCTGGACCCGCAATTCGTCGCGCAGGCGCGGGAAGAAAAATAATTCCAGTTCACCGCTGGTTTCGCGGATGAGTCGGGCAAGGTCGGTGTCGCGGATTTCAGGTTCCGGCCCGCCGGTATGAATGGTGTAGCCGAGATGATGCAGGACTTTTTCGAGCGCGAGGGAAAATTCGCCGACGGTGACGGATTCGCGTTGCAGCTCGACTTTGAAATAATGAAAGACGCTCGCAGCGGCGTGCCGGAGCATTTCGGGTTCGAGCTGGCTGTCCGCGCCACCGACGATTTCCACGGTGATCATTTCCGACGAACAGGGAACGCTTTCGCCGTTGGTCAGTTGGAAAATCAGGCAGTCGTTCCGGAGGGCGATCATTTCGCGGCCTCCAGATTTTTGACGGCCTGAACGAAATCGGTCGCTTCGGCAAACCGCCGATAGACGCTGGCGAAGCGGACATAGGCGACTTCATCGAGCTCGCGCAAACCTTCCATGACCATCGTGCCAATGAATTCACCAGGAACTTCGGCTTCGTATTTCACCGTGACGGTGGCGACGATATGGTCCACCAAGTCTTCCATCGCTTTCGGCGAGACGGGACGTTTCTGGCAGGCTTTGCGGATGCCGGACAAAAGTTTGTCACGGGAAAATTCTTCGTGTCGTCCATCGCGTTTGAGCACCATCAAACCTTCGTGTTCGACTTCTTCGTAAGTGGTGAAGCGATGCTGGCAGGCGGCGCATTCGCGACGTCGCCGGATGGTCGCGCCTTCGCGGGAGGCGCGTGAGTCAATGACCTTGTCGTCCTGACATCCGCATTTGGGGCAACGCATAAAACCACTGCTAATGGTGGCTGTCATTTTGTAGCACACAAAGTTTTGTGGTGTCAAGGAATGCCCGCCAAATCGCGCAAAAGCGTCTTGCGTTCAATCTTTTTGCGGGTAAGCTGTGCAACTGATTTTTAGAGCAACAAAAAGAATTATTTTTTATGGCAACTGCAAACGACCTCCGCCGCGGTATGGCGATTAACTACAACGGCGACATTTGCGTAGTGTTGGACTTCCAGCATCGCACCCCCGGCAACTTGCGCGCGTTTGTCCAAGCTTCACTTCGCAGCATCCGCACCGGCAAATCCTCGGACATCCGTTTGAGCTCGACCGAAAAAATCGAGCCCGTGCCGATGATCACGTCGAAGATGGAATTTAGCTACAAAGACGGACAGGATTACGTTTTCACCGACCCGACCACTTACGAAACCGTGACGCTCACGGCGGAACTTGTCGGCGACGCGAAAAATTATCTCGTGGAAAACGGCGAAGTGACCGTGACGTTTGTCGAAGAAAAGGCCGTGACGGTAGAAATTCCCGCCAGCGTGACGTTGACTGTGACTGACGCGCCGGAAGGCGTGCGCGGCGATTCGGCGAACAACGTGCAGAAAGCCATCGTCCTCGAAACCGGCATCACGGTGCAGGCGCCGCTATTCATCAAGACCGGCGAAAAAATCCGCATTGATACGCGCACCGGCAAATACATGGAACGCGCGTAATTTGGTTGCCCGTTGAAAGTTACAGGTTGCCAGTTTTCCCAGCCCGCCTTGCGCGGGCTTTTTTATTGTCACAAAGATTTTTCCATTTTTTTGATCGGAAAGGCTTTTCAACTCCGCAAGGCTCGGCTATTTCTGGTTGAAGGCTTATGTCAGGGCACGTCAAAGGCGAAAAAATTTTCCGCGGCATCCCCGTCTCGGCGGGCGTGTGCCGTGGCAAAATTTTGATTCTGCACCAAGCCCGTCATGTCATTACGCGGCGCGAAATGGCTGATGATGAAGTGGCGGCCGAGGCCAAGCGCTTTGAGCAGTCGCTCGTCCGCACCCGGCAGCAGATGATTGAAATCCAGCGGCGTGTTTCGGAAACGATGAGTTCGTCCGAGGCGGACATTTTTGACGCGCACCTGCTGATGCTCGAAGACCGCGTGCTCATCGAGGAGGTCATCAAGATTATCCACACGCAAAAAGCGAACGCTGAATTTGCCTTTCACACCGCCGCCGAGAAATACATCGTCGTCCTCGAAAACGTGGACGATGAATACCTGCGTGAACGCGCCGCCGACCTGCGCGATCTCACTGGCCGTGTGCTGGATAATTTGCTCGAAGTAAAAGACGCCTACGACCTCAAACATCTCAATGAGCCCTGCATCCTCGTCGGCCATGATTTGAGCCCGTCCATGACCGCGCAACTGGACAAAAAACTTGTCCTCGGCTTCGTCACCGACATCGGCGGCAAGACTTCACACACGGCGATCTTGGCACGCTCGCTGGACATTCCCGCCGTGGTCGGCGCGCAAACCATCAGCGAGGAATTGGAGACCGGCGACTATGCACTGCTCGATGGCTACAACGGCACGGTCATCGTCAATCCGACGGATCAAACGCTGTTTGAATACGGTCAGCTTGCGAAAATCAAGGCCTCGCTCGACGAAAAATTGCGCGAAGTCCAGCACCAGCCCGCTGTCACGCTCGACGGGAAAATAATCCACCTTTCGGCGAACATCGAAGACCAACATGACATCGAATCCGTTCTCGCGCATGGCGCAGAAGGCGTGGGTTTGTTCCGCACGGAGTTTTTATTCATCAACCGCGACCGGTTGCCGACCGAAGACGAGCAATACGCAGTTTATCGCCAGGTTGCCGCCGCGCTCAAGCCGCATTCCGTCATCATCCGCACACTCGATTTGGGCGGCGACAAATTTGCCTCACACCTCCAGCTCGCGCAGGAGATGAATCCTTTTCTCGGCTGGCGTGCCATCCGTTTCTGCCTCGCGCAGCCGGAAATGTTTTGCGCCCAGCTCCGCGCCATTTTGCGCGCGAGTGCCGAAGGCAACGTCAAGATGATGTATCCGATGATTTCCGGTTTGGACGAATTAAATCAAGCCCACGCGCACGTCGAGAAATGCAAGGCCGAATTGCGCGCCAAAAATATTCCGTTTGCCGAGAATTTGGAAATCGGCGCGATGATTGAAATTCCCTCCGCCGCACTCATCGCCGACACGCTGGCCAAACGCGTAAAATTTTTCAGCATCGGCTCGAACGACCTGATTCAATACACGCTCGCCGCCGACCGCACGAACGAAAAAGTTTCGCACCTTTACGAACCGACGCACCCGGCGATTTTGCGGCTCATCAAAATGACGGTGGACGCCGCGCACCAGCACGGCATCTGGGCGGGCGTCTGCGGCGAGATTGCCGGCGATCCGGTGCTGACGCCGCTGTTGCTTGGACTCGGCGTGGATGAATTGAGCGCCGCGCCCGCCGTTTTGGATCAGGTGAAATACATCATCCGCCGCGTTAAATTAGATGAGGCGCGGGAGCTGGCGGAGTTCGCGCTGGCCAGCGAATCGCCGACGGAAATTTTCGCGCGTTGCGTGGAGTTCGCCCGCCAGACCGCACCGAGCTTGTTTGAGAACCGGGCGTGATGTTAGAAACTAATCCCGAAAATTTACGAACTGCACCGCCACGGGAAACTCATGCGCGCGCACGGCGGCGATGACCGCCTGCAAATCATCACGACTCTTGCCCTGAACGCGCACCTCGTCGCCTTGGATTTGCGTTGTCACCTTAAGCTTGCTGTCGCGGATGAAGCTGGCAATTTCTTTTGCCACTGCGCTTTCAATCCCATTTTTAATTTTGATGCTTTGCCGCGCGTGGCCGAGCGGCGAAATGTCCGGGTCACATTGCTCCACGCTTTTCATCGAGATGCCGCGCTTGGCGAGCTTGCCGATGACGATTTCATTCAGCGTCGCCACTTTGTATTCGTTGTCGGCAACCAATTTTATTTCCGTCTTTTCCAAAATGATTTCCCATTTGCTGCCCTTGAAATCAAAGCGGTTGGCCAGTTCCTTTTTGGCCTGATTGACGGCATTCTCGATTTCCATCGAGTTGACCTGCGAGACGATGTCGAATGAAGGCATGACGCCAGCGTAGAAAAATGCGCGTGAAAGAAAAGCGAATTTGCGCCTGTCGCCTTCCCAGCCCGGTCAACCAGCGGCGAGGAGCGCATCCAGCGCATCCAAGATTTCGGCGTCCACGACGGGATCGAATTTCCTGGCGAAGAGGCAGTCGCTGGCTTGCAGCCGGGGCAGGTCGGCCAGGGTCATGATGCCGGGCCAGGGTGGACGCCATTCGATGTGGGTCAGCGTCCGGCGATTGATGCTTGAAGCCAGCGGCGAATTCATCAGCAGCGTCTGGAAAAAACATTCTTCCGGCAGCAGGGCGGGCTGGAAAAACCGGACGTATTCGGGATGCTGCGTCACATAATCGTGAATCCACTTCAGGCACGAACGGTGCAGGCACCAGAACGCCGAGCCGAAATGCGGATGCAGCCCACCGGGAATGTTTCGCTTCATGGGAACCGTCAGGTGCTGCCACATTGGCTGCCAGCCGAGTTTCCGCAGCCACGGAGCCACGGGCAGGTGCAGGTGAAAATTTTCAATCCGTTTGATCGCCCGTCCGTTTTCCCATTCGGGCATGGGCCAGGAAGTTGATTCCATGAACGAACCGCCCGCCGCGAGCCGAGCACGGATTTCCGTGTCAGTTTTAAGGGGATAATCCTGCCCGCTCAACTGGATGGCGTAATCGTAAATAAAATTCCGGCGCGCGAGTTCGGCAATGCCTTCCAGCATGCCCATGACGATGCCGGCATTGCCCCAACGGCATCGATGACGCTTCAAGAAATAAACGTTCGGCAAGGTTGCAAACTCGGCGACGAGCCGCTGAAAATCGGCGTCGGAACGATTCAAATCATAGTGGACGAAAAAACCGTGGTCGGGCGCAAGCAGCCGACGCACCAGCCGCGCGACGGATTCGGGCCGTTGATGCGCCATGATGATGTAAGCAATCCGAATCCGACCCGGCAGGGAGGCCTCTGGATTCATCTGGGTTTCAACTGGCACGGCGGCATTAAAACTTCCGCCCGCAACCGGTTCAAGGGAAATATGGCCGCGCGTGCTTGCGCCGCCGCTATTTGGTTGCTTTCATGCGGCCTGGCGCGTAAAAAACTCCTCCTCAAAATGCCGTCGCCCGTCGTCATCTGGATCTGGCTCTGCGCGTATCTGAATTGCGTTGGTTGGACGCTTTCCGCGCTACATCAAATGAACCCGCGCGGCTACGCCATCACGCTTGCGCTCGGCCTCGGGGCGCTGCTCGTCTGGCAAAAGAAAACCGGCGCGGCCATTTTTCCGAAAATTCATGCCGCAAAATTGCGCCGCCGGTTTCGCCGCGCGTTTCCAGCCGGTTTTTTGATACTCGCAACGCTGGCGTTTCTCGGCGGCGCGCTTTATGCACCGACCAACTACGACGCGCTGGCCTACCGCCTGCCGCGCGTATTGCACTGGCTCGCCGACGGCCAGTGGCACTGGATTCACTCCATATTCGACCGGCTGAACAACCGTTCCTGCGGCATCGAATGGGTTTCTGCGCCGCTGCTCGCACTGCTGAAAACTGACCGGCTGCTGTTTCTAATCAACGTCCTTTCTTTTCTACTGCTGCCGGGCTTGGTGTTCAGCGTGTTCACGCGCCTCGGTGTGCGGGCGCGCGTGGCGTGGCCTTGGATGTGGCTGATTCCTTCGGGTTATTGTTTTGTGCTTCAGGCCGGCAGCATCGGCAATGACTTGTTCGGCACGGTGTTTGCGCTCGCGGCGGTGGACTTTGCTTTGCGCACAAAATCCAGCGGCTCGCTGGCGGCGTTTTTTACTTCCGTTCTCGCCGCTGCGCTGATGACTTCGGCCAAGACAAATAATTTACCGCTGCTGCTCCCGTGGGCGGTAGCGCTGCTGCCTTCGTGGAAAATACTTTTCCGCCGTCCGTTAGCCATGGCGCTGATTGCTCTGCTGGCGGCGGGCGCATCGGGCATTCCGACAATTTATTTCAATCTGAAAAATTCCGGCGACTGGTCGGGCGCACGGCTGGCGGGCGGCAAGGTGGAACACGCAATGGCGTATCGCACCGCCGCCAACGTGGTTTCACTGACTTTGCAAAATACCGTTCCGCCGGTTTTTCCAGTGGCGGATAAGTGGAACCAGACGGTCAAGCAGCACCTGCCGCCGCCGCTCGCGGAAAAGCTGGGGGCACTAATTGAATATCCCGGCTGCTGGTTTCCGCTCGCGCAGATGCAAATGGAAGAAAACGCAGGGCTGGGTTTCGGGCTGACGCTGCTGTTCGGCATCAGCGTGCTGGCGGTGGCTGGCCGACGCGGAAAAATTTTCCGCGCCGTGGAATTTTCCTGGCCGACGGCGGTTCGCTGGGCTTCGGCCATCGCCTTTCTCGCTTTGCTAACGCAGGCAAACATCAGCGCCATCGGACGACTGTTTGCAGCTTATTATATTTTGCCGCTGACAATTTTTTTGAGCGCACCCGGCCACGAAGCTCTCGTGCGGCAGCGTTGGTGGCGGTGGCTCGGCGGCGCGGCGTTTCTGCTGGCAGCGGGACTGCTAGTGATTTCACCAGCGCGGCCATTGTTTCCACGCGATGCGCTACTGGCAAAAATTAATTCGCTGCCGCTGCCATCCGCTCGTCTGCTGCGCATGGAAGATGTTTATTCCGTTTATCGAAACCGCAACCACGCGTTCGCGCCGGCGCTGGCCGCGTTGCCGCCGGAAACGAAATGTCTCGGTTTTGCCGGCTACGACAAACCGGAAACTTCGCTGTGGCAGCCGTTCGGCGCGCGACGCGTCATCCATGTCTGCCCCGGCGACGACGCGGCGACACTCAAGCGGCAGAACGTTCGCTACCTGCTCCTCAACCCGAAAGAGTTTCCAGAATATTTCCCATGTCCGCTGACGCAATGGTTGCTCGCCATGAACGCCGTCGTCGTCCAAAAAATCCCTTTGCGTTTACGCGCCGCCGAGCCGCCGCAAGACTGGCTCCTGATCCAGCTTGACTGAACGAAACGCGTTCTCGCCAAATCAAAACCGTCAGCTTAAATTGCCGCGCGTGAACCAGCCTTTGGAACTGACCATCCTGATGCCTTGTTTGAACGAGGCGGAAACGATTGCCCGCTGTGTCGAATCCGCCCAGCGCGGTCTCCAGCGCGCCGGCGTCAGCGGCGAAATTCTCATCGCCGATAACGGCAGCACCGACGGTTCGCAGGCCATCGCCAAAGAACTCGGTGCGCGCGTGGTTCAAGTGAAGGAAAAAGGTTACGGCAACGCCCTGCGCGGCGGCATTGCGGCGGCGCGCGGAAAATGGATTATCATGGGCGATGCCGATGACAGTTACGATTTCGGTGAATCCGACCGCTTCGTCAAAAAATTTCAGGAAGGCGACGAACTCGTCATGGGCTGCCGACTGCCCGTTGGCGGCGGAACAATTGTTCCCGGCGCGATGCCGTGGAAGAACCGCTGGATTGGTAATCCGACGCTGTCGTTCATCGGTCGTCTGTTCTTCAAATGCCCCGCGCATGATTTTCATTCCGGCCTGCGCGGATTCACCAAAGCCGCGTATGAAAAAATGGAGTTGCAGACCACCGGCATGGAGTATGCCTCCGAGATGGTCATCAAATCCACGCTCAAAGGCCTGAAAATTTCCGAGGTGCCCGTCACGCTCCGCAAAGACGGACGCTCGCGCCCGCCGCATTTGAAACCGTGGCGCGACGGCTGGCGGCATCTGCGCTTTATGCTGATTTATTCGCCGCGCTGGCTGTTTCTCGTGCCGGGACTTTTGCTTTCGGCGGCGGGAATTATTTTGTCCGCCGCACTTGCGGTGAAAGACCTTCAGCTTGGCGGCGTGCAACTCAACGTCGGCACACTGATGATGGCGTGCATGGCCGTCGTCGTTGGCTTTCAACTGGTGGCCTTCGCGTTTTACACCAAAGTTTTTGCCATCGCCGAAGGACTTTTGCCGGAAGACCCGAAGCTGACGCGTGCGTTCAAAACTTTCACTTTGGAAAAAGGTATCGTCGTCGGACTGCTCGTGCTGCTAGGCGGGCTGGCAATGTTTCTGCGCGCCCTGTGGTTGTGGAAACAGGCGAACTTCGGCCTGCTGCCGTCCACCGAAGAAAATTTGCGACGGCTCATTCCAGCGGCCACACTCATGTTGCTCGGCGTGCAAACCGTCTTTTCCAGTTTTTTTATGAGCGTGCTCGGCCTGAAAACCGTGCGTCGGCAGCCGCCCGCCGTTTAATTTTTTCGCACGGCAAACGGGCGACAGACCAAACCAGCTTCTGCGTTCGTGGAAAAATCCGGCGCGGGATTCTGGTGCATCAAGCTCACCAAACTATCGCTGCGGAAATTGAGCCGCAGCCCGCACACCTCGGCCGATTTTATACCCAACCAAATCAACCGCCACGGCAGCGGGATGAATTTGATTTTTTTATTTTGCCCGCGCGCGATTTCCAACAACAATTTTTTGAACGGCCACGGCTCGGCGTTCGCCGCCGTCAAAACGCGCGGAGGAATTTCAATTTTTCCCGCTGCAACTTTTTCGATGAACGCGCACAGATCTTCCTGATGCACGAGAAACTGAATTTGCGAGCCATCACCGATCAATGGGATTACGGATAACTTTTGCACTTGCGCCGCGAGTTTGCCGAACATCCCGCCCGAATCATCGCCATAAACCAAACCCGGACGGATGATGAGCGCGCCGTGGTCGAATGCATTTTTTTCAATTTCAAGTTTTGCTTTTCCGTAAAGCGACTTGCAACCATCGAACGCGCTGATGGTCGAAATGCAGATGATTTTTTTACGCCCGCCGCGCGCGCCGCCTGAAATAATTTTTCTGTGCCAGCCACGTTTACCGCGCGGATTTCAGTCAGCGTCAGCGGCGTGAAATCGTAGGCACAATGCACCAACACTTCCACGCCCGCGAGCGCGGCAGCGGAAATTTCCGCGCCAAGCTGGAACGGGATTCCGCGCGAGCTAGGTTTCGGCGAACGCGTCAGTTCTAAGATTTCCCAGGCGCGCGAAGCGAAATAATTTTTCACACAGCCGCCGACGTAACCATTGCTGCCGGTGATGGCGCAGATTTTTTGCTCGCTCATAGATTTATTTCAGCGCCGCCGCAGCCGCGCCGATGCGATGCGCATTGGCCATCACGGAAAAAGTGATTTGCGTCGCGGGAATGTCCGGCAGCACGGACGCGTCCACAAGATGAATCCGCTGCCAGCCGTGCAACCGGCCGAGCGTATCGGTTTCGAGTTCACCCGGATTTTCGCGCATCGGAAATGAACTGCCGTTATGAAAGCCACGGCCCGGCTCGGACACTTGCAGCATCGGTGCGAGCGGCCAAGCACCGAATTGCCCGCGATGGCGCATGAGTTTGCGTAGCACGCGGCGAATGGTCGGGCGCACTTCGGGATTCAATTTTGCCTGCAACTGCAAACGATCCGTAGCGCCTTTTTTCAAAGTGACGGCAATCTGCGATGAATGGTCGGAATGCAGGTAGCCTTGGACGATAAGCATCCGGTCTTCCAGCACGCGAGCAAGCGGCTCCAGAATTTTCGCCAGCGGCCCGAACGATTGCCGCACGGCCTGACCGACGAGGTCATTATAACTGTAAATTTGCAGGTGAACCGAGCGCGGCGTGATTTCGTCATCGAAAATTTCCACGAACAATTGACTTAACGTGTGCAGCGCCTCACGCCGCACATCACCGGCGCGGCGCGTGAGTAGCAGCGGAAACAAATAATACTGGCTGTCTTTCAAATATACCGGCCGGTCGTAAATTTCGCGCGAGCGCAACACGATGCCGGCCGTGGAAACCACGCCGGCGGCAAGATGAACGCGTCCGACGGAAATTTCAAATGGTGCGCGGCTCACGCGGTCATGACCGCCGACCAAAACTTTTTCGCCATCCTCGCGCACATGCGTCACCACGTAATCGCCGCGATAAGTAAAATTTGGATTTTCCCGCAGCACGCGCAGCGTCTGGTCAGAGTTGTAAATGTAACCGTAAGGACAGCCATACATGCACAATCCGCAATAGACACAGCCATTTTCACCCGCGCGCACAGCGGTGCGCGCTTGACCGAAGTGGATGCCCGCCGCGCGCAGCGGCTCGCGGTTCTGCGCGAGACGTGTGTGCAAAATTTTTGCCTGCGCGCTCAAGGCCAACGCTGTGGACGGTTCATTGTGCAGCGGAAAAATATTTTCCAAGTCGTCGTGCACACCGGAAAATCCCGTGAGCTTGGCGACAGCAGAATAATGTTCCGCCAAATCGCGCGCACCAATCGGCCAACCGGCCATGTCTTTTTCGGAATACGGCATCATCGCCGCGCCCCAGACGGAGCTGAACCCGCCCTGTGCGAGCGAGGGTCGCAGCGCGACGCCATCGTAATCCGCCGGCATATGCGCGTCCGTTTCGCGATAAGGATAATCCGAGCCGTAGGCCAGCTTGAGTGGAATTCCTTTTGCACCAGCGCTCATCCCGAACTTGAAATTTTTGATTTGTTCCGCGCTCCAGTCCGCCGGTTTCCGCGAACCCATTTCCGTAACAAGTTCACGGCGGCTCGTTTCCAAAACAATTCCCGCGTCGAGCATCAGCACTTTCGCGCCGCGCTGCAAAAGTGCATGGGCGCAAGCCACGCCCGCCGGCCCGGAGCCGACGACGCAGTGGGTGAATTGAGTTTCGCCAGCGGCCGCCATGAATGTGGAATAATCATTCAAGGCCGCGCCCGTGCCAATCTTTTCTTAAAAACTCCGGCGTCTGCCACCAATTTTCCCCTTTCAAGATTAGGCTTTGATTCGCATTTACAGTTGCTAAATTTTTTTATGTCCGCAGCCCAAACCTGACGTCCGCGCGTGCCGCAGGCATTGCGCTGGCTGTCGGTGCGGTTTGCTGAATTTTCATAAAACTATGATGCTCGTGACGCTTTGGGTTTTGCTTTCCGCCTGGCTGTGCGCGGTGGGCTGGATTTTATCCGCCTGTCACGCGCTAAACAGCTCCGGCTATCTGGTGGCGCTCGCGGCCACGATTGCCATCGCTCTCGTATTCAAAAAAAACTGGTGGCCGGCGGACGGGTTCCATTGGCCGAACTGGCGCAAACTGCGGCGGCGGTTTAGCCGGCCCGCGCCGTTGATTTTTTTTACCATTGCACTTTTGTGTCTTGCTTCCGGGCTGTGCGCCATTCCCGAAAACGGCGATAGCAATGCCTACCGCATTCCCCGCGTGTTCCATTGGCTGCATGAATCCGGCTGGCACTGGATTCGCACCGAGGATTCGCGCCAGAACCTCGCCGGGGTGGGTTATGAATGGCTCTATGCGCCGCTCATGTTGATTAGCCGCAGCGATCGGTGGGTTTTTTTGCCGAACATTATTTCTTTTTGCCTGCTGCCGGGAATCAGCTTCAGCTTCCTCCGCCAAATGCAGGTCAAGCCCCAGGTGGCGTGGTGGTGGTGCTGGCTGCTGGCTTGCGGATGCACCTTTGTATTGCAGGCTTGCTCCACCAGCAACGACGCCCTTGCCGCCGTCTATGTTCTGGCGGCGATTGCCCTGGCTCTGCGCGCCCGTGCTGGCGGACGCATTGGCGATTTGTGGCTTGCCCTGCTGGCGGCCTCGCTGATGACTGCCGTCAAACCTACCAACATACTATTGCTCCTCCCTTGCGCGGTGGTGGTTTTGCCTTCATGCCGACTGCTCCTTTCGCGTCCGATTTCGACCGCAGGAGTGATTGGGCTTTGCCTGCTCGCCTCGTTTGTCCCGATGGCGCTGCTGAACCAACACTACACCGGCTCTTGGAAAGGCTATGTGCCGGAACCGGGTCCGCACATTTGGTGGCATTGGGGTTCGGTGCAGGAACTGCCTTCGCCATTTTCGTTTTGGGGCGTGGTTCGCATCTTGGTCAACGCGCTTTACCTGCTGATTCAAAATCTGGCTCCGCCCTTTTTCCCTTGGGCGGCGGCATGGAACGGATGGATGGAACGGTTTGTGCAAACGCCGCTGGGCTCCCATTTTGCAGTATTTGAGCATCTTGGACTCTTGCGCCGCGCCCAAAACGGTTCTTCCGCCGGAATTGGTCTCGGGGTTATGACTGTTGCTATAGTTTCGTTTGTGGCCACTCGCAACTGGCGGCGGACGGCTCCCAGCCACCATACTTTTTGTGTGTTTTTTTTCCTGCGGTGGACGCCGTGGCTGTCGCTGTTAGTTTTTCTGGCCAAGGTGGGCACAATTGAAACTGCCCGGCTGATTGACCCTTATTATGTGCTTCTGTTCACGCCATTGCTGGTGCTTCCCGGAATGGAATCGCTGGTGCGGCAGCGCTGGTGGCGTCGGCTGGCGCTGGCGGTCATGGCGGCCACGCTTGCGTTTGTGATGTATGACTGCGGGCGCACTTTCATTCCCCCGTCGGTGTTTGCCCGGGCAAGGGCTTTGCCACACTGCGGTTTTCTTAAAGTGTTGGACGCTTATTACGCAGCCCGGGCATCCGTGTCCGGCTACCGGGAATTCGCCACCCGCCATGCCGCGAGCGAGGCGGTGGTCGGCTACGCCACCATTTGCGGCGGCTCGGAGCCAAGCATGTGGCAGCCTTGGGGTCATGGCCGCGTGGAACGCATCCTACCCGATGACACGCCCGAATGGGTGCGCTCACGCGGCATTCACTGCATATTCATCGAAGGCAGTCTGGTGCTGGCGATAAGACACCAAACCATTGAACAATGGCTGAAAGAGTTTGATGCCACGCTGGTGGATCAAATGACTTTCGCCACCGATCCGGGGGCACCGCTTTCCCATTTATATTTTGTGCGCTTAAACCCGCCGCGCAAACTGGACGACATCTTGCTTTCCGCACCCGCAACGCCAACAACAAACACTCCATCGCCACCCTGATTGGCCCAGCCATGACGAATCTGGCAATTCAAACGATGCGCTGCTATGATTTGAACGCCGTTGCGGCCGCGCATCAAAAAAATTGCCGCTGCCGTTCGCCCAACCCTCGGCCGCAAATTAAATTTGATTTATGCCGAATTCCAAACCACCGACCATCGCCGTGGTGATTCCCTGCTACCAGGAGGCACTGACCATCGGCAAAGTCATCGCTGATTTTCGCCGCGAACTGCCGGACGCACACATTTACGTTTACGACAACAACTGCACTGACGGCACCGCGGAAATCGCGGCGAAGGCCGGGGCGATTGTCCGCCGCGAAAAACGTCAGGGCAAGGGCTATGTCGTCGCCGCAATGTTTGAACAGATCCAGGAGGACATTCTCGTGATGGTGGACGGCGATGAAACTTACGAGGCCAGCCATGTCCATAAAATGCTCGAGCCCATTTTGCGCGGCGACGCCGACATGACCATCGCCACTCGGCTCACCAGCCACGAGGAAAAATCCTTCCGCCCGCTGCACGTCGCCGGCAACCAGCTCGTCTGCGGCATCATCAACTGGATGTTCCAAGCGCACGTCACCGACATTTTTTCCGGTTACCGCGCGTTCACGCGCGAAGCCGCGCGGCAAATCCCCGTAACAACCAGAGGCTTTGACGTGGAAACCGAAATTACCCTGCAGGCGCTCTATCGCGGCCAAGTGCTCCGGGAAATGCCCGCGCCCTATCGCGCCCGGCCCGCCGGCAGTTTCTCAAAATTAAATACTTTCAGCGACGGCTTCCGCGTGCTGCTGCGACTGTTTCTCATCGTAAAATCCTACAAGCCGCTGACATTTTTCGGGAGCCTCGCGCTGGTCTTGTTCGCGCTGGGACTGGCGGTCGGCTCGCTGCCGGTTTATGACTATGTCACCGACCCGAACCATTTCGTGCATCGCGTGCCGAGCGCCATCCTCGCGGCGTCGCTGACCCTGCTGTCATTCCTCTCGCTCGGCCTCGGCCTGATTTTGAACAGCATCAACCTTCGCCTGCTGGAACTGGAAAAGCTCGTGGTCAAGACGCCCGGCGACCGGGTAAATTAAAACTCTCCCGCTCACACGACGAGACAAGCCACGCGCCGGAATATGGTCAGTGATACTCTTGCACCGTCTTGACCGCATAGCCGGATTTTTTCAGCGCGGCGATGCCGAGCGCGGCGGCTTTCGCACCGCTCAACGTCGTCATGATTGGCGTGCCGGTGTAAACGGCGGTCGTGCGGATTTTCACTTCGTCTTCGCGCGGCGAAGCGCCGGCGGGCGTGTTGATGACGAGTTGAATTTCTTTGTTCTTCAACAAGTCAATCACGTTCGGCCGGCCTTCCTGCAATTTCAAAATGCGATGAACTTTCAACCCGGCCTGCTCCAAAATGTTGGCCGTGCCGCCGGTGGCGACCAGTTCAAAACCAAGGTCGGCAAATGATTTTGCAACTTCGGCAACGCGCGGCTTGTGTAGGTCACTCACACTGATGAAAACTTTCCCGCTCACCGGCAGCGGCGAGTTTGCCGCCATCTGCGATTTCGCGTAGGCCACGCCGAGGTCGGCGTCGAGGCCCATGACCTCGCCGGTGGAACGCATTTCGGGCGAGAGCAAAATATCCTGGCCGACGAACTTGTTGAACGGAAAAACCGATTCTTTCACCGCCCAATACTTGGTCCAGATTTCTTCCGTGAAATTCAGTTCTTTCAAAGTTTTTCCAGCCATTACTTTTGCGGCGAGTTTTGCAAGTGGCTTGCCGATAGCTTTGGAAACGAACGGCACGGTGCGCGACGCGCGCGGATTCACTTCGAGGACGTAAACCGTTTCGCCTTTGACGGCATATTGCACGTTCATCAGGCCGATGACTTTCAGCTCGCGCGCCATCGCGTGCGTGTATTCGCGGATGGTTTGGATTACTTTTTGCGAAAGTGTGTGCGGCGGCAAGACCATCGCGGCGTCGCCGGAATGCACGCCGGCGAATTCGATGTGCTCCAGCATTCCGCCGATCACAATCGTGCCGCCATTCGGCAAACCAATGTCGGTGATGCAGTCCACATCAACCTCGGTCGCGTCTTCGAGAAATTTGTCCACAAGCACCGGGCGATCCGATGAAACCTCGACGGCGAATTTCATGTAGTGCGACAATTCCACGTCAGAATAAACAATCTGCATTGCGCGGCCACCGAGCACGAAACTTGGGCGCACGAGAACCGGATAAGTCAGCCGCTTGGAAATGACGAGCGCTTCTTCCGCATTCGTCGCGAGGCCATTTGGCGGCTGCGGAATTTTTAATTTATCCAGCATCGCCGCGAACAATTTTCTGTCCTCGGCGATCTCAATGCTTTGCGGCGACGTGCCGATGATGTTGACCCCGTTTTTTTGTAAGCCGAGCGCGAGATTCAGCGGCGTCTGGCCGCCGAACTGCGCGATCGCGCCCCAACATTTTTCGCGTTCGTAAATGTGCAATACATCTTCAAGCGTAAGTGGCTCGAAAAACAATTTGTCGCTCGTGTCGTAATCCGTCGAAACCGTTTCGGGATTTGAATTCACCATGATGGTTTCAAAACCGTCCTCCTTCAGCGCGAACGCGGCGTGGACGCAGCAGTAATCAAATTCAATCCCCTGACCGATGCGGTTCGGGCCGCCGCCGAGAATCATCACTTTCTTCGCCGTGTTGCCTTTCACTTCGTCGTCACCGCGATCGTAGGTGGAATAATAATACGGCGTGTAAGCCTCGAACTCGGCGGCGCAGGTGTCCACCAGGCGGTAGCTTGGGACGAGATTTATTTTTTTGCGCCACGCGCGGATTTCATCTTCGGTCGTGCCGGTGAGATGCGCGATTTGCCGGTCGGAGAATCCGAGCGACTTGGCTTGGGCTAATTTTTCTGCATTGAGTGATGACATTCGGCAAAATTAAATTCGCAGTAGTAAGCCGGAATTATTTCCGCGTGTCCAGAAAGTATGACGCAAAGACACTTGCCGCCGCCGCGCAGTTGCTTTATGAAATCTTCATGCGGCGACTCGGAAAAGGTTGGTGCTGGCTGGTGCTTTTGCTCCCGCTTGCCGCTGCCGCGCAAATCGATCCCGTGAAGCGCGACCTCATCCAGTTCGGCTACAACCAGCCGCTCGAAGGCCAGTCACCGCTGGCGGCTTACGCGTTTTATTACCACAACGACCCGGAATTTCTGCGGACGAACCAGACGCTGCGCCTTGCGCTCGCGCCGGTCTATCTCGATTCCGAACTCGGTTTCAACCACGCGCTCGGCGCCAACACGGATTTTGCCGTCGGCCTCGCGGGCGGCGGTTTTGCCGACAGCTACAACGAAGTGGACGCAGGCAATTTCATCAAGGCCGAGTCCTTCAACGGCGACGGTGGCGAAATTTCCACGAGCATTTATCACCTGATTAATCCTGGCGATTTGATCCCGCTGAATTTTTTGCTACGCGGCACGGCCCATTATTCCGCCTACGAACGCAACGACACCACCGCCAAAAATTTTCAGGTTCCTAACAACGACACCAGCTACAGCGTGCGCACCGGCCTGCGCTGGGGCGGCATCGAACCGACGCTCTTTCCTGCGCTCGCGATGGAAGTCTCCATCTGGTATGAAGGCTACTTCCGCGCCAACCCTTGCACCTACGGCTTCGACCACGATCGCGCCGTGGAGCCGTCCGCACATCAATTTTGGAGCGCGGCGGCGCTCTCCTACACACTGCCGGACAGCCAGCAGAATTTTTTCGCGCAACTCGTCGGCGGCACTACGGTAAATGCCGACCGCTTGAGCGCCTACCGTATCGGCGGATTTCTCCCGCTCGTCGCCGAATATCCGCTTACGCTGCCCGGCTATTATTTTCACGAATTCAGCGCGCGGCAATTTGTGCTGCTGGACACCAGCTATCTTTTGCCCATCGCCCCCAACCAGCGCTGGAATTTGAATTTTAACGCCGCCACCGCCGTGATTGATTATCTGCCCGGAACCGGTCAGGCCGGCAGTTCCGACAGCGGTGCGGGTGCGGGCATTTTGTATCGCGCTCCGTCCGACCAATTCCGCTGGATGGTCAGCTATGAATATGGCTTCAATGCCATCCGTGACGGCGAACGCGGGGCAAGCAGCATCACCTTCCTGCTGCAAATTGACTTGGAAAAGCCTCATGGCCGGCGCTTCAATCCGTCCCAGCCCGACCGCTGGCGTGGCTGGAACTGGCTGGTCGGACGGTGAAAAAACTTGCATCCGCAAGCTAGTCAGGCAGTATTTCCAGCCCGGTTGCGCATATGGTGGAATTGGCAGACACGCTACTTTGAGGTGGTAGTGCCGCAAGGCGTGCAGGTTCAAGTCCTGCTATGCGCACCACTTTTCCTAATGAAATTGGGGCTAGTCAGGAAGTTTGCACAGAGTTTGCACAGATTCCGAAAACATCCCGCCACAACGTGAAATTCTCCGTCACTGTTGATTACAAGGGGCAAA
>CAIRJF010000005.1 GCA_903878805.1 uncultured Verrucomicrobia subdivision 3 bacterium
AGCCGTTCCAGAAATTCGTTGGTCGGTGTGGCAATCATCAGGCTGTCCAGCAATCCCATCTGTGCGTTGGTCGTCGTTTGCATGGTTCTCTGACGCATCATCAAATCATCCGTTCAAAAACGTTTTGCAGAGGTCTCAATATATCAACCGACCAGTCTTTCCAAAGATTATCGCCGGCGGCGGCGCGATCCGCGGCGGCGGCGGCGGCGCGCAGCGGCGTGCGATAAAGCGTCGGTGGCAACAGGCCAAAACCAAACTGCTGCACAATTTCAAAGCCGCTTTCGACGAGCAGTCGTCGGGCCGCGCCGACCGAAAGTTCATTGAGCATCGCTTCTTTTTCGCCGCCGCGCGCGCGCCGCCAAACGATGGCCGGATGCCGCAGTGAACGGGAATTGCCGTGGACATTCACGAGAAGCCGGCCGTCGGGCGAACGCAAAACTTCGCGTAGTTTCCGCAGCACGCGGGCGCGTAATTCAGGCTCCACGTTCAGCAAAAAACGGAAGCAACTGATCACGTCGTATTTTTGTTCTAATAATTCCGGCTGCGTCAGCACATCGCCGACGCGCAGCCGCGCCCGCACACATTTGTCGCGCGCGACGGCGACCATGTTTTCGGAAATGTCCACGCCATCGGCAGTTTCCACGAGCGTTTCCAGCACGGAGAGCACGCGCCCCGTGCCACACGCAAAATCCAGCAGCCGCACCGGGCCGGAATGCGCCGCGCAAAAATCTTTCACGATTTTTTCCAGCACCGGCTTTTGCAAATCCCAGATGCGGCTGGCGTAGCTTCCCGCACCGTATTCCGCGGCCTCGTAAGCAGCGACGGCGGCGGGTTGCTGAAAGCGGTCGGCGTAGCGAATGGTCATGGTTTGGCGTTAAAATAAAAACCCATGCAGGCGGCGAAGGACATTTGTTTCCCGCACCCATTATTAGAAGCCCGTCACTGGCGAGTCAACCGGTTTGTCGGCGGCGCGCGGATAACTTTGATTGCCAGCGGCGAAGCCAGCGGGTAAAAATTCTCACCGTGAAATTTTCCATCATCACGCCCAGCTTCCGCAATTCCGCGTGGCTCAAGCTCTGCATCGCCTCGGTCGCCGACCAGACCGGCGTCGAGCTGGAGCATCTCGTGCAAGATTCCTGTTCCGATGATGGCACGCAGGACTGGCTCCCGCACGACCCGCGCGTAAAAGCCTTCATCGAAAAAGACGGCGGGATGTATGATGCCGTCAATCGCGGTTACCGCCGTGCCACCGGCGATATCCTCGCGTATTTGAACTGCGATGAACAATACCTGCCCGGCGCGCTCGCCACGGTAAAAGTTTTTTTCACCGAAAATCCCGACGTGGAAGTGTTGATCGCCGGCAGCATCGTGACCGATGGCGATGGCAAATATATCTGCCACCGGCACGGCATGGTTCCGCACCCAAAATACCTCTGGTATCGCTTTCCCGCGCTGACGAGCTCCATTTTCATCCGCCGCCGCGTCATCCACGAGCGCGGCATTTTCTTCGATACCAAGTGGCGCGACCTCGGCGATTTTCACTGGGTCATGGAATTGTTGAAACAACGCGTGCCGATGGCGGACGATCCCGTCTTCACCTCCGTTTTTGCCGACACCGGCGACAACATGAATCTCAAGCCGAACGCCCTCCGCGAAAAAAAAGCGACCAACGCCATGATTCCGCCCGCCGTGCGTTTGGGCAAGCCGCTCTGGATTTTTCACCACCGTTTGCGCCGCCTCGCGCACGGACATTTCTCGCTCAAGCCGACGAGCTACGCGATTTACACCAAGAACAGTCCCGCCCGCCGCGCCATCTTTGACGTGCCGCATCCGACACCCATCTGGTGGCGCCGGCTGTAATTTTTAAACCCGCCATGAAAACCGCCTTGTCCGCGCTCGGCCGCCGCACCGCGCCACCGTCCATTTCGTGGCTGATGCAAATCGCGCTCACGCGTCCAAAATTAATTTCGCTCGCCGCCGGCTTCACGGATAACACCACTTTGCCTGTCGAAATTTCCCGCCAGCTACTTAATAAAATTTTACGCTCGCCCAAAACCGGCCAGCCCGCGTTGCAATACGGCACCACCGCCGGCGCGGAAAACTTGCGCCAGCTCACCGCCACGCACCTGCAAAAACTCGACGGCGGACACGACCGCGCACACAAGCCGGAACGCACCATCATTACCGGCGGCTCGCAGCAATTACTTTACATGACGCTCGAAGCGCTTTGCGACGAAGGCGACCTCGTCCTCGTCGAAGATCCGACGTATTTTGTTTTTTTGAGCATCCTCCAAAGTCGCGGCATCAAAGCGCGCGGCGTGAAACTGGAACGCGACGGCATTGACCTCGCGCATTTGGAAAAAGTTTTAACCCGACTGAAAAAATCCGGCGCACTCCGCCGGGTGAAGGCGCTTTACCTCGTCACCTATTTTCAAAATCCCACCGGCGCGACCACTTCGCTTGCGAAAAAATCCGCGGCGTTGAAGCTGTTGAAAAAATTTGAGCGCGCCGCCGGACATCCGATTTACCTGCTCGAAGACGCCGCGTATCGCGAATTGCGTTTTGACCACGGCGACGACATTCCGACTGCGCTCACTTTGCCCGGCGCAAAAGACCGCGTGATTTACACCGGCACTTACAGCAAGCCTTACTCGCCCGGCGCGCGCGTCGGTTTCGGCATTTTGCCGCAGGAAATTTTTACGGTCGTCCAACGTATCAAGGGCAACCACGATTTCGGCACGGCGAATTTGCTGCAACAACTTTTGGCGCGCGCGCTCGAAAGCGGACTTTACGACCAGCACGTCGCGAAGGTGCAGAAAAATTACGCCCGCAAGGCGCGCGTGATGAAGTCGGCGCTCGCGGAACATTTTCCAGTAAACGTGGAGATCTGGGAATCCGGTGGCGGACTTTATTTCTGGGCGCGATTGCCGGAGGGAATTTCCGCCGGCGTGAAATCAAAAGTGTTTCAATACGCGCTGAAGAACGACGTGCTCTACGTTCCCGGCGAACTCTGCTACGCCGACGATCCGTCGCGCGCCAAGCCGGACAACGAAATGCGTATCAGCTTCGGCAGCGCGAACGAGGAAAACATCCGCAAAGGCATCGCGCGGCTGGGCAAGGTTTTGAAAAAATTTGTCTGACGCGGCTTCGTAGCACGCGGCGAAAAAATCCGCCGGTTCACTGCCCAAGGTTGACCGCGCGGTAGAAGCGCTGGCTGTAACTGGTAGCATCGGTATCCACAAAGACGAACGGCGCCGCCTCGGTGTCGAGGGAATCCTAGTTCACCAGATCGGTAGAGGCTTGCACGGTGTATTGCTGGCCAGCCGCGCCGTTGACGGTGAAGCTGAACTCGTCGGCGAAATTATTCAGATCTGTCAATTGGGCTGGGGTCGCGGCGGCGGCGGCGGCGAGGGCGGCGTTGTAAAGGTAGTAGTCGTAGGCACGGTAAAAACGCTGCGTATAGCTGGCGGCATCGTAATCCGCAAAGGGCGAGGGACCCCAGTCATATCCGATGGTATCCCAATCCACCAAGTTGGTCGAAGCTTGGATGACATACAGCCGGTAGGGCGAGCCAGAGACGTTGAAGTCGAATTCCCCGTCGGAACTGGTGAGCGCGTTCAGCGTGATGGGCAGCAGCGGCGTGACGGCAACGGCCTCGGCGGAATAGTCGCTTTCTTGGCCCACCGAATTGATGGCGGTGGCGGCAAAATAATAGGTCGTGCCGTCGTCCAGGCCGGTGATGGTCACCTGATTGGTGGAACTGACGGTCAGGGAGGCATAATACTCCTGGCTGGAGGTGCCGTAATAAATATTATAGGCGATGATGTTCGTGTCTCCATTCGTGTTCCAGGCCAGCGTCACGTTTTGGCTGGCGCGGGCGGGAAAGTGCAGCAACAAGATTAGTGCGCCGCAATACAGCAAATTCCTGCCCAGCGGCCGGATTGGAAAATGAAGCCTGTCGCTGAACATACCTCACCCGAGCCGTTGGCGCGCCAACGAAAAGATTCCGTGCGCCGGATTTTGAAAGATGAATTTGCCAGATGAAAGCCGCATAATCACTCAAAAAAATCACCAAGGTCAATGGCCGCCGGCTGGCGGGTCTGACCTTGCCTGGATAATCACGACGAATGTCTTGACTGTGGCCACGGAAATGAGTGCTGATTAAAATGGAATACGCGCTTTGAAGCCAGCCTATTTTTTGCCGCACGCTCACCAGTTCACCAGGGCCGCGCGGCCTTTAGCTTCTTTTTGGCGGTCGCATCCTTTTCGCGAACACGGCTGGCGTGCACTTTCAGGCTGAACGGCGGCTCGATTTCCGGTGGCAACGGTGCGGGCGGTGAGACCGGTTCGGTCGCCGCCGGCCCGGCGTCCACAATTTTGCCAATGACGCCGAGCAGTTCCGAGCGGCCATGGCCGGTCGCGGAGGAACATTGAAAAATTTCCGGCAACTGCGTGAACCAGCCCGCGATGCGTTCTGTGAACGCGGTGATGTTCGTTTGAATTTGTTCCGGTGTGCCCCGATCCGTTTTCGTGAAGACAATCACGAACGGCAGCGCGTGGCGCGCGAGCCATTGCACAAATTCCAAGTCAATCGGCTGCGGCTCCAGCCCGGAATCAACCAGCAAAAAAATGCAGCAGAGGTTTGGCCGGTGCTTGAGATAATTCGCCGCCGCGCGGTTGAACTGCGAGACGTGCTTGCGCGAACCTTCCGCGTAACCGTAACCCGGCAAATCCACGAGCCGCCAGGTTTTGCCCATCGAAAAAAAGTTGATGAGCTTGGTGAAGCCCGGCGTGGGTGACACCCGCGCGAGCCGCTCAACGCCCGCCAGCGTGTTCAGCAGCGACGACTTGCCGACATTCGAGCGGCCAATGAAGGCGAATTCCGGCAGCGACTCGTCCGGGCACGCGGCCAGATCCGGCGCGCTGCACTCAAAGATGGCGGATGAAAGGTTCACGATGAAAAGCGACCGGCAAATTGTCGCAGCAAATCGGTTTGGCCGATACAAACATTTTGCAAACGCCCATCACGCCGTCGCCAGATTGTCTTCCAGAATTTTGGAATGCGCGGAATTTTCTTTCGCCTCAACTGCTGCGGGCGTTTCCAAAATTTTGATTGGCTCGTAAAAAGTATTTCGTTGCACCGGCGTGCGGCCGGCTTCGCGAATGGCCTTGATCATTTCCGCCTCGGTCTGCAATTGCGGCGAGGTCGCGCCGGCCATATGGAAAATGTGCTCCTCGATGATCGTGCCGTGGATGTCATCCGCACCGTAGCTCAACGCGACTTGCGCGAGTTTCAGGCCGAGGCCGACCCAATACGCGGTGATGTGCGGAAAATTATCGAGATAAATCCGGCTGACTGCGATGGTGCGCAGCGAATCAAATCCCGTCGGTGGGGTCTTGACGGGGATGTCATTGTTCTCCGGCTGATACGCGAGCGGGATCAGCGCGGTGAAGCCGTGCGTCTCGTCCTGCAACGCGCGCAGTTGGCGCAAGTGATCTACGCGGTCGGCGAGGCTTTCGACGTGGCCGTAAAGCATCGTGCACGTGCTGCGCTGGCCGAGCTTGTGCCAGGTGCGATGCACATCCAGGTATTCTTCGGCGGATTCTTTTCCTTTCGCGATCTGCGAACGGACTTCTTTGCGGAAAATTTCCGCACCGCCACCGGTGAGCGATGCGAGTCCGGCGTCCTTCAATTCAATCAACGTCTGTTCGACGGATTTTTTCGCGAGCCAAGCGAGATGGAGGATTTCAATCGCGGTGAAACATTTTAATTGCAGCCGCGCATCGAGATTTTTCAACGCGCGCAGCATGTCCGTGTAGTAACCGAACGGCAGCGATGGATGCAATCCGCCGACGATGTGCAATTCGGTGATGCCGAGCTTCAATGCCTCGCGCGCCTTCGCGACAATATCTTCGACTGAAAATTGGAAGCCATCCGCGTCGCGTTTCTTGCGCGAGAAGGAACAGAACTCGCACGAGAGGATGCAATAGTTCGAGTAGTTGATGTAGCGATTGATGATGAAACTGGCGTGATTGTTGCCGGTTTTTTTCTGGCGTGCAAAATCGGCAATCGCGCCGAGCGCATTCAAATCCTTCGTTTCAAACAGCCGCAGCGCGTCGGCGTCGGTGATGCGTTCGCCCGCGACGACTTTTTCATAGATGTCGCGCAGTTCGCTGCGTTGAATGAAGAAATTCATTTTGCCAATTATACAGTTTTAGGCGTGCAACGCAAATGCGGCAAAGCGAAGTCGCCAATGAAATCAAACCTCGCGCACGACGCCCCAATAAACATCCAGCCGCTTGCCAAGATAAAGTTTGACGGCCTTGACGAGCGTCTTGGCCTCTTCTTTTTGGCCGGCGGCGATGATGTCCGGCAACTCCATGCCGGGCGTGATGGCAAAACTGCCTTGCGCGATAATCGGGCCTTCGTCCAAACGCATGGAAACAAAATGCGCGGTGACGCCGGCGATTTTCACGCCGCCTTCGTAAGCCTGCCGATACGCCTGCGGCCCAGGAAAACTCGGCAGCAGCGACGGATGGATGTTGATGATTTTATTTTTGTGCCGCCAAACAAAATTGGGCGATAAAATTTTCATGAATCGTGCGAGCACGATGAAATCAATTTCGTGATCCTCGAAAAGTTCAAGCGCGTCGTTTTCGGATTTGGCGCGGTCGTGCCAATCAAGATGGGCGAACGGCAGTTTGTGTTTCTTCGCGCGCGCGCCAAAGTCGGCGTAGTTGCCGATGACGAGCGCGGGTTCCGCCGGCAATTTCGCGGCAAGCAGCGCGTCGAAACAATGGGTTTCCTTCGTGACCATGATGGCGAAACGCTGGCGCTGCTTCGGGTCGGTCAGGCGCAATTTGATTTCCATGCCGAGTTGCGCCGCGAGTTTTTCCAAGCCGAGGCGAAGCGAATTGGAATTCAATTCGGATTTTTTCCACGAGGCTTGCAGCGTCATGCTGAATTGTCCGCGCGTGACCTGTTCTTCGAGCGCCTCGATGTTGGCGTGCTGCTCGAACAGGAAATTCGTGACGCGCGCGATGACGCCGGTCTTGTCGCGCCCGATGACGGTGATGGTGGCGAATTGCTTCATTCCGACACGAATTACACGAATTTTCTCAGATTGAAACCACATTTTGCACGATGGCTTTGAAAATTCACCGGATTTGAAGCGAAGTTCGCATTTGTAAATCCCCCGATTTTCTGCAACTTTTAGCGGCTCGGATTGTTCAATCTTAACTTAAATGGCCTTTAGACCCGTCAGAAATCTTGTCGCGACGGTCGCGGACGCGTCACCGGCGCAGTTCGACGACTGGCGCAAGTCGTGGCGCGCGGCGGCGGATGCAGGTTCCGCCGAACCGCTGCTCACTTTCGTGGCGCGCGAACGCGGCATCGCCGAGGACGTCTTCATTCAGAAGCTCGCGACGGCGCTCGGCTGGCCGTATCTCGATCTGCCCAAGCTCACCATCGAGAATGAGGTGCGCGGAAAACTTTCCACGAAAATCGCGTTCCAATATTTCGTCCTGCCCGTCGCCATCAACAACGGCGTTTTGCAGGTGGCCGTCAGCGATCCGTTCGACGCGGCGATGATGAATGCCGTTCGCTTCGACGCAAAAATGCCGGTGAGCTTCGCGCTCGCCACGCGCAGTGAAGTCGAGAAGGCGCTGAAAAAGTATTATGGCGTCGGCGCGGAAACGCTCGATGAAATGGGCGATGGCGAACCGATGGAACTCGACCTGGCCTACGACAAGGAAATCACCGAGGGCGACCAGGAAGCGAGCGTCATCAAGTTTGTAAATCAAATTATCTGGGAAGCCTACAAGGATCGCGCCACGGACATCCATTTCGAGCCGCAGGAAGACGAGCTGCGCATCCGCAACCGCATTGATGGCATTTTGCACCAGATTCCGCTGCCGCCGCAGTTGAAACGTTTTCAGTCCGCGCTCATCTCGCGCATCAAGGTGATGAGCGGCATGAACATCTCCGAAAAAAGATTGCCGCAGGACGGTCGCATCAACGTGCGCATCAAGGGCGAGGAAATTGACATCCGCGTTTCCACCGTGCCGACGGTTTATGGCGAGAGCGTTTCGCTGCGTTTGTTGACGCGCGGAAAAATTTTTCTCTCGCTCGACAAATTGGGTTTTTCGAAGCTGGAAGAAGACGCCATCCGCGAAATCATCGTCAAGCCGCACGGAATTTTTCTCGTGACCGGCCCGACGGGTTCCGGCAAGTCCACTTCGCTTTATGCTTTTCTCTCGGCCATCAATTCCGTTCACAAGCGCATCATCACGATTGAGGAGCCGGTGGAATATGAATTGAAAGGCGTGAATCAGATCGCCGTGCGCTCGGACATCGGGCTGACGTTTGCGATGGGCTTGCGCCATATTCTGCGGCAAGATCCGAACGTCGTGATGGTCGGAGAAATCCGCGATTCGGAAACGGCGGACATCGCCATCCGCGCGTCGCTGACCGGCCACTTGGTTTTTTCCACGCTGCACACCAATGACGCGCCGAGCGCGTTCACGCGTCTCACGGACATGGGCATTGAGCCGTTCCTCATCGCGTCGTCTGTCGAGGCCGTGCAGGCGCAGCGGCTCGTCCGCACGATTTGTTCAAACTGCAAAACCGAGCAGACGGTGGATCATGATTATTTGCGACGCATCGGTTTTCCCGAGGCCGACATCGGCACGGCAAAATTCTGGCACGGCGCGGGCTGCGAAAACTGCCGCCAGCAGGGTTATCAAGGCCGCAAAGGCATTTACGAACTGCTCATCGTCACCGAGGCGCTGCGCCCGCTCATCATGAATCGCGCGAACGCCACGACCATCGCGCAGCGCGCCATCGAGGCTGGCATGCGCACGCTCCGCACCGACGGCTGGAACAAAGTGAAGGCCGGCACGACGACGATTGAAGAAGTCTTGCGCGTCACGCAAATGGAAGAACACATGGACGCGCTGGCCGGCGGTGACGACAAAACGCAGTTCATCTCCCGAAGCTAAATTTCATGCCGCGCTGGAACTCCTGCAACATCCTGCACGTCGCCCCGGACGCGAAACGCCTCTGGCAGTTCGACGCGAAGGGCGGCGGCTTCGTGCTGAACCGCGAGCAGCGCGTGCCGCACACGGAAAAATTGCCGACCAGAGGCATCGCGAAACAATGGTCCTCATTGTGGCAGCCGAAATTGAACGTGGCGTGGCTGGCGGCGGAAAATGTTTTTCTGCGCGTCGTGGAACTGCCCGCCAGCAGTTTTGAGGAAACGCTGGCGATGGTGGAATTGCAGTTGGAAAAATTTTCGCCACTGCCCGTCACGCAAATTGTTTGGACAATGCACGGCATGGGCACGCACACCGCGCCCGCCAGGGGCGACCACGCGCCGGAAAGTTTGCAGACGGTCGTGGTGGTCATCGTCGAGCGCAAGGTCGTGGAGGAATTTCTCGGGCGCCTGGAGCAGGAAGGCTTTCTCGCCGACCGGCTGGAGACGCCGATACTCGACCAGCTTGCCGCCATCACGCCAAATGCTGATGGCGCTTGGTTTTTTCCGCTGTCGCTCGGCGGGCAGAGCGCGGCGCTGGTGGCGTGGTGGTTCGGCGGCGTGCTGCGCAATTTAAGTTTCGTCACATTGCCGCCCGCCGGTGACCGCGCGTTGGAATTAAAGGCACAGCTCGCGCAGCTGGCGTGGGCGGGCGAACTCGAAGGCTGGCTCGCGGCGACGCCGAAATGGCACCTCGTGGCCGACCCGGTGAACGCGACGGAATGGGAAAATGTTTTGCGCGCGGCGACGAATGAAACGGTGTCGGTTTCCGAGCCGCCCGCGCCGGTCGCGCTCGCGGCGGCGACGGCCAGACGCGCGACGGCGGCGGAGAAATCGAATTTGTTGCCGCCGGAATTCACGGCGCAGTATCACCAGCAGTTTGTTGACCGACTGTGGCTGCGCGGCCTGGCCTACGCGGGTCTGGCGTATGCGGTTTTTCTCGTGATTTATTTTTGCGCGGTCACGGTGCTGGAATATCGCACGAAGGGCGTGGAACGCGCGGCGGCGGGCGTCAGCAACGACTACACGAATGCGCTCCAGCTCAAGGCGCAGTTGGGCGTGCTGAAGGAGCGCGAGCAGTTGAAGTATGCGGCGCTGGACTGCTGGCAACTGGTGGCGCAGCAACTGCCGCCGGGCATCACGCTGCAACGCTTCAGCTTCGCGAACGGCCAGTCCGTGCAGTTGAACGGCCAGGTGAGTTCCGACGACATCCCGAAGATCATTGATTTCAACGATGCGATGCGGAAGGTGAAGAACCACGACCAGCCCGTGTTCAACCCCGTGCCGAGCGGCAGCGACCAGCTCACCTACCGCAACCAAGGCAGTCAGGCCAGTTGGAATTTCGGTTTGCAACTGCTGCATGTGGAGGCGGAGACGGAATGAAAAAATATTTTTCTCATCTGCGCCCGATGGAACGCCGCCTCGTGGTCGGCGTGGCGGTGGTGCTGGTGCTGGTGCTGAACGCAGTGTTCGTCTGGCCGCATTTTGCGGACTGGGGTCGGCTGCGGCACCGGCTGGACGAGGCGCACGGCAAATTGAAAGTTTACCAGACGGCGCAGGCGCAGATTCCGGCGTTGACGGCGGAAGTGAAAAAATTCGAGAGCGACGGCCAGTTCGTCGCGCCCGAGGACCAGGGCATCAATTTCATGCGCACCATCCAGACGCAGTCCGCCGCGAGCGGCGTGCAACTGCAAAACATCTCGCGGCAGTTGACGCATGCGAGCGACCCGTTTTTTGTCGAGCAGGTGGTGAACATCAACGTCCTCGCGACGGAGGATCAGCTCGTGGATTTTCTCTACAAGCTAGGCTCCGGCGCCTCGATGATTCGCGTGCGTGATTTGGAATTGCAGCCGGATACGCCGCACCAGCATCTCACCGCCAACATCCGGCTCGTGGCGAGCTACCAGAAAAATCCGCCGCCCGCCGCCAAAAATTCAACCGCAAAGACACCATGAAAAAAATCATCTGCGCACTGGCCCTCGTTTTGACCGGCCTCCCACTTTGGGCGCAAACGCCGCCCGGACTGCCGCCGGCCACGCCGCACCGTCCGCCGCGTTTTGGCGGCACGAACGGCATGAGCACCGTGCCGCGCTACCCGCAGGCCGCGACCGCGCCGACGACGGAATCATATGCCGCGCCGGTTGCGCCCGCGCAGCCGGAAGAAATCATCCCCGCCGGCACGATTAATTTTCAGGGCGTGGACGTTAGCCAGGTTTTGGAAATTTATGCGCAACTGGTCGGGCGCACGCTGCTGCGCGCGGGGCTGCCGTCCGCCCAGATTGTTTTAAAGACGCAGACGCCGTTGACGAAGACGGAGGCGATCGAGGCGTTGCAGGCAGTGCTGGCGCTCAACGGCATCGCGGTGGTGAACATCGGCGACAAGTTTGTGAAGGTGCTGCCGGTGGATCAGGCGAATTCCGCTGGCGCGGAACTCGACAACACGGTCACGGCGAACCTGCCCAACCTTGGCTCTTACGTCACGCACATTGTGCAGTTGAAATACGTAAAGCCGAGCGAGATGATTCCGATCATCCAGCCGTTTGCCAAGCTGGCGAATTCCATTCTCGCCATTGACAGCAACGGGATTCTCGTGCTGCGCGACAACGCGGAAAACGTCAAGCGGATGCTCGAGATGATTGACAAGGTGGACGTGAGCGTGCCGGCGGAATACATCTCGGAGGTCATTCCGATCCGCTATGCGGAGGCGGGCGACATCGCCAGCGCGTTGAACACTCTGGGCGGCAGCGGCGGCTCGACGGTGAGCTTCGGCAGCAGCAGCAGTGGCTCCATCAACGGGCTGCGCGGCGGCTCGACCGGCTTGAACGGCCTCGGCTCCGGTGGCGGCGGTGGTGGCGGCCTTGGCAGCAGCGGCTATCAGTCCGGCGGCATGGGCGGCTCGAGCAGTGCCTTTGGCGGAGTGCGCAACGGCGTGAGCACGGGCGGCGCGGGCGGTGCGAACGGCACGCCCACCGGCGGCACAACGTTCCAGCAGCGGCTGCAATCCATCATCAACAAGGCTTCCGGCGCGGGCGGCGCGGGCGGGCAGGATCAAATCCAAATTTTCGGCCAGACAAAAATCATCGCCGACCAGCGCAGCAATTCGCTCCTCGTTTTCGCCACGCGGCAGGACATGGAGAACATCAAGCACGTCATCAGCCAGCTCGACGTGCTGCTGGCGCAGGTATTGATCGAGTCCATCATCATGGACGTGGACATCGGCAATAATTTCAGCGCCGGCGTCTCGGCGGTGCAGCATCCGAAGCAGTTCAACAATTCCAACGTCGCTGGCGGGGGTGTTATGAACAACGGCAACACCTCGTTTTTAAGCGTCATTCAAAATCTGGTCACGAATGGCAACGGTTCCAGCATCGGCAAGACTTTCAGCCTCGCGACAAATGCCGCCAGCGGTCTTTCATACGCCACGACCATCGGCGACACTTGGGACATCGCGGTCAAGGCGGCGGAATCCGACACCACCGCCAACATTCTCCAGCGCCCGCGCATCCAGACCTCGCAGGCCAAGCCCGCGCAATTTTTCGTCGGCCAGACCGTGCCTTACGTCAACAGCACTTACAACAACAGCATCAACGGCGGTTACGGCGGTTCGTCCTACTCGCAGTTGTCCGTCGGTGTGGAACTGGACGTGACCCCGTTCATCAATCCCGACGGCCTCGTGGTCATGGACGTGGCGCAGGAAATTGATGAGATCAGCGGCTACACCTCAATCGACGGCAACAGCGTGCCGAACACCATCAAGCGCACTTTGAATAGCGAGATTGCCGTGAAGAACCGCGACACCGTCATCCTCGGCGGTTTCGTCCGTTCGCAGAAATCCCATTCCACCTCCGGCGTGCCCCTACTCATGAACATTCCCGTGCTGGGCTGGTTGTTCCGCAGCACCGACAATACCAAGGATCGCACCGAGCTGATGGTGCTCATGCGTCCAACCGTTTTGAAAACGCCTGAAATCGCCGCGGCCCAGACCATTCGCGAAGGCCAGCGTCTGCCGGGCGTTTCCTCCGCCGCCTTTGATTACGCCAATGATGAGCGCAAACTCATCGAGGCCGAACGGGAAAAAGAATTGAAGCGCAACACCAATAGCGCGCCGGTGGATGGCTTTCCCGGCTTCTTCAACATGAGCACCAACGTGGTATCCGCTCCGGAAACGGACGCCGCCGCGCCCGTCAGCGACCAGGATAAGGCGCGTGCCGCGCTGGAGCAGAAGATGAAGGAACTCGACGATCCGAAGGCTGCCGAGGTCGTGCCGCCGCCCGCGCCAAATCCGGCATCAGCCACGCCGCAGTGAACGGAAAATTATTTCCCCGCTGCCGCGTTGGTCGCGGGCGGGGAAAACAGTTCCTCCAAACTGCGGATGGGATGCAGCGGCACGAGCAGGATTTTCGGGATAAAAACCGGCGTGACGACCGGTGCGCTTAACTGCCCAGTGACGTGGCACTCAAAAATTTTGCTCACCGGCGCCAACATCACGCTGACGAGCGAGCCGATGCCCGGCAGATTGCGCAGCAATTGCGCCGTCACGCGGGCGTTCACGTTTTGCATCAAGTCCACCGTGCCGGCGTATTGCAGCCGCATGGTCAGCGAGCGGATGAGCAGGGAGTCGGTGGAGATGACGCCGTTGGTGATGACGAAATCGGCGGCGGCATCTTTCGCGCGGCTGTTGCCGAGGCCGGGCGAGACGGTGTTCAACACCGGCGACATGAAGGCAAACATCGGCACGTCCCACAATAATCCGTCGTGCAACTGCACGTTGCCCGCGCCGTTCCAGGAACGCCAATCCGCTGAACTGGCGTTCGTCACCGTCACCTCGCCGTTCAACCGCCCTTCCAGTTCGTTTTTGTTCGTGGATAAGTCCGCCGCCAGCAAGTGCAGGTCAACATTCGTGATTGCGAAACCAAAATCAAAATCGCAGTCATGCCCGGTCGGACGGAAATCCAGAAAACCCCAGCCCGTGCCGCTGCCGGCGTAAAGTTGCGCGGCGATGTTGGTGAGCGTCAAAAATTGCTGCTGCCAGTGGATGATGCCCGTCACGTTGGTCGTCGCCAGCCGCGCCCAGCGGAACGGCACGCCGCGCGTGATCTCAATCGTCAGGTCGGCGTGTTCCAAATCGTGGCCGTTGCGGACGTTGATAATCGGCACACTGCCGTGAAACTGTGCTGGCGGCGGCGCGAGAAAATGATACGGCTCCAGCATGTGCGCCGTCTTCGGCCCGATGCAGCGCGCCACCACCTCGGCCTCGATTTCGCTCGTGCCATTCGTAATCCACAAATCCATCGCGCGAAAATCCAGAAAGGCCGCGTCCGCCCGCGCCCATTGCGCGCCGCCCACGCGCCGGAGTTCCGGCGCAAAAACCGTCGCCGACAGGTTGGTAAAGATGAAATTTCCCGCAAGGGAATCCATCGCTTCATCGCGAATGGAAAAATTCGTCAGCGCCACCCGGCCCGTCGCGCACAAAGTTTCCAGCCGGTTCAAATTGCCGCTCAAATCTACCGTCAGCGCGAGCGGTTCACGGCACGTCAGCACGGCCAATCCGTGAATGGCGTCTTCCGAAGGCAGCAACTCGCTCACAGAAGTTTCGTCGAGATCGCCCGAAAGCAGATAATGAAAATTGCCCGTCGCCGCACTCGTCTCGCCGCTCAAGACCAGCCGCGTCCGGTCGGAAACCACCGTCAAGTCCGGCACATCCAGCATTTCGTCCGCGTAGCCAAAATGCGTCCGCACCTCGGCCAGTTGCAAATTACCCGCCGCCGCGTTCGTGAAGGCCAGTTCGCCGCGCACCGAGCACGCCGGTTCGGTATTCGCCCACGAATTTGTCCACGACGGCAGTCGCAGGGTTCCGTCCGCGCGCAACGCCGGCGGCTGCGTCCAGGAAATTTTTGCGAGCGCCGCGCGCGATTTTTCTGGCAGCAATTTCGCCAGCGCGTGCCAGTCGAACTGCGAGCCGCTGCTGAAAATAATTTCGCGCGTCGCCACGTCCAGCGTGGCGCTCGCCACCGCATTGCCGCCGCCGATTTGCGCCGTGAGATTTGTGACCGCCAGCGTGGGCGCGTTCCAGACACCAGCGAATTGCATGGCGTCAACGTCCACCGGCGAATCGCGCAGCGTGCCGAGCCGAGCCGACCACACGAGCCGGAACGGCTGTAGATTCGTCCAGAAACCCCACGCCGCGTCAGAGTTTGTCGGGGCGTCGGCGGGTGCGGTGAGCGTTGCCTGCGCTTGAAAATCGCGCGCGGCAAACCACGGCGTCTTTACGCCCGCCGCCGTCGCGCTCATCCAGATGGTGATGGAATGCGGATCGCGCGCATCGCCGGACAGTTTCAAACGTAGCTGCGGTTCGCCTGTAAAATGAATTTGCCGCAGCACGTCAGAAAAAATTTGCAACGCGCCGTTCAAGCCGACTTGGTTCGTGTTCGGCCCGCCAAAAAATTTCCAGTTCAAAGCCTCCGGCGCGTGCGCCACCTCGCCGCTGATGCCAATTTGCGCGCCCGCAAAATCCGCGCGGAAATGGTCCAGCGCCCAAGCGTTGTCCGGCAGGAAGCGCAGTTCCGTCTGGAGGTTGGTGAGCGTGAGTGCATTCGTCAGCGACAACGGCAGGGAGAAATTTCCGTTGCGGATCACAAGACCATCCAGTTGCCAGCGCCGGTGTAGCAGCGCGGAAAAATCCAGTTGCAGTTGCACCGACCGCGCGGCAAAGGCCGGGCTGCCCGCCGCCATCTGCCCCGCGCGCACATTGTCCGCGACAAAGCCGTGGACGAGGCTCAGGCGCAGCCGGGAAAATTCCAGCTTCACCCCGCGTTCCTGCATGGTGGCGACGAGCCGCGCCTTCAGGAATCCCGGCAGGCCGATGCGGTTGCACCAGAGGAAGGCCGCGATGAACGCCAGCGCCGCAAACCACGCCGCAAAGCGGACGCAGCGAAAGGCGATGCGGCAGTTGCGCCAGAATTGAGGCATATCACGGCACGTTGCGCGGAATCGTCAGATAGGTGGTGACGAACTGGTAAAGCACGGGCGGGAAAACGAACGCCCAGCGTCCGCCGTCAAAGGTCACGGCGGCCAGCGCGGTCTGCGCCTGCGGGAGTTCCGTGCCAAAATCCACCTTCAATTTTTCACCGGACTTCAGCTCGACGGTCAGGGAAAGGTTATTCGCATCCAGCCCGAATTTTTCCGGCGCAGTGATATTGGGGGCGACCCACCCGGCGGCGGCGAGTTCGCCGAGCCGGTGCGCGGTCTCCTCGATGGCGGGTGGATTGATAATACCCTGCGAGCCGGGCGCGAGCGACCATTTGTTGTCGCCGGTGCGAAGCAGCACACGCGTCTTGCCGTCCTGGCGCAGCGTGATCTGCGCGACGTTGGTCTCGGTGAAATTCCAGAGGCGGCGGTCGCGAAACTGCCAGCCCGTCGCATACAGGCTGGCGGGGCCGAACAGGCTGTTGAAATCCGCCGGCTTGAGCGCGTAAATAAAATCCTCGTCGCCGCGCTTGACGAGCACGCGGTCGGTTTCATTCGTGCCAAAAATCAATTGCGCCAGCACGCTGTTCGTGTCGCCCGCCGTGCCGCGCAAAATAATCTGCCGCGACGACGGCGTGAAGCCAAAGCCCTGCAAATCCGGCGCGGTGACGACGTCTTTCACAAATTCCGCGACGCGCAGGCCGCCGAGCAGCTTGAGAAAATCCTGCACGTTCGCGGCATCGGCGGAAAATTTTTCGCCCGCGACCGTCCAGCCGCCTGCATTGGTTTGTTGCAGGATGAAATGATTTTCGCCGCGCACCTCAATCTCCGCGACCGGCGCGTTGAGTGTGAGCAGGTGCGGATCACGAAAATCATTCACCGCGCCGCGCCACGGCGCAAAATTTTCGGCGGTGGCGGTAACGACGGTATTCCAGCCCTCGCGCCGCGCATACAGCCGTGCAGAATTGTCCGGCGTCGTTTTCCCGGCATGGATGGCGTTGGCGACATTCGTCCCCTGCCCCAGCCACACGTCGAGGTCGGCGGGCTGCAAACCATAGCTGCCGAGGTCGGCGCGCGGATCATCCGTCACAAATTGCCCGACGCGGCCGGCCTGAAGCTGCGACAACGCGGCAGCGAGGCGCCCGCCGTCGGCCCGCGCAGACAATGGGCGGATCATACGCCAGAGCTGGTTCGTCGCGTCGCGCCGGAATTCCATGGCCTTCGCACCGTTGGTCACGACGATCCAGTCAATCGCGGAGGCGGCATCCACCAGCGCCGTGTCGCGCCATTCGTCCGCCGTGCGCGGGAGCAGTTGCAGCCAGCTTGAATCGGTCACGAACGCGCCGTCAAGGCCGACCACGCGGATGAAAACCTGGTCACCGGGCGCGGTTTTTTTGCCGACGAGCAACTGCCAGCGCTGTTCGCCTGCAACGATGACGAGGGAGAACTGCGGATTGTCGAAACCAAATTCGGCGTCGGCATTCTGGTGGCTGCGGAATTCGGCGGCGGAAAGGCGGATGGCCGGCGTGAGTTTTTCCAGCGCGTCCGCGAGCGCCTCGATGGCAGCGGCCTGCGCGGGATACGCCAGCGGTTTTTGCAGCGCCCACGCGTGGCCGTCGCGGACGGCGGCGATTTCAAGCGCGGAAAGCGGACTGATCTGGATTGCCGTCAGATCGGCGGCGCGCAGGCCGGGCAGCAGCGTGAAGGTTTCCGGCGCGGCGGGCTGGAGAAATTTATGGCACAGCCAAACGCCCGCGAACAGCAGCGCGGCCAGCACGAACCAGATGGCGGTGGTTTTGGATTTCATTGGCGGCGCACGAGCCAGACCAGCCAGCCGAAAAACAGCACGCCGCCCGGCAGCGCGCCGAGCAGCAGCCAGTCGAGTTGCTGCGATTGTTTCCGGGTGAGCATCAGGCGGAATTCCGTGACGGGACGCGGGCTGATGCCGGCGAGCAATTCCTGCCGGTCAAGCAGCCAGTTCGCCGCGTAGTTGACGAAGTCGCGGTTCGCACCGCCCTCGATGTAATAATTGCCGAGAAAAATCGAATCGCCCGCCACGACGATGCGCGTGTTGCCACGCGGATTGGCAATGCCCGCAACGTTTTTCTGCTCGACCGCCGCCATCAACGGATAACGGCGCGGCGCGGCACTGGGATCACCTGCAAGCGTGGAATTTTCGCCGGACAGTGCCAGTTCATCTACCTGCGGCGCGTTGGCGGGCGGGGTCTGCCAGTTCACCTTCGCAACCGGGCGCGGCAAAATCATTTGCAACGAAAACTGCGAGAGCGGCGCGGCAAAAGTTTTTGGATTGAAGTCGCGCACCTTCACGTCCTGACCCGTGATGGAATTTTGCGGATCCTTCACATAGTCGGCCAGCACATTGACGCCCCAGCGCTGCAAAATCGGCTCCAGCCCGGTCGGACGTTCGATCGAGGCGTAGTTCAACAGCACGAGCAGCCGTCCGCCTTCCGTCAGATAGCGGTCAATCTTTTGCAGCTCGGCATCCGCCAGCGTCGCGGTCGGCGCGGCGATGATTAGCAAATTGCAATCCATCGGCACGGACTGGCCGGCGGACAGTTCGAGGTTCGTCAACAGAATATAATTTTGCGCGAGCGCCAGCCCGAACTTGGTGAAGCCAAACTGGCCGCTGTCCGTGAGCGACGATTCGCCGTGGCCCTGCAAAAAATACGCCTTGAACGGCTGCGCATTCGCGAGCGCGAGCAGCTTGGAGGTGAACATGATTTCGCCATTGAAGGAAACGGGCTTGTTGCGGAACTGCAGTTCCCTCTGCTTGGGATCTTCTTTCGCCGTCTGCTCCAGCTTGTGCGACACGATGGCGTCGCCGGGAACGACAATGACTTTGCCGCCGCAGTCAAAAATCACCAAATCTTTCGCCGGCGGCGAATTCGGACTGTCCGCCGCCGACGGCAGATTGTATTGCTCCTTCACCTTCGCCGCCGCGCCCGCGTCGCGGACATAATCCACGGTTCGGACGGAAATTTTTTTGTTCGCCGCGCGGTATTCGTTGAGCAGCGCGAGGATGTTCGGATAAAAATTTTCCGGGTCGCGCGTGTCGTAGTAGAGCGTGACGTCCACATGGTTCGTCACCGTGGCCAAAACCGCCAGCGTGCGCGACGACAGCGCCACGCGCGTCTGCGAACTCAAATAAAACCGGTGGAAAAACTGCGCGCCGAGGTAGTTCAGCATCGCCAGCACCGCCAGCACCAGCGCCGTGCGCAGCACCACGTCAAAGCTAATCTGCCAGCGGATTGCCGGCGAAAAGCTGGGGCGGGATTTTTTGGGGTCGCTCATGTCATTTCCAGCGGCGGCTTTCCACCACGCGCAGTGTCAGGAACAAAAATAGGAACGTCGCGCTCGCATAAAAAATCACCGCACGCGTGTCCAACGCGCCGCGCGCAAAATCATGCATCTGGTCAAACAAATTGAAATACGCCAGCACCTGCGTCTGCCAGTGGCCGTTGACCGGCGTGGATTTCGCCAAATAGGCCAGCGAAAACAGACTCACGCCCAGCACGAAGCTGATCATCGCCGCCGTCATCTGACTGCAGGAAATGGCCGAAGCGAGGCAACCCATTGAAAGAAAAACGCAACCCACGAGAAAAATTCCGAGATACATTCCGCTCATCGTCCCCGCGTCGAGCGCCCCGGATTGATTCGTGAAATGCTGCACGAGGAAGAGGCACGCCAGCAGCGGCAGCCACGCGACCATGTAGAAGAAAATTGCCGCCGTGAATTTTGCCAGCACCACCTGCAAATCGCCCACCGGCGTGGTCATGAGCGTCTCAAAAGTTCCCGACGCCTTTTCCAGCGCGAACAATCGCATCGTGATCACCGGCGTCGCCAGCAGCAGGATGAGCCAGAAATAAAACGTGCCGTAAAACATTTCCGTCACCGGCGCGGTGAACGGGTCGTTGCCCACGCCCGCGATCAGCACCACAAAGCTCAACCCGACCAACAGCGTGATTGCCGCGATGATGACGTAGCCCGTCAGCGAAAGAAAAAACGACGCCAATTCGCGGCGCAGCAGCGTCAGGAAAATGCTCATTCAACCTCCTCCGTCGTCGGCCGCGTGACCTGCATGTAAATGTCCTCCAGCGAATGCCGGCTGCGCGTCAGCTCGCGCAATGGCCAGCCGTTCACGCGCGCCAGATTATAGATCAATGGCCGTAAGTCTTCGCCGTCGCGCGGCGTCAGGGCGCAGCGAAAAAATTCACCCTCGCCCGCCGCTAGGTCGAACTGCGCCACCTCCGGCAGATTTTCCCAGACCGTCCGCAACGTCGCCAGCGGCGCGGCGATTTCCGCGATGACCTGGCTGCCGCCCGCCATCCGCCGCTGCAAATTTTCCGGCGTGTCCGACGCCAGCACCCGGCCGTCAAACATGATCAGCACGCGCCCGCACATCATTTCCACCTCCGGCAAAATGTGCGTTGAAATCAAAACAGTATGTTTGCCCGCCAGACTTTTGATTAAAGCGCGAACGGAGCGAATCTGCTGCGGATCAAGGCCGATGGTTGGCTCGTCCAAAATAATCAGTTCCGGGTCATGCACCAGCGCGTCCGCGAGACCGACGCGCTGCTTATAGCCCTTGGAAAGCTGGCCGATGATGCGCCGGCCAACGTCCGTCAGACCGCATTGCTCCATTACCGTCGTCACCCGCTCGCGCGATTTTTTCCAACCGAGACCTTTCAGCCGCGCGCGGAATTTCAGGTATTCGCGCACGCGCATTTCGGGATGCAGCGGATTGTTTTCCGGCATATAGCCGATGCGCCGCCGCGTCTCGTCGGAATCATGAAACACGTCGAAGCCCCCGACCTTGACCGTGCCGCTCGTCGCCGGCATGAAGCCGGAGAGCACGCGCATCGTCGTGCTTTTGCCCGCGCCGTTCGGCCCGAGCAGGCCCACGATTTCTCCGCGCGCAACCGTGAACGAAATATCGTCCACCGCCGTGCGTCCGCCCGCGTAGCGCTTCGTCAAATTGGCAACTTCAATCATCAGTGCGTGAGCCGTAAAAAATCTAGCGTCAGTCTAGCCGAAAAAACCTGACAACGGCTAACAAAAATTTTGGCGATTCCAGTATTAAAACAACGAAAACGCCTTCGGCTGCGTTCAAAATAAATTGACTTAACCGCCCGCCGCACAAAAAACTGCGTCATGGATTCCGGTGCGGAGAACTTTTACGCCGTCTGGCGCGAACGCCAGCGCGCCCTACCCGCGCTGCGCGACGGCGATTTCGCGCCGCTGGAAAAATTACTCCAAGCAATCTGGCAACACCAGCGACTCCTCCGCGATCAGTTGAAAACTGCCGGCGGAAAAACTTTGCGCGTGCTGCATCCCGGTTTCATGAGCGTCGAAGGCGGACCGGATTTTCGTGGCGCGGTGTTGCAGTTTGAAAACGAAATGCCGATTTCCGGCGATGTTGAAATCGACCTGCAAACCAGCGGCTGGCGCGCGCACGGACACGATAAAAATTCCAATTTCAAAAATGTCATCCTCCACGTCGTCTGGGACACACCAAATAATTCTGAATGTGTTCCTCCGATTTTGTCGTTGAAGAATGTGCTGGATGCACCACTTGCCGAACTCGCACTCGCGTTGGAAAACGAATCCGGCCTGCCGGAAAAATTACGCGGCAAATGTTCCGCACCGCTGCGCGAACTTTCTTCAACCCAGCTCACAGAATTGTTGCAGGCAGCGGCGAAAGTGCGTTTTCAAAACAAAGCCAACGCGATTTTGGCGCGCGCAAAAAACTGCGGCTGGGAGCAAGCGTTGTGGGAAAATTTATTTCGCGCGCTCGGCTACAAAAACAACATCTGGCCGATGCAAAATCTCGCAGAAACAAAATCGCGCTGGACGCGCGGCGCGAATTCCACCTTTGAGATTCAGGCAAGACTTCTCGGCATCAGCGGATTGTTACCGGACGATTTAACACGCGCGCAGAAAAGTTCGGACACGTTTCTGCGTCACGCCTGGGATTTTTGGTGGCGCGACCGCGATGAATTTGAAAGCTGCACCTTGCCGCGCGCGGTCTGGAAGTTTCATGGTTTGCGCCCGGCGAATCATCCCCAACGTCGGCTCGCGTTGGCAGCGCACTGGCTCGCGTCAGAAAATCTGGTTTCAAAAATTGAAAGTTGGTGCGGAGCGGAAATTCCAGACAAAAAGCTTTTGGAATCACTCCACGAAATTTTTCAGATTGAGCGGGATGAATTCTGGTCGTGGCATTGGACTTTCAAATCCGCGCGCATGACCAAACCACAGCCGTTATTGGGCGAAGCACGCGTCACCGATCTCGCGGTAAATGTAATTCTGCCTTGGCTCTGGATACGGGCGAAGGAAGGCGCCAATGAAAAATTGCGACTGGAAATCGAGCGGCGATTTTTTGCGTGGCCGACGGCGGAAGATAATTCCGTTCTGAAACTCGCGCGCCAACGTTTGCTCGGGACTTCAGCCGCGCGCGTTTTGAAGGGCGCAGCACAGCAACAAGGTTTGATGCAGATCGTCCGCGATTTTTGCGAACACTCGAACGCGATTTGCACGGACTGCCGGTTTCCGGAGTTGGTTGAATGTCTGAAAGCCAAAACCCAAAGTTAGCAAATTGCGAACTTTGGGTTTTGAACGTGAAACTTGGAACTTACTGAATTTCCAAACCGGCAAACGGATTTTGCAAGCCACCGGACGAAGGTTGTTCGGCAACGGGAACTTTGGGCTTCTGCGGCGCGGCTGATTTTTCCGGATGAGATTTTTTCGGCGCTTCCGCAGCGGCGGGGGGTTCGGCTCCACCTTTTTCCACTTCGCGCGGATTTTTGGCGCGTTTGCCACGCGGATGTGGGCTGATCATCAAGTTAATGGCGCGGCCAACGAGCTTGGGCTGAAAATCGGGATGACCAAAAGGGGCGATGTCGGCGATGAATTTATTGATGACTTCGAAGCCGACTTCGGTGTGCGCCATTTCGCGACCGCGAAATTTCAAGGCGACTTTCACCTTCATGTCTTCGCAAAGAAAATCAATCGCGTGCATCAATTTGATGCCGAGATCATGCGGATCAATACGCGGGCTCAACTGCACTTCCTTGACGATGGAGGCGTGCTGATGTTTGCGCGAATCCTTTTCCTTCTTGGCAAGTTCGTAGCGAAATTTGCCGATCTCAATGATGCGGCAGACGGGCGGAACAGCGTTCGCGGAAATTTCCACCAAGTCCACGCCGTGCTGACGCGCAAGGTTGAGCGCATCGTTCAGCGGAAACACGCCGAGTTGGTTGCCGTCTGGTCCGATCACGCGCACTTCGCGGGCGCGAATCTTGCCGTTGACGCGCATTTGCGAGGCGGCGGAGTTGTTGCGCGGGGAAAAAGGGCGACTCAAGCGACCCTCTCTGGTTGGGGCTGATTTGTGATGTGCATCAAAACTGTCGTCTGGCTAATTCTTACGATGAGGTTTTTTAAGCAATGCGCACGGCCGCCGCAAGCAAATAATCGTTACAAATTCATGGCAAATGGCGAAACGCCGAAACGCTGCGGGCGAAATCATCCGGCCAAACCCGGCTAATCGCTATTTGAGTAGCGCAATAAATTTTGAAATTCCGGAGCGTCAAACGGTTGCGTGGTCATAAAATTTAATGGTGATGGCGGAACAGACGGTTCCGGTTTTTGTAAAGATACCAGACGATGAACACATTCACGGCCAGCAGAATGGCAAGACCGGTTTTGGGATGCGCAAAAATCGGGTGATGCGTTTCCGAGTAGGGCACGCTGTGACGGACGAGTTCGTAAATTTCGATCGGTATGAAGAAGGCGGACTCGCCAATCGCCAGCCAGATGGCCCACTTCGCGCGCATCGCGAGGCCCGTGCCGCCGACAAACAAAAACAATCCGTAAAGGAACGGCACGAGTGCGGCTTTTTTTACGTTGGCCGATGTGAGCGAGTCGAGGCGCTCACCGACTGCGGTGAAGAAACGGCTTTCGGGATCGAGATGCACCCAGCGCAAAAATCGCTCGAACAAATCCTGCAAATCACGTCCCGCCAGCGAATACACCCCCAACGCCACGAGCAGGAGCAAGATGCCCTTGATGATTTTGATGCCGACGATTAAATACAGCGTTGGCGCGTGCTTCGGCTTCGGTTCCGGCGGCAGCGCCATCGGCAGGATTTCTTGTTCTTCACTCATCAACGAATCTTTGACAGCAAAAAGTCCAACAGTTCAGAAATTTTCACGCGTTCCTGTTTGCTGTCGTCGCGATGGCGGATCGTCACCGTGTCGAGCAACTCCGGTTTTTCGCCGAGCGTGTCGAAGTCAATCGTCACGCAGAACGGCGTGCCGGCTTCGTCCTGACGCGCGTAGCGTTTGCCGATGCTACCGGTCTCGTCGTAAAACACATTCATCCACGGCCGGAGCAAATCACGGACGGCTTGCGCTTTCTTGACCAGCTCCGGTTTATTTTTGAGTAACGGAAAAATGCCAACCTTGTATGGCGCGATGCGCGGATGAAATTTCATCGTCACGCGCGTTTCGGATTTTCCTTTTTCATCCGTCTCGGTAATTTCGGAATACGCATTCGCGATGAGCGCGAGGATCAAACGATCCACGCCCGAGCTCGGCTCGATGACGTGCGGAATGTATTGGCCCTTCGCCAAACCGTTCGCGTCGTCCGTCGCCTGCTTGGAAATTTGCTCCGGCGTTTCGTCCGGCTTGGCGGATTTCGTCAGATAATTTTTGCGGTGGTCGTAATAACGCTTCCACAAATCATCTTGTTTTTCCTTCGGCAACTTCGCCCACGCAGCGCGCAACTCGTCGTCGAACACGCCCATCGGCTTGCCGGAAAATCTTTGGTGCTGCGACAAATCAAAATCACTGCGCGCGGCGATGCCTTCGAGTTCGTCGCCTTTCACGCTGCCATCCACGTCTTTTTTGCTGAACGGGAACTTGAACAAAATATCCGTGCAGGCACGCGCGTAATGCGCGAGTTCTTCCTTGGTCTGAATGTGAAATCCAAGTGTCGCGCGCGAAAGCCCGATGCCTTCGTAAAAGCGCACGCGTTCCTCGACCCAGTATTGATGCCACGCCTGCCAGCCCCAGTTCGGTTCGGGAGATTGGAGTTGGGAGTTGGGAGTTGGCGTGAAAACGCTGCCGTGGATCGCCTCGATGACTTCATCCGGCTTGATGAAAAATTCCAGTTCCATCTGCTCGAACTCGCGCGAGCGGAAGGTGAAATTGCGCGGCGTGACCTCGTTGCGGAACGCCTTGCCGACCTGCGCGATGCCGAACGGGACGCGTTGGCGCGACGTTTCCAAAACATTTTTGAACTGCGCGAAAATCGCCTGCGCGGTTTCGGGACGCAGATACGCGATGTCCGCTTCCGTCGCCGCCGGGCCGACGTAAGTTTGAAACATCAAGTTGAACGGACGCGGTTCGGTCAGTTCCTTCGAATCGCAGCTCGTGCATTTCGTGCCAGCGGGCAATTCATATTTTCCCGCCGGCGTTTTGATGAGTGCCAAACCCTGATCTTCGCAAAGTTGGTCGGCGCGGAAACGTTTCTTACACTTTTTGCAATCGCACATCGGATCGCTGAACGTGTCTACGTGGCCGCTGGCTTTCCAGATGGCGGGCGACATGATGATGGTTGCTTCGAGACCGGCCACATCTTCGCGCTGGCGCGTCATCGCGTTCCACCAAAGTTCTTTCACGTTGCGCTTGAGTTCCGCGCCGAGCGGACCGTAATCCCAAAAGCCGTTGATGCCGCCGTAGATTTCGGACGACTGAAACACAAACCCGCGCCGCTTGCACAGCGACACGATTTTTTCCATCTGCAAATTTTCTTTTGGTTCGGCCATAATTGAGTTGGTCAGTGTCGCCAATCGCGCGAAGAAATCAATCCTGAAGGGTGACGGGTGACGAATGCCAAGTGGCGTGGCCAATTCCAGCCGGTCACGCGCCACTGGTCACTCGTCACATTTTTCCTGCGAATAACTTTTCCCGCCATGCGTGAGCCTCACGCAATTTGCGTGAAAATTCCGCGCGCTGACGACTTTTGAAAAATTAAAATGCCATTTTCATTGGCGTTCCGACAGATTTTGCCGTTGGCATCGGCATTGCTAAAGAAAATTCATATTCCGTGTTGACAGGCGCGTTGGTTCAATTAAATTTGCGCCCCTGTCCCCGGAAACAAACAACTAAAAACTATGAAACAACAAACTAAAAAAGCGTTCACGCTTATTGAACTCCTCGTCGTCATCGCGATTATCGCGATTCTTGCCGCCATGCTTTTGCCCGCGCTCGCTGCGGCCAAGAAGAAGGCGCAAAAAATCAACTGCGTCAACAACCTCAAGCAGGTTGGCCTCTCCTTCCGCCTTTGGGAAGGTGACAACAATGACAAGTATCCGCAGGCGGTCACGGCGGCCAATGGCGGCGCTTCGGACTACCTCAATACTGGCACAACCGCTTCGGCAAATCCGAATCCCACCATGCCTTTCATGGTGATGTCCAACGAGCTTTCCACTCCCAAAGTCACCTATTGCCCCTCGGATAGCTATCATCAAGCCGCCGGCACCAACTGGAATGGCTATTTGATGGGTGTCAACCAATTAGCCATTCCCACCACAGTTGGCGGTTCCAAACAAACTGCGTCTGGATCAATCAGTTATTTTGTAAATGGCGACGCTACGGAAAGCGATCCGCAAATCATCCTCTCGGGTGATGCAAACCTCGGCAATGTCGGCACTGCTGCCAACGCAGCGGCATCTTATGCCATCACTCAAACCGCCGCCGGTTCGTCAAACACAAGACTCGCGACAATCGGGTTGGGAAATAGCATTGGCACTGCGTCGATCGCATGGGCTACTGCCGGTAGTTCCACCGCTGCAGGCGCTTTGTCTTGGACCAGTGATTTCCACACCAAGAGTGGTAACTATGCTTTGTCCGACGGCAGCGTGCAGCAAGCCACAATTACTGGCTTTCATACTGCCTTGTTGAACAGCACCAACTCGGTTGCGCAGCAGAACTTCAACTTCCCTTGGTGATTTAATTTAGTCAGCAAACACAAAAGGCGTCCGCAAGGACGCCTTTTTTATTTTCCGACGGAGCGCGGATTGTCCCAATCCGCAGCGGTCGCGCCAGACCAAGGCGTGTCAAAACTTTCCGGAACGTTTCTGGACCGACCCCGCGCTGCGAGTTGAGACAACTCGCGCTCCGCGTCTGTAGTGAAATTCAAACCGCTTCGTCCGCCGGACTTTCGTCGTTCTTTTTCGCCGTGCGCTGCTCGGCAAAAAAACTGCGCAGCAACGCCCGGCATTCCGCCAACCGCACGCCGCCGGTGATTTCGCACTGATGATTCAGCGTCGGGAATTGCAACAGATTCAGTGCGCCGCCCGCCGCGCCGCCCTTGGCATCGCCGAGACCAAACACCACGCGCGCGAGGCGTGTGTGCACGATCGCGCCCGCGCACATCGGGCACGGTTCTTTGGTGACGTAGAGCGTGCAATCGGTCAACCGCCAGTCGCCCACGGCATTTTCCGCCTGCGTGAGCGCGAGCATCTCCGCGTGCGCGGTGGCGTCCTTGAGCGTCTCGACTTGATTGTAAGCGCGGGCGATGATGCGGCCTTCGCGCACGACGACCGCGCCGACCGGAACTTCTTCGCGTTCGTAAGCCTTCGCCGCCTGCCGCAACGCTTCGCCCATGAAATAATCGTCGCTGTGCAAATCAATGATGGGATCGCTCATTTCGTTTCCTCCAAAAGCCATTCGTTCCGGCCGTCGGCATGGCAATGACAATGCGCCGCAAAAAACCCGCCGCGAAATTGCCAGAACCACGGCCAGAGTTGCTCGCGGTCGGTCTGCGGAATTTTCAGGTCAAAAATCTTTTCGCGCGGGAAAAATTCAAACCGGCCCTCGCTCATCGGCGGCGGCAATGATTTCAATTTTACTTTCACCTCGAACAAAAACATGAGCCAGTGCGTCTGGCCTTGATAACCGTGTTCGCTGATGAGTCCGGCGAGATGCAAATCCGCCGGCGCGAGTTGCAATCCAATTTCCTCGTGCGCCTCGCGGCACGCGCACGCGTAAGGCGATTCGCCAAGATCCATCTTCAACTTGCCGCCGCACGGACTCCAGAAGCCGCGATTCGGCTCCTGCGTGCGTTCGAGCAGCAGGATTTCATCGCGCTCGTTAAAAACATAGAGCAGCGTGGCGATTTTGTAAGGCAGTGCCATCGGCAAATCATTAACCACGAAACACACGAAACACACGAAAAAACTCTGACACGGATTGCACGAATTAACACAGATTGAATCCGTGTTAATTCGTGCAATCCGTGTCAAAATAAAATTCCATTGTCAGTTCGCGCCAAAAAATTAGACTATCCCTTCACTTTTTTATGAAAACTTACAACATCGCAGCGCTCGCCGGCGACGGCATCGGCAACGAAGTCATGCGCGAAGCCATCAAGGTTTTGCGCGTCACCGAAAAAAAATTCGGCTTTAAGCTGGAAATCACCGAGGCGCCCGTCGGTTGGGCGGGCATTGACGCCGCCGGAAAGGCGCTGCCGGACGCCACGCTCGCGCTCTGCAAAAAATCCGATTCCATTTTATTCGGCTCCGTCGGTTTACCCGACCGCGACCCGACGATTCCGAAAGAGGAACGTCCCGAACGCGCCGCGTTGTTGCGGCTGCGCAAAGAGTTCGGCTTGTTCGCCAATCTGCGCCCGGTGTCGCTGCCAAAAGTTCTCGCGCACGCGTGTCCGCTCGCGAAGGAACGCCAGGGCGACGGCATTGATATTTTGGTCGTCCGCGAATTGACTGGCGGGATGTATTTCGGCCAGCCGAAAAAGACGGAAGACATCGGCGGCGGCAATTTCCGCGCGATTGACACGATGGTTTACACCACGCCGGAAATCGAGCGCATCGCGCACGTCGCATTCAAGGCCGCGCAGTTGCGCCGGAAAAAATTGACGAGCATTGACAAGGCGAACGTGCTCGAAAACGGCATTCTCTGGCGCGAAGTCGTGACGCGCGTCGGCAAGAATTATCCGGACGTGACGCTGGAGCACATGTTCGTGGACAACGGCGCGATGCAGCTCATGCTCAAGCCCACGCAGTTCGACGTGATGCTGTGCGAAAACATGTTCGGCGACATCTTGAGCGACGAGGCGGCGGCGCTGGGCGGGTCGCTCGGCATGTTGCCGAGCGCGAGCTTGGGCGCGACGAACGGCAACCAGACTTTCGGTTTCTACGAACCCGCTGGCGGCACCGCGCCGGACATCGCCGGAAAAAATCTGGCGAATCCCATCGCGCAAATTCTTTCGAGCGCGCTGATGCTGCGGCACAGTTTTGGCCTGAACGACGCGGCGGCGGCGATTGAAGCGGCGGTGGCCGCAGCTATTAACGCGGGCAACCGCACCGGCGACATTTTCAGCACGAACGAGGCCGGCGCCAAACGTGTCGGCACGTCGCAGATGGGCGACGCGATCGCAGCGGCGGTTTGATTTTTACCTTGGCAGCGGAATTTGTCACGGCAACGTGACTTGTCGCTGGGCGCGTTTGCGTTCAAATTGTGACGATGAAGAGAGAATCGTTTCCTTTAGGTGTTGTCGCCGCACGGATCATAGGCTTTATTTTTTGCCATCAGGTTCTCGCAGGTGATTTTGACACCACAGCTGAATTCGTCGGTCACACCACAAATGGTCTGGTTACGCCGGTCAACCAACTGATCACCCCTGCCGGGAGACACGTTGAACTTGCTGGCATCCGCCCCAATGCAATCGCTCTTAGTCCAAACGGAAAAATTCTGGTTACTGCTGGGCTGACGCATGAACTGGTCGCTGTTAATCCAGAAACGGGAGCGATTTCACAACGCGTCAAATTTCCATCCGATGATGAACAACAACTCTCGCCGGTTACTTCTGCGATTCTCGATTCTCAAGAGAAGCCGCAATTAAGCTTCACCGGCCTCGCGTTCTCGCCAGACGGTTCCCGCATCTATCTGGCAAACGTCAACGGTGATATAAAAGTTTTTGGCGTCGGCACCGATGAGAATATTTCGCCGCTGCGCTCCCTCACACTGCCGCCCGCCAATGTGCTGGGGCGCACAAACGAGATTCCCGCTGGCATTGCCATTTCGCGCGACGGAAAAAAAATCTACGTCGCCGGCAATCTTTCCAACCGGCTCTTGGAACTGGACTCGGCTACGGGAAAAGTTTTGCGGACCTGGAACGTCGGCGTCGCCCCGTTTGCAGTGGCATTATGCAGAAATAAAGTTTATGTCAGCAACTGGGGCGGTCGGCGACCGGATGCGAATAGCGTCACCGGTCCCTCGGGGCGCGGCTCACGGGTGCGCGTGGACAAGCGTTCGATTGCCAGCGAAGGTTCGGTTTCGGTGATTGACATTGCCGCCCCAACCGCGCCTCTCACGCCTCCACATGAAATCCTCACCGGCCTGCACACCTGCGCTCTGGCGTTGTCACCCAACGGAAAATTTCTGGTCGTCGCGAACGCAGGCAGCGACACATTGAGCGTGATTGATACGCGCACGGACGAAATCACGGAGACGATTTGCGCGCGGCAAAATCCAGCGGACTTGTTCGGCGCCCAACCTAATGCGCTGGCGTTTGATAAATCGGGCAAAACACTCTTCGTCGGCAACGGCACACAGAACGCCGTCGCGGTTTTTCAATTCAAACCGGGCGAATCAAAATTGCTAGGCCTGATTCCCGTGGGCTGGTTTCCCGGCGCAATCGCCTTTGATGCGCACCGGAAACAGATTTACGTCGCCAACCTCAAAAACATTGCTGACAAAATGGCAAAACCCAAAAAAGGATTGGGCAATGGCATGGGCTTCAACACCAAAGAATATGCTGGTTCGCTTTCGCTCGTGCCGCTGCCGTCGAAGAGCGTGTTGGAAAAATACACACAGACGGCGTTGGCAAACCTGCGCTATCCGCTTTTAGCACAAGCGAAGTTGCCACCGCGCGAAAGTCTGGCCGCCGTGCCGGTTCCCGAACGCGTTGGTGAGCCGAGCGTATTTCAGCACGTCATTTATATCATCAAGGAAAACCGCACTTACGATCAGGTGCTCGGGGACGTCACTGAAGGCAACGGCAATGAGGATTTGTGCGTGTTCGGCAAACACGTCACGCCGAACGAGCACAAGCTCGTCAACGAATTCGCGTTACTCGACAACACCTATTGCTGCGGCATTTTGAGCGCCGACGGCCACAACTGGACGGATTCCGCTATCGCCACGGATTATCTCGAGCGCGAGTTCGCCGGCTGGCCGCGCAGTTATCCGGCGGGCGGCTTTGGTGATGAGGGCAGCGATGCTTTGGCCTATTCGCCGGCGGGTTTTATCTGGAACGACGCGCTGGCGCACGGCAGGACGGTTGCCGACTTCGGCGAATTCACCACCGACGAGAAGCATTGGAAAAATTCTTCGCGCACCAACAAAATCACCTTCGCTGACGCTTACCAAGATTTCACGAACGGCACGGAAGCCATCGCTTATTCCAGCCAGCCGGACATCGCCGCCATGCGACCGTTCATCATGACGAATGCCATCGGCTGGGATCTCGACGTGCCAGACGTTTGGCGCGCGGCACAATTCATCAAGTCGCTTAAACAATTTGAAGCGGCGGACAATCTGCCAAATCTGGTCATTGTGTGGCTGCCAAACGACCACACAAGCGGAACTAAATTCGGTTCCCCCACACCTGCCGCTCAGGTGGCGGACAACGATTTGGCCGTCGGTCAGGTGGTCGAAGCCGTCAGTCATTCAAAATACTGGACGAACACCTGCATCTTCGCCATCGAGGATGATCCGCAGAATGGATGGGACCACGTTAGCGGTTATCGGACGACGGCGTATGTCGCGAGTGCCTGGACGAAACGCGGCTCGGTAATCCACACGCAATACAACACAACCAGCCTGCTGCGCACGATGGAGTTGATGCTCGGCCTGCCGCCGATGAACCAGATGGACGCAACGGCCACGCCGATGTTTGACTGCTTCACCAACACGCCGGACTTCAGCGCCTTCGATACCGTGACCAACAACGTGCCGCTGGTTGAAATGAATCCGCCGGCGAAGAAAATCACGGATGCGCAACAGCGCAAGGATGCCATGGTCTCCGCCAAACTGCCTTTGGAAAAACCCGACCAATGTCCCGAGGCGACTCTGAACCGCATCCTTTGGCGGGCGACCATGGGCGCAATGCCATATCCCGAATGGGCGGCGAAAACTGTGGACGACGATTAAAACGATGGACGTCAGCACTGGCCGGACATCGCGGGCAATCGCAGCGGCGACATTTATTATCCGATTGGGATGATCGCCAAACGGGTTAGCGCGTCGCCGATGGGCGATACGATGGCGGCGACGGTTTGAAAATTGTCTGCCGGTTCAAGGAATCCTTCTGCCGACTGAATTGGCTTGTCTGCCAAGCCAGTTAGCCTAGCTGACAGTCCAGTTAGTCTGTCTGCCGGGTGACTTTGTCAATCTTCCAACTTACTTGGCCAGTCTGCTGGTTCAATCCGGTAACGCTTCTTGCTTTGAACGGAGCGCGGCTGTGCGCGAAGCGTCAGCCGCAGCAACATCACATTGCTGCGGCTGGTCTGCGACACAGCCGCGCTCCGAAAAAATTTCCGTGGCGTGTGAACGCGAAGCCGCTAACCTGCGTCCAACTGAACCATGACTGCTATGAATAAATTCGCCGCTCTCTGCCTGTTCGCCGCCGCGCTGTCACTCCGCGCCGCTGACACCAATGCGCCCGCCGCCGCGCCGGAAAAAACTTCGCTCGGCCAGATTCCCGACGCCTCGCACGCGCCCGTGCGCGTGACGAACACCGTCAGCATCGCGGGCGAACGCGTCACATACATCGCCGAAACTGGAATGCTGCCGTTGCTCAAACCGGATGGCACTTCGCGCGCGTCGGTTTTTTACGTCGCCTACACGCGCACGGATGACAAGACCGGCGCGAAAAGGCCGGTGACATTTTCTTTCAACGGTGGCCCCGGCTCCGCGTCGCTCTGGTTGCACCTCGGCGCGCTCGGCCCGCGCCGCGTGAAGATGAACGAAGACGGTTCCATGCCCGCGCCACCCTTCGCGCTGACGAACAATGAATATTCCATCCTCAACGCCAGCGACTTGGTTTTCATCGATCCCGTCGCGACCGGTTTCAGCCGCGCAGCGAAAGACGAAAAGCCCGACACATTTTTTGGCGACGAAGCGGATTTGGATTCCGTCGGCGAATTCATCCGCCTCTGGACGACGCGCCACGACCGCTGGCTTGCGCCGAAATTTGTCTGCGGCGAAAGCTACGGCGTCTTCCGCGCCGCCGGTCTCGCGGAACATCTCCGCAGCCGCTACGGACTTTATCTGAACGGCCTCATCCTCGTGAGCGGCGTGCTGGATTTCGGCACCATCAGCGGCGGCACGGGCAACGACCTGCCGTATCCGCTCATCCTTCCGGCCTACACGGCAGCGGCACATTTTCACAACAAACTTCCGGCGGACTTGCAATCTGATTTGACGAACGCCCTCGCCGAGTCGCGCGCGTTTGCGAAAGGTGAATTCACTTCCGCGCTGCTGCAAGGCGCCGCGCTCTCCGCTGACGAGAAGAAAAAAATTGTCGCCGAACTCGTGCGGCTCACCGGCCTGAAAGCGTCCGTCATCGAGGACAATAATCTACGCGTGGACCCGTATGTTTTCCGCAAGCAATTGTTGCACGACGACGGTTTGATTCTCGGCGCGTATGATGCGCGGTTGACCGGCCGCGACGGCGATCCCGCCGGGCCGGGCGCGGATTTTGATCCGTCGAGCGCGGCGGTGATGGGGCCGTTTTCGGCGGCGATGAATTCGTATGTCCGCAGCGAATTGAAGTTTGAAGACGACCTGCCTTACGAACTTATTGCCGGCGTGCAGCCGTGGAATTACGGCGCGCGCAATAATTTTGCCAACGCCAGCGACCGGCTCGCGTCCGTGATGAACCAGAATCCGTATCTGAAAATTCTCGTGCTCGGTGGCCGCTGCGATCTGGTCTGCCCGATTGACACGATGCGGCACAGCGTGGATCACATGGCGCTGGCGGACGCCTACCGCCGCAATGTGACCTTCGCCGAGTTCGACGCCGGCCACATGATGTATATCAACCTGCCCGACTTAAAAAAATTGCAGACGGAGCTGGAAAAATTTGTCCGGCCGTAAAATTCAAATCAATTGTTAGAGGTCATGCCAACCATTATCATTCAAATTATTTTTCCTCTGGCGGGAGCTATCGGTTTGACAATGGGCATTATATTTTGGATTCGCCTCATTCGTTATGGGCGGTTTCCAGTTGTTGATGGAAAGTTGATTTCGTCGGCTGTGTCAAAGGTAAGAACTCAAGACTCTCATGGGATTGGATACCAGTATTTACCCATCATTTCATACAGCTACGCCGTTGGCGCAGTCAGTTTTACTTCGTCACAAGTTTACAGCCTTAGTAGTTCTTACGGTTCTGCTTCACAAAGCTCGGCACAGAAGTGTTGCGACCAGTTAACAAGCAAGCCTTCATTGAAAGTTTACTACAATCCAGCCGAACCTAGTTTTGCGTTCTTGCGGAATGGGCCAAGAATACTACCCGTCTTTTTACCCATTTTAGTTGGGAGCGTTTTTATTATTATCGGTTTATTATGCAACCGATGACACCTAGCGAGTTGCCGGAGCCAATCGCAATTAGCACTTTAAGTTCCGCTAACACGATTCAGCTGTAAGCACACTTGTTTGTTTCCGAACGGACGCGCGCCAGTTAAACTACGATTGCCAATGAAACGCATCTTTGTCCTGTCCGCCGTGATTTTCAGCGGCCTGCTCGCGCGCGCGCTGCCCGCCAACGACGCGCTGTCGCTGGACGGCACCTGGCGCTTTCAACTCGACCGCGCCGACGCGGGCATCTCCGAAAATTGGGCGGCAAAAAAACTTTCCGGCCACCTCCACCTGCCCGGCTCGCTGCCGGAACAAGGCATCGGCGACGACGTGACGACGAACACCGTCTGGACCGGCGGCATCCGCGACCGCTCCTTTTTCACCGCGCCGGAATTTGCAAAATATCGTCAGCCCGGAAACATCAAACTGCCCTTCTGGCTGACGCCGGAAAAATATTACGCCGGTGTCGCTTGGTATCAGCGCACGGTGGAAATTCCTTTGGACTGGAAAAATAAGCGCGTCGTCCTAACACTCGAACGTCCGCACTGGCAGACACAAGTCTGGTTGGACGGAAAAAATATCGGCACGAATGATTCGCTGGGCACGCCACACGAATATGATTTCGGCCAGCTCGCACCGGGCAAACACACGCTGACGATCCGCGTGGACAATCGCCGCATCGTGGACGTCGGCGAAAATTCCCACAGCATCAGCGATCACACGCAGGGCAACTGGAACAGCCTCGTCGGCGAGCTTTCGCTGCACGCGACGCCGCGCGTGTGGATCGAAGATCTGCAGGTCTATCCGCACATCGCGACGCATTCAGCGACGGTGACGGGAACCATCGGCAACATCTCCGGCGCGGATGGCGAAGCGGGCATGCTTTTTTATGTGGACGGAAAACTTCTGCATTCGGTCGTGGCCAACTGGACGACGAACGGCGGCACATTCACCGGCGAAATTCCTTTGGGCGAGAACGCGACGAACTGGGATGAGTTTCATCCAGCCGTTCGCCACCTGACCGCCAAGCTCGGTGACGCCACGCGCAGCACGACTTTTGGTCTCCGCGAAATCTCGACGCAAGGGACGCAGTTCACGGTGAACGGTCGCAAAACATTTTTTCGCGGCACGCTGGAATGCTGCGTGTTTCCGCTGACCGGCCATCCGCCAACGGACGTGGCTTCATGGCAGCGCATCATCGCCATCGCGAAGGCGCACGGATTAAATTTATTTCGTTTTCATTCGTGGTGTCCGCCGGAAGCGGCGTTTCAAGCGGCGGATGAACTGGGCTTTTATTTTCAAGTCGAGGCGTGTTCGTGGGCGAATCAAAGCACGACGCTCGGCGACGGCAAGCCCGTGGATGCGTGGGTTTATGACGAGACGGAGCGCATCCTGAAAACTTACGGCAATCATCCGAGCTTCATGCTGATGGCTTACGGCAACGAACCGGGCGGAAAAAACTACAAGCCGTTTCTCACGGAATATGTCGCGCATTTCAAATTGCGCGACGCGCGGCGGCTGTGGACGAGCGCGAGCGGCTGGCCGGAATTGCCCGGCAATGATTTTGACGTGTCGCTGGCTCCGCGCATCCAGCAGGGCGCGAACGTGCCGCGCCTCACCGCACAGCCGCCGGAGACGATGACAGATTACGCCGGTTATATTTCCGACCGCAGCGTGCCGGTCATCAGCCACGAAATCGGCCAGTGGTGCGCGTATCCCAATTTTGCAGAAATAAAAAAATACAAAGGTTATTTGCAGGCGCGTAACTTTGAAATTTTCCGCGACTCGCTCGCCGCGCACGGCATGAGCGACGAAGCGGAATGGTTTTTGTATGCGTCGGGGAAATTGCAGACGCTGTGCTACAAGGAAGAAATCGAATCCGCTTTGCGCACGCCGGGCATGGGCGGTTTTGAACTGCTCGGCCTCAATGATTTTCCCGGTCAAGGCACCGCGCTCGTCGGCGTGCTCGATGCGTTTTGGGACGACAAAGGTTACGTCACCGCCGCGCAATTCAGCCGCTCCTGCAACGCCGTCGTCCCGCTCGCGCGTTTGGAGAAACGCGTGTTCACGGCGGATGAAACGTTGTCCGCCGATTTGGAAGTGGCAAATTTCGGCGCCACTCCACTGACGAACGCCACGCCGCATTGCAAATTGGTTGCAGACGACGGACGCGTAATCGCCTCGCATATTTTTGATGCGCGCGACGTGCCGGTGGACAACGGCATCAAACTCGGCACGGCGAGTTTCAGTCTGAAAAATGTTCCCGCGCCCGCGCACTACAAACTCGTCGCCAGTTTCGCCGGCACAAAAATTCAGAATGATTGGGACGTGTGGGTTTATCCCGCGCCGTCCGCGCCCAAAGCGCCGGTGGACGTGACAGTGTTTCACGAATTGAACGCTGCTGCGCTCGCAGTGCTGGATTCCGGCGGAACCGTTTTGTGGTTGCTGCCGCCGGAAAATGTCCGCAACGATTCCGCACGTCCGGTGAAGTTCGGCTTCAGCAGCATTTTTTGGAACACCGCGTGGACGCATCGGCAGGCGCCGACGACGCTGGGAATTTTGTGCGACTCGCGGCTCCCGCTGTTCGCCGAATTTCCGACGGAGGATTTCAGCAACTGGCAATGGTGGTATCTGGTGCATCGCGCGCAACCGATGATTCTTGACGACTTGCCGGCGGGCTTGCTGCCGAGCGTTCAAGTCATTGACGACTGGACGACGAATCACAAACTCGCGCTCGCTTTCGAGGCGCAAGTCGGCAAAGGAAAAATTTTTGTTTGCAGCGCCGATTTGGAAAATGATTTGGAACACGATCCGGTGCGTCGGCAATTCCGCACGAGCTTGCTGGACTATCTCGCCAGCCCGCACTTTCAGCCGAAATGGTCGGTGGAAGCAACGGTGTTGCAGCGTCTCGCGGCAAAATAAACTTTGCCCGCGACTTTTTTTGCCGCCACAATAATAGAATTTGTTCATGAGCAATCCTGTCATCACCGCCGAACCCGTCGCCTCGGAAAAAATTCCCGCCGCGTCGGCTGGTTTTTCCAAACCGGTTGTCCGCCCAAAAAAAAGTGCGCTGAATCTTTTCAAGGAAGTTCTCAAACACGGCGGGCCGGGCTACCTGCAATTCGCCATCACGAATATCTGCAACGCCGATTGTGGTTTTTGCGGCTTCGCGCGTTCGCAATTTGATCCAAAGGCGCGGCGCAGCGTGACGCTCGACGAAGCGAAACGCGTCATTGATATCGCATTGAAAAATCATATCGGCTACCTGTTGTTCGTCGGCGGCGAGCCGATGGTGCACCGCGATTTGCGCGCCATGACGCGTTACGCGGCGGAACGCGGCATCCGCCCGATGATCTGCACGAACGGCGGTTTGTGGAATGATCAAAATATGCGCGACCTCGCCAGCGACGGCTTGAGCAGCGTCATCATGTCCATTGACGCGCACGACGTGACGAAGCACGAAAAAAATCGCGGCCTACCGGACGTCTGCAAAAAAATCAAGAAGGCGAACGAATTTTTCCATTCCGTCGGCATCCAGACGACGGCGAGCATCACGGCGAGCCGGCTGATCGAGGATTACGAGAAGCTGCCGGATTTTTTGGAGACGCTCGGCTTCACAAGCTGCACGTTCAGTTATCCGCTCACGTCGCTCGCGAGCAGTTACTTGAGTTTCAGCGACAGCGGGCTGGTGAATTTCAACAAGGAAGAACTGATTCAACTGTTTGAAAAAATCAAGCAGATGAAAAAGAACAGCGGTTTTCCCGTGGTGAACCCGACCGAGTCGCTCGACGAGATGCAGCGCCATCTGCGCGGCGAAAAAGAAAAATTCGGCTGCCTCGGCGGTCACAAATATTTCTACCTCGACTGGAACCTCGACCTCTTCCGCTGCCACGCGTGGCACGAGCCGATGTGCAAGGTCTGGGATTGGGACGATTCCAAGCTCATCCGCGACGGCTGCACCAAGTGTATGATTGACTGCTACCGCGATCCCAGCGTGCTGCAATTCGTCGCCATCAGCGCGAGCGATGCCTACAACAATTTGAAGCAGGGCAAAATCGCCGACGCCGCAAAAAATATTTTTGACACGCGCAACCTGACCTCGCTCAAAGCCGTATGGGACGACCGCAAGTGGATTGGCGGCGTTTGAAGCCTGCCAACATTTTCCGAAATAAAAAGCGGCTCCCGGTTACGAGAGCCGCTTTTATTTTGTCACCGACTGACAACCGTTAGTTGGTTATTTCATCCGGTCGAAATTTTTCTGGAGAATCTGCCAGTCTTTCAGGCCGGTGACTTTGCTCTGGAAGGATTTAACAATCTCGGCCTCCTTGGCGTTCTTGGTCGGCTTATTGACCTTGTAAAAAATGCCGAAGCTGCCGGGGAACGGTTCGCCCGCGAGCTTGTAGGCCGCGAGTTCGTCGGTCACGTCATGGCTCTTGGGCACTTCGTTGAACACGCCGCCTTTGCGCGGGTTGCTCGCGTCGAACGCGCCTTCGTAAAATTCCACGCATTCGCTCAAGCATTCGATGAAGCTGAACCCGTCGTGGTCCATCGCGGCTTCCATCATCTGCAAAACGTGGTTCGGATTCGTGTGCGTGGTGCGCGCGACGAACGTGGCGCCGGCGGCGATAGCCTGCTTCATCGGGTTGATGGGATAATCCACCGCACCCCATTGGTCGGTCTTGCTCTTGAAACCGAGCGGCGACGTGGGCGAGGTCTGTTTTTTCGTGAGCCCGTAAACCCAGTTGTCCATGACGCAATAAGTCATCTTGATATTTTTGCGCGCGGTGTGGTTGAAATGATTGCCGCCGATGGAAAAGGCGTCGCCGTCGCCGCCGAAAACGAAGACGTGCAAATCCGGACGCGAAAGTGAAATGCCGCTGGCGAACGGCAGTGCGCGGCCGTGAATGTAATGCGCACCGTGCGCCTGCACGAAATACGGAAACCGGCTGGAGCAACCGATGCCCGCGACGGTGGTGATTTTTTCATGCCACATCTTGCGCTTTTCGATCAGCTTGAAATAAAGCGCGAGCACGGAAAAGTCGCCGCAGCCGGGACACCACGTCGGATGATCGGCGGCGATTTCTTTTTTGGTCAGGCCCTTGCGTTCCTCGACGGGCGGCGTGGTGGTGCTGACGGCGGTGACAGGTTTGGCTAACAGCGTTTCGCTCATATTATATTGGCGGTTGAAATTAAATTACAGTTTGCGGATGCCGGTGGTCAGGTTGGTCTTGGCGCGTTCGAGAATTTCCTTCACCTTCCACGTCAGTCCGTCGGTCTTATTGAGGCCCTGGATTTTCGGATCGCAATAGCGCGCGCGCAAAATCGCGCCGAACTGGCCGAAGCCGTAAAGGCCTTCGTCATTCATCTCGACGACGAACACGTGGTTGAAGCCGGAGAAAATATTTTCGAGTCCGTTCGGCAGCGGATTGATGTGCTTGATATGGATCGAGGAAACGCTGTCGCCGGCGGCGCGCGCGCGATCCACGGCTTCCTTGATCGGACCTTCGGTCGAACCCCAGCCGACGAGCAAAACATTGCCTTCGGACGGTCCGTAAATTTTCGGCACGGGCAAAGTCGCGCCGAGCGCCTGCAATTTTTTGCGGCGTTTGGCGGTCATCTGCATGTGCAATTTCGGGGAGCCGGTGGGATGGCCGAGTTCGTCATGTTCGAGACCGGTGACGATGGGATATTTGCCGCTGTTGATTTTCGTGCCCGGCGGAACGTGCAGCGAAACGCCGTTCGGCGTGGACAAGTCGTAAGGCTTGTGATCGGCAATTGGCGTGAAATCCGGCGAGATGTCTTGGCAAACTTTTTCCAGGTTCGGCTGCACGAACGCCTCGATGCGCGTGGCGATGCCTTGGTCGGTCAGCAAAATCACCGGCACGGAATATTTTTTCGCGATGTTCACGGCTTCAATCGCCATGTAAAAACAATCTTCAACATTCGCGGGCGCGATTACCACGCGCGGGGCGTCGCCGTGACCGCCGTTGACCGCGATGTTCAAATCGGATTGCTCAATGTTCGTCGGCATGCCGGTCGAAGGGCCGCCGCGCTGAACGTCCACAATCACGAGCGGCATTTCCGCCATGATCGCCCAGCCGAGTGCTTCCGTTTTGAGCGAAATTCCGGGACCGCTTGAACCGGTGACAGAAACTCGGCCGGCATAACTGCCGCCAATGGCCATCGAGATCGCCGCGATTTCGTCTTCGGTCTGGATGAACGTGCCGCCGTATTTCGGCAGTTCGCGCCGTAGCAATTCCATGATGTCGGACCACGGCGTGATCGGATAACCCGCACCGAAACGCACGCCAGCGGCGATGAGGCCGTAGCCGAGCGCTTCGTTGCCGTTCATGACGATCTGCGTGCCGTCTTTTTTCTGCGCGTCAGTAAACTTGAAAGTTTCAATCAAATTGCCGAGCGAATGTGAATAGCCCGCATGGAACGCCGCGAGCGCATTGTTCAAAATGCTCGGGTCTTTGCCAGTGAAACGTTCGCCGATGAGTTTTTCCAATTTCGGCAGATCGAGATCAAAAGTTTTTGCGATGAGGCCGAGCGAATAAATATTTTTACCCTTGTCTTTGGCCGTGCCGCCGATGGCTTCGACCGTCAGCGAAGAAATCGGAATGCCGACATGGTGATAAGTTTTTTCAAGTTCTGGATTCGGCTGCACATGGTCGGAATCATACATTACTATGCCGCCTTTTTTCAGCGAGCTAATATGCGCGTCGTAGCTGTGCTGGTAAAAGCAAAGCAGCACATCCGCTTCGTCGCCGGAACTCAATACTTCGCCGCTACCCATGCGGACTTGGAATATGGACGCGCCGCCGGAAATCGTGGCGGGAATCGTCATGAACGTCATGACTTCCTGTTCGCTGCGCCCGGCGAGGCGCGCGAGAAATCCGCCGATGGCCTGAATGCCATCCTGCGAGTTGCCCGCGATGCGGATGACCACTTCGCTGATGGACGAAATTTTCTGCGTCCCACTGGGAGACGATGCTCCCGCTGTTGCATTACTCATAAAGGAACCTTGGAAACTAGAATTACTGCGGCATGGTGAATTGACGAACTGAAGACGTTCCAGTCCGACACCGTTGCAATAACACGGTAAGGCACAAAGGGTGAACGTGTCAATTTCTAATGCAACTTATATCTCACTGAAAATCAACATAATGCAATACTTTTTAAAACCCGACCAAAAGCGTGAATTTAATTGATAATTTTAACTAATTTGGGTTCGAGCCAGCATCAGCGGCGGCGGCTTGCGGCAAATTATCAGCATAATTCGCAGCGCGGCGAAAATTGGCCGGAATTCCGGCCGGAAGAAATTTTCTGATGCCAAAAGCTTGAACGCCTTTCGGCGGCGAGTTTTGAATGGATTTACCGCAACATTCTGCGACACTCCGCAAGTAATATGACTCCGCTCCTGAAGCTTTTGCTCGAAGGTGGCAGCCTGAATTCCGCGCAACTCGCGCAGATCCTCAAGCTGTCCGAAGCCGAATTGAATGCCCAACTCGACACGTTGAAAAAAGAAGGCGTGCTGTTGGGCTTCCGACCCGTGCTGAATCTTTCGCACGAAGACAGCGGCGTTGTGCGCGCCGTCATTGAGGTGCGCATCACGCCCGAGCGCGGCGGCGGCTTCAACCGCTTGGCCGAGCGCATCAGCAAGTTCGACGAGGTGGAATCCTGCTACCTCATGTCCGGCGGCTACGACCTGCTGGTGTTCGTCAACGGCGCGAGCCTGCAAAAGGTCGCGGCGTTCGTCTCGGAAAAGCTTTCCACCATCGAAGGCGTGCTCTCCACGGCCACGCATTTCATGCTGCGCTCCTACAAGGAACACGGCTTCCTGCTCGGCGGCAAAGTTGAGGAAACGGAACGCCTCAAGGTCGCGCCGTGAAATAATTTACTCCAGCCGTTGTCAAGCACGGGTCTCACTTCGCTCAAACATTACGCACGAACATTTTTCCCGGCAACTGTTTCACCAGCCGTTTCATCTCCAAGCTGAACAGCGCCACGTTCACCGTCGAACTGGGCAGGCCGCTTGCGCGGATGATTTCGTCAATCGCACTTTCGTCGCGGGATTTCACGGCGTTGAAAACTTTCTGCTCGTTCTCGGAAAGTTCCAGCGCGGGCAGCACGCCGGTCGCGCTGGCGGTCGGTGATTTATTGCTCGCAGGAAAAAGATATTCAAACTCGCTCAAAATATCCTCCACGCCTTCGCACAGCTTCGCGCCTTTTTTGATGAGGTCGTGACAACCTTTGCTGCGCGGCGAATCAATCCGCCCCGGCACGGCGAAAATCTGCCGGCCATATTCCGTCGCAAAATTCGCCGTGATGAGCGCGCCGCTGGAAAGATTTGCCTCGACGACGACCGTGCCAAGCGTCATGCCCGCGACAATGCGGTTGCGGATGGGAAAACTTTGCTTGTCCGCCGGCCGGTTGAACGGGAATTGCGTGATGACCGCGCCGTTACTGGCGATTCGCTCGAACAACTCCGCGTTCTCAGTCGGGAAAATTAAATTTATTCCCGTCCCCAAAACGGCAATCGTTCGGCCTTTGCCGCTCAGTGCGCCCTGATGCGCCGCCGTGTCAATGCCGCGCGCGCCGCCGCTCACGACGGTCACACCGGTGTAGGCGAGTTGATACGCAAGCTTGCGCGCGGTCTCAAGGCCGTAATGCGTGGTCATGCGCGAGCCGACGAGCGCAACGGCATTTTTGTCCTTCACGTTGAGTTCGCCTTTCACGTAAAGACAGAGCGGCGGATCATAAATCTCGCGGAGCGATGACGGATAATTTTCATCGGACTGGATAAGGACGTGGCAGCCGAAATCAGAAATGCGTTTCAATTCGCCCGCGAGGTCCACGGATTTTTCCCACGAAGAAATTTTTTCGGCAGTGTCCTCACCGATGTTTTGGACGCGGAGCAACTGTGTTTTCGGAGCGGAAAGAATTTTTGGCGCGTCGCCAAAATGTTCCAGCAGCGAGCGGGCCCGCACCGGCCCGACGCCCTCAACCATGTTCAACGCGATGAACGCTTCCCTTGAGTCCATGCCATTTTTTATCGGCTGCGTCGCGTCGCGGCAAGAATTGTTTTTAACGCGATTTCAGGTTTCCGGCCGCTTGAAAATGACGGTGTGGGATGGATGATGCACGCTGCCGCGCGGCATGATGAGTTTGGCCACGAGACCGGTCCAGCCGGTCTGGTGGCCGGCGCCGACGCCACGCCCGGTGTCGCCATGAAAATATTCGTGGAATAAAATGTAGTCCTTGAAATGCGGGTCAGTGGCGAGCTTTGGGTGGTATTTCAAAACGGGGCGCTGGCCGTCCGCGCCGGGCTGAAAAAGTTTTACGAGTCGGTGCGACAATTCGTCGGCGACTTCGTTGATAGTCAGAAATTTTCCTGAACCGGTGGGGCATTCGATTTTGAAATCGTCGCCGTAGTAATGATGAAATTTCTGGAGCGATTCGATGAGGAGAAAATTCATCGGCAGCCAGATGGGGCCGCGCCAGTTGGAATTGCCGCCGAAAAGTCCGGCCTCGGATTCCGCCGGCCAGTAACGGACTTCGTGAATTTTGCCGCCGCAATCGAGGCGATACGGTTCGGTTTCGTGAATTTTTGACAGCGCGCGGATGCCGTGGTCGCTTAAAAATTCCGTCTCGTCGAGCGCGCGGCGCAGGAGACATTTCATGCGATGACCGCGCAGGAGCGAGAGCAGATGACGTTCGCCGGCACCGTGATCCTGCCAGCGCGAAACGAGATTCGCAAGGTCGGGGCGATGTTTGAGAAACCATTCCATGCGCGCGGTGAAAGCGGGCAGACGTTTCAGCAAAGCGGGATCCAAAGTCTCGACGGCAAACAGCGGGACGAGCCCGACGAGTGAACGGACCTTAAGCGGTATTTTTTTGCCGTCGGGCAGACAGAGTTCGTCGTAATAAAATTCGTCAGTGGTATCCCAGAGCGCGAGACCTTCCTCGGGCATGCCGCCGTTGTCGTCGCTAACGCCGTTGATGGCGGCGGCGATACTCAAAAAGTGTTCGAAAAATTTCGTCGCGATGTCTTCGTAAACTTTATTGTGCTGCGCGAGTTCGAGCGAAATCCGCAATAGATTCAGGCAATACATCGCCATCCAGCTCGTGCCGTCGGCCTGGTTGATGAAGCCGCCGGTGGGCAACGCGGAACTGCGGTCGAACACACCGATGTTGTCGAGACCGAGAAAGCCGCCTTGAAAAATATTGCGGCCTTGCGCGTCTTTGCGATTCACCCACCAAGTAAAATTCAAAAGCAGTTTGTGGAAGACGCGTTCCAAAAATTCTAAATCACCTTTGTCGTGTTCGTCCGTTTCGCGGCGGATTTTGCGATCCATCTGGAACACGCGCCATGTCGCCCATGCGTGGACGGGCGGGTTCACGTCGCCGAACGCCCATTCGTAGGCGGGCAACTGGCCGTTCGGGTGCATGAACCATTCGCGCGTGAGCAAGTCGAGTTGGCGCTTGGCAAACTCCGAATCAATCAGCGCCAGCGGGATGCAATGGAACGCGAGATCCCACGCGGCATACCACGGATATTCCCATTTGTCCGGCATGGAAATGATGTCGGCGTTGTTCAGGTGTGACCAATCTACATTGCGGCGGCGCTTGCGTTCCGGCGGCGGCGGCGGTTGCGTCGGATCGCCATTGAGCCATGTCCGCACGTTGAAGCGATAGAACTGTTTTGACCAAATCATGCCAGCGAATGCCTGTCGCTGAATGGAACGCAAATCGGCCTCTTCCAAACCATTTTGCACATCGGCATAAAATTCATCCGCCTCCGTTAGCGCCTGCGAAAAAATTTCATCGAACTCCGCGAACGGCTTGGTGCCGGACTTGCGCGCGAGGCGCAATTTGATTTCGCGTGAGCCGCCAGCGGGAATTTCCAGCTCGTAATGCGCGCACATTTTTGTGCCGACGCGCTTGGGATTTACCGCGTCTTTATTGCCTTTGATTATGTATTCGTGAAATGCGTCCTTAAAATAACCGGCAACTTTTTCTTCTCCGAAAATTCGTTCGCGGTTCGTTTCGTTCTCGCAAAACAAAAGTTCCGGCAACGTTTTCCCGTCGTCAATCGCGCCGGGATGAAATTCAAACGTGCCAAGTTCCTCGTGTTCGACCGCGACCGCTGAGCCGCCGCGCACGGCGCGCAAATTGGGTTTGTAAAAATCCTTTTTCCACGACCACGAGTTGCGAAACCACAAATGCGGCAGCAGATGAATGGTCGCCGTTTCCGGTCCGCGATTGTGAACGGTCACGCGCATCAAAATATCATCGGGCGCGGCCTTGGCGTATTCCACGAAGATGTCGAAGTAACGGTCGTCGTCAAAAACTCCCGTGTCGAGCAGTTCAAATTCCATCTCGGTCTTGCCGCGTTTCGCATTTTCCGCGACGAGTTGGTCGTAGGGAAATGCGCGCTGCGGATACTTGTAAAGCATCTTCAGGTAGGAATGCGTCGGCGTGGCGTCGAGGTAGTAATACAACTCCTTCACGTCTTCGCCGTGATTGCCCTCGGCGTTTGTGAGGCCGAAGAGACGCTCTTTCAGAATCGGATCTTTGCCGTTCCACACCGCGAGCGAGAGGCAGAGGCGCTGCAAGCCGTCGCTGAAACCAGCAATACCGTCTTCGCCCCAGCGATAGGCGCGGCTGCGAGCGTGGTCGTGTGGAAAATATTCCCACGCCGTGCCGCCGGGCGAATAATCCTCGCGGACAGTTCCCCATTGGCGTTCGGAAAGATACGGACCAAAGAATTTCCACGGCTGGACGCCGTTCTTTTCTTTGGCGAGCCGGACTTTTTCAGCGATGACAGCAGCACACATTGTTTTTTTTAATTCAAAATTCCGCTCCGCTCCTTGAAAAATCTGCTAATAAAATTTGCCGCCGCCATGCGCGGTCAGGCGGACGCGAGTTGATTTTGCCGCCAGTCGCGCAGATGGACAACTGCTTTTTCCGCCCGCTCATCAAATCCCGCGAGCGCCTTTTCCACGCCGGGCGCGTCGCCGAGACCGGCGGCGTCCTCGGCGGACTGCAAAATTTCCGACAGCGGGCTGAAGCCAAAAAGCGCGAACAGGCCTTTCAACGAATGCGCGGCGCGCTTGAGGTCGGGCCACTGCGCGGCGGCGCGCAGGCGGTGAATTTCCTGCAGGCGTTCGGGCAGTTCCTTCATGAAATCGGCGGCCATGTCGTGAACGGCGGGACGGCCCAGATCCGTGCAGAGCTGCTCGAGGCGGGCGATGTCAAAAAAATTATCGGCAGCGGATTGCGCGGGCACGGCGGCGAGCAACGCCTGGTAAAGCTGCTGGGCGGTGAACGGCTTGGGCAGGTAGTCGTCCATCCCGGCGGCGAGGCAGCGCTCACGTTCGCCGGCGAGGGCGTTGGCGGTGATGGCGATGATGCGGACGTGCGTGGCGGATTTTTTTTCCGCCTCGATTTTGCGGATGGCGGCGGTGGCTTCGTGACCGTCGAGTTCCGGCATATTGCAGTCCATCAAAATGGCGTCGTAGGCGTCGGGCGAAAATTTTTCCACGACGGCGCGGCCATCCTCCGTCCAGTCGGCGCGCGCGCCAAAGCCGTCAAGCATGAGCTGCCAGAGCCGCCGGTTGAAGGGATGATCCTCGGCGACGAGGATGCGGAGATTGGAAATGGGCGTCTGCTTGACGACGGTTTCGGGCCGGACAGTTTCGGCGTCGCCGGGCAGATGAACGGGGCGCAACTCCTCCGATTTTTTGCCGACGATGACATTGACGAGCGCGTCGAACAACGGCTGTTCGCGGACGGGTTTGAGCAGGACGCTGATGAATTGCGTAACTTCGTTTTGTTCATCGCCCAGCCGGGCGGTCGCGCCGGCGAGCAGGATGCACTGGATGTGTCCCCGCCTTTCCGCGAGCAACTGGCGGAGTTCCGCGCCGCCGAGCGCGAGCATCTCATCGTCGCACAACACGACGGGCATGATGGTGGATCGCAAATCGTGCTGCAAAATGCGGAATAATTCTTCGGCAGACGCGACCTCGCGGCAATCCATGCCCCAGCCGCGCAAACGTTCGGCGAGCGATTCGCGCAGACTGGCGTTCGGCGCGGCGATTAAAACCTGCGCAAAAACCAGGCCGGGAAAACCGCGTTCAACGGCGGATTGCGGCGGCACGGCGAAGGGCAGTTCAAACCAAAACGTCGAGCCGGTTCCCACGGTGCTGTGGACGCCGATGCGCCCGCCCATGAGCTCGACAATTTTGCGCGAGATGGCGAGGCCGAGGCCCGTTCCGCCAAATTTGCGGGACGATGACGTGTCCGCCTGCATGAAGGGTTGGAACAATTTTCTAGTCTGCTCTGGCGCGAGGCCGATGCCGGTGTCGGTCACTTCAAACCGCAGCTTGATGCGTCCGCGCGCGTGAGATTGTTGCGTGACGCGCACCACGACTTCGCCTTGCGGCGTGAATTTGACGGCGTTGCCAACGAGGTTGACCAGCACCTGCCGGAGGCGGACGGGATCGCCGACGAGCCGGTGCGGCACGTCGCGGCGGACGATGGCGGCGAGGCCGATTTTTTTTGCGGGTTCCCGCGTGGCGGCATTTTCCAGCACGCCGTCCACGATGGGGCGCAGGGAAAATTCCTCCTGCGCGATGTCCATTTTCCCGGCCTCAATTTTGGAAAAGTCCAAAACGTCGTTGATGACGTGCAGCAGCGAGTTGGCGCTCTCGGCGGCGGCGGCGGCGAATTCCTTCTGGCGCGGATCGAGCCGCGTCTGCGCGAGCAACTCAATCATGCCAAGAATGCCGCTCAACGGCGTGCGGATCTCGTGGCTCATGTTCGCGAGAAATTCGCTCCTGGCGGCGTTGGCGCGGTTGGCCTGCTCGGCGGCGGCGTTGGATTCCTTGGCGGCGAGCTGATACTGCTGGCTGATTTTTTCGAGTGTGAGCTTGGCCTCCTGCAACGCAATTTCCGCCTGCTTACGGGAAGTGATGTTCTGGATGACAGCCTGAAACTCATGGCCGTGGCCAGCGGCGCTGGCGAACCGGCGCAGGTCGCACTGCTGCCATTCCACGCGGTCGTCGGCGGCGACGGCGCGGCGGTCGAACGTCCAGACCGGATGGTCGTCCGGCAACGCGGCCAGATTTTGCCGCAAGGTCGCCGCCTCGCTGGTAGCGAGCTTCGAGAAAAAATTGGTGCCGAGCAACTGCGCCTCCGTCTGCCCGTAAAATTCGCAGAAGGCCGGATTGACAAAGGTGATTGCGCCGTCCGGCAGGAAGCGGCAGATCAATTCCGATTGGTCGGCCACGACGGTGCGCAGGCGTCTTTCATTTTCTGCGAGGTTGATTTCCGCGCGATGCCGTTCCGAGGCCGTGGCCGCCAAAAGCAAGTTCGCCGCTGCCGCTACGCAAAGATAAGCACCAAAGGCACGGAGGTCGTCAAATTCGGCGGCGCTCAATCCCGTCTGCCCGCTGCGTTTCAGCAAAAAACAAATGACTAGCCCCACGCCCAGCAATGTGCCGGTAACCGCGCCGCGCGAACCCAGCCGGAAACCGCTCCACAGCAAAAACGGCACCGGCAGATATGCCAGCGGATAATCGTGGATGCCATAGACGAACCAAGTGTTGAAGGCAACCAGCGTGCTGGCCACGAGGCAGACCGCGCACACCAGCGCCTCAATCACCTGCCAGAAACTCCAGCGCCAAGCCGTGCGGCTCATCCAGACGATGATGAAGGGCGCAAGCACGAACACCCCCAGCGCATTCAGCACCCACCAAGAAAATAGATTGGGCAGCAGCGCGTCCGGCGCGATGCGGTTTTCGCAAACCAGCCCGGCGGCATTCGCGAGCAAGTTCAGCGTGGCACCGATACCGCCGGCCACCACAAGGTAGGCGGCGACGTCGCGCACGCGTTCTTGGGCGCTTTCAAACTTCAACAGCCGCCGCAGCAAAAATCCGCAGCCGAGCGCGGTAATGGTGTTGCCCGCCGCCGTGAACACCATGAACAATCCCAACGGCACGCCGCCCGCCACAAGAAATAAAAATCCGCCCAACGTGCTGACGAACCATGAACGCCAGCCCAGCAGCAGCGCTGCCGCCAAGGCCAGCCCCGCCAGCGGCCAGAACAACGTAACCTGACCGAGCGGCAGCACCCATTTATTGAATAGCAGCCCGCCGAGAAAATAGAGCGCCAGCAAGGCCGCCGCGCACAGCAGCGTTCGCACGACGGGTTGTGGTTTCTCGCTCACTCTGCTTTGTCTTGTAACGGACTTTCCTGTGCAAGGCCAGCAATAAGTCTTCACTGCGACGCGCGCGGAAAACCGCCGGCTTTGCCCAGAAAAAAGTTGCCAAAAACCATTCCACCCGCCAGCTTGTCACCGAGGAATTTTCAAGGATTGGAAACACGCATCGCATGAACAGCCAACTGCCCGCGCATCTCATCGCACACATCAACGTCAAACTCGCCCTCATCGGTTGCTCACCCGTGCCGCTCAAGGGCGACAAGGAATTTGTCGAGATCGCCGCCGCGATGGCTGCGCAGTCGCGCGAAAAAGATCGCTTGCTTGGCCAGCATCTTTGCCCCGCCGACGCGCGCATCCAGACTTTTCTTTACGACTATTTGCAGGATGTGCCGGCGGCGAAATTGCCCGCGCGCACCTTCACGCTCGATCGCGCGGGCCTCGCGCGCGTGCTGTCGCTGCCGGTGGATCGCGATGATTTTTCTTCCGACATCATCAATTCCTACCGGGTCAAACAAGGCGTTTTGCACAATCCAAAAAGCGATCGCCGCACCACCGCCGGAATTTTTCACGTTTGCGAAGGTGGCTTGCCGATTCCCGACGACAAACTCGGCGTGCCAAAAATCACCTTCGCCAAAATTCTCCAGCACGCGCTCACGCCACCGAAAGAATTGTTGAAACTACCGTTCACTTCCACGCAGCCGTCGCCGGCGGAATGTTTTGTCACGCTACTCATCCGCCCGCTCGTTTGTCCGGAAGTTCCCAGCTTCACAAAAAAGAAAACGATGGAAGTCCGCTTTTTTGTTCCCGGAAATCTCGTGAGCAACCTCGATTTTGTCGAAACGATTTTTGAAAACGGCGGCGACCCGTTGCTGCCGGAAAATGACGCCGCGCTCGACACTGAACATTGGACTGGGCACACGGGCTGCATCATTCTTGCGCCGCATTTGACGAAGCTGACGAAGAAATCTCTCGACCTGCCGAACTGGGATGTTGCCACCGAGCGCCAGCGCCGCGACGGTATGTGCTGGAAAAAAGAGGACGAACTTTACAACGGCGGCAACGCTTTCAAGCTCACTTGCCGCGACGAAACGGGCGTCATTGTTACGATTATCGCCGACAACTATTTTGGCTATTGCAAAAAAGAAGTGAAGACGCAGTTGAGCTACGCGGCCAATCTTTTTGGTCTCGCAGAAGAAGAGCACGCGGGCGGTGCGTTGGTTTTCCAGAGCTACGATTTGGGCGAAGAATTCAGCGGCGAAGCGCATGTGCGCCAGCTTGGCCATCGCTACGAGGAAATGATCTCGCAATTCGCGAGTGCGATGGACGCAAAGCCGGAAGGTTACGCGGTGGACAAAAAATTTCCGGAAATTCTCTACGTCCCGCACGACGCAAACTTTGATTTGAAGTCGCAAAAAGTTTCGTGGACGAACGCGACGGGCGACCACGCCATCAAACTTTCGCCGGAAAAAACTTACGTCCGTCCGTCCGGCTACAAAGTGAAAATGGAAAAACCGCCGGGCGCGGGCCGCCAATGGCGATTGGTCGGCACGGTGGCCGAAGGAACTTATTGCCACAAGCCGTGCACGGTTTCCGGTGGTGGCAAATCGGAAATTTCCAAGCCGATTACTGATGCCATTTTGACTGGTCCGGTTTTTGTTTCGGACATGAAAAATGATTTTGACCGCGTGGCCGAGTTGATTGACCGCGATTACTCAAATCGTTTCGTCGAAAAATCGCACAAGGATGCGCGCACGATTCTTTCGCCCGAACGCTCGCTCGGCTCCGTCATCAAATTGCTCACGCCGGACGAACACGATTACACGCCGGAATACAACGCGTGGCTCGCGGGCGTGCCGCAGCACGTCAAGGAACTTGTTTTCGTCGTGAAGCGCTATTTCAAACCGGAATGGGGTGCGGACTGGCGTGAACATTTCGCCGTGGACATCATCAACGGCACGCCGGGCAACGAACTCAAGTGCGACAACAAAAAACTCGTCACGACTTATTTGCGCGTTGGTTTTGACGGCGATGGCGCTTGGCGCACGTTCGGCTTACGTAAAGATTTTTATCCCGCCGTCAAAGTGCAGATGGAAGATGACATTACCGCGTCCACGGTTGTGCCACCGGGTTTGCTGCAAGATTTGCCCACCGACATTGATAAAAATCACTCACTGAAATTTGCGCTGAACTGCGAACAACGTTTATTCCAGCGCCCCGACGACGCGATTCATCGCGGCTACGACAAACAAGCGGAACTGGATTTCGTGCAGCCGGAAAATTTCTTTTCCAACTACGAGCCGCTCACGCCGAAAGATGCGCGCGACATGGTCGAAGACGCGCTCGGCTTCCATCAGTTCACCGAGCCGATGAAAAAATTTGTCGGCGAAGTCGCAGCGACCGGCGCGCCGGAATATTTTGTGTGCACCGCGAACCCGCGGCTCGTGGATGGCAAGCCGACGAAAAACCCGCGCTACCTACAAAAACGTCCAGACCTCGTGCGCGCGAGCGAAACCTATCTGGCGGAAATTTCTGCGCGTTTGCGTCGCCGCGTGCCGCCGGAGAAACCTTTATATACGCCCGTCACCGCCGTGTTGCCGGGTCGCCGCAACAATCCGCCGGAAACCGGCATTCGCGCGCTCGCGTGTTACAACCCGATTCATTATTTCGAGCTGCCGGAATTGTTCATGGAAGTGATTTGCAGCATGACGGGCAAATCGCCTTCGACGACCGGCGCGGGTTCCGAAGGCGCGCTGACAAAAGGGCCGTTCAATGCGCTGCCGCCAATCATTGACCTAAACAACGCGCTCGTGGCATTTATTCTCACGGGACAAAACGCGTTCGTGACCGCTGCGGGTTATGTTGGGCCTAATCTGCGCGTGGATCATGACGTGAGTTTGATCGTGCCGGAAATCTGGTGCCGCATGTCCGCCGAGGAACGCGATCCGAAATTTCTCATCGCGAACCGTTTTCTCGACAAGTGCTCGGACTTTGAGCACGACGGCAAAAAAGTTTTAGCTAGCCGGCTTGGCTGGCGCATCAACGCGCGCTTCGTTCACAACTTCTTCGGTCGCGTGTTCAACCATCCGCAGGCGGTGTTCACGGAGGCGATGCTCAAGCCTGAATTGCAGGGCAAAGAAATTTTCGTGGACGGCATGGAAAACATCGTGACCACGCAGAAGCGCGTCGCGAAAATGTATTTCGATGACGGCAGCATCGCGCAGGCGTGTCCGCCGTTGTCGGCGCTGCTGCACATCATGCTTAACGACGAGTGGGACGGAAAACCGCTCGACCATCCTGACGTGAGGAAACTTTTTACGCGCGAAAATTTGCTGGCAAGTCCGTGGTATGCGGCGCGGTTGGCGGCAAAGCAAAAAGTGGATCGCAAATTGTGGAAGCGTCACGTCGAATATTTGAATCAGTTTCTGCGCCGGCCAAATTATACCGACGTTTCCGAAACACTCGGTATCGCGACGCGCTTGACGCAGGCGCGCAAGACGCTCGAAGTTGTGGAGTCGTCGGATTATTTCAAGCAACTGGCGGGAACCATTGGCGCGGAGCCGATTGAAAATTACGCGCGAAAAAGTTAATTCGCAGCTCGTATTGGCCGCAAAGTTTGGAAAAAATGGTGCGCACGAAAGGACTTGAACCTTCACGCCTTGCGGCACCAGATCCTAAGTCTGGCGTGTCTGCCATTCCACCACGCGCGCATTATTGATTTTCAGGCACTTACGACTACAACCCTGAAATTATTTGACATTGTGCCACTTTTTGTGCCAGTATTGCCGTATGAAACTCATTGAAACCGCAAGCAAGGCTGGCGACGAAACAGAGAACACAAATCAGCCAATTCCAAGGCATTTACAATACCAAAAAGTCCGGGATGGACGCAAGCAACCAATTCGCGGGCTATGGGTAAGGAATGGCCGCTTCTACGCGCGATTGACTGTGGAAGATGCCAGCAATGGCACTAAGGGCGTTCGCCGTGTCCCGTTGGAAGTTGAAACCGCTGCTGAGGCTGTCGCGGCGTTAAAGAAACTGCAAACGCAACGCGCGGATAACGAATTGCCAGTCTTGAAACAGACGCCAAAGTTTTCTGATTATGTCGAAACCTACTTTGCACACTTCGCGGCATTGAAGGACGCCAAACGTCCAAAAACGATTGAAAATGAGCGCGGCCATTTGAACCGCTGGAAAGAACATTTGAAAGATACGCGCTTGGACAGAATCACCATGCCGATGATTACTGAATTTCGAGTCACGCGCAAAAAAGAAGGGGTAAGCAACCGCACGGTTAATCTTGCCGTGACTTGTTTCCGCAACGTCTTGAAAATGGCGATTGACGACGGCTGGCTTCAACGGTTGCCAACGGAGAACTTGCGACCGCTGAAATGGGTTGCCAAAAGAAAGAAACTCTACACCGCTGCTGAGATTGAAAGTCTTTGCAAAGCTGCATTGGAAGTTTCAAAGAATGGTATTGTGTTTGGGGATTTGATGCGTTTTTTGTCTTACTGTGGCACGCGCATTTCGGAAACTCTGCGTTTGAAGTGGTCTGACGTGGACTGGCAGCAAGAGCAAATCACGATTGGTTCTGACGGGCTGGCTAAGAATCACAAGCCGCGTTCCGTGGACTTCAATCCCAAACTGGAAATACTTTTGAAAGAAATGCTGGCACGTCGCCAGCCTGATTCTGAATTTCTATTTCCGTCACCGCAACGCGGGAAGAAAGATAAACCAGCAAAGACATTCAGAGAGACTTTGAAGCTGGCAAGGGATAAGGTTGGTTTCAAGGATTTTGGTTTTCATCATTGCAGACATTTTTTTATTTCGTATTGCGTAATGAGCAAGATTGACTACATGACGATTGCGTCTTGGGCTGGTCACGGTGATGGTGGTATTTTGATTGGCAAAACCTATGGACACTTGACAAGTGAACACGCGAGACGCCAAGCAAAGAACTTAAATTTTGAGCCGACATTAGCAGAGTGAGTTTTCAAGGTTACGTTTGGGCGTCTTATGCTCCTGCGCGAATTCTCCCGCTTCCATGCGGCGATTGAACTCGCGTAAATCTTTGGGCGCAATGTAGAGGCGTCCGGCGATGTTTCTGGTTTCCAGCCAGCCTTTCTTGCGCCACCTCCATGCAGTTGTGTCTGTAATTCCAATGCAGGCGATGAATCGGTCAAGGGCAATGGGAATTTCGGCTTCAATGTTTAACATTATTTTTCGGTTCTCGGCGGGAATTCCCTAGCAGCACGTTCAACTTCACGCGAAGTCAAAAATTCAATGCTGGCTAGGGTTACGCCGGAAACGCGAACGCCTGATAACTGTCCCATTGAGGATGGGATGGTTTTCGGGTAACGAAAGGAAAACCATCATGAAGAAGACCCATCATACGACCGAGCAAATCATCCGGATCCTGCGGGAGGCGGAGACCAGCGGGCAGAGCCACGAGGAGCTATGCCGGCAACACAACATCAGTTCGCAGACGTTTTACCGCTGGAAAAGCAAGTTTGGCGGAATGAGTCTCACCGAAGCGCAGCGGCTGAAGGAACTGGAACGGGAGAACACCGACCTCAAGCATCTGCTAGCCGACCAGATGCTCAAGTGCAAGGCATTGGAGATTGCTTTGGAAAAAAACGCCTAAGCCCGGAGCGACAAAGATTGCTGGCTGCCAAGGTGCAGGCGGCGCTGTCGTGTTCCGGGCGAGCCGTGTGCCGGTGGCTGAACCTCAGCCGTGGGATCCTAAGTTATCAGCCCAAGCCGTTGCCTGAAGCAAAGCAAAAGCTGGAGCTGGAGATTGTGCGAGTGTCTCAGGC
>CAIRJF010000006.1 GCA_903878805.1 uncultured Verrucomicrobia subdivision 3 bacterium
AGCCGTTCCAGAAATTCGTTGGTCGGTGTGGCAATCATCAGGCTGTCCAGCAATCCCATCTGTGCGTTGGTCGTCGTTTGCATGGTTCTCTGACGCATCATCAAATCATCCGTTCAAAAACGTTTTGCAGAGGTCTCAATACGTCGTCGCTTTGGCGTGGAAGGTAAATGCGAGCCAAAGCCCCACGCCCAGCAGACCAAGATGAAGGAGCTTGCGGCTCATGGTGGTTTTCATAATGGAATATCGGGCGCGGGGCAATTGATTTTATTTTGGTAGGGCGGCGCTGCCGCGCCGCCCATTTTAATTTCGACTGACCGGCAGGTCAGCTCTACCGTTTATCCGCCCGACCAAGCGCCAGAGGACTGGCGCACTCCCAGACGCTCCGCGTTGTTCGGAACTTTCGCTCCGCGCGCCAGCGTCTTGGACTGCGGCGGCCCTCCGCCGCTTTTCCTCGGCGCGCCGTCGGCGCGGCATCTTTGTAGAACCACGAACCAGAATGAAATCCAGCCCCGTCGGGGCGGCATAGTCCTGGCGGACGGCCAGCCCTTGCGGGCAGCCACCATATTTCGCTCCTACGGAGCTGGATTCATTTTTTGGTTTCATGTTCTACAAATATGCCAGCCCTACGCGCTTCACGCCGGCACGGTGACACTGGCGGGCTGGCTCCAGAGACCTACTTGAGCATCGTTCAAGCGGTAGATGGCTTTGTAAGTCCACTTCACCGACACGGCGGGAAAAGGTTGCGTGTCAGTGTAACCGGGTGTGGTGTCAATGGTCAGTAGCACAAAGCCTTTGCCATCGCCGCGATCAACCCAGATTTCGCAACTGTCCAGAAAGGCGCTGTTGCCGCCCCAGCCCCATTTCACATTCACCTGATTGCCCATGATGGTGGCGGCAATGGCCGGCTGCACGGTGCCCCTTCCCGCAAGGGGTGACGCTGCCGAGAGAGAAATCTCCGCCCTATTGCGCGGTTGCGAAATTTTTTCCAAGCAACGCATACGGAGGGATAGGCCGATTTCAATTCAATCCGGTAATAAAGTCAGGCCCGACGGTGTTAAAATTTGAACCAGCTATTTCTTCGCCAGCTTAGCTTTGGTGACCGCCTGAAGTTCGTCCAGTTCCGGCTGCAATTCCGCCTTGGTCTTCTTATCCATGCGGTCAATGAAAAGCAGACCGTTCAAATGATCCGTCTCGTGCTGCACCGCGCGCGCGAGCAGTCCGCCGCAACGGAAGGCAATCGGCTTGCCTTTCGCGTCGAGCGCGGTCACATCCACCGTGCCGGGGCGCGTGATCTCCGCAAAAATTTCCGGGAAGCTCAAGCAGCCTTCGCCGCCGGTGGCCGGTTCGCCCGTCGGTTTGACGACGGGATTGATGAGCACGAGCGGCATGATGCTCGCCACGTCCGCCGGCTGGCCGTCGAGTTCCAGCGTGGACGGGCGTTCGGTGACGGCGCGCACATCAATCACCGCGAGCTGCTTCGCCACGCCGACTTGTTGCGCCGCGAGGCCGACGCCGTGATTTTCCTCCATCGTCTCGAACATGTCGGCGATGAGCTTTTTGATTTCAGGCGTGATGGCTTCAATCTTCGCGCCCTTCTGCCGGAGCACGGGATGACCGTATTTGACAATGTCTAAAATCATTTTTAGTTCTGGCTAAAAAATCTTTGGCCGCAAAAAATCACAAAAGGCGCAAAATAGGGAAATTAAATTTTGTGTCTTTTGCACTTTTTGGCGGCAAACAAATCAATCTGCGTTCACGCCGAGGTTTTCGAGAATGCCTTGCAATTCGTCGTCGCTGAAGAAGGCGATTTCCACCGCGCCTTTGCCTTTGGCGTATTTCAAACGCACCTTCGTGCCGAACTTCTCTCGCAACTTTTCCTCCAGCCGACCGATATTGGAATCTATCGGCACAACCGCGTTTTTCCAAGCGGCATCGCCGGGCGATTTGGTGCCGCGCGATTGGAGCTTGGCGATGAGGCCCTCCGTCTGCCGCACGTTCAAACCGTCCTTGACCACGCGCTCGGCGGCAAGCTGCTGGGTTTTTTCGTCCGCGAGACCGAGAATCACCTTCGCATGGCCGACGGAAATTCGGCCGGTGCGCAAAAAAATTTGCACGGACGCGGGCAATTTCAGCAGACGCGTCGCGTTGGCCACCGCGGCGCGACTCTTGCCGACTTTTACGGCGATTTCTTCCTGCGTGAGTTTGAATTGCTCCGCGAGTTGCGCGTAGCCGAGCGCTTCTTCGAGCGCATTCAGATTTTCGCGCTGCAAATTTTCGATGAGCGCAAGTTCCAGCACCGCGCGGTCGTCGGCCACGCGGACGATGACGGGAACTTCCGGCAAACCGAGCAGTTGCGATGCGCGCCAGCGGCGTTCACCGGCGATGAGTTCAAAGAATCCGCCGCGCTCGCGCACGATGAGCGGCTGGACGATGCCTTGTTCGCGGATGGAATCGGCGAGTTCGCGCAGCGCTTCGTCGGAAAATTCTTTGCGCGGTTGCAGCGCGGACGGACGGACTTGATTCAACGGCACGCGCAACACGCGCTCGCGGTTGTCCGGCGCGGGCGGTGGCACGGCGGCGGCAACGGTCGGCGCGGCGTTCGTTGGCGGCAGCGGCGGATTGCCGCCCAGCAGCGCGCCCAGCCCGCGTCCTAATGCAGGTTTTGACATCGGCACAGAGTGTCGGCGGACGGGGAAATTGTCAACGCGCGGACGCTCGGTTCACCGGCCGACGGCGGCGACAGATATTTTTTTGAAAGTTCTGCTCGACAAATTTTTTTAGCAGTTTCAAATGGGTTTCAGTATGGGCAAAAAAATCAAACGCATCGGCATCCTCACCGCTGGCGGCGACAGCCCCGGCCTCAACGCGGCCATTCGCGGCGTCGGCAAAACGGCGCTCGGCTACTACGGCATGGAGATCATCGGCTTCCGCGACGGCTTTCGCGGCCTCGTTGACAACCGCCGCATCAAGCTCGACAAGTCCACGCTCGCGGGAATTCTCACCGTCGGCGGGACGATTCTTGGCACGAGCCGCGACAAGCCTCACCGCATGGTCATTGACGGCCGCACGCGCGACATGACCAGCGTCATCGTTGACAATTATCACAAGTGGGGACTCGACTGCCTCGTCTGTCTCGGCGGCGGCGGCACGCAGAAAAACGCTCTGCGCCTGCATCAGGCCGGACTCAACGTCATCACGTTGCCCAAGACAATTGACAATGACGTCGCCATGACCGACGCGACTTTTGGTTTTGCCACTGCGCTCGACATCGCGACGGAAACAATTGACCGATTGCACAGCACCGCGCACAGCCATCATCGCATCATCGTCGCCGAAATCATGGGCCACCGTTCCGGCTGGCTCGCACTTGGCGCGGGACTCGCGGGCGGGGCGGACGTGATTTTGATTCCCGAAATTCCCTACGACGTGGTGAAAATTGCCGATGCCATCCGCCGCCGCAGCCGGCACGGGACGAATTTCAGCATCGTGGCCGTGGCCGAAGGCGCGATGAGTCGGGACGATTTCCGCGCCATGACCGCCGCCGAGAAAAAACTCGAACGCGCGAAAACGTTGCACGATAAAAAAGAGGCCAAGATCGAACTCGCCACGCTCGAAGTTCGCCACGCCGGCAACACCATGTGCCTCGCCAAACATCTCGAAGAACTCACCCAGCTCGAATCACGCGTGACGATTCTTGGCTACGTCCAGCGCGGCGGCACGCCCTCGGCGGCGGATCGTGTGCTGGCGACGCGCCTCGGCAGCGCGTGCGCCGACCTCATCCACGAGGAACATTACGGCGTGATGGTGGCCGCGCGCGGCGACGACACCGAGGCCGTGCCGCTGGAAAAAGTCGCCGGCAAACGCAAAAACGTTCCGCCCGACCATTCCTGGGTCAAGGCCGCGCGGCGCGTGGGAACGTGTTTGGGGGATTAAAAAATAATTGCAACTGAACATCTGTTAGACAACTCGGCCACGCCTCACAAAATATGAAACAGACATTGCTATTCTTTATCAATTGCGTCTCGCTTTTCATTCTCGCGGGTTGCGCTACATCTTACCATTCCAGCGGATTCGCTGGCGGTTTCAGCGATACGCAGTTTGCACCGGATGCTTTTCGCGTCGTTTTTCGTGGTAACGGTTACACGTCGGCTGAACGAGTCCAGGACTTTGCATTATTGAGAGCGTCCGAGCTTACCATCCAGCACGGTTTCACTTGTTTTGCCATCATAGACGAGAGCGATACGACCAGGACTTCGAGTTACACGACTCCCGGTTACGCGAATACTACCGCATCCGTTACAGGTTCCAGTTCTGGCGACGTATATCTCAATCCGTATGGCGGCACTTACTCCGGCACGTCGAGCGCGTATGTCAACGCGAATACCACATATACTCCGCCGCAGACGTATGTATTTTACAAGCCGCAGACAGGAATTATGTTTAGGTGCTTTCAGACCAAGCCAGAGGGCATCTTTACTTACGATGCGACGTTTTTAGATCAGTCTCTGAAGCAGAAGTATCACATCAAGTGAGTATGATCGAGCGGTCTAAAAAGTCGCCGGAGCCAACCGCCGCTGGCGCATCTTTCAACCTTTGATAATCGTCGCGCCTGCCGCCGGACGTGAGGCGAAGATGGCCGCTTCAATTCCAGTTTTAATTTTGTAATCCACCGCAATTTTTTTGGTGATGGCGTCCACGCAATCGGCTTTCACCAGCGCGACGCAGCAGCCGCCAAAACCGCCGCCGGTCATGCGGCAGCCGTAAACGCCGCCTTTGTAGCCGATGTCCTCGGCAATCTCCACAACGTCGTCGAGTTCCACGCAGCTCACTTCGTAATCGTCGCGCAGCGAGGCGTGGCTGGCATACATGAGATTGCCCACGCTCGGCCAGCTGGAAGCGCGAATGCCTTCCGCCGCGTGAACCGTGCGTTCAATTTCGCCAATGACGTGCCGCGCGCGGCGATAAACGACTTCGGACAATTTGCCTTTTCCCTTTTCAAGCTGTTCAGGCGTCACGTCGCGGAGAGATTTCACGCCGAGATTGCGCGCGGCTTCTTCGCATTGCGCGCGGCGTTCGGCGTATTCGCCGCCGGATAATTCGTGCTTCACGTTCGTGTTGATGACGAGCAGCGCGACGGATGGATCGCTCATCGGCACCAATTCCGTTTTGCGCGTGCGACAGTCGAGCAACAACAAATGGCCTTCGCGGCCGAGTGCGGAAATAAATTGATCCATGATGCCGCACGGCACACCGGCGAAATCATGTTCGGCCTTTTGCGCGAGTAACGCTTTTTCAATCGGGTCAATCGCCTTGCCAGTCGCAGCTTCTATGAGCGTCGCGGTGCAAACTTCGAGCGCCGCGCTGCTGCTCAAACCGCCGCCGAGCGGCACGGTGGACATGAACGCGACATCGAGCGCAGGAATCTTGACGCCGCGATTTTGAAATCCGCACAGCACGCCGCGAATGTAGTTCGACCATTTCGGCAAACCTTTGGTGACGGGCGCGGAAATATCAATCGTGGCGTTCTCCTGAAAGTGCGCGTCATAAATGGAGATAATCGAGGCGGCGGAAACGGAACCGGGCAGGGGCGCGTCGGCGGCCATAATGGCGTAACGCTCAATGGCCATGGGCAAAACAAAGCCGTCGTTGTAATCCGTGTGTTCGCCGATGACATTGACGCGACCGGGCGCGGCGACAATCCAGCGCGGCGCACGGCCGTAATGTTTTTGAAATTCAGCGGCGATGTGAGCGGCGAGTTCTTGGAGATTCATAAAATAAAAGTGCGCCGGAGAAAACTAATTCTCCGGCGCGGTGAAAGCAATTCAGCAGTTCAGGCGGACGGCGGAGTTTTGCCACCTTTGATGGCGCCGAGCAACATCAGCACGCCAAACACGAGGAGCACCGCGCCCCAGATGAGGTTGATGTTGATGCCGAGCGAAACAGATTCAGCGCCTTTCGCGAGGCCGAACACGGCGAGAAGCGCGCCGATGAGCGTGAACATGAGGCCAATTGGCCAGCGGATATCGAGTCCCATAAATTTATTTTAGTTTAGGTTGTTGGTTTGGTTCACCAGAAATACCAGTTCAAGAGGATGCAGACAATCAGCAGCACGACGCCGACGACGGCAGGGCGTTGATAGATTGGTGAATTGTTATCCACGATTTTGGGCGTGAGCGAATAGACGAGGCCTTTCAAATCCGTATCCGACTTTGTGCGGCTGGTCGCGAGCGAAATCACCAGCGTCAGCGTGAAGCACGCGATGAACGCGAACGCCGCGAGCCAGAAGTTCTGCGCCATTTCGCTGGGGAACGTCGAGACGACAGTGAGATAACCGCCTTTGATGCCGGGCGTGTTGCCTTGCGCAATGGTCAGCGCGTGAAATAGCGCGGAACTGCCGATGCCGCAGAACAGGCCGAGGAATGCACCCGTTGCCGTGGTGCGTTTCCAGAACATGCCGAGCAGGAACGTCGCGAACAGTGGCGCGTTCACGAAGCCGAACACGAGCTGGATGATGTCCATGCAGTTGTTATACATCGAGGCGAAATACGCCGCGCCGATGCTCAACAAAATGCCGACGACGGTGATAACTTTGCCCACCCACATATAATGCGCGTCGCTCTTGCCCTTCGCAAAGTAGGCCTGATAAATGTCGTAAGTGAACACGGTGTTGAACGCGGTCACGTTGCCCGCCATGCCGGACATGAACGATGCGAGCAACGCCGTCAGCGCCAGGCCGAGCAGACCAGCGGGACAATATTTTTTCACGAGCGAAAGAATCACGCCGTCGTAATCATTTTCCGCCACGCTGTTGTAAAGGCCTTGTTCGATTTGCGTGTCCGACAATTTGCTCGCAGTGTTGGCGGCGATGAGTGAAGTAATTTTTTCCGCGTCAACTTTTTTGCCGAGGTCGGCGGCGATGTTGCCCGCGTTGCCGCTTTTTACATCGGCAATGGCCTTGTCATAATTCGCCTGCGCGATGACCGGCGGCGGGATGCGATAACCTTTGTCCGGCAACGTCGTCAGCGCGGCGGCAATCATGCCGGGCACGATGACGAGGAACGGAAAGAACATTTTCGGCACGGCGGCGACGAGCGGCGTGTTGCGCGCGGCCGTCATATTTTTTGCGGCCATCGCGCGTTGCACGACGAGGAAGTTGGTGCACCAGTAACCGAAGCTCAACACGAAGCCGAGGCCGAAGATCATCGCGAACCAATCCACGCCCATCGGGTTGTGCGTCGGGCCGGCGAGGACGGGTTGCCACGCGCTCGTCCACGCGTTCGGCGCGTAAGTCGTGCCGGCGTCTTTGAGATAAATCGCGGCGGGATTCGTCGCGACGGTTTGCAACGCAGAATTCATCGAGTGCCAGCCGCCGACATCTTTCAAGCCGAGATAAACGACCGGCGCAAAACCGAGCACAATCATGAAGAACTGCAACACCTCCGTGTAAATCGCCGAGGTGAGTCCGCCTTTCAAAACGTAGAGCAGCACCACGCCGGAACTGACGAACAGCGCGAAGTTGTAATCCCACCCAAGCAGCGCGTGGAGCAATTTCGCCAGCGCATTCATCGAAATGCCGGACGCAAAAATCGTCATCACCGCGAACGCAAAGGAATTCAGGGCGCGGACGCGTTCGTCGAAACGCATCTTCAAATATTCCGGCACGGAACGCGCCTTGGAGCCGTAGTAGAACGGCATCATGAACACGGCTAGGAAAATCATCGCCGGAATAGCGCCGACCCAATAGAAGTGCGCGGTGCTGATGCCGTATTTTGCGCCGCTCGCGGCCATGCCGACGAGTTCGAGCGCGCCGAGGTTCGCGGAAATAAACGCGAGGCCGGTGACCCACGTTGGAATCGAACGCGCGGACGTCAGAAAGTCCGCCGAGGTTTTCATGTAGCGCGAAAGCGCCCAGCCGATGCCGATGACAAAGGCGACGTAAGCGACAAGGATGGTGTAATCAATCCATTGAAGTTGGATGGCTTGCATAGAGTGTGATGAAGTATTTAACGATTTTTGCGCGCAGTGTCAATTTGATAGGCCGCCCGCAGCCTCACTTATTTAGGTGAGTCGGCTGGCTTGCGTGCCAGCGGCTTGCGATTGCTTTTTTTCGATTGATATGCTTTACTCTAGTCACCAAATTTATGCCTACAAAAATCGAAACGAAAACGCACGAACTTTGCCAAGCCATTCTCGAAGAAATCCAGACGGGCGGCATCAAACAGCGCATTGATACTTTTCTCGCCGACGCCAGCGCGCGCGGCGCGTATGAAAGCCTGATGAGCAAAGGTCAGGCGCTCCAGGAAAAACAACACGGCGGTCAGGTGTTGGAATCGGCGGAAATCGCCGCGTTTGAAAAAGACCGTGACGCGCTGTTGAAGAATCCCGTCGCGTCCGGCTTCCTCGACGCGCAGGAAGAAATGCACGAACTGCAAAGCTCTGTCAAAAAAGTCGTCGCCAAGACGATTGAACTCGGCCGCATTCCGAGCGCGGAAGATTTGGCCGAAGGCGGTTCCTGCGGCTCCGGCTGCGGCTGCCACTGAAAAATTATTCAATCAACTCGCGTCGCCGACTTAAACCGGCGGCGCGTTTTTGCTTGATGCCGCTTGCAATTTTCTGCGCATAAGAAAAAATCGCGGCGTGAACGATAAATTTCAGTCCGCCATCGCGTGCTTCGACGCCGAAAATTCCCGCGACCCGAATTTGGAAAACGGTCGTCCACGCGAACTGCTTTATGCCGAACGTCTGACGCAATGGGTATTGAAACTCGCGCCGCATGCTTCCGAAGTTCTTTTGCTTGCCGCGCGTTGCCAGCATATTTGCCGCTGGGAAAGTCCGCGCGAAAATTATCCGATGACGCGGCCCGGCTATTTGAAATGGCGCGCCGACCTCAAAAAATTTCACGCGGAAAAATCCGGCGCGATTCTGCGCAAGGTCGGCTACGACGACGACACCATCCGCCGCGTGCAGGATTTGAACCTCAAGAAAAATTTCCCCGCCGACGCCGAAGTCCGTGTGCTCGAAGATGCGTTGTGTCTCGTGTTTCTGGAATTTCAATTCGCCGCGCTCGCCGCCAAGAGCGACGACGAAAAAATGGTCAACGCCGTTCGCAAGTCGTGGGAGAAAATGACCGAAGCCGCGCGCGCCGAGGCCTTGAAACTAAAATTTGGCGAGCGGGAAAAAGAGTTGATTGTCCGCGCGCTGGCCTGAAAGCGCATAAATCAATTGATTGCCGGACGCGTTGAAGTTCAATGATGCCAGCAATTCAAAGACATGGTCGCCAACCTAAATCAAGAAACGCTCACCGCCATGAATCTGAAGTTGCTGGCGGTGCAGCGGACGGTGGCCGGCCGCTGGTGGAATTTTAAGAACGTGATTAGTCCTTTCTCCCGGCTCTGGCTGATTCTGGACGGTCGGGCGGTGGTGGCGCATCACGGCCGCAAATTTGTGCTTCAGCCCGGACAGTTGCATCTGGTCCCGCCGTTCACCATCCACGACTGCTCCTGCTCGCGGCGGCTTGACCATTATCATCTGCACTTCGTCGCGCGGTTGCCCACGGGGGTGGATTTGCTTTCGCTGCTGGATTTTGATTTCGCGCAGGCCGCGCCTGCGGATGCGATTGAACATTTCCGCCGGCTGGAGGCGCTTTTTCCCGAACGCAAGCTGCCGTGCTTTGATCCAAACCGGAACGAGTATCGGCGGTTTCCCGTCGAGGCGGAGCAGGTTTCCGGCAAAACTTCGCCGGTGGACGGCTTCGAGGCCAATTCGCGCATCGGGCTGCTTTTGACTCCGTTTTTGAATTCCGCACAGGAACATGAAGGTGCTCACGCGCGCGCGACCCGCCTGTTTCTGTCCGTGCAGGAATTCATCCACGCCCGAATGCACGAAAAAATTTTGCTCGCCGATTTGGCGGGGGTGGCGCGGCTGCACCCGACTTATTTTTCCGACCGCTTTAAGGAGCTCGTCGGCGTGCGTCCGCTGGAGTATTTGATGCTCCGAAGAATTGAACGGGCGCAATATCTCTTGCTCACGAGCCGTGCGTCGGTCAAGGAGATTGCTGGCGCGGTCGGCATTTCGGATTCCGCCTACTTCAGCCGCGTGTTCCGCGAACTCTGCCGGGTTGCCCCCTCCGATTACCGAGCCGCCCATACTGGTTAGCCGATCAGTGGCCAGAAACCTGTGTTAAGTCCAAATTATTTGTGTCCCTGTCCATACATTGCGCCTGTTGTCTGGCGGCTGATTTGCGAAAATAAAAACATCAACCAGCACAACTTATGAAACTATCTGTCTTTAACGGTTCACTTCCCAAAATCGGCATCCGGCCCACGATTGACGGACGGCTCGGCGGCGTCCGCGAATCGCTTGAAAAACAAACGATGGACATGGCGAAGTCCGCCGCGAAGCTGATTTCGTCCAGCCTGCGCTATCCGAACGGCAAGCGCGTGGAGTGCGTCATCGCCGACACTTGCATCGGCGGCGTGGCCGAAGCCGCGGCGTGCGCGGAAAAATTCGCGAGCGAAAATGTCGGTGTGTCGCTCACAGTCACGCCGTGCTGGTGTTACGGCAGCGAAACGATGGACATGAATCCGTTGATACCGAAAGCGGTCTGGGGTTTCAACGGCACGGAACGACCCGGCGCAGTTTATCTCGCGGCGGTTTTGGCGGGGCATACGCAAAAGGGAATTCCGGCGTTCAGCATTTACGGTCGTGACGTTCAGGACGGCGGCGATAAGACGATTCCTGCCGACGTGCAGGAAAAAATTCTCCGCTTCGTCCGCGCCGGTCTCGCGGTCGCGCTGATGCGCGGCAAATCCTATCTCGGCATGGGCGGCGTCTCGATGGGCATCGCCGGCTCCATTGTGGACCAGCTATTTTTTGAGGACTACCTCGGCATGCGTGTCGAGACGATTGATATGACGGAATTTCTCCGCCGCATAGACAAAGGAATTTTTGATCAGGCCGAATACAAGAAGGCGCTCGCGTGGGTTAAACAGAATTGTCCCGAAGGCAAGGATTACAATTCGCCGAAGACCAAGCGCTCCCGCAAATCACTCGACCGCGAATGGGAAGTTTCCGTGAAGATGGCGCTCATTGCCCGTGACTTGATGGTCGGTAATCCCGTCCTGAAAAAGATGGGCTACGGCGAAGAAGCGCAAGGCCATAATGCCATCGCGTCTGGTTTCCAAGGTCAACGCCAGTGGACGGATTATCAGCCCAATGGCGATTTTCTTGAAGCGATTCTCAACACGTCCTTCGACTGGAACGGCATTCGCGCGCCTTACATTGTCGCGACTGAAAACGATTGTCTCAACGGAGCGTCGATGTTGCTCGGTTACTTGCTCACGAACACCGCGCAGATTTTCGCCGACGTGCGGACGTATTGGAGTCCCGAATCCGTGAAGCGCGTTTCTGGTCACACGCTCGACGGGCTCGCGGCGAATGGAATTTTGCATCTCATCAACTCCGGTCCAGCCACGCTCGACGGCACTGGTCAGCAGGAAATCGACGGCAAGCCGGCGATGAAACCGTTCTGGGAAATCACCAAGGACGAAGTGAAGAAATGTCTTGGCGTGACGACGTGGCATCCGAGCATCACAGAATATTTCCCCGGCGGCGGCTGGAGCACGCGCTATCTCACCAAGGGCGGCATGCCGGTTACGATGTGCCGTTTGAATCTCGTGAAAGGTCTCGGCGCGGTGTTGCAGATTGCCGAAGGTTCGACGGTGGATCTGCCCGGTCACGTGCACGACGCGCTCGATCAACGCACAAACCCAACCTGGCCGACGACGTGGTTTGCGCCACGCCTCACGGGCCACGGCGCGTTCCGCGATGTCTACACCGTGATGAACAACTGGGGTGCCAACCACGGCTCGATCAGCTACGGTCACATCGGCGCAGATCTGATTTCGTTGGCGTCCATGCTGCGCATCCCGGTTTACATGCATAACGTTGCAGCCGAAAAAGTGTTCCGTCCTAGCAGTTGGGCCGCATTTGGCACATTAGATCTGGAAGGCGCCGATTATCGTGCGTGCCAGAATTTCGGCGCGTTGTATCGGTAGGTTGAGACTTTCATGCGTCGGAACGCGCACGCAATTAATTGACGATGTCGCCCTGACGCATGAAGCCAATCGGTCTGCCAAACAACTTCATCGTGAAATCAATTCCCAAAAAATTGTGCCGCCGATTTTCACGTCGCCGCCGGTTTGCCGTCCAGCCCCCGGCGCCGCCGGTAGTGTCGAGGCGAACAGCCAAGGATTTTGACAAACTGCCGAGTAAAATAATTACTGTCATTAAAGCCAACCTGGAAAGCAATTTCCGTGATCGGTTGATTGGTGGTGCGCAGCAGCGCCGCTGCCCGATTGATGCGCAATTGGATCAGATAAGCGATGGGCGACAAGCCGGTGGCCGCCCGAAACGCGCGGATGAAACTGCGCGGCGACATTCCCGATTGGCTGGCCAGATTGTCCAATTTCACGGGTTCGTGGAGTCGCGTTTCAAATTGCGTAATCGTATTGGCCAGCCGCAGCAGGTGACGCGTGCTGGGATCGCGGCTACGTCCGTAAAACCGCGAGAGCTGCCCGACGATTTGCATGAAAAGAGCTGTGGCCATGAAACCAAAACCTGGTGGTCGCTCACGCAATTCCGCCTCCAACTGTTCCACCAGTGCAAGCACCGCGTCCAGTTCGCGCGGCGAAAGATGCAGCCGACTTTGAAATTGATGTCGTCGTCGCCAAGCCGGTTCCAAGGTGAACAACGCGTGATAGCCTGGCAGACTGGCGAGATCGGGCTTTTCCACACGCATTTTTTCGGGTTGGAACAACAGGTTGATCAGCCGAAGATTTTCCAGATTCCGGTAGACATGAGTCTGCGGACCGCCGATCACAAACACGTCGCCCGCCGTCAACGGCCAGGATTCGCCGCCCACAACGTGCAGACCTTTGCCGCCCGTGATAAAGACAATCTCCGAAAATTCGTGCCGGTGCGATGGGAACGGAGACTGCGGTTCGCGGCGTTCCACCGCGATGGGGAAGGCATCGGCGGCAAACCACTCGCGACTTTTCAGAATGCGCAACATTGTCCAAGGGCCAGAAATCGGGCTGGCGGGATAGTGCTAGTAAATGGCAACAACGTCAAGGACTCGGGGCAGGCTGTCCTCTAAACTAGGGCTAAATCACGCGACACCTATATGCCTGAAAACAATCCAATTGAAACCGCCTATCGCCTTGCACAGGAACGTTACGCCGCGCTTGGCGTAGATGTTGAGCACGCGCTCAAAATACTTTTACAAATCCCTATCTCGCTCCATTGCTGGCAAGGCGACGATGTGGGCGGGTTTGAAAACTTCGGCGGCGCGCTGGGCAACGGTCTGGCCGTCACGGGAAATTATCCCGGCAAGGCGCACACGCCGGATGAACTGCGTGCCGATCTAGAAAAAACATATTCGCTGATTCCTGGCAAGCATCGGCTGAACTTGCACGCGTTCTATGGTGAATTTGGCGGCAAGAAAGTGGACCGCGACGCCATCGAGCCAAAACATTTTGCCAACTGGATTGCCTGGGCGAAGAAAAACGGGCTTGGCTTGGATTTTAATCCGACGTGTTTCTCGCATCAAAAGTCGGTAGATGGCTTCACTTTATCCAATGCTGACAAGGGTATTCGCAAGTTTTGGATCGAGCATTGCATTCGCTCGCGCGAGATTGGCGCGGCGATGGGCAAGGCACTCGGCAAAACCTGCGTGACGAACGTCTGGATTCCCGACGGCATGAAGGACACGCCGGCTGACCGAGTTTCACCCCGTGAACGTTTGGCGGAATCGCTCGACGCGGTTTTCAAAAAGAAATTGTCGCCGAAAGAAAATCTCGATGCCGTGGAGCCAAAACTTTTCGGCATCGGCAGCGAAAGTTTTGTCGTCGGTTCGCATGAATTTTATCTCGGTTACGCCGTCAGCCGTAAAAAATTGCTCACGCTTGATGCCGGCCATTATCATCCGACCGAAGGCATCGCGGATAAAATTTCCAGCGTGCTGCAATTCATGCCGGAGATTTTGCTGCACGTCAGCCGAGGTGTTCGCTGGGACAGCGACCATGTCGTGATTCTTAATGACGACCTGTTGGCCATCGCCCGCGAAATCGCGGTGAATGGTTTTGAAAAGCGCGTTCACATCGGGCTGGATTATTTTGACGCGAGCATCAACCGCGTCGCCGCATGGACGATCGGCACGCGCAACATGATTCGCGCTTTGCTCGTCACGCTGCTGGAAACGCCGCTCATCCGCAGTGCCGAAGCCAGCGGCGATTACACCACAAGGCTCGCGTTGCAGGAAGAAGCCAAGACGCTGCCGTTCGGCGCGGTCTGGGATTATTACTGCGAAAGCCAAGGCGTGCCCGTCGGTGATGCCTGGCTCGCGGATGTGAAGAGCTACGAGAAAATTGTTTTGAGCAAACGCAACTAAACCATACAAATAAACCATACAAATAAACCATGCAACCTAACCCGTTACTCGGCGTCGTCTTTCACTGGCTTGGCGGTCTGGCCTCCGGCAGTTTTTATGTGCCCTACAAGGGCGTGCGCAAATGGTCGTGGGAAACCTTCTGGCTCGCGGGCGGCATCTTTAGCTGGCTCATTTGCCCGTGGATCGGCGCGCTGGTGCTGTCCAAAGATTTGCTAGCGGTGCTGCACGAAACCTCGAGCTACACATTTTGGATGACGTATCTCATGGGCGCGTTGTGGGGCTTGGGCGGTTTGACGTTCGGCCTGACGATGCGTTACCTCGGCATGTCGCTGGGCATGGCGATTGCGCTCGGTTACTGCGCGGCGTTCGGCACGCTCGTCCCGCCGATTGTGAAGGGCGAGTTTGCCGACAAACTGCTGAACCATTCCGGCAACGCAAGTGGCGGACCGATTGTGTTACTGGGTGTGGTGGTTTGTCTTGTCGGCATCGTCATCGGGGGCTGGGCTGGCGTGCGCAAGGAAAAGGAGATGGGCGCGCAAGCTTCGACCATTCAGGAATTTCATTTGTGGAAAGGCCTCGGCATCGCGACCTTCTCCGGCATCATGAGTTCGTGTTTCTCGTTCGGTTTCCAGTTTGGTGATCCCATCACCAAAATTTCCGCCGCGCACGGCACCGGGCCGCTGTGGGTGGGCTTGCCGGTGATCACGGTGATTTTGCTGGGCGGTTTGACGACCAATTTTATTTGGTGCGTGCTGTTGCACATCAAGAACGGCTCGGCGCATCAATATTTCAGCCCGACGGTGAAGCCGGTGGCCGGCCACACCCAGGGCGGCAGCGGTCACGGCGAAAAAATCTCCGGCGAAGTGTTTGAACTTGGCAGCAAGGTTCCGCTCGCCGCGAATTTTCTGTTCTGCATTTGCGCCGGCACGCTGTGGTATCTGCAATTTTTCTTCTATCAAATGGGCGAAAGCCAGATGGGAAAATTCAAATTTTCCAGTTGGACGCTGCACATGGCCAGCATCATCATCTTTAGCACGCTGTGGGGCATCTTCTTCAAAGAATGGAAGGGAGCGGCGGCCACGACAAAAAAACTCGTGGTGGTGATGTTGTTGTTCCTCGTCGGTTCAACGGTCATCATCGGCCTCGGCAACAAGAAATCTGCCGATGACGAGGCGCGGACGGCGGCGGCAACTATTCAAACCACGAAATAAAAATCCATATCATAAGGTTTATGGCTGAAAAAGTTTATCTGGCGGTTGATCTCGGCGCGGAAAGCGGACGCGTCATCGCCGGGCTTTGGAATGGCCGACGGCTGCGGTTGGAGGAAGTTCACCGTTTCGCCAACGGCGGCGTTTATCTCGGTGAAACTTTTCGCTGGGACGTGCTGCGGCTGTGGTCGGAAATCCAGAACGGTCTTGCCTTGGCTGGCAAAAAGTTCGGCAAAAAAATCGTTTCCGTCGGGGCGGATACTTGGGGCGTGGATTTTGTCCTATTGAACAAACAGGACGAAATGCTTGGCCAGCCATATCATTATCGCGATGCGCGCACGCGCGGCGCACTGGAACGCACGTTCAAAAAAGTGCCGCGCGCAGAAATTTTTGCACAGACGGGATTGCAGTTCATGGAACTGAACTCGCTTTACCAATTGCTCGCGTGGGAAAAAAAATCGCCGGAAATTCTGGACGCAGCGGACACCTTGCTGTTCATGCCAGATTTTTTGCATTGGGCGATGTGCGGGGTGAAACGCGCCGAGTTCACGATTGCTTCTACATCGCAACTTGTCCATCCGTTGAAACGCGACTGGTCACGTCCGCTGCTGAAAAAGTTGGGTTTGCCTGCGCATTTTCTGCCCAAAATTGTTCCACCCGGCACGACGCTCGGCAAGTTCCGCCGGTCGCTCGCCGAACGCACCGGTCTCGCCGGCGTGAAAGTGGTCGCGCCGCCGTCACACGACACCGCCTCGGCCGTCGCCGGTGTGCCAACGGCAAACACGGGCAAGGCCAACTGGGCTTACATCAGCTCGGGAACGTGGTCGCTGATGGGCGTGGAAGTGCAAACCGCGGCGTTGTCACCGCGGGCGCTGGAATTGAACATGACCAATGAGGGCGGTATTGACGGGACATATCGGCTGCTCAAAAACATCATGGGATTATGGCTGGTGCAACAGTGCAAAAAATCTTTCGATCTAGCGGGGCGCAAATACGATTACGCGCAACTCGTCAAGTTGGCGATGGCGGCCAAACCGCTGCGTTCGCTGGTCAATTTAAATGACCCGCGTTTTCTGAATCCGCCGGATATGCCGAAAGCCATCCAGGAATTTTGCCGTAAAACGAAACAGCTGGTTCCCAAAACGGATGGTGAACTGGTGCGCTGCGCCTACGAAAGTCTGGCTTTGAAATACCGCGAGACGCTCGAAGCACTTGAAGCTTTGACCGGGGAAAAAATCGAGGTCATCCACATCGTCGGCGGCGGTTCACTGAACAAGTTGCTGAATCAATTCACCGCCGACGCGTGCCAGCGACCGGTGCTGGCCGGGCCGGTGGAGGCGACGGCGCTGGGAAATTTGCTGACGCAGATTCGCGCGGATGGCGAAGTCGGTTCGCTGGCGGAAATGCGCGAAGTCGTGCGCCGCTCGACAGCAGTGGAAACTTTCCAGCCTGACGTCAAATCAAATTGGGACCGCGCGGCCCAGATTTTTGCCCACTTCAAAGATCAGCCATGACCGTCACGCTATTCATTCCGTGCTTCATGGACGCGCTCTATCCGAACGTGGCGATGAGCTTAGTAAAAGTTTTGGAGCGGCTGGGGCATCGCGTGGAATGTCCTGCCGATATCACCTGCTGCGGTCAACCGGCTTTCAACTCCGGCTATTGGGACGAGGCGCGTTCGGTCGCACAGCCGGTTTTGGAAAAACTCCACAACGCGGAAGCTGTGGTGATCCCGTCCGGTTCGTGCGGTGCGATGTTGAAAGTTTTTTACCCGCAACTTTTTGCCAATTCACCGCAAGCGGACGCTGCCAAAAAACTTTCCGCCCACGTCTGGGAATTTTCCGATTTTTTGGTGACGAAACTGGGTGTGACCGATCTGGGCGCCACTTTTGCGCACAAGGTCACGTTTCATGACGGCTGCCACGGCTTGCGCGAGTTGAACGTCAAGCGCGCACCGCGCGCGCTGCTCGCGAAAGTGCGCGGGCTGGAACTGGTCGAGATGGCGCAGGCGGAAACGTGCTGCGGTTTCGGCGGCACCTTTTCGGCGAAATTTCCGGCCATCTCCACGGCGATGGGCGAAGTGAAATGCGCCAGCGCGTTGGCAACCAAGGCGGAATACATTGTCTCGAACGACTCCAGTTGCCTGATGCAGATTCAGGGACTTGCGGATAAACAAAAACAACCGGTGAAAACCATTCATCTCGCAGAAATTTTGGCTTCAAAAAACTAAATTATTACCTATGAAAAACACCTCATTCGAATATGTCTCAAACCTCTGGAACGACGCCGAAGCGGCCAAGCTCAAAGGCGTCGAGCGCCTTGTCTATCGCTCGAACAAACTCGGCGCGGACCAGCGCATCACGAATACCGGCGGCGGCAATACGTCTTCCAAAATCATGGAAGTTGACCCGCTCACCGGCGAAAAAGTCGAGGTGCTTTGGGTCAAAGGTTCCGGCGGCGATCTGCGCACAAGCACGAAGGAAAATTTTTCCTCGCTCTACCAAAGCCAGTTGCTCGCGCTGCAAAAAAGTTACGCCAAGCGCAAAGACAAAGGCCTCAAGTCGCAGGCCGAGGACGACATGGTGGGAATGTATTCTTACACGACGTTTAACTTGAATCCGCGGGCCAGTTCCATCGACACGCCCCTGCACAGTTTCATTCCAGCGAAGTTCGTGGACCACATGCACCCGAACGCCATCATCGCGATTGCGGCCAGCAAGAATTGCGAGAAGTTGACGAAGGAAATTTTTGGCGGCGAGATGGCGTATGTGAAATGGATGCGCCCCGGCTTCCAACTCGGCCTCGCGATGCAGGACATCTGCAAGCGCAACAAAAAAGCGAAAGCCATCATGATGGGCCAGCACGGTTTCATTTCGTGGGCGGACGATGACAAGGAATGTTACCTCGCCACGTTGGATTATATCGAACGTGCGGCGCAATACATTGAAGCCAAGTATCAGGCCAAAGGCGGCGACGCGAAGGCGTTCGGCGGCGCGAAGTGTCAATCGCTCGCGGCAGAGGAACGCTGCAAAGTGTTTGCCGCCGTGCTGCCGTGGCTGCGCGGTCAGGTATCGCAACAGAAGCGGTTCGTCGGCACGGTGCAGGACGACGAAAAGATTTTGCGTTACGTCAATTCTCAGGACGCAGCACGTTTGTCCGAACTTGGCACAAGCTGCCCGGATCATTTCCTGCGCACCAAGATTAAGCCTTTGTTCGTGGATTGGAATCCTCAGTCCGGCGATGTCGCGTCGCTCAAGAAAAAACTCGCCGACGGTCTCGTGCAGTATCGCAAGGACTACGCGACGTATTACAACAAGTGCAAGCGCGCTAATTCGCCGGCGATGCGCGACCCGAACCCGACGGTCATCTTAATTCCGGGCTGCGGTTTGATTGCGTGGGGCAAGGACAAGAGCGAATCGCGCGTCACGGCGGAATTTTACAACTGCGCCGTCGAAGTCATGCGCGGCGCGGAGGCGATTGATAAATACATCGCACTCCCGCAGCAGGAAGCATTCGACATCGAATACTGGTTGCTCGAAGAAGCGAAACTCAAGCGAATGCCCGCGGAAAAAGAATTGGCGCGCCAAGTCATCATCGTCATCGGCGCCGGTTCAGGAATTGGTAAAGAAACTGCACACCGCCTCGTCAAAGAAGGCGCGCACATCGTTTCCGTGGACCTGAATGCAGAAGCCGCCAAAGCCACGGCAAAAGAAATCACCGACAAATACGGTTTGGGCATCGGCGTCGCCGGCACGGGTTTGTCGAATTGCGGTCCGGCTATCGGTCTGGGCGCAAACATCACCGACCGCGCGAGCATTCGCAAGATGTTGGACGAAGTGGCGTTGGCTTACGGCGGTTTTGATTCCATCTGCGTGACCGCCGGAATTTTTGTGCCGAGCGACACGACCGGCCACATTCCCGATGACAAATGGGCTCTGACCTTTGGCATCAATGTCACCGGCAGTTACCTCGTTGCGGACGAAGCCTTCAAGACATGGAAGGAACAAGGCTTGCGCGGCAATCTGGTTTTGACGACCAGCGCGAATGCCGCTGTCGCAAAGAAAGGTTCAGTTGCCTATGACACGTCCAAAGCCGCCGCGAATCATCTCGTGCGCGAACTCGCCATCGAACTTTCCCCGCTGGTGCGCGTGAACGGTGTCGCACCCGCGACGGTAGTCCAAGGCTCGGCTATGTTCCCGCGTGACCGAGTCATCGGCTCGCTGGCGAAATACAACATTCCTTACAAAGACGACGAGGCGACCGAATCGCTCGTGACCAAGCTCGCGCAATTCTACGCGGATCGCACGTTGACGAAATCGCCCATCACGCCAGCAGATCAGGCGGAAGCGTATTTCCTACTCGTAACGAAACGGTTGAGCAAGACCACCGGCCAAATTATCACCGTGGACGGCGGCTTGCATGAAGCGTTCCTGCGCTAGACAATTCGTTTGATTGATGACCATGAAAAATTACGACGAAAAACTGGCTGCGCTGCTGAAGCTTTCGCACGAACTGGCCAATCCCTTGCAGCCGCTCGCCATTCTGGGCGAAGGCAACACGTCCGCCCGTTTGAGTGAAAAAACCTTCATTGTCAAGGCCAGCGGCAGCTGTCTCGGCACTTTGACGGAAAAGGATGTGGTGGAATGTCGCAGCGAAATTTTGTTGTCGCTGCTCAAAAAAAACGGATTGTCCGACGCCGAGGTGGACGGTCAATTGATGGCGTCGCGCGTGGATGCTTCGGCCAAAAAACCTTCTGTTGAGGCGTTGTTTCACGCGTGGTTTTTGACATTGCCCGAAATCAACTTCGTCGGCCACACGCACGCGCCGGCCGTCAATGGCGTGCTATGTTCTCCGCGCGCCAAAGAATTCGCGACCAAGCGGATTTTTCCGGATGAAATTGTTTGCTGCGATGTGGAATCCGTTTTTGTGCCTTACACGGATCCTGGCTTGAAGCTCGCGCAGACCATCCGCGCCCGCACCGAGGCGTTCGTAAAAAAACACGGACGTCCGCCGCGCGTGGTGCTTTTGCAAAATCACGGCATCATTACGCTGGGACGAACGGCCGAGGCGGTGCTGGCAGCGATGTTGATGGCCGAAAAGACAGCGAAAATCTGGCTGGGGGCGGCAGCCTTGGGCGGGCCGATATTTTTATCCGCCAAGCAGGTGGCGCGCATCGCGGGCCGGCCAGACGAGGCGTTACGGCGAAAAGTTTTGAAGATGTAAAACGGGAAGCAGCGTTCTGCTGAGCCATGCCTTCATTCAAACAAGCATTTACCGCCGAAGCGCAGCGCGTATCGGCGGATTTGCGCCAGCGCGGGCTGATCCAAACGGCGCTGGGCAAGTATGAAGTGGCACGGGACGCCAGAAAATCCGCTTTTCAGGACTGGCAGGCGGCACGGCAGGCGGCGGCGGAGATAAAGTGGGAAGCCATAAACCATTTGGACGAACACCTTAAAAACTTCGTCGCCAAACTTGAAGCCCGGGGAACCAAGGTGCATTGGGCCAGCAATGGCGACCAGGCGCGGGAAATTATTCTGGGCATCATCAAAGAAAATAACGCCCACTCCGTCATCAAATCCAAGGCGATGACCGCTGAGGAAATTCATCTGAACGACGCGCTGGAAAATGGCGGCTACGAAGTGGTGGAATCTGACCTTGGCGAATTCATTGTCCAGCTTCGCCATGAACCGCCGTATCACATCGTGTTTCCCGCGATGCATCTGACGCGTGGTCAGATTAGTGAATTGTTCCAAAAAGAACTCGGCAGCGCGCCGACCGATAGTCCGGAAGAATTGACGATGATTGCCCGGCGCGCGTTGCGTAAAAAATATCTCACCGCCGACGTCGGCATCACCGGTGCAAATTTTGCGATTGCCGACACCGGCATGGTTTCCATCACCGAGAATGAAGGGAACGCGCGCCTCACTGCCGCGCTGCCCAAGACGATGATCACGTTGCTCGGCATCGAAAAGGTTTTGCCGAAGCTGTCCGACCTCGCGCTATTTTTGCCGATGCTGGCGACGGCAGGCGCGGGACAGGCGTTGACGTGTTACAACACACTTTACGGCGGGCCGAAACAAGCCGACGAATGCGACGGTCCAGCAGAGTGGCACGTCGTCCTGCTAGATAACCATCGCACCGAACTTCTTGCCGACGCCGAGCAACGCGATGCGCTCCACTGCATCCGTTGCGGCGCGTGCCTGAACGTCTGCCCGATTTTCCGTAACGTCGGCGGCCACACCTACGGCACGACTTACAGCGGACCAATTGGCTCGGTCATCACACCGCACCTGCGCGGCTTGCAGGATTGGAAACATCTTTCCAACGCGAGTTCTCTTTGTGGCGCCTGCACGGAAACCTGTCCGGTGAAAATTGATTTGCACCACCACCTGCTGCAAAACCGGCGCAATGCCGCACAAGAAAAGCCGGCTTTTTTTGAGCAAATGGCGTTTCGTATTTTTGGCTTCGTTGCCAACCGGCCGGCCTGGTGGTCGTTCGCCAAACAATTTGGCCGGCTTGCGCAGCCGTTGCAAAAGCTCGTCCAAGGCACGGCGCTTGATCCCGCCCGCGCGTGGACGCAAACGCGCGATCTCCCGCCACCAGCGGTCAAAAGTTTCAAGGAACTGTGGAAGGAGCGGTCATGAGCGAACGCGAAAAAATTCTTGGCCGCATCCGCGCCGCATTGCGCACCGCCGCACCCCGGCCCGGCGCGCACGGCTTGGAGCCTGACGTGCTGTCGGCGAAATTTTTCCCCGGTGGCTCGGTGCAGCAGTGGCTGCCGTCCGGCGGAGAAAATTTTGCGGAGCGCGTTGAACATTTTCGCGCGCGATCGGCGGAACTGAAAACGGATTTTCAATTATTCATCACGCAATCGGAAGTTGAGGCGGCGCTGGATAAAATTGCTGCCGCAGAAAATTGGCATCGCATCGCCACACATGAAGATTTGTTGACTGGCTCGAAATTCAATTTGCCCGCGCTGCCCATACTGAAAACGACCGGCGGCTACGATGTGACTGAACTCGAAGCTTGCAACGCCGGCATCACTGCTTGCGATGCGCTCGTCGCGCAAACGGGTTCGGTCATCGTCACCAGTCGCGCCGCCGGCGGACGCGCCTTGAGTGTGCTGCCGCCGCATCATGTTGTCCTAGCGCGGCGTGAGCAACTTGTCCGCGATCTTTCGGCGGGATTTGAACTGGTGCAGAAAAAATACGCGACCCATTATCCGAGCATGATCTCCGTCATCACCGGTCCTAGCCGGACCGGTGACATTGAACGCATCTTGGTTCTGGGCGCGCACGGCCCCAAAAAACTCACCGTGCTCTGTTGGTGAAATTAATTTGGCGCTCGTGAATGCCAGCCGCGTGCATGGCCAGACGCTTTCAATTCAGCGCGTTCAATTGGCTTCCTCCGAAAACTTGTTTCCGACGTAGCGATAAATTTTCTTGCCCGCGTCTTCCATCGCGAACAAGTTCACCCAGTCATTTTCAATCAGTTCACACACGTCGGGCTGTTTCACGAGAATCGCGGCAATTTCCGCCCGTGCGGCCTCGATGAAAACATTCAGACGAAGCGGCTCGTGCCGCCAGCGCGTGCCGTCGTGGACGGATTGCAGCGGCAGGCCGGGCTGTAAATCGCCGCCGTTGCCCTGCCACACGCCGAACGTGCCGACGACATTGTGCAGCACTTTGTTGCCACTGCCGAAGAGCCGGTTGTCCACCGTCGAGCCGTAGTATTGCAAATTGATCCAGCTCGCGACCACCATCGGCGCGATTAGAATTAATTCCAACGTGGATTTATCCGCGTCGAGTGAAGCATTGTAGTTATGCAAAAAAGTTCTGCCGCCAAGATTCAAACCTTTCGTCCGCTCGCGCGGCGCAGCGATGAACGCGGCGTTGTCGGCCAAACCCCATTCCGGCCGCACCTGCGACCAATCGCGGCTGCGCGCAAAAACTTTTTCGTCCAATTCGGCTTCGGGCACATCTCCAAGGCCAAGTGAACTCGCGCGTTCGCGCCGCGAATTTTTGATTAGCAGTTCTGGTTCTCGCGTAAAAAACGGGGATTCTTCTGTATCGCCGGTCTCTGGGAAAAATGGCATCGACCTCATCAAGAAGGCGAACTGGGTTTGGATGATACCTAGCAAACTTGCTAGTTTTCGTCGAGGGCCATTTCCAAAGTTGATGCGGTCTGATAGAATTCAATCAATGACCCATGAGCCGAAACGAATTGCCTTCGCAGGCTGATGGGAAAATTTAATGTTGCGCTTACGCAAAACAATTAGGCCGGAGTTCTGCCGCATCATTGTGTGGGTGATCTTGTTGATTTTGGGGATCGTCAAGGCAACCGGTGGCGAAGCGACCGGGCCCGCTCCTACAATCACCGACCTCACGCAATTGCGACGACTGGCTGATTCAGGACCGATGCAGGTCGCCATGCTGAATCTGGCAGGGACGGTCTGGTGGTCCTGCGAAATGGATGGCAGGCTGATTTTGCAAGACGGCTCGAGCGTGGCCCAACTGGAATTAGACTTTCCTTGCCCCATGCCACAACAGGGGACGCGTGTGATTTTGGCGGGAAATTGTATCGTGGTGAAGACCCGGGATGTTATCAAATTGTCGAGCACTCCGGTGGTGGAGAATGATGGCCTGCACGAGATGCTTGAGCAATCTGGCAGCATTTATCTGAAGGCCGGGCGGCACCCGATTCGGGTCGCTTGGTTTAACCGGACCTACGGATATGGCCTGGAAGTGGAATATTCAGGTCCGGATTTGCCGCGGCAGCGAATTCCTGATGCGGTTCTTTTTCGATCCCAAACCGACCTTGTGAATGGAACCACGAATTGGGTTCATGGGGTGGACTACCGCTGCTGTGAAGGCGTGTGGTGGGACTCGCTTCCCAACTTCAGCCATCTGCCGGCGGTCAAAAGCGGGGTGGCCGGCAATTTTGATTTGAACGTCAAAAGCCGGACAGAGCACGTCGGGTTGGAATTTGACGGCTATCTTCAGATTGCCAGAGCGGGGCGCTACACGTTTTACACCACATCAGATGACGGCAGCCGTCTGTTCATTGGTGATTCCTCCCTGATCGTCAAGGTGATTGGGAAAACCCCGTTGCCACCGCCGCGTCAGGATGCCCCCGAATCCATCGCGCTGGAACCGCCCGGCTACGAATGGTCTGTTCTGGAAGGAACCGTCAGCTCCGTCAATCGCCTCGGGGATACTTTGGAGATCGAACTCGCCACTGGGGCCGGCCGCGTGCTTATGAATGTTGCGGAGAATTCCGATTGCTCCTTTGCGCTCGTTCCCCAAAACCGGATTCGCGCCATTGGGGTTTGTCACACGATTCGCCGTCTCGATGGCGCCGAAGTGCCCGGCGAGTTTTTTGTGCAGAACTGGACCGATCTCGAACAACGCTATGTCACGCCCGATCTGTGGGCCACCTATCCTTTAATGACGATAAGCCGTGCATTGGCGGCGGGAATCCCCAGCAACTCGCCACCCGTCGTCCATCTCCGCGGGAAAATCATTCCGCCCGCCAGCGGGCAGCCGTTATTTTTGGAGGATACTTCGGGACAGATCCCCCTGGAAAACATCGGGTCAAATTACCCCTCCGGCGAAGTTTCGGAATTATTAGGCCGCTTGGACGCCGGCGGCATCCATCGGGTTTTGCGTTGTGAATTCTTCCGCCAAGTGGGCGAAACGTCCGATCGCCCAGGAACCTTCCCCATCCTCACCACCGCCGAGCAAGTGAACCAGTTGAACCCGGAGGAGCTGAAACGGGGTTATCCCGTGAAACTGCGCGGCGTGGTCACCGCCGTCATGCAGGGTGATGCCGTGGTGATTCAAGACACTACGCGGGGGATTTATGTGGCTATCGGGAAACCGATTCCATTGCAGGTTGGCGACTTTTGCGAGGTCGAGGGGATCACCCAGCCGGGGGAATTTTCCCCGTATATTGCCGCGTCACAAATCAATTGCACTGGCACCAGCCTGCTGCCGAATCCGGTGCTTCCGACCTGGGATCAACTGCTCAATGGCAGCCTGCATGCTCAATATGTGGAACTGGAAGGAGTTGCGACCTTGATTGACAGCAACACAATCACGCTATTGACCCGCGATGGCCGCATCCGCTTACAACTCGACTCCATGGGGCCGGCCATTCCACCAACGTATTTGAACGCCCTCATTCGTTTGCGCGGCTGCCTTTTTGCCGACTGGGACCCGCAGGTCCGGCGGGTAAAAGTGGGGGACATCCGCATTGACCAGCAGTGGGTGAGTCTGGTTCAGCCGGCATCGCCGGATCCCTTTGCCATTCCGCCGAAACGGGCCGGCGAATTGCTGAAGTTCGATCCCCAAGCTGGCGCATTGCAACGCGTCAAGGTTTCCGGGCAGATTATTTATCAAGGGAATGAAGGGTGTTTCCTGATGGACGGCGAGAATGGTTTACGTTTCATTTATGCCGGTAATCCGACCGCGCACGTGTGTGATTTGGTCGAAGTCGTCGGCTTTCCAGATTTTAGCGGTCCGTCTCCCGTGTTGCGGGAAGCGGTGGTTCAACGTTCTGGACTCGCTGAATTGCCCAAGCCGCGGCGGCTTCAGGCGGATCATTTGGTGAGCGATGAATTCAACTCGAGCTTGGTCCAGGTCGAGGGTGTTTTGCTGGCTGGGAACAGTGCTCCGTCTGGCTTGGAGCTTGAAATGCAGAACGGTCTTCGCCGCTTCATCGCGGTGATCAATGACAAAACCGGTCTGGCTGCCCATTTAATTCCCGGCAGCCGGCTTGAACTGACGGGTGTTTATGTTGGGCAGGGGGGCAATCGTGTTTTGGGGCAGCCGATTGATTCTTTCCGGCTGCTGCTCAACTCCGGTTTCGACGTCCGGGTTTTGTCGCGTCCGCCGTGGACGTTGAGGCGGATGCTGACCGTGGTGGGGGTGCTGGCGGGTGTACTGATCGCGGCCCTGATTTGGATCAATCAGCTCCACCGAACAGTGGACCAGCGCACCTTACAACTGGAAGCGCAGATCCAGCAGCGACAGCAGGCTGAACGGCTCCGTGAGCTGGAACATGAGCGCACCCGCGTCGCCCAAGATTTGCACGATGATTTGGGGGCGGGCTTGACCAGAATCAACATGCTGACTTCTTTGGCCGGTAGCCCCGCCACTACCGGCGAAGCGAAAACACAATATCTGGCCGACCTAAAAACCATGGCGCGGGATATGGTCAGCTCGCTGGACGAGATTGTTTGGGCGATGAATCCGCGCAATGACACGCTGGCGTCGCTGGTTGGCTATTTCGGCGCCCACGCCCAGCAATTATTGGCCCTGGCGGCAATGAAGTGCGGTTTGGATGTGGCGGAAGAATTGCCGGAACTTTCGCTGGATTCAAAATTTCGCAACGACCTGTTGCTGGCCTTTAAGGAGGCCATCACCAACATCATCCGACATTCCCGTGCCACCCGGGCTGGGTTGAAAATCCGCGTTGAAAATGGAATCCTGATTTTGGAAGTGACCGACAACGGCTGCGGCTTTAACCCGAACCAGCCGGGCATTGGTGCCGATGGTCTCTTGAACATCCGGGAGCGGATGCGCAATTTGGGCGGCAGCTTCCAGATTCAAAGTGGGCCACGCAAAGGCACCACGGTTCGGTTTGAAGTCCCGCTGTCCAAAACCAACACTGCTCTATGATCAAAGTTGCCGTTGTTGAAGACGACAAGACGCTGCGCCTTGGGTTTGAAACGCTGCTGAACCAAACGGCCGGATTTCAGTGCGTCTGCACCTGTGATACGGTTGCGGACGCCATCCGTAAAATTCCCAAATGCTATCCCGATGTGATCTTGATGGATATTCGATTGCCGGACAAGTCCGGGATTGAATGCACCGCCAGGATCAAAGAACTACTGCCGTCAGTTCACATTGTGATTGTTACGGTGTATGAGGATTCCGACCGTATTTTTCAGGCCCTGCAGGCCGGTGCTTGTGGCTATCTGCTAAAACGTTCCGCACCGGAACGAATCATCGCCGCCATCCGCGAGGCTCAGGAGGGTGGGGTGCCGATGACGCCGGAAATCGCGCGAAAAGTGATTGGACAATTTCGATCTGTGCCAAAAGCATCCGCCCAGGTCGAGGGGTTGACCGCGCGTGAGAAGGAAGTCTTGGAACTGGTGATGCAGGGATTGGAAAATCAGGAAATTGCCGACCGCGTGGGGGTGAGCATCGCGACCGTAAGGTTCCATCTGCAGCATGTTTACGAGAAGCTGCACGTTCATACCCGCAGCGAGATGATTTTGAAATTCAAAATCTAGTAATCCCATATTTCCCAAATAAACTTCACAAGCAGGAGTTAGAGACATACAATAAAGCCGCATAAACAAAGGCTTTCCTCTATGTCCAACCAACAAAAAACGGCGAATCCAACGGGTGCAGGCAAAAAACAAGGTCTGCGG
>CAIRJF010000007.1 GCA_903878805.1 uncultured Verrucomicrobia subdivision 3 bacterium
ACCGTTCGCCGCCGGGCGAAAATGTCCGGCAGCGCGGCGCAAAAGCGCCACGGCTTTCAGTTTGGCAAACGATTTTCACGTTGAAAAATGCCGGTGACATCAAAACAAACAACTCAAACAGCCTTTTTCAGAGGTCACGTAATATGCATTTTGTTCCAATTTTATAAATGCAGTTTCTTTTTTTGTGTTCAATGTTTCGAAAAGAGTGGTAATGAACTCATCCAACGGGGCTTGGTTTTCACGGATACAAAGCATCACGTCCGGAGAATCAACCTGTTGCGGATAGAAATGATAGGCCCGCACTTGAGATTCATCGTCAGAATAAAAATAAAACAACTGAACGGTCTTATTAGAAAAAGCACTTGCAATTTCATTTGTAAAAACTCTTGCAGCTTCAGGATTATCCAAAAGGAATTTTTCCAATTTTGGAGAAGACTCATTCACAATGTTGTTTGACTGTGCCCATGATGAAACGCAAAACAACACTGATAGTAAAAATATGTAAATAGAATTACGCATTCACCTTTTCTTCATGCGCCAGCAGCGCCTCGAACTCGCGCAGGCTAGGCTTGATTTCTCGCGGCTTGCCGCAATGACCTTGCACGGCGTCGAGCGTCTTCAATCCGTTGCCGGTGACGCAGATGACGGCGGAAGAATCGCGCGGGATTTTCCCGGACGCAATGAGTTTCTTCGCCACGCCCACGGTCACGCCGCCGGCGGTCTCGGCAAAAATGCCTTCCGTCTCGGCGAGCAGCTTGATCGCGTCGCGGATTTCGTCGTCGGTCGCGTCGTCGGCCGCGGCGCTGGTTTCGCGCATCACTTTGAGCGCGTAAAACCCGTCCGCGGGCGTGCCGATGGCGAGTGATTTCGCAATCGTGTCGGGCTTCACCGGCTTGAAGAAATCGAGTCCGGCTTTTTGCGCGACGGAAATCGGCGAACAGCCCGTGGCTTGCGCGCCGTGGATGTGCGTCTCGGAATTTGCAACGAGGCCGAGCTTCACAAATTCCTGGTAGCCTTTGTGGATTTTCGTCAGTAAAGAGCCGGACGCCATCGGCACGATTGTGTGCTGCGGCAATCGCCAGCCGAGTTGCTCGGCGATTTCATACGCCATGCTCTTGGAGCCTTCGGCGTAATACGGCCGCATGTTCACGTTCACGAACGCCCAGCCGAACTTGCCGGCAATCTCGGCGCAGAGGCGGTTCACTTCGTCGTAATGGCCTTTGATGCAGATGACGTTCGCGCCGTAGATGAGCGAGTTCAAAATTTTTCCCTGCTCCAAATCCGACGGAATAAAAACGTAGGATTTTAATCCGGCGCTCGCGGCATTGGCGGCGACGGAATTCGCCAAATTTCCCGTGGACGCGCACGCGACGGTTTCAAAGCCAAGTTCCTTCGCGCGACTTAACGCGACGCTGACGACGCGGTCTTTGAACGAGAGCGTCGGATAATTCACGGCGTCATTCTTGACCCAGAGTTCGCGGATGCCGAGTTTTTTTGCGAGGCGATCCGCTTTGACGAGCGGTGTAAAACCGACGAGCGGGCCAACGGTCGGTTCGCCCGCGATGGGCAAAAGCTCGCGATAACGCCACATCGTTTTTGGCCGTGACTCGATGGCCGCGCGCGTCAGCGATTTTTTGATGCGGTCATAATCGTAGGCCACTTCGAGCGGGCCGAAGTCGAACTCGCAGACGTGGGTAGCTTCGAGCGGATATTCGCGCGCGCATTCGCGGCACTTGAGCGCCCTCATGAACCCTTGATGCTTTTCACTCATAAAATTAATTCCATGTTTAACGCGGGCAACAAAAAAGCCCCGACTCACAAGGAGAAGGGGCGACAAAACGGTTGTGCTCTTCTCATTTTTTCCCAAGCTAATGATGCTCGAGCTGGAATTGGCACCTGTCATTGAAACTAAATTCAATCGGTTGCCGTGGTGTCAACGGGCCAGTCCCTCAACCACTCTTTATGAGTCCGTCAAATCAACGGATGCCGATACAATGATGTTTAATGAAAAAAAGTCAAATGGTTTTTTAGGCAACAGGGCGATGCTTTTAATCGACTAACCGCTTCGTCAGATTCCCATACGCATCAATCCGGCGGTCGCGCAGGAACGGCCAGTGCGTGCGCGTGGTGTCCACTTTGGCAAGGTCCACGGGCACAATTAAAATTTCCTCTGAGTCGCTGGAAGCTTTGGCGAGGATTTCGCCGGAGGTGCCAGCCACAAAACTTTGGCCCCAGAATTCCAAACCGTCGCCGCCGACGCCTTTCATGACTTCGTGACCGATGCGATTAACGGACGCGACGAAACAGCCGTTGGCCACGGCGTGTGAGCGCTGGATGGTTTCCCACGCGCCGTGCTGGCGTTCGCCGTATTCCTTTTTCTCGCTGGGATGCCAGCCGATGGCGGTCGGATAGAAAAGAATTTCCGCGCCTTGCATCGCCGTGAGCCGCGCGGCTTCGGGATACCATTGATCCCAACAGATCAGCACGCCGATTTTTCCGTAGCGCGTCTGCCAGGTTTTGAAACCGAGGTCGCCGGGGGTGAAATAAAATTTTTCGTAGAACAACGGATCGTCCGGGATGTGCATCTTGCGGTAGATGCCAAGCAGCGAACCGTCGGCGTCAATGATCGCAGCGGTGTTGTGATAGACGCCGCTGGCGCGTTTCTCAAACAACGAGGCGATGATGACGACCTTGTGTTTCTTCGCGATTTTGCAAAAAGCGTCGGTGCTCGGGCCGGGAATCTTTTCGGCGAGTTTGAAATTCGCGTGGTCTTCGCTCTGGCAAAAATATTGCGAGCGAAACAATTCCTGCGTGCAAATAATTTTCGCGCCGGACTTCGCTGCGCGTTCGACGAGCGAAATCGTTTTTTTGAGGTTCGCGTCGGGATTAGCCGACACGTCGGTTTGAATGAGGCCGAGTTTGACGACGGACGAAGCGGGACGTTTCATGGAATTGATTTACTTGGACCGCGCACGAACAGTTTCATCCAGAATGATGGTCTGGCCTAGCGCGGTGGCGGCCTGCGGCTTGACGGGTTCCTGCCCGAACAGTTCGCGGATGTATTTGCCGAGGGTTTCGTTGGTCGGGCCGTAGCCGCTGCCGTAAATGTAATACTCCAGCTCGGTGAGCAACTGGTCGGCGGTGGCGTAGCGGTGGTGCAGGTCGCGCGCAAGGCAGTGGTGCAAGATGTCGTTAAGGCGGTCATCAATGCGCGGGTCGAGCGAACGAAAATCCGGAATAGGCTGCTGCATGATGCGCTGCCGCGATTCCTCGGCGTTCGTGCCCTTGAAAATATTTCGCCCGAGTAACAGGTGCGCGAGCACGACGCCGGCGGAAAAAATGTCCGAACGCTTGTCCGTTACCTGAAAATCCGCCTGTTCGGGACTCATATAATCCGGCTTACCGGCGACGACTTCGCCTTCTTGATCTGTTAAAAATCCTTTCGCTTTTGCGATGCCAAAATCGGTGAGTTTCACATCGCCCTCGAAGGCAATCATGATATTTTTGAAACTGACGTCGCGGTGGACGAGGCCGAGCGGCTTGCCGTCTTTGTCGGTCTTGTTGTGCGCGTAGGCCAGACCGCGCGCGACGCGGCTGGTGATGAAGACGCCGAGTTCCTTGGGCAAAACGCGTTTCTTGTCCGTGAGCTGATGCGTGAACTGCTCGAGGTTCACGCCGCGAATCAATTCCATCGCGATGAAGCAATGGCCGCCGGACTCGCCGAGGTGGTAGGTCTGGACGATGTTGGTGTGGATCAAATCCGCAACGAGCTTGGCCTCGCCGATGAAATTATCCATAAACATTTTCTGGCTGCCGAAGTTGGGGCGGATGACTTTGATGGCGACGCGTTTGACAAAATCGCGCGCGCCGTGCTGTTCCGCTTCATAGACGATACCCATGCCACCCTCGAAAATTTTCCGGGTGATTTCATAGCGGAATTCGTTCTGGATGATGAAGAGCGCCACGCGCGAATAGTCGGAAATTGCCCCGCGATGTCAAGTCCCGCGCAAATGCCGCCTTGAAAAAACTTTGATTTTTTTAACTTTTTCGCTTGCACGAGGGGCGCATTGGATTTTTACTCACTTCCAGTCTGGTCACATTTTCGGACTAACAACAAACAAACATAAACAACAACCAAGATAACAAATATGGCTAAAGCACTCTCCAAAGCACAAATCGCATCCCTCGTCGCCGAGAAAAACGGCCTCTCCAAAAAACAGGCGGTCGAGATTCTCGACTTCATCGCCGCGCTCGCCTACAAGCACGCGAAAGACACTTTCACCCTGCCCGGCATCGGCAAGCTCGTCCTCAAAAACCGCGCTGCCCGCATCGGCCGCAACCCGAAGACTGGCGAACAGATCCAGATCAAGGCCAAACGCGTCGTGAAGTTCCGCGTCGCGAAAGCCGCGAAGGACGCGATTCTCGGCACCAAGTAATTTTCATTACTTTCAAAAACGCGCTCCGGCAACGGGGCGCGTTTTTTTTATTCCATCAGACGCAACGATTCCAGGAACATTTGCGTTGTTCACCGGTGACCGGACTCAACTTTCTGTGCCACTCCATATGTTGTTAGTCTTGGGACTGGGTTGAGTTTATGTTTTTGTCTGTTCTTTGTCCATCTCCTGCGTAGTGAGGGCGTAGCCCGAACGGAGCTGGAGATGGACAACTTCGTGCCGCAAAAACCGCCGGACTCTCATAGCCCAGCCGG
>CAIRJF010000008.1 GCA_903878805.1 uncultured Verrucomicrobia subdivision 3 bacterium
AACCGTTCGCCGCCGGGCGAAAATGTCCGGCAGCGCGGCGCAAAAGCGCCACGGCTTTCAGTTTGGCAAACGATTTTCACGTTGAAAAATGCCGGTGACATCAAAACAAACAACTCAAACAGCCTTTTTCAGAGGTCACAGATCATCCGTTTCTTCAAATAGCCGGGAAAGCTCTGCTCTGCGGCGCGCTCGCCGTTTTGACGTTTCTCGTCTGGCGCAAAGAACCGGAGCCGCCCCGGTTGAAACTCGTCCGCTACGCCGGCTTTGCGCTGGTGGCCGGCTTGCTGTGCGACCTGCATTATCACAACGTGGACATCTTTCATGTGGACTGGCAACTCGACCAGTATGGCCGCATCCTCATGCACACTTACCTGCCGCCCGACCAATACCGGTTTCTGACGCATGGCACGGTCTGGTGGCTGACGCTCACCAACGGCGACCTGGTTTTTTCTTATCTGACGTTTCGTTTTTATTTCACGTTCGCGCTGTGCCTGGCCATCTACCGTTTCGCCCGGCTTTACCTGACGCCGCAAAACAGTTGCCTCATCGTCTTCCTCTACGCGGCGTTTTATCCGCTGTCCACGCGCTATTATTACGGCAACCTGCTCGATCCGCTGTCGCATCTCGTCATGGTGGTGGCGCTGTATTATTGCCGCCGGCAAAAATTCTGGAATTTTTTCTGGCTGTTCGTGCTGGGCGTTTTCATCAAGGAAACCATGCTGCTGTTCGCGCCTTGTTATTATTTGATGAACCTTGAAACCGCCGGGCTGCGCGAAAAGCAAAATTTACAACGGCTGGTGCTGCTGGGCGTCGCCGGCATGGCGGTGTTCTTTGCCTGCCGGCTGCCGTTTCACTTCAGCTACAATTTTGAAAGCCTGAACCGCACGCCTGAATCCATGATTTACGCGAACCTCGGCCTGGCCCGCGCACAGGTGGGCAGCACCGTGCCGGTCAGCGAACGCTATCTGCATCCGGTGCTGTTTCTGTTCATGTGGCTGCCACTGATCGTGTGGCAACGCCGCCGCCTGCCGGCCTCGCTGTTTTGGACCAGCCTTTACCTCGCTGCGACGCTTTACCTCACCAATTTATTTTTCAGTTGGAACTACGAATCCCGAAATTTCATTCCCGGCCTGATTTTGCTGCTGGTCTGCACCGTGCTGGTGCTGGCTGACTGGCTGGCAGAAAAACCCGCGCCCGCCCCGCCCGCCTGAAAACCCGTTTTCTTCAACCTTTTGTTTTCTCCGCGCTTCAGTTAAAAATAATTCATGTATTCACCGACCGCCGATGAATTTTTGAAACTCGCGACGCAGGGAAATCTCATTCCCGTCGCGCGCCGCATTCTGGCCGACCTCGAAACGCCGCTCTCGGCCTACCGCAAAATTCGTGGTCAGGGCGAATCGTTTCTTTTCGAATCCGTCGAAGGCGGCGAACATGTCGGCCGCTACTCGTTCGTCGGCTGCAACCCGCGCGCGGTCATCCGGCAGGACGGCGCGCACGTCCAGATGTTTGAGAACGGCCGCGTGACGGAAAGTTTTGTGGTCGGGCGCGATGTGAAGGACGGACTCGAAGTGATCGAGCGCGTGATGAAAAAGTTTCGCGCGGTGGCGACGCCGGGATTGCCGCGTTTCACCGGCGGTGCGATTGGTTTCATCGGCTACGAATTCATCCACGACGTGGAACCGAGCGTGCCGCGCCCGCCGCAGGATGAATTGAAAACGCCGGTGATGTATTTTCTCATCGCCGACCAGATTTTGATTTTCGACCGCGCGCAGCAGACCGTCACAATTCTCGTCAACGCGATTATTGATGACGTAAACAGCGCAGAAAACGCCTACGAAAATGCGACGGACGAAATTGAGCGAATCATTTCTTTGCTCGAACAACCAAGCGAACATCAGCCAATCACGCTGCCGGCGGAAATTGCGCCGATGCCGTTTGAATCAAATATGTCGCCGGAAAAATTTCAGGCGAACGTGTTGGCCGCAAAGAAATATATTCAAGCGGGCGACATCATTCAGGTCGTCGGCTCGCAACGGTTTTCTGCGCCGGTCACGGCGTCGCCGCTCGATATTTATCGCGCGGTGCGGAACATCAATCCGTCGCCATATTTATTTTTACTGGAACTGGACGGATTTTCACTCGTCGGCGCTTCGCCGGAACTCCACGTTCGCTGTGAAGATGGGAAAGTGGAAATTCGTCCCATCGCCGGCACGCGTAAGCGTGGCAAAAATGAGGAAGAAGACTTGGCGCTGGAAAAAGAATTGCTCGCCGACCCGAAGGAACGCGCCGAACACGTCATGCTTGTTGATTTGGCGCGCAACGACATTGGACGCGTGTGCGATTTTGGCAGCGTGGCGGTGAAAGACTTGATGATCATTGAGCGTTACAGCCATGTCATGCACATCGTCTCGCAGGTGGAAGGAAAATTGTCAGCTGCAAAATCGCCTTACGATTTGATGCGCGCGACGTTTCCGGCGGGCACGTTGAGCGGTGCGCCGAAAATACGCGCGATGCAAATTATTTCAGAATTGGAACAAACTGCGCGCGGGCCTTACGGCGGCTGCGTGGGCTATTTTTCTTTCAACGGCAATCTGGATTGCTGCATCACGATTCGCACCGCGCTCGTGAAAGATGGCAAAGCGTATGTGCAAGCCGGCGGCGGCTGGGTGAACGACTCGACGCCGGAAGCGGAATTTCAGGAGACGGTCAATAAGTCCATGGCGATGCGCAAAGCGATTGCGCTCGCGGAAAATTTCGGCAAAGCGTAATGCCAGCGATTGAAAATAAGGCCAATGAAGACGAGGCCTGCGAGCGTTGCGGCAGTTTTGACGCACAGGAAATTGCCGGATTGATTTTGTGCGCGGATTGTGTCGCGCTGGCCGGTTGCGGTTGCGCCGGACACGGCAACGACGAAGCGGATTGAAGGATTTTTCCCGATTTTTGTTTTCACGGCTTGCAATTTTTTGTTTCACCGGCAAATTTTCAAGCAAGTGAATTGAGGAATTTCAAATTAACCAAGGAGCAAAGAAGTTATGAGTAACGAAGCAAAGTTGGAACTAGACGGAAAAATTTACACCCTGCCGACCTTGACGGGCACTGAAAATGAAAAGGCGGTGGATGTTTCCGCGCTGCGCGCGAACACCGGCTACATCACGCTGGACGATGGCTACGGCAACACCGGTTCCTGCACCAGCAAGGTGACTTTCATTGATGGCGACAAAGGCATTTTGCGCTATCGCGGCATCCCGATCGAGGAACTGGCGGAGAAATCAAATTTTATCGAGACGGCTTACCTGATCATTTACGGTGAATTACCGAACCGCGAAAAGCTAAAGAAATTTTCCGACGTGCTGGCGGAGCACCAGTTTTTGCATGAGGACATGAAGTATCACTTCGAGGGTTTTCCGACGGGCGCGCATCCGATGGCCATCCTTTCCTCGATGATCAATGCGGCGAGTTGTTTCGACGAGGGTTTGATGAATTGGAAGTGGGGCAAGACCAAGCAGTTTGACCTTTACGTGACGAAATTGATTTCGCAGGTGCGGACGATCGCCGCGTATTCGTATCGGAAATCGCACGGGCTGCCGTTGATCTATCCGAAGCAGACTTACAAATACACGGCGAACTTCCTGCACATGATGTTCTCGATGCCGTATGAAGATTTTGAAATTAAACCGGAAGTGGTCAAGGCGCTGGATTTGATTTTCCTGCTGCACGCGGATCACGAACAGAATTGTTCCACCTCCACGGTGCGCATGGTGGCGTCGAGTCAGGCGAATCTTTTCGCCAGTTGTTCGGCAGGCGTGTGTGCGCTTTGGGGACCGCTGCACGGCGGCGCGAACCAGGCAGTTTTGGAAATGCTCGCGGACATCCATGAATCCGGCGACGACGGTTCAAAATTCATCACGGCGGCGAAGGACAAGAACAGCGGCAAGAAGCTCATGGGCTTCGGCCATCGCGTGTATAAAAACCACGACCCGCGCGCGACCATCATCAAAAAAGCGTGCGATGAAGTTTTGTCCAAATTACACATCACCGACCCGCTGCTGGACATTGCGAAGAAATTGGAAGAGGCGGCGCTGAAAGACCCGTATTTCGTCGAGCGCAAACTTTACCCGAACGTGGATTTTTACAGCGGCATCATCATGCGCGCCATCGGCATTCCCGTGGAAATGTTCACGGTGATTTTTGCGATCGGCCGGATGCCCGGGTGGATTGCGAACTACAAGGAAATCATGGAGGAACCGAAGAGCCGCATTTACCGGCCACGCCAGATTTACACCGGCAAGACCATAAATTCCTACTTACCGATTGACCAGCGGAAATAAATAATTGTCCGTCGGATTTTTTTGTTGCAACCGGGTCAAAGACGCGGAAACTGCTGCATCCAGCGAACGGCCCATGAATAAAATTCTAGTCATTGATGACGAACCCTGGCTGCGCGAAATGATCCGGCTGGCGCTGGAACAGCAGGGCTTTGAAGTATTCGAGGCCGCCAGCAGCACCGAGGGCGCCGACAAGGCGCGTCACGCGCTGCCCGACCTGATCCTGTGCGACGTGAACATGGGCAAGGACGGTTCCGGCTACACGACGCTCACCAAACTGCGCGAAGACGCCGCCACCGCCGCGATTCCCTTCATTCTCATGACGGGCATGGCCGATTCTGCCGGGATGCGGCACGGCATGGAACTCGGCGCGGATGATTACCTGCCCAAGCCGTTTAAGGTGGACGAGCTTTACGCCGCCGTGAACGCGCGTCTGCGCAAGGTCAAAACCGTCCGCGACGACGCCGAGCGGAAACTCACCACGTTGCGCTCACATATTTCGATGATGATGCCGCACGAGTTGCGCACGCCGCTCAACGGGATCATTTCCAACGCGGAAATGCTTGCAACCGACGCCGCCGCGCTCGGAACCGCGACCATCACGGAGATGGGCAAGGAAATCTGCGAATCGGGATTGCGCCTTGAACGGCTGATTGAAAATTTTTTGTTTTACGCGCGCCTGGAACTCGTCGCCACCGATGCGGACAGCGTCATCGCTTTGCGTTCCGCCCGCATCCAAACGCCCGAATCGCTCATCCGCGCCGCCGCGACGACACAGGCGGAAATGGCCGGGCGGCTGCACGACTTGACGTTGAAGCTCGTGGACACGCCACTGCCCGTCGCGGAGGAATATTTCAAAAAAATCGTCGCCGAGCTGGTGCAGAACGCCTTCAAATTTTCCGAACCCGGGTCGCCGGTGCGCGTCACGTTCCATCCGGCGGGCGAAGAGATTGAGTTTGCCGTCCACGATTTTGGACGCGGGCTTTCCACTGAGCACATCCGGCGCATTGATGCCTACGTCCAGTTCGAACGGAAAATGCAGGATCGCGAAGGTCTCGGCCTCGGATTGGCCATCGCAAAAAAACTGGCGGAACTGCACGGTGGCCGCCTTGTATTAAACAGCAGCAAAGAAACTGGAACCACCGTCACCGTCAAGCTGCCTAAGCCGAAAAATTGACTCGGTTCAAAATGGCAGGCGCGCGTAGAGCAGATTCAAGCCGCGCGCCGCCAACTCCGCCAAAAGGAACACCAGAACGATGGCGGCCACCGGCGCAAAATCCACCTTGCCCGCGCGCAGCGGAATTCTCTCCAGCGGTGCCAGAAATTTTTGCGCGGTCACGTTGATGTATTTCCAAAACGGATGGCGGCCAAAATAGATGTAGCTGTTCAGCAAATGCAGTGCGAGGATTGCGCCCGCCGGAAATTTCCAGATCAGATAGCTGCCCAGACCGATGACCAGCGATTGCTCCAACCGTTGCGCAACGGAAACCGGCGGCGGCAAAACTTGTAGCCACACCAGCAACCAACTCGCCAGCCACCACAAAATTGCAGTGACAAATAACGGCAGCAAAAATTTAGCCCAGCGCGGCCAGCCGTCCACCCGACCCAAGGGAATTTTTACCAGACCATGAATCGGTTCCGGCCCGGAAAGCAAAGACAAGAAAAGCAGCCCCACAAAAAAAGTTCCCAGCGCCACGCCAAAACTTAAAAACGAAAAGAGCAAAATCCCAAAAAACGAGTCGCTGCGAAATGAAGATACAATCACGCCCATGTCGAGCTTGCCAATCCAAAACGGCGCAATCCAGCGGTAGATGATGGCGCGGAGCAATAACAGCGCGACCAGAAAAACGAGCAAGTGCCAGCGGCGCAATTTTTTTGGCGCAGCCGGACGCAGCGTGCCCATCAACGTTGCGGGTGTGCGTTTCGCGAGCGGGTCAAACCGGATGGAACGCCAGTTCAGCCACAGCAGCAGCCCAGCGAGGTTCAAGATGAAATCAACAATGCCCATCAGGGTGACATGAGACAAGTGACAGGAGACGAGGTCAAGCGCGCGATGTCCGCCACTTTGTCCCCCGCCACGCGCCACGCGTCACATCATTTTCAAAAGCGTATCTGCCATTTCGCTCGGCGTCACCGCGATGCCGATACCAGCGGCTTTGAACGCGGCGATCTTTGCTTCGGCAGTTCCCTTGCCACCGCTGACAATCGCACCCGCGTGACCCATGCGGCGTCCGGGCGGCGCCGTCGCACCCGCGATAAATCCGGCGACTGGTTTTTTGCAATTTGCCTTGATCCACTCGGCGGCTTCTTCTTCCGCGCTACCGCCGATTTCGCCGATCATGATGATGCCGGTCGTTTCCGGGTCGGCGTTGAAAAGTTTGATGACGTCGAGGTGCGAAGTTCCATTCACCGGATCGCCGCCGATGCCGACGCAAGTAGATTGGCCGACGCCACGCGACGTAAGTTGCCACACCGCTTCGTAGGTCAACGTGCCGGAGCGCGAGACGACGCCGATATTTCCTTTTTTGTGAATGTAGCCGGGCGCGATGCCGATGCGGCAGCCGCCGTGAGAATCTTTGCCTTCACCAGGCGTTACAATGCCGGGACAATTCGGACCAATGAGCCGAGTCTTGAGATTGCCTTCCAGCGCCCGTTTCACACGCACCATGTCGCGCACGGGAATTCCTTCTGTGATGGCGACGACGAGTTCGAGCCCGGCGTCCGCGCCTTCGAGAATTGCATCTGCAGCGAACGGCGGCGGCACGAACACTGCACTCGCGGTCGCGCCAGATTGTTTCACCGCGTCGGCGACGGTGTCGAAAATAGGAACCTTCTTGCCGCCGTGCTCGAAGAATTGGCCACCCTTGCCGGGCGTGACACCGGCGACGACCTGCGTGCCGTAATCAATCGAGAGTTGAGCGTGCTTGGCGCCGAAGCTGCCGGTGATGCCTTGGATGAGAACCTTGGTATTGGGTGTAACGAGGATAGACATGGTGAAAAACAAATAATTTAGCTTTGCCTGAATAAATGGAACAAGCTCGTCACATCAGCGACGGCGCAACTACTGAAAACAATTTCGGCGACCTTGAGCATTACCAAGCCTCTAGCTTAAGTTTTTATCGTGTAAAAATTCAACTCTTTTCAAATCGCCAAAAGCATCCGCTTGATTTCCTTGAGCCGGCCTTTGGTGTCCTTTTTCGTGAGACGCGGGAATTTTCCACCAAGCGTGATGAAATTATTCTGGCGCGTGATTTTTAATTTATCGTCCTCCACCTCAATGCTGGTCACACCTTTTTCGCTGGCGAGAATTTTCAGTTCACCCACGGCCAGCAACATTTCCGCAGCGGGCGGCAGCGGACCAAAACGATCGCGCAATTCTTTTTGCAGCGCGTCGAGCAGCGACTTTTCATTCGCCTGCGCGAGTTTGCGATAAATCTCGATGCGATGATGCGGCTCAGTGACGTAATTTTCCGGCAACGAGCCGGCGTCCCCGAGAAAATCCAGCGCCACGCGCACTTCCACACGCGGCTTGATTTTCTCGCCCTTCATCGAAGCGACACTTTGCTTGAGCAACTGGCAGTAGAGTTCAAAACCAACGGCGGTGATATGACCGCTTTGTTCCGCACCCAAAAGATTTCCCGCGCCGCGAATTTCCAAATCACGCATCGCAATCTTAAAACCGCTGCCGAGCGTCGCGTATTGCTTCATCGCGCTGATGCGTTTGCGCACATCGGTGAGCAGGCGCGCGTGGCGCGGCAACAGCAGATACGCGTAAGCCTGATGTTTGTAACGGCCCACGCGCCCGCGCAACTGGTAAAGTTGGCTCAACCCAAATCGGTCAGCGCGATCAATGATGATGGTGTTCGCGTTCGGAATATCAAGGCCGCTTTCGATAATCGTCGTCGAAAGCAAAACGTCCGCTTCGCCGTTCACAAACTTCGTCATTACTTCTTCCAAATCATCCGCGTGCATCTGGCCGTGACCGACGACAATGCGCGCGTCCGGCACAAGTTCCTGCAGTTTGGTGCGCATCACTTCAATCGTCGTCACACGATTGTGCAAAAAGAAAACCTGTCCGCCGCGCGCAAGTTCGCGCTTGATGGCGTCACGGATAGTGCGTTCGTCGTAAGGCGTGGCAATCGTTTCAACCGGCAACCGGTCGTGCGGCGGCGTTTGAATCGTGCTCATGTCGCGCGCACCGGTGAGCGCGAGATACAGCGTGCGTGGAATCGGCGTGGCGCTCAGCGTCAGCACATCCACCATCGTCCGCAGGCGCTTGAATTTTTCTTTGTGCAACACTCCGAAGCGTTGCTCCTCATCAATTACGACGAGTCCCAAATCTTTGAACGCGATGTCGTCCTGCACGATGCGGTGCGTGCCAATGACAATATCCACAGCGCCCGCCGCAAGATTTTCCACAACCTTGTCTGCCTCACGCTTCGTGCGAAAACGCGAGAGCAGCTCGACGCGAATCGGATAATCCGCCATGCGCTCGCGGAAATTATTAAAATGCTGCTGCGCCAAAACCGTTGTCGGCACGAGTATCGCAACTTGTTTTCCATCCATCACGCACTTGAACGCCGCGCGAATCGCCACCTCGGTTTTGCCAAAACCCACATCGCCACAAATCAAACGGTCCATCGGCTTGGCGCGTTCCTGATCCGCTTTCGTCGCGGCGATGGCGGTGACTTGATCGGGCGTTTCTTCGTAGATGAAAGAACTTTCAAACTCGCGTTGCCATTGCGTGTCCGGCTTGCACGGATGGCCCGCCTGCGTTTCGCGCACGGCCTGGATGCGCAACATTTCTGCCGCGATATCGCGCACGGCTTTTTCCGTTTGCTCTTTGGCTTTCGCCCAACGCGTGCCGCCAAGCTGATTCAGCGGCGGGTTCGCCTTGCCCGCACCGACATATTTGCTGACGAGATGCGCCTCGCTGACCGGCACATAAAGTTTCGGCGATTCTTCGCCGTCATTGGCCGGCGCATATTCGATGACGAGACATTCGTTTGTATCCACGGGCTGATTATCACCCGCCGGAACATGGCGGCTCTTGCCCACCGGCATCATTTTCAAACCGCGATAACGCCCGATACCGTGCTGCAAATGCACGACCAAATCGCCTTCCTCCAGATCCGTGAAATCGATGTCGAGCGCCGAGCGTGCGGCCTGCGCATGGGAATTTTTTTGCCGACGCGGGCGCTGGATTTTGTAGCGCCCAAAAATTTCCGCATCGGTCACAACGACGATCTTGGCCGCGTCACAAATAAATCCGCGAGCGAGCGAACCGATTTGAATCACCAATTTTTCTTCCGCACTAAAACCATGTTCCTGCCAGATTTCCTCAAAACGCTGACGTTCGCCGTCGTTATTGCAGAAAACATAGACCGAGAAATCTTGTCGCAGCCAGCGATGCAGTTGCTGGAAAAATTCACGCCGCTGCGCCTCGGCAATCTGCGGTTCCGGTGCGCGTTCAGCCAGCGGACGAAAAGCATCGAGAGTCTCGAATTGCAGGCCACCTTCGCCAATCTCCGCCTCTTCAGAAAACTCAACCGAAGCGTGACCGCGACGATTCAACTCAATCAAAAAATCCGGCCAAGAAATGAAAAACGCGTCGCCCTTGGGAACTTGTTGTTCGTAGCTGTCCGCGTTGACGGCAAGCGAATCGGAGCCGCACAAAAGAAAAACAGTTTCGCACGGCAAATAATCTAGCAATGTGGCCAGCGGTTTTTGATTTTGCCTTTGCTTCAAGATTCCCAACTCGCCGGCGGGCGGCAAAGTTACACTCTTAATTTCCCCGCGTGAAACTTGCGTGAGCGGATCGAATTCGCGCAGCGATTCCAGCTCGTCGCCAAAAAAATCGAGTCGCACCGGCCACGGACTGGTAGGCGGAAAAATGTCCACGATGCCGCCGCGCAAGGCGATTTCGCCGCGTTGCGAAACCTGCGCCTCCGGCTCGTAGCCCTGCTCTTCCAGAAACTCAATCAAGTCGAGCGGTGCAATTTTACTGCCGCGTTCAAACGTGCGCGTGCGTTCCTGAATTTCGCCCGGCGGAAACGTTTTTTGCAGTAACGCGGTGACGCTGGTGACAATGAGTTTTGAGTTTTGAGTTTTTAATTTTGAGTTATCCGAAAGCGAAACGAGCGTCTGCAAACGGTCGCTGATGACGTCGGCGTGCGGCAATTTATCCTCGTGCGGCAAAATTTCCCACGCGGGATAGAACAGCAGATGGGAGTTGGCAGATGGAAGTTGGGGCAGCCACGTTTCCAAATCTTGTTCAAAGCTTTCTTGCGCCTTCAAATTTTCGGTAACTACAACGATGGTTTTTAGTGGAAAGAGTTTTTGTAGCAGCGCGGCGAGAAACGGTTGTGCGGACGCGGCGATGCCGGAAAAAATCTGCGCTCCGCCAGCTTCCATGCGCTGCGCGAGGGCTTGCGCAGCGGGAATTTTGGCAAGGTCAGCGAACAAATTGCTCGTCGCCTTTGCTGGTGAATCTTGCGGCAAGCGCCGAAACATTCGCAGCGAAACTCCACGCCGTCAAGCCGACCCGCAAGTATTTGAGTTTGACCGCCGCCGGAACGTCCGCACAATTCCGCGCGATGACATTGGCTGAATTTACTTTGATGCTGCCATTCGTGCTGTTGCTCGGCGCGATGGCGGCGGCACCCATTTTTGCGCCGCACTGGTGGCTGCGGCATTACGCCAAAGTCGCGCTTGGTCTCGGTGCAATCACCGCTGGTTATTATTTTTTTGGATTGCACGACACGCACAGTCTCGGTGAAGCGGCTCATGAATACATAAGTTTCATCGCGCTCGTCGGCTCACTCTATGTCGTCGCGGGCGGTATTCACATCGGCGTCAAAGGCGAAGCGACTCCATTCAGGAACGTAATATTTTTATTAATCGGCGCGCTGCTGGCGAATATTCTCGGCACCACCGGCGCAGCGATGCTGCTCATCCGTCCGTGGATCCGCATGAATCAATATCGCGTGACGGCGCACCACATTGTCTTTTTCATTTTCATTGTGGCGAACGTCGGCGGCTGCCTCACGCCTATTGGCGATCCGCCGCTGTTCCTCGGTTTTCTGCAAGGCATCCCGTTCTGGTGGGTCGCGGAAAATTGCTGGCCAATGTGGTTGCTGGGTATCGGATTGCTGCTCGGAATTTTTTATTTAATCGACCGGAAAAATTTTCTCCGCGCGCCGCGCGCCGTGCGGGAAAAAGAAACCGCCCACGAAACGTGGAGCGTCAAAGGCCTGCCCAATTTATTTTTTCTCGCCGTCATTCTCGTGGCTGTTTTCGTGGAAAAACCTTTGTTCCTGCGCGAAATTCTGATGCTGGCGGCAGCAACAGGTTCATATTTCACCACCAAAAAATCCGTCCACGCGGCAAATGATTTTAATTTTCATCCCATTCAAGAAGTTGCCGTTTTATTTGCGGGAATTTTTACGACCATGATTCCCGCGCTTGCGTGGCTGGATCGCGGCAGTTCCGCGCTGCTCGGACAAAATCCGTCGCCAAGCATTTTTTATTGGGGCACGGGAATTCTTTCGAGCGCGCTGGATAATGCGCCGACCTACCTCGGTTTTCTGCGCGCACTGCACGGAGCCGCCGGTGCGGAAAACATTCATGATTTGCTCGCCACACACACGCACCACGTTCTCGCCATCAGCATCGGCGCGGTGTTTTTTGGCGCGGCCACCTACATCGGCAACGGTCCGAACTTCATGGTCAAGGCCATTGCCGAACAAAATCATGTGCGCATGCCATCATTCATAAACTTCATTCTGAAATTCTCCCTGCCGGTGCTGCTGCCGGTGCTGATAACCGCCTGGCTACTCTTTTTCCGAAGTTGAATTCGGGTTACGATTCTGAAACAATTTCTGTATTCAGTCGTCCGTCTTGTGCCGTGGCGGCCTAGGGAATTCACATGCGAACGCTTTACAACATCCTGTTCCTGATTTTTTTTGCGCTGTCGTCGCCGTATTATTTCTGGCGGATGCGGCGGCGCGGAGGCTGGCGGCAGAATTTCGGCCAGCGCTTCGCCAGCTACGACGCCGCGCTCAAACAGGCGCTCACGAATCGCCACGTCATCTGGCTGCACGCGGTCAGCGTGGGCGAAGTCAACCTCTGCACGCAGCTCATCAACGCGCTGGAACCGCGGATTCCCAATGTCAAAATCGTGGTGTCCTGCACCACGACCACAGGCATGGCGGAACTGCGCCGGCGGCTGCCGACGCGCGTCAGCAAAATTTATTATCCGGTGGATCGCCGGAAATTTGTGCGCCGGGCACTGGCGACCATCAATCCCGAGGCGGTCATTCTCGTCGAGGCGGAAATCTGGCCGAACTTTCTCTGGCTGGCGGCGGATTTGAAAGTGCCGGTGTTTCTGGCCAACGCGCGGCTCTCCGACCGCTCGTATCCGCGCTACAAAAAATTCGCCTTTCTGTTCCGCCCGCTGTTCCGCTCGTTTGCCGGCGTCGGCTGCCAGAATGAAGATGACGCGGAGCGGTTGCGCGCCGTCGGCTGCCGCACGCGCGCGGTGCAGGTGGTGGGCAACCTCAAGTTTGACGCGGCTAAATTCACCGAACGCAGCGCGCTGGATGTGCGCGGATTGCTGCGCCAGATCGGCGTGCCGGATGACGCGCCGATTCTTGTGGCCGGCAGCACGCATGACGGCGAGGAGGTTTTGCTGGCGGACATCTGCCGGCGGCTGCGCGGAAAATTTCCAAAATTATTTTTGATCCTCGTGCCGAGGCATTTTGAACGCGCCAAGGACATCGGCAACAAATTGAAGGCGCGCGGCGTCAAGCTCATGTTGCGCAGCGAAATTTTTTCCGGCACCCAGCCGCCGCCGGACGGACTGGACTGTCTGCTGGTCAATACCACGGGCGAGCTGAAATTTTTCTACGAGCCGGCCACGGTGGCGTTCATCGGCAAAAGCCTCACGGCCTTTGGCGGACAAAATCCGATTGAACCGGGCGCGCAGAGCAAGGCGATTGTGTTCGGCCCGAACATGCAAAACTTCGCCGACATCACGCGGGCGTTCCTGAAAAGAGACGCCGCCGTGCAGGTGCAAAATCCCGAGCAACTTGAGCACGTTCTCGCCGAGCTGCTCGCCGACGCGACGCGACGCGACGCGCTCGGCCGGGCCGCGCGGGATTTGGTGGCGGAAAACCTGGGCGCGGTGGAGCGCACGGTGGACATGATTCTGCCGCATCTCGAAAGCCGGGGGATTTTGGTGACAAAAAAGTGACCGGAGGACGTTTCGCCGCTTGACGAAGCTGCTGGCAATTTTCATATTCGCACCGCTTCCGGATTTTGACCCGCCGGAAGCCGTATGCCGAAAACTAAATCCGTAAAAAAATCCGGCCCGGCCACTGCCCCGGCCACGCCCGTTGCCCCGGCAGATCGCCCGGTGGAATTGGCGGCCAAAATCAAGGAGCTGGTTCACCTCGCCAAGGAACAGGGGCATCTGACTTTTGACGACGTCAACGAGACACTGCCGGAATCGCTGTCCGCGCCAGAATCGTTGGATGAAATTTTTGCCAAGCTGCGCGAGCTAGAGATTGAAATTGTGGATCCGGCGGAAGTGGACGCGGCCAAAGAACCGGAGGACGACGAGGCGGAGACACGCCACCTCGACGCGCTCGACGACCCGGTGCGGATGTATCTCAAGCAGATGGGACTGGTCGCGTTGCTGACGCGCGAGCAGGAGGTGGAAATTTCCAAGCGCATCGAGGCGGCGGAAAATGAAATGCGCGTGGTCGTTTATGGCTTTGGTTTTGCGGGCAAGGAACACATCGCGCTGGCGGAAAAACTACTCGCCGACCCGCCGCGCGAACGCTTTGACCGCGTGGTGCTGGACAAGCAGGTGGCGAACCGCGAGGCACACTTGAAAAACCTGCACAAGCTCGTCTCGCAGGCGCGGGAGCTGGATGCGGAGGTGGACCGGCATTTCAACTTGTGGCGCGCGGCGCACCAGAACGCCAAGCGCAACCGCGAGCATGACGAATTTCTCCGGCTGGACAAAAAATTGCAGGCGACGTTTCCGAAATTCTGTTTCAAGCAGAAGTTCAACGAGGAAATCGCGCTTGTCGCGGAAAACATCCATGACAAGCTGCGCAACTGTTTGCACGGGCTGGCCGAGGCGCAGCGCGAACGCGAATCGCTGGCGCAGCAGCATCTGCTGGCGGCGGAGCAGCAGAAGCTGCGCGCGCTGGAGGAATTTGTGCGGATGCCGCACGAGGATTTTTTCCTGGCGTTCGACCAACTGCGCGACGCGGTGTCACGCGCGGTGCAGGCCAAAACGGAAATGGTGGAGGCGAATTTGCGGCTGGTGATTTCCATCGCCAAAAAATACACGAATCGCGGACTGTCGTTTCTCGACTTGATTCAGGAAGGCAATATCGGCCTGATGAAGGCGGTGGAAAAATTTGAATACAAACGCGGCTACAAATTTTCCACCTACGCGACGTGGTGGATTCGGCAGGCCATCACGCGTTGCATCGCGGATCAGGCGCGGACGATCCGCATTCCGGTGCACATGATTGACATCATCAACAAGCTGCTGCGCGCGCAGAAAAAATTGTTGCAGGAACTCGGCCGCGAGGCGACGCCGGAGGAGATTGCCGACGAGATGCAGATGCCGGTTTTCCGCGTGAGCGCGGTGTTGCGAATGGCGCAGCAGCCGCTGTCGCTGCAATCGCCGGTGGGCGACGGTGACGAGGCGAGCATCGGCGACTTCATCGAGGACAAGGCGGCGGAAAGTCCGCTGGACCTGACAAGCTTCAGCCTGTTGAAAGACCGCATGGGCGACGTGCTGTGCAGTTTGACGGAGCGCGAGCGGCAGGTTTTGGAATTGCGCTTCGGCATCCGCGACGGCAATGCGCGCACGCTTGAGGAAGTCGGCCAGCAGTTCCGCGTGACGCGCGAACGCATCCGGCAAATCGAAGCGAAGGCGCTGCGGAAAATGCGTCACCCGACGCGTCTGAAACAGTTGAATGGTTTTTTGGAAATTGAAGGGCTAAAGCAGAACGGCGTTTGAACTTCGCGGCGCGCTTGCCCTTTTCTAATTGAAAGTCCTGCGTTCTGGTGTATTAGTGTATGGACGCAAGGTTCCTTCGTTCAACGGGGCGTTTTGCTTAAAAAATAACTCATGAAAAAATCGCTCCGGATATTTCTGCTGGGCTTTCAATTTTGTTCCGCCGTCTCGTTGTTTAGCCAGACTTGGACACAGGCTAATGTCACCAACACCTTATGGAAACAAGTCGTCTCATCAAAAGACGCCAGCAAAGTGTTCGCCATAGGCTTTGACCATGTTCTTCATATATCAACTAACTCTGGAACTGACTGGTCACTCGGGACAAACCCAAAGGATGGTTCCTTGTCAGAATCCTGGCTGGCACTAGGCTCATCAGATGACGGCAATAACTTAATTGCGTCATATAACGGAGGCATATGGACTTCGACTGATTCGGGTATTAATTGGATTTCCAATTCGATTCCCGGAGGTAGTTTAATTTTCTCGGTAGCCACGTCTGCTGACGGCACGAAATTAGTTGCTGCGGCCTTAGAAGGATTTATATTTATTTCAACAAACTCTGGTGTTTCTTGGGCGCAAACAAGCGCGCCATCAAACACATGGAGTTTGAAGTCATTAGCAGTATCTGCTGATGGAGTAAAGATAGTGGCCGCCTCCGGCGGAGAATCTAGCGGCCCCATATATCTATCAACAAATTCCGGCCTGACTTGGATGCAGGCCAGTTTACCAAACCAGGTTTGGACTTGTGTCGCATCGTCAACCAACGGCAGCAAACTTATTGCCTCATGTTACACCGGAATTTTTACCTCGACTAATTCTGGCCTGACATGGAAATCGAATGCTGTCCCGACCTCCCAATGGCTGTCAGTTGCAACCTCGGCAGATGGAACTAAACTGGCAACCACCGGTTACATATCGAGCATTTATACTTCTGCGGACGCGGGTAAAACCTGGGTGTCCAATGATGTTCCAAATCTTTCTTGGATTAGTATTTGCTCCTCCGGTGACGGCAGCAAATTGACGGCGGCCACTTTGGATACCACCAACGGCCAAATTTACATTGGCAAACTAAATCCGACCTTAAACATCCAACCAGCCAGCTTGGCCAACTTCGTTGGCAGCTCCGTTACTTTCACGGTTTCGGAATCTGGTGTTCCACCATTGGCTTATCAATGGTTAAAAGGATCAACAAAAGTTGCAAGTGGAACGCGCATTTCGGGTTCCATGACCGATACGTTGACCATCAGCAATCTGACAACATCGGATGCTGGTAGTTATTCCGTAATGGTCACTAACGCATACGGTTCTACAATCAGTTCCAACGCGTTTCTGTCAGTATTGATGCCGGGGCTACGTCCGTTATTGAATATTGTCAGCCCGGTCGCCAAGCTGGTGGTGAGCAACGCCACGTTCACCGCCACCGGCGCGGCGACGGGCGCGGGCGTTTCCAATGTGCTGTATTCGCTGAACCTGGCCGCTTGGACAAACGCCGTCAGCACCAACGGCTGGACGAACTGGTCGGCAACACTTCCGTTGATTCCCGGCACCAATGTTTTTTCCGCCTGCGCGGTGAACACCAACGGTGTGCGCTCGCTGACGAACACGGTAAAATTTGTTTATTACCTGACCGGCGTCCTGACGGTGCGCACCAACGGCAACGGTTCAATCGCCCCAGCCTACAACGGCACGGCGCTGCAACTGGGCGTGAATTATTCCCTGACGGCGACCGCCGGCAAAGGCACGCCCAAAGGCTTTGGTTTTCAAAACTGGACGGATGGCAACAGCAACATTTTATCGGGCCGGACGATGTTGAAGTTCATGATGGCCTCGAATCTGGTTTTGACGGCCAATTTTGGTGATGACAGCCCGCCGACGATCCAAACTAAAACTTTTACCGCGAGCACAAACCACGTTTTAGGTGAATTCGTTCTGCACGGCAGCGCCGGGGACAATGTGGCAGTGACGAATGTGCAGTATCATTTGAACTCCGACGCGTGGCGGAGCGCCGTCACGACAAACCACTGGACGAACTGGGATGCCGTGGTGTCATTGTCGCCGGGTGCAAATGTTTTTTACGCCTACTCGGTGGACAGCAGTTCAAATGTCTCGCAGGTGATGGTCATTGACATTACCTACAACACCGCGCCGCCTAATGTGGGCGGCCAACTCGCCACGGTAACGGACTCAATTGGCAATGATCTGTTCACGATTGGCTTGGGCAAAAACATTTTCAGCCAGTCTGCGAGCGACACCAACAGCCTTAACGCCGTGGGCACTTACAGTTTTCTCTCGTCCGGCGGCAGCGGACTGTTGAAGTTCAAATACGCCGCGCCGCCCATCGCCGCCAAACGGGGCGGACAGACCTACACGCTCACGTTTCAAAACACAAACCAGGCGGCGTTCGTTGCCACCAACATCGTCGCCACGAATTATCTCATGGTCGTCACCAACAACAATGTCGTCTCGACCAATGTAATTTATACCAACCTGGTTTCGACGAGCTACGGATACATGTATTTTTCGCCCGTCACGAACCGCGTGCTAGGAAACATTTTAAATCAGCTCATCTGGAAAGTCAGTGACACGGGCGATGGCCGGGGTCTGCTGCTCCAAAAAAACGGTTACACCGCGCAAACTTTGCTGGCCGTCGCGACCAATGGCGGCAGTTACAGCTACACGCCCTACCCGCCGCTGGGCGCGCTGTTCAAGCTGACGGCCACCAACGGCACGACCTACCTAATCACCAGTTTTGCCGACACGAACTACGGCTCGTATTATGAGGAAAATTACGACGCCTCCGGCCGCACCAACAAAAGCGCAGCCACAGGAATTTTCTTGGTCGCTTCCCAGAGGCCAGGCGGCAACGCGCCGCAGGTCATCACAAACAAAAACTTTGAAATTTTTTCCGGCACCGACAGTTTCAACCAGCAATTCGGTGCGGCGACTTACAGTCAGGACACGCTGTCCACCAATTTCGACAATGCCGTGGGCAATTACACCTACGCGCCGGCGACCACGAATATCGGCGCGCTCAACCTCACCGTCACCGCGCCGCCGACCCTTGCGGGCAGCAACAGCGCCGCGCGGCTGATTTTCGTCAGCGGCAACGGCGGATTTTTCACCAATGAAGACGGCACATTCAGCAGCTTTGTGATGACGAGCGTCACCAATCTCGCGCCGGCAAGCGTCACAAACACAACCCTGAATCTCACCAACAGTTCCAGTGGCTATGTCAACCAGATCAGATTTTTAGGTGACGGCAACTTTACTTTCAACGGAGCGACAAACGGATTTTTCACCGTTACCAATTACAGTCCGGGCAGCCTGATGGTGAACATCAATTTCACCGATGCGAGCAACGTGGTCACCGGCGTTGACTGGTTGCAACTAAATTACAAGTCGGCGGGTTCTGGAAATTTCTTCGTAAATGAATTCACGAATAATGTTTTTGAAGACAATCTGGGCGGAACCTTCGGCCTGCACTAAATGACTAAAATAATAAACTGAAGAGGTTTATTTTGCGGGCAGCAGCTTGTCTATCGCGTCCTTGATGGCGAGGAGGTAGGTCGGCTTCTTGATGAAGATGTCAATCGCGGAGGTGTCGTTGGGCGGGCTGCCGGAACACATCAGAACGGGCGTGGACGGGGATTTTTGCTTGATGATCTGCGCCATCTCGCCGCCGGTCATGCCGGGCATGGAATTGTCAGTCAACACGAGCTGGTGCATTAGCGGATTGAAACGCGCCAGCGCCTCGGCCGCCGAACCGGCGCAATCCACTTCAAACCCGAAGTTGTTCAAAAACGCGCGCGTCAACTGGCGCGTGTCCGCATCGTCGTCCACCAGCAGGATGATTCGCGAGGGCAATGCCGAGTTGATGTCAAAAGTTTTTATTTTGGACGGGTGTTCAATGGTTAATTCTGGCGGCTGCGTCATACTTCAATTCGACTTTTTGGGTCAAGGTTCACAAAGCCACAACTCTGCAACCCCAGATTCAATTTATGTTAGGCAAAATAGTATGTGGCAATCGCGTTACGTTCTATGCGGCTTTGAGACAAGCAATGTCAGTATAAGGACATCCGCACGTTCGCGCGGCGGAATTTTGTCCCGGAATGAATCAATTGCCTTGTGTGCGCGAAGGCGCAGGGTAGAATTTTTGGAGCTTCAGGCGCATGGCAAAACTTTTGAAAAAGCAAAGCACGGGTGAAACCCGCCGGATTTTTCTGGTGGAAGACCATCCGGTTTTTCGGGACGGCCTGTCGAAACTCATCGGCGCGGAAACGGATTTAACGGTGTGCGGCGAGGCGGGCGATGCGCGGCAAGGACTCAAAGCCATCATCAAACTCAAGCCGGATCTCGCGGTCGTGGACTTGGGGCTGCCAGGAAAAAGCGGTCTGGAACTTATCAAGGAAATTCGTGCGCTGAAACTTTCGGTCAAGCTGCTGGTCGTCTCAATGTTTGACGAGGCGCTTTACGCGCAGCGCGTTTTGCGCGCGGGCGGCGACGGCTACATCATGAAGCAGGAAGATCCGCAGGAAATTGTTTTTGCAATCCGCGACGTGCTGGCCGGCCACATCTACGTCACGGACGATGTTTTTGCGGACGGAGAAAAACCGGCGGCGGAGAAAAAACCCGCCGGCCTCGACTTGCTCACCGATTCGGAACTGGAAGTTTTGGAATGGCTCGGCCAGGGCAAAAGCGCGGCGGAAATTTCCAAGACGCTGAATTTGAGTGAAACCGAAGTCAATTCGCAAAGCCAGAGCATCGCCAAAAAATTGAAGCAAAAAAACCTCAATGCGCTGATTCGCTACGCGGTGTGCTGGGTGGAAGACAGCCGCAAGTAACCTTCGCTCAATTCTCCGTCGGCAGCGCAACTTCTTCGGTCAGCAACTTTGGGCGTTTGGGATTGGGCTCGCGCTTGGTCGCGGTCAGCGGCACGCGGACGGCAATGGCCGTTCCTTGGCCGGGTGAAGATTTGATTTCATAAGTTCCCCCGAGCGAAAGGGCGCGCTCGCGCATATTCGTCAGGCCAAGTCCGTGGCGGATTTTTTTTACGGCGCGGAGCGTGCGGGCGTCAAACCCTTGCCCATCGTCCTGAATTTTCAAGACGACGGAATGGCCTTGGAAGCGAAGTTGCAATTTGACGGATTTGGCACGCGCATGCTTCTCGATGTTATTGATGGCCTCTTGCACGATCCGGAACAAATGTAGCTCGACCATTGAGGGCAGACGCTGGTTGGCGGAAGTGATGCGGCATTGAAACTGCAGGTTGGTGCGCAACTGCACGTCATTGCAAAAACTTGTGCAGGCGGCAGCGAGACCGAGATTGTCCAAATCGGTCGGGCGCAGGTTGTGCGCGATGCGACGATTTTCCTCGAGCACTTTCACAAGCAGATGGTCACAGCGATGAAGGATTTCGCGCGCGGCAGGTTTGAGGTCGGGCAAACTGCCTTCGACTTTGCGCAAGCGCATTTTTGAGTTGGTTGATGCCGTCGTGCAACTCCTGCGCGATGCGCGAGCGCTCGGCTTCCTGCGCCTTGATGATGCGCTGCGGCAGCGAACGCAACTCCGCCTCCGCGCGTTTGTGCTGCGTGATGTCGCGGATGTAAAACGTGAACATCGGCTGGCCGGCCAGCTTGATGCGCGTGATGGTGAACTCGGCGGAAAACCGGCTGCCGTCCGCGCGCAACGCCGGCATCTCAATGCGGCTGCCCTGCGTGGGTCCTTTGTCGCCGGCAAAACAATTCGTCAGGCCGCTCTGAAACCACGCGCGGAAGGATGCCGGAACAACCTCCATCACATTTTCGCCGATGAGCTTGGCGCGGCTGTGCGCAAAGATTTTTTCGGCGGCGGAATTTAGTTCGATCATCCGGCCTTCGTGGTCGATCGTGATGATGCCATCCAGCGCCGCGTGCATGATGGCACGTTTGCGCGCTTCGCTTTCGCCGAGCGCATCCCACGCACGCTGACGCTTGGTGATGTCATCTGCGATACCGACAATACGGTAAATGTTTCCCGCCGCGTCACGGATGGGAAAGGCGCGGTCCTGAATCCAACGGATCGAACCGTCGGGCCGGATGATGCGGTAAATTTCATCATACTCGCCGGTGACCTGTTTCTTGCTGATGCTTTCTGAAACGCGGTGGCGGTCGTCGGGATGAACCGCGTCAATCCAACTGTGCGGCGCGGCGTAAAGACTTTTGCACGTCTGCCCCCAGATTTCCTCGTAGGCCGGACTGACGTAAATAATTTTGCTGCGGTCCGCGCTGCTCATCCAAAAAACTTCGCGAATATGGTCGGCGAGCTGGCGGAAACGCTCTTCGCTGGCCTGCAACGCCTCCTGCGCCTGTTTGCGTTCGGTCACATCGCGCACCACGCTCAACAAACCGGCGGGCTGGTTGTTGATGCCGAGCGAGACGGTCGCGCTCAATTCCACGCGGAACAGCGTGCCGTCTTTTTTCAACATGGCGTATTCGACATTGCGCAAAATGCCCGCGCGCAATGCCGTTTCAAAATCACTTTTTACCGCCGCGTGTTCCGACGACGGCGTGAGGTCAAAAATGGTTTTGTGCAGCAGTTCCTCCGTGCTCGCATAGCCCAGCATGGCGACCGCGCGTGAATTTACCGCCAGCAAACGCCCGCGCGGATGAATCAAGCAAACTGCGTCGGGCAAAATGTCAATCAGCCGGCGGTGATGCTCTTCGCTCGCGCGCAACGCGGCGGTGGTGTTGCGCAACCGCAGCAGCGTTTGCACGCGCGCCATGAGTTCCTGCAAACCGAACGGCTTGACGAGATATTCGTCTGCACCAGTTTGAAAGCCGCTCACCTTACTTTCATCGCTCGTCGCCTCGCCGGAACAGAACGCGACAAACACATCCCGCAATTTCGGGTCGGTCTTGATTTGACGGCAGACTTCCACACCGCTGATATCCGGCAGCCCGACATCCAGCAGCACCAGATCGGGAAAGCGTGTCTGCGCCAGTTCGAGACCGTAACGGCCGGTCGCCGCCTCCAGCACCTCGTAGCCTTCGCGCCGCAGGCAGGTGGAAAACAGATGGCGGATGTCGTTGTCGTCATCCACCAGCAGGATTAAACCGGATTTTTTCATTCCAGATTATTGCGATTAACCGAAATTTAGATACAACAGAATGCCCGTGACCAAAAGCAAATTAACATTTTGCACCCGCCCGTCGCGGCGGATAAAAACTCCGGGGCTTGACACCCGCCGGTCAGCCAACAAGCTAATGGCGTGAGTCAACTGCTCTGGTATGTCGCACACACGCGGCCGCGCTGCGAAAAAAAACTGCTGCAATTTTGCGAGCGGGAAAAAATCGCCGCCACGCTGCCATGCCATCGTTCCGTCCACAAGTATCGCGGCAAAACGGTGACGTTCAAAAAACCGCTGTTTCCCGGCTACGTTTTTTTGCAGATGATGCCGGCGCAACGCGGCGCGGTTTTGCAGAGCGACCATCTCGCGAACCTGCTGGAAGTCACCGACCAGAATTTGTTCGCCCGGCAGCTTGGCGAAGTTTTGCTGGCGTTGGAAACGGATTTGGAAATCCGCCTCGCGCCGACCATCAGCGAAGGACTGCGAGTGAAAATAAAAAACGGCCCGTTGCGCGGCATCGAGGGCTGGGTGGAAAAACGTAGCGGACTCACCACAGTTTTTCTGCGGCTGGATTTCATCAGCCAGGCGGCGGCAGTGAAAATTGACGCATCGGATCTGGAGTTGATCTGAAAACTCAAACCAGTTTTCCACCTCACGGCAAATACACCGTGCGGTAAAACCGCTGGTTGAAACTTCCGGCGCTCGCATCTTGGAAGGTGAACGGCGCGGTGTTTGTTTCCACGCTCGTCCAGTTCACCAAATCGGTCGTGGCCTGCACAGCGTATTTGTAACCGGTCACGCCGACGACGTTGAAGGTGAATGTGCCATTGCTGTTCACCGAGGAAGTCAGCATGGCTGCGGGCGTTGACAAAACCGTCACCGCCGCCGGCGCGCTGACGATGCTGCCCGCGCCGTTGGAAATCGCCACGCTGTAAAGTCCCGTCTGCTTGGCGGACGCATTTTTCAAAGTCAGTGTCGCGCCCGTCGCGCCCGGCACGTTGACACCGTTGTATTTCCATTGGTATTTCAACGGCCCCGTGCCACCCGCACTGGCCTTGAGCAAAACAGTTTTGCCCTTCATCACCACTTGGTCGCCCAATTTTTTCAGCAGCATCGGCTTCACGCCGGAAGCGGCCTTGGTGTTGAGTTGCACATTGAAAGTCCGCGTGACGATGTTGTTGGAAGTGCCGCCGTCATGGACCGTCACGGTGATGGCGCACGCACCGCTGGCCTTGGCGACCGGCGTGAACGTCAGCGTGCCGGCGGCGAGCGGGCTGGAGTAATTCACTTTAAGATTTGCAATCAGTTTGGAATTGCTTGCGGCCGCCGTGACCGTGAGCGCTTGAAATTCGTTGGCTGCGCCGGAGCTGATGCCGTTCAGGCTGACAATTTGTGCGGGCGAATTGTAATTCAAAATTAAATCGCCAATCGGATTCAACGTCGGCGGCTGGTTGACCGGCGCGACGTTGACCGTGAATGTCTGCTCAACCGTGTTGCTCATGGCGAGATCGTTTTGCACGGTCACGGTAATGTGCGCCGTGCCGTTGCCGTTCTGAACCGGCGCGAAATTGAGCGTGCCGGTCGCGGCGGGATTGGTGTAGCTGATGGACGGATTGGAAATCAAACCGGGATTGTCGGACACGGCACTGACGGTCAAGAACTGGCCGCCGCCCAAACCGATGCCAGAGAGTTGGACTTGCTGCGCGCCACAGTTTTCATTCACCGACACTCCATTAATCGGATTGAGCGTCGGCGACAGGTTGGGCGGCGTAACGGCGACGGTGAACGTCTGCGTGACGGTGTTGCTCATCGAAAGATCATTTTGCACGGTCACGGTGATGTGCGCCGTGCCGGTCGCGTTTTGAACGAGCGTGAAATTCAGCGCACCGGTCGCAGCGGGGCTGGTGTAGCTGACGTCGGGGTTGGGAATCAAACCCGGATTATCCGAAACGGCGCTGACGACGAGCGATCTTCCCGTGCCTAAACTGATGCCGGTTAAGTTGACATGCTGCCCGCCGGAATTTTCATTGAGCGAAACGTTTTTGATTGGGCTCAAGGTTGGCGGCACGGTTTTGTAAGCGTAGGTGTCTCTCCGTTCGCGGCGTTTGTTGAAGCCTTTTATCAGACCGGATTCAACCTGCGGAATTTTATATTATTGAAGTCAGCACAAAATCCAACGTCTTTTACGACACAAAAAAACAAGCCGGTCAAAAATGACCGGCTTGTCTTGAATTTATTCAAACGGCTGCGGATTAGGCAGTTTTGTTTTTGCGGAGAATACGCACCGTGCTGACGCCGAAGGGCAGGAGCAGCAAAGCACCGGCAACGACCGTGCTCGGTTCAGGAACGGCAGCCAAACCCAACTGGGGCTGGACATAACCAGCCGGTCCGGTCAAGTTCAAGGCCACAGTGCCATAAGCACCGTTGGCATCAGTCAAGTAGTTGGCTCCCGTCGCCGTGATAGCGAGGGCGACAAACGAGTTGTTAGCACCAAAGTTCTGTCCTTGGAGATACCAGATGGCGGCTTGCAGGGCATTGGCCGAAGCAGCGGAGCCATAGGTGTATCCGGACAGCGAACCCGCGCGGAACTGGCTGTAAAGATAAGCCGTGCCGAGGGTCACAAAACCGCCGGTAGGCAGAATCGTGGTGCTGGTGGAGTAGGAATAGGTATTGCCGGGGTGGAACAGAACATTTTCGGCCAAGCAGAACGTGTCGAAGGTTCCCAGTCCGCCCGTGGTCACGGCCTTGAATGCGCCGCCGCCATTGGCATTACCGTAGTCGTAGGTCAGGGTGATGGTGCCAACAGTCGCGAGTGCGCTGGAGGCAGTCAGCAAAGTTGCAACTCCAATGAGAGCGCAACAGGTTTTAATGGTTTTTATCATTTTTATTTTTCCTTTTTACCTTTTGTTCGGGATCAACTCTGGCTCGACGTCCAAGCCACAATCAGTCATTAAACATTCGGTTGGGTGTGTTTCCTATTTATTGAGACCTCTGCAAAACGTTTTTGAACGGATGATTTGATGATGCGTCAGAGAACCATGCAAACGACGACCAACGCACAGATGGGATTGCTGGACAGCCTGATGATTGCCACACCGACCAACGAATTTCTGGAACGGCT
>CAIRJF010000009.1 GCA_903878805.1 uncultured Verrucomicrobia subdivision 3 bacterium
AAGTCTTTCTCCGCACCAACTCCATCGCCCGGTGCAACCGCGTCATTACCGGCTGTGATTGCCACACCCGCATCGTCTGCCGCAGGGCTGGCCCGGCTTTTTGTTTGCGCAACTGCTTTTCCACCGCGTAAAGCTGACCAACGTCGAGTTTTTTCCGCCCATCCTGCGCCAGAAATTTTTGGACATCATCCCGCGCGACGACGGTTATGTGGTGGTGTATCAGACCAGCAACTCTTTTACGTGACTGCCGGAACTGCTTCACCGACTGCCGTTTCATTTCAAGGTCTTTTCCAACTCCAACTTTGAGCAAACAACGTGGCTTCAATGTTTCGGAATGCTGCTCCATCCTTATGCCTGCAATATCGCTTGCGTTGGGCGCACTCCGATTTGGTTGAAATCTGACGGAATGTGGCTTTATTTGGAATTTAGTTGAAGCGGTTCTTGTTTCGCCATTCTTCGGGCGACTGGCCGTGGGCGCGCTGAAAGGCATTCCAGAAGGTGACGCCGTTTTTGAAACCGCACTCCAGTGCGATTACACTTAATTTATCATTCGTGGCGAGCATCCGTGATTCGGCGGCTTTGAGGCGTTGCCAGCGAAGCATTTCGCCGGGGTTGCGTCCGAGATGCTTTTTACAGGCGTTGAACAACGCGGTGGATGACATGCCGGAGGCGCAGCAAAAATCTTCGTGATCCAAATCTTCGTGATAGTGGGCGCGGATAAATTCCACGAAGCGTTTCACGCCGGGATGCACCGCAGCCAATGTGTCGGTGCTGCCGCGGGCCACCAATCCCTTTGGCGGCACGACGACGGCTATTTCGGTCGGCGGCTTCTCGTCCATCAGTGACTTTAGCAGCACGGCGGCCTGATAGCCGAGTTCTTCGAGATTGCTTTCCACGCTGGACAATGGCGGTGTGGTGAACGGCGCGATCATCAAATCATTTTCCGCGCCGAGAACGGCTACTTCTTCCGGAACGGAAAGTTTTGCTTCGCGACAGGCTTCGAGCACCTGGCTCGCCTCAGTATCGCTTAAAGCCCAGACTGCGAGGGGGTGCGGCTGTTTGCGCAGCATTTGGACGCAGTCTGCGAGTTGCTCCGGCCAGTCAATTTCTTCCAGCGATCGGCGACGAAACATCGTGCAGGCAAATCCCGTTTCCGTAAGTTTCTTGGCAAACGCTTCGCGGCGCTCGCTGGAATACCAATTGTCGAAATTGCTGCCATAGCACACGAAGTGGCGAAAGCCACGTTCGAGAAAATGTTCGGCAGCGAGGCGTCCGATGGCTTGGTTGTCATAACGGACGTGCGGCAGATTGCGCCGGTCGGGATGCGGATTGACGGTGACACACTGCGCACCCGATTTGCGGATGAGATCCAGATAATTTTTTTGGCTTTCCGATTTCGCCAGTGGAATCATCGCGATGATCCCGTCGCCGTGCCAGTTTTTTGGGAGGAGCGATTGCGAGTGAGCCATGTCAGCGTTCAAGTGCCAGCCGGCCTCGGCGGCGAACCGCAACACACCCTGATGAATCCGCAAATCATACCAATTCAGCGCCAGCAGGACGTTCCGTCCGCCGATGCGCTTTTTGGTTTGTGGATTGCGGGGCACGCCACAACACTAACTTTGCGCACCACAGGATTCAATGACACATTCGGAAAAACCAGTTTTTATCGGCGGAATGTCGTTTAAGCAACTTTGACGCAAATTGAATCAGCCTGCCGTTGCGAACCTCGATTTCAAAAACGAAAATGATCTACACGCAAATCACCAAGAAAAAACACGATGAGTTGTCCCCAGGCAATGAAGGATTACTCAGCTATGTTTGACTCGAAAAACATGACGGGCGCGGCGACGACCAGCGGCAAACGCTACTCGGTCGGGACGCTTTCTTATACCCGCGCCGCTCTCATCAACGTGATGTTCTGGATGCTCTGGGGCGACTTCTGCTTGATGATCATGGAGCAGTTGCTGCCGAACGTCGTGCCGTTGCAGCTTCGCTGGGAAGGCGCGCGCGATTCCGTCGTCGGCCTCATCGCGAACAGTCTGCCGCACTTCATCGCGATCCTCGTTGGGCCGGTGGTTGGGATGCAAAGCGACCGTCATCGCAGTCCGCTCGGCCGCCGTCGACCGTTTCTGCTTTGGAGCGCCGTGCCGGTGGTGGTGAGCCTGTTGCTGTTGGGGGGAGCAAAACCCGCCGGAGAATTTTTGCACAACCTACTACAACCGATGTTTGGCGCGGGAATCACCACTGCGGGATGCACAATTGTTTGGCTGGCGATTGCCGCTGTCATCTTCGTGGTGTTCAACACCTATGTCATGCAGGTGTATCAATTTCTTTTCGCCGATGTCATTCCAACGGAGGTGATGGGGAAATTCATCGGCAGCTATCGCGCCATTGGTGCGCTCGGAAGCTTCGCCTTCAACCGCTGGATTCTCGGCTGGGTCGAGCATCACACGCTGCACGTCTACGCGCTCGCGGCGTTGCTGTATGCGACGGCGTTCTGCTTGCTTGTCTGGCGCGTGAAGGAAGGTGCATATCCGCCGCCGCCCCCGAAGCAAAAGGGCGGTGCGTTCGGTTATCTGAAAACTTTTTTCACCGAATCGTTTCGCCACCGGTTCTATCTGAACATCTATCTAATACCGTTTTTCTTCTGGGCATCGCTCGTGCCTTTTCAGACCTTCGTGATTTTCTTTGCGACCAAAGCCGGTCAGCCTGGCTATGCAGACACACTCGGGCTCACGCTCGACCAGTTTGGAAAAGTGAAGGCATGGACGTTCATCGTGCAGATACCGATCTTTTTCCTCGTCGGCCCGTTCGTGGATCGTTTTCATCCGTTGCGCGTCATCATGCTGGGTGCGCTGTTGACCGGCTTAAGCTTTCTCGGTTGCTTCTTTTTTATCCATTCTGAAAGCACTCTGCTGACGTTCTACATTTTCAACCAAGCCGCGAGCGCCATTTATCTCGGGGCGTATCTTGCACTTTATCCACGCCTGCTGCCGCGCGAAAAATACGGTCAGTTCTTCAGTGCGAACCAGATTTTCGGACTCATCGGAGCGGTTCTCGCGCCGGTTTTGTGCGGCTGGTTTCTCGAGACCACGCGGGACTACCGCTACATCTTCGCTTGGTGCGGCGTGAGTGTGCTTCTCGCATTTGCCTCGTCGGTGATGCTTTTTCGCCACTGGAAAAAATTGGGTGGCGATTTGAATTATACGCCACCCGGCCAGTCGCAAGCCCCAGCGCTGGAAACTGCCATTTGATTTTGAGTATGAAAAACAATCAGCAAGCAACTGATGAATTTGCCGAGATCGCGACGATGAGTCCCGTGCCGTTGCGCCCCGGTCTTGCGCAACCCGCCCGCGCCGCTGCTCCTTCCACGATTTTGCCGCTGCAAAACGGCCAGCCTTCATCGCCGCTTCCGTTGAGCAAAAAGATTCTGACTGCGGAACAACTGACCACCGCACTTTCGGAAATGCGCGAACGCATGAAGCCGTTCCTCGCGAATCATGCGCCCGCTTTGCCTGCGACGCGCGCTCGTTTGGAGTTGGATACGTTTCAGTGGCGCATCGAGCAGCCTGCTGACCGCAATACGTTTTACGACGCGCTCGCCGGTCTCGGTGAATGGGAGACCGTCACTATCCCGCACTACGGTCCGCCGCTCGGTAAGGCTGCGACGCTGTATCGCACCACTTTTGATCTGTCGGCCGATTTGATTTCGCGCGAGTCTATTGCGCTGCGTTTCGCTGGCGTAGATTACAAGTGTCAGGTCTATCTCAACGGCGTTTGCGTCGGCCAGCACGAGGGGTTCTTCGACGAGTTTGAGTTCAACTGCACCGGCGTCGCGCGTGCGAAGGAAAATGTTCTGCTCGTCCGCGTCGAAAATGATTTTACGATGCTCGGCAGTCACGAGAATGGCGCTGCGGTGAACGGTGATAAGATTTATGCCGCCACCGGCCTCGGCTACGACGACCCGATTCTCGGCTGGCATCATTGTCCGGCTGGCATGGGCATTTACAATCGCGTCACTGTCGAAGGCCGCGCGCACATGCAAGTTGGCGATCTCTGGGTGCGCCCACTCGTCGAGCAACAGGTCGTGGAAGTTCGCGTCGAGGTGGAAAATCAGGGGCAGAATCCGAGCGAAGAAATCAACGTGCTTGTCTCGATTTTCGGCCAGAATTTTCCTGCGACCGTGCATCTCGACAAGCCACACCGCGCTGTTGGCAAAACTGTGCGCGGCTTTGGTGACCTCGACGGCGACCACGCCGAGGAAATTCCCGCGCGCATGGGGCTTGGCCGGAATTACATCACCGTCCAATTACCTTTGCCCAACCCGAACATCTGGGATCTCGAAACGCCCTGGCTTTATCAGGCGCAGGTGAAGTTGCTCGACGCCAAAGACAATCTGCTCGACGCCGCGAAGCAGCAGTTTGGCATGAGGACGTTCACGCAGGACGAAAACTCGACGCCTAAAGGAAAATTTTTCCTGAACGGACGCGAGATTCGTCTGCGCGGCGCGAACACGATGGGCCATCTCGAGCGTTGCGTGATGAAAAATGATTTCAATCAACTCTGCGACGATATCCTCCTTGCGAAGTTGACGAACATGAATTTCCTCCGCCTCACGCAGCGCCCGGTGCACAAGGAAGTTTACGAATGGTGCGACCGTCTCGGTCTAATGTTGCAGACCGATATGCCGATGTTTGCCACGGTGCGGCGCAATCAAATGTTGGAGATTGTTCGCCAATCAAGCCTGATGGAACGTCATGTCCGCGCGCATCCGTCTAACATTCTCGTCTCGTTCATCAACGAGCCACGCCCGGCCGCCGCGAGTCAGCCGCATCGCTTTTTGTTGCGCGACGAGATCGAGCGCATGTTCCGCATGAGCATCGAAGCCGTGCAGCAGGAAAATCCCGACCGCGTCTGCAAGTGCGTGGATGGCGACTACGATCCGCCGGCGACCGTCGGCATGCCGGACAATCACTGCTATTGCGGCTGGTATATCGGCCACGGCGTGGACCTGGGCGCGCTGCATCACGGTGAGTGGATGCCGGTGAAACCCGGCTGGCATTACGGCTGCGGCGAGTTCGGTGCGGAAGGACTCGATTCCTACGGCGTGATGCAAAAATATTATCCCGCCGATTGGAAACCCGCTTCGCCTGACGCGCCGTGGACGCCGAAAGTGATTTCCAAATCGCAGAGCTGGAATTTTCATTATCTCTGGTATGAAACGCCGCGCACTGCGCCCGAGTGGATAGCGGCCAGTCAGGAACATCAGGCGTGGATCACGCGGCTGATGACCGAGGCCTATCGGCGCAAGGCGGACATGAACACGTTTGCCATCCATCTCTTCATTGACGCATGGCCGTGCGGCTGGATGAAATCCATCATGGACGTGGACCGCGTGCCGAAGCTGGCATGGTTTGCGTATCGCGATGCGCTCGCGCCGCTCGCCGTGTCGTTGCGCAGCGACCGCACACAAGTTTGGAGCGGCGAAACCGTGCCGGTGGAATTGTGGGTTTGCAATGATGGCGCCAAAATTCCCGCTGGTGCAAAAGTGATTTATGAACTGTGCCTGCATGGAAAAACGATTGCGCACGGCGAAGTCGCTGCAAAAATCGAAAGCTGCGCGCCGCGCGGTCAGGGCGTGATTCAAATCGCGATTCCTGAAACCGCAGACCGTGATCAGACCGAAATCGTGGCGACGCTTGTTGGCGCGGACGGCTCAGCAATTCACGACACATCGCTTGTGCTGAATGTTTTTCCGAAACCAATTTTGGTTGGCGGCGAAGCGTGGTTGCCGCAAAACTCCCCGGCGTCCGGAAAACTTTTGACCACACTCGGACTGACGGCTTCAACCAAGCCGCTGGAGAAAAACCGGCTGCTGCTCATCACCAACCTCGCGGCCTACCAAGAGTGGGCGGACGAAATTGCCGACGCGGTTCGCGCTGGGGCGACGGCGGTCTTGCTGAATCTACCGATCGGCGAATACACGTTGGGCGGCGCGGCGTTGCAGGTTCGCAAGGCGGGCATGGGCTCGCGACATTTCGTCTCGCGCGCCACGGGACATCCGCTGGTTGACGATTTGCAACCGGAAGATTTCAGGTTCTGGCATTTTGATTTACTCGGACATCCCGCGCCGATTCTTCACACCGTGCTCGAAGGCAAGGACTGGACGCCGGTTCTCCAAAGCGGTGACGGCGGCTGGTTACGTCCTTGGGGCTACACACCAGCAGCGGTCGAGCGCTGCGATGGCAAGGGACGCTGGCTCGTTTGTCAGATTGAACTCGCGCGTTGCGTGGCGACGAATCCGGTGGCGAATCTTTTCGCGCGGCGGTTATTCGCTGATGCTTCGGAGAAGAAAGGTGACACGGAACGTTTTGCAAAAGCCGGATCAGCCAAGAATGGTCACATCGTCGGCGCTTTCGCTAAAGCCTGACCATGAATAAATTATTCCTCGCGGTCGCTGCCTTGATCATAACGTCAGTCAGCGTTATTCACGCGCAAACGAATCCGGTTCAAACAACGAATTCGGTCACTGCGCAGACGCCTCAAAAATATCCCGTTGCCGAATCACCCGAAGCGAAGGCCATGCGGATGCAATGGTGGCACGAGGCGAAGTTTGGGATGTTCATTCACTGGGGCGTTTATTCCGTGCCCGCCGGCTATTATCACGACAAGCCGGTGACGAACGCGGGCGAGTGGATCATGAACCGCGCCAAGATTCCCGTGGCCGAGTATCAGGCGTTCGCGAAGGAATTTAATCCGGTGAAATTCGACGCCGATGCCTGGGTGAACATTGTCAAGGACGCCGGCATGAAATACATCGTCATCACCGCTAAGCATCATGACGGCTTTGCGATGTTCGACACCAAGGCGAGTCCGTGGAACATCGTTCAGGCGACGCCTTACGGCAAAGACCCACTCAAAGATCTCGCTGCCGCGTGTCGCAAGCAGGGCATCAAGCTCGGATTTTATTATTCGCAGGCGCAGGACTGGAACAACGGTGGCTCGACCGGTGGTCACAATTGGGATAAGGCGCAGGACCGTGACATGGATGATTACATCGACAAAATCGCCGTGCCGCAGGTGAAGGAAATCTGCTCCAACTACGGCGAATTTCCCGCCGTGCTTTGGTGGGACACGCCGAAGGACATGAACACGAACCGCGCGGAAAAACTTTACGCCGCCGTCCACTCGCTCAAGCCCGACATCATCATGAATAATCGTCTCGGCGGCGGAATCCGCTGCGACACCGAGACGCCAGAGCAATACATTCCGGCGCAGGGTTATCCCGGCCGCGATTGGGAAACGTGCATGACGATGAATGGAACGTGGGGCTTCAAACGCGACGACCACGATTGGAAATCGCCCGAGACACTCATCCGCAATTTGTGCGACATCGCGAGCAAGGGCGGAAATTATTTGCTCAACGTCGGCCCGACGAGCGAAGGGCTGATTCCGCAGCCGAGCGTGGAAACGCTCGCGGCCATCGGCGCGTGGATGAAGGTGAATGGCGAGGCGATCTACGGCAGCAGTTCGACTCCGTTCAGTGATGTTCACGGCACGTTCAGCGCCACCGAGAAGGATCGGAGAGGCAATCCTAAGTTCACGCCAAACTGGGATTGGCGCTGCACCAGCAAGCCGGGGAAAATTTACGTCTCAATCTTTGACTGGCCGAAGACTGGGAAATTTGAACTGCCTGCGATTACCAACAAGGTGGCGAAGGCATGGCTGCTCGCGAATAAAACGAAGTTGAAATTCACCCAGACCGACGCGGGGATTGCATTGGAGATTCCCGCTGAAGCGCCTGACAAGATTGCCTCCGTCATCTGCATTGAATCCGCCAAGCCCGGCGCGAGGATCAACTATAATCAAGCCGCCGACGCGAAGCGTATGGCCGCAATGTCGCCGGACGAACTCGCGTGGGAAAAAGTTTTGGAAGCCAACCTCGGCGATTTCTACCTGCCGCATTACAAGGCCGACAAGCTCGCGGGAAAAGTGACGGCGTGGGACTTCGTAAAAGACGACCCGAAGCTGCCGCGCGTGTTACTCATCGGCGATTCGATTTCGCGTGGTTACACGCTCGACGTTCGTCGCGACCTCGCGGGCAAGGCCAATGTTCATCGCGCTCCGGCGAACTGTGGCGCGACTACACAAGGCGTCAAAAAGCTCGACGCATGGCTTGGCGAAGACAAATGGGATGTTATTCATTTCAACTTCGGCATTCACGACCGCAATCTGCCTCCAGAAACCTACGCCGCCAATCTGGAGCAGATCATCGCGACGCTGCAAAAAACCGGCGCGAAATTACTCTGGGCGCGAACGACGCCACCCGCCAGCGCCGACAACGCCGAACATTTTTCGCCCGAGCAATGCACGACGGTCAATCGCATCGCGGACGAAATCATGAATCGCCACGGCATTCCGATTGATGACCTCTGCACTCCGGTTCAATCGCGCCTCGCCGAATTCCAGAACCCGAACAACGTTCACTTCAACGACGCTGGCTACAAGTTTCTCGCCGAGAAAGTTGCCGCCGCGATCTTGGCCCGGCTTAACGCACCAACGAAATGAAGATAAGGCGGCTCAAAATTGCGGCCTTCTGGCTGACAATGATTTTCATGCTCGCGGCTGCCAGCATCTTTGCCACCGAAGCGCGAATAGAGGTCATCCAATTCGACAGCCGCGTTTTGAAAAACAATCCGCTGCACGATCCGACTTCGCGGCCGATTCCTGTTTTTCTTCCCGCGCAGGCAACAAACGGTGCGCGGCTGCCGGTGATTTATTATCTGCCTGGCTATGGCAGTTCGCCTGCCAAGTATATCGCAAATTCCAACATCTGGCTGAAGTTCACCCAAAAAGTCGCGGACGAAATCACGCCGGTGATTTTGGTGATTGGCGACGGAAAGACGCGCTGGGGCGGCAGCCAGTATTTGAATTCTGCGGCCCAAGGCAATTACGAGGATTATATCTGCGATGAGATCGTGTCTAAAGTTGAAGCGGAATATCCTGTCCCCACGAACGGCGTGCGCCGCATCATCGCCGGTCATTCCAGCGGCGGATTTGGCGCGTTGAGATTGGGCAGTTCGCATCAGAAACTGTTTGATGCGGTGATCGCCTTGAGTCCCGATTCAGATTTTCCCACCAGCCATCTTCATTTGACGATGAAACCAGCGGTCACGAACATGCCGTTGACGGAAATCAAAAAGTTTGCCGCCAGATTGTCGCCGATGCCCACCAACGGTTCGTTGCATTATCTTTTCGGTTTGTCCGCCGCCTATGCGCCGCGAAGTTTTTTTCATCGGGGTGAGTTTGAGTGGCTGTTCGACGCGCATGGAAATTTTAGCCAACGCGTCTGGCAGCGCTGGATGGAAAACGATCCGCTTACCATCGTGAGCAACGATCCTCACGCCTTCGCCTTGCGTCAGTTGATCTATCTTGATGGCGCATCCCAAGATGAATTTCGCGCGAACATTGGTGCGCGTAAAATTTTTGACGTGTTGCAAACGCAATCCGTTCGCAGCGCTTTTTACGAACCGCCTGGCCACCACTCCGATAAAATCCCACAGCGTTTGCAGCGTGGATTAGAATGGGTTTTCAATCGGCCGCTCACCGATGTGCCAAATGCTTCCACTAACCAACCCGCAACAAAATAAAATGCCGACCACGATTCGCATCTCCTTGATTTTAGTTTGGCTTGCAGCCACAACATTCGCGCAGACCAATCCCGATGGCACGGCGGACACCGGTGACCTGCACGGCGGACAAAAGTTGAGCAACACGGAATCACCCGAAGCCGTGGCGAAGCGGTTGCAGTGGTGGAGCGACGCGCGCTTTGGAATGTTCATTCACTGGGGGCTTTACGCGCAGGACGGTTGCTTCTGGAAGGGCAAGGACGGGCAGTCCGAGCACATGATGTTGAAGCTGCAAATCCCCATCGCCGAGTATGCTAAGATTGCGGATGATTTCAATCCGGTGAAATTCAACGCCGACGAATGGGTGCGTATCGCCAAGTCCGCCGGGATGAAATATCTGATTCTCACCGCGAAACATCACGATGGCTTCGCGATGTTTGAGAGTCCGAGCGACGATTACAACATCGTCAAGCGCACGCCGTTCAAGCGCGACCCGGTCAAGGAACTCGCCGCTGCCTGTCACAAGCAAGGCCTCAAGTTTGGTGTGTATTATTCTTACGGTCGCGACTGGCATGATCCCGATGTGCCGACCGATGTGAAGGCCGACGGATTTCGCCGCAGCAATACCTGGGATTTTCCCGACGAAGACAAAAAGGATTTCGCAAAATACTTTGAGCGCAAAGTGAAGCCGCAGGTGCGTGAGTTATTGACGCAGTATGGGCCGATTGACGTGCTGTGGTTCGATACGCCGGAGAAAAACACCGCAGCGCAGAGTCGCGAACTGCTCGACCTCATTCGTAAGCTGCAACCGGATTGCGTCGTGAACTCGCGCCTCGGCTACCATCTCGGCGACTACACCGTGGAGGAACAGACGATTCCTGCCGATGGCAATCCGCTGCCGTGGGAGAGCTGCATGACGCTCAACGGCCATTGGGGCTACAAGAAAGATGACTTCAATTGGAAGCCGACCTCGGAACTCGTGCGCAATCTGGTGGACATCGCGAGCAAGGGCGGAAATTTTCTGCTCAACGTCGGGCCAACGGGCGAGGGTGTGATTCCCGCGCCGTCCATCGAGCGCCTCCACGAAGTTGGCGATTGGATGAAAATAAATGGTGAAGCAATCTACGGCACGACGGCAAGCCCGTTCAAAAAGTTCGATTGGGGTCGCTGCACGAAAAAAGTCACCGCCGACGGGACGACGTTTTACCTGCACGTTTTCGACTGGCCGAAGGATAGAAAAATTTTCGTTCCCGGTTTGACGAACAAGATTGACTCTGCCGCGCTGCTTTCCGTTTATCCAAAAAAACCTTTGAAAACGATTCCGACCAGCGAGGGAACAACCATTCTTGTTCCAGAAGCCGCACCTGATAAAATTTCCTCTACCCTCGTGCTCAAAATCAAAGGTCCAGTAACGATTCGAAACTGAATGCCGTCATGAAATACCGTTGCAAAAGTTGCGAAATGTTTTTGATTCTGGCTTTCTGTGTGCTCGCGCTCAATGGTCTTGCCGCCGATGCAAATGCCGACGGCGCGTTTCAGGCAACCGGGATAAAAATCTCCGAGCCGACCGCCACGTCAGTTTTTATTTGGACGCGTGTCACCCGTGATGCGAGTCGCACCGCCGATGACCGCCCGTTGCCGATTCTGCATATCTTCGACAAAACCAGCGGCAAGGAACTCGCCATAAAAGACAACGCCATTTTCACGAACGGTCGTCCGGCGGTGGAGTTTGCGCCGGGTTCGGATCTCGGCTCAATCCGGGGCGCGGCCATTGGCGCGGCGGGACAGACGCGCGTCCGGTATCGCACCGCTGACAACATTTCTTGGAAAGAAACTGCGTGGCAGGAAGTGAATCCGCAGCGCGATTTCACAGCGGTTGTTCCGCTTTCTGGTCTCCGGCCCGGAACGCGTTATGAAATTGAAGTTGAGGCGCGAAAGAATTCCAACGCCGCCGTCAGCAGCACGGTGAACGGCGGCTTTGTGACCGCGCCCGCGCCGGCCGCCGATGCTGGAGTGAAATTCTGCGTGATGACCTGCCAGCAATACGAAGACCGCGATTCGCCCGATGGTTTCAAGATATATCCTTCCATGCTAAAGTTTGCGCCGGACTTTTTCGTGAACACCGGCGACGCGGTTTACTACGACCACGGACCGGTTCACGCGCTGAATTTCGACCTCGCGCGTTATCACTGGGCGCGGATGTTCAGCTTTTCCACGCTGCGGGATTTTCACCGGCAGGTCGGCAGTTATTTTCAGAAGGACGATCACGACACGTTGACCGACGATTGTCATCCCGGTGATCGCACGGGCGACTTCACCTTTGACGATGGATTGCGTGTTTATCAGGAACAGACCGCGCAGGGTCGTCCGCCGTTCCGCACAATTCGCTGGGGAAAACATCTGCAAATCTGGCTGCTCGAAGGCCGCGAAACGCGGAGCACGCATCAAGCCGACCGCACAAACACGCCGACGATTCTCGGCGCGGAGCAGATCGCGTGGCTGGAGCGCACGCTCGCCGAATCGGACGTGATGTTCCGCATTGTCATCACGCCCACGCCGATTGTCGGGCCGGATCGCGATGCGAAGTTTGATAATTTGTCGAACGCAGGCTATGCCGTGGAAGGCAACAAGGTTCGCAAAATTTTATCGCGCCAGAAAAATCTCACCGTCATCACCGGCGACCGTCATTGGCAATATGTCTCGCACGACCAGTCCGGCCTGATTCAGGAATGGAGCGTCGGCCCGGCCAGCGACGCACACGCGCAGGGTTGGGACGAAGATCAGCCGCGCCCGGAGCATCTGTTTCTGCGCATCAAGCACGGCGGTTTTCTTTCGGGCGAAATCAAAACCAACGCTGCCAATCCGACACTCACACTCCGGCTTCATGATGTGAACGGTGGAGTTGTGTTTGAGAAGACGAAGGCCGTGGCAAAATGAAATTGGCACTCACCATGCGCTTTCCAAACGATATTCCGCGCTCGTTGCTTCTGTCGTTGGTGACTTGTTGTGTGGCTGTGGCGAATGGCATCGCAGCAAATTCATCCAGCCCACAAACCATTCCCGCCGATGCGTGGGAAAATCCGCTCGTGTTCGAGGTTAATCGGATGCCGCCGCGCTCGATGACGTGGCCGCATCCGAACGCCAAGTCCGCCGCCGCCGCGCCGGGCGCTTCCAGAAATTCTCCGTGGCTGAACTGCATCAGCGGCGACTGGAAATTCAACTGGGTGAATGAACCCGTAAAAAGTCCGGTTGGCTTCGAGTCGACTAACTTCGACGACGGTAATTGGAAAACGATTCCCGTGCCGGGCAGCGTAGAACTGTTCGGCTACGGCACACCGCTTTACGTCAATTACGTTTATCCGTTCAAGGTTGATCCGCCGCGCGTGATGGGCGAGCCGCCGGCGGACTGGACGTTTTTCGCCGACCGCAATCCGACGAGTTCCTATCGCCGCTGGGTGGACGTGCCGAAAGACTGGACGAATCAACGAGTCTATCTCCACGTCGGCGCTGCGGGTTCGTGCCTGAAAGTCTGGGTCAATGGCCAGTGCATCGGTTACAGCGAGGATTCGCGGCTCGCGGCTGAGTTCGACATCAGCGCCGCCGTTCATCCGGGCAAAAATCTCGTCGCGCTCCAAGTGCTGCGTCATTCTGATGCGAGCTACCTAGAAGATCAGGACATCTGGCGTTTGTGCGGGATTTTTCGCGACGTGTTTCTGGTCACGCGCCCCAACATCCATCTGTGGGATGTGGCAGTGGAATCCGAACTCGACGGCGCGTTGAGCAATGCTTCCGTCAAACTCCGTTGCCAAATTCGCAACGACAACAACGCGCCCGCCGAAGCGCTCGCCGTTCGCCTCACGTTGCGCGATCCGAATGGTAAAGTTGTTCCCGGATTTCAGATTGAATCGCCAGTGACGAATTCGCTAGCGGCTGGAAATGAAGTCGAGTTGTTGTCCACGCCGCAAATTCTCCACGCGCCGCAGAAGTGGTCGTTTGAATCGCCGAAACTTTACACCGCTGTCGTCGAGTTGCTGCAAGCTGGTAAAACCGTTGAATCCGTGGCGATGCGGATTGGTTTCCGGAAGGTCGAAATCAAGGACAAGGAATTCACGCTCAACAGTCGCGCCGTGAAAATTCGTGGCGTCAACCGGCACGACTGGAATCCCGTCACCGGCTACGTCGTGGACGAAGCGACGATGCGCGAGGACATTCGTTTGATGAAGCAGGCGAACTTCAACGCCGTCCGCACCTCGCATTATCCGAACGATCCGCGCTTCGTGGAGTTATGTGACGAAATGGGCTTGATGGTTTTGAGCGAAGCGGATTTGGAATCGCACGGTCTCTCATATCACAAATGCGTTTTGCCCGGCGACTTGCCGGAGTGGCAGCCCGCGTCCGTCGAGCGGATGCGGCGGCTCGTCATCCGCGAGCGCAGTCATCCGAGCGTCGTGATGTGGTCCCTTGGCAACGAGGCCGGTTACGGCACGGCGTTCGACGCGATGGCTGCGGAAGCGCGCCGGCTCGACAGCGAGCATCGGCCGCTCCACTACGCCGACATGAACGCGCCCTGCGACGTGGACAGCCAGACTTACCCGACGCCGAAATGGCTGGAGCTTCACGTGCAAGGTAAGGCCGTGCGCGTCGGCGAACACGGCGAAACAGCGATGCTCCGTCAGCATGGAAATTATCCGACCGGCAAACCGTTTTTGATGAATGAATTTGCGTGGGCCGGCGGCAACAGCGTCGGCAACTATCAGGATTATTGGGACGTCATCGAAAAAAATCCGATGCTCATCGGCGGATTTATTTGGGATTGGGCGGACAAAGGTTTGGCGGCTTCGGTGGTCGGAGGAAAAACTGTTCCATTTTCGAGTGTCAACCCGAAGCCGAACGCGCCGAATTTTTACGCGGTCGGCGGAGATTTCGGTGACAAGCCGAACGATGGCAATTTTGTTTTGACGGGCTTACTCGACTCAGATCGCACGCCCAAACCGCAATACTTTGAAGTCGCCAAGGTGAACCAGCCCATCCGTGTGCGGGCGGTGGATTTGGCGCACGGAAAAATTCGGATCGAGAATCACCACGCTTTCACCGACCTGCAAAACTATGCTGCCTCGTGGGAATGGAGTGACAACGGCGTCGTAGTTGCCAAAGGAAAACTTGCACCGTTGCAATGCGCACCCGGTGATTATTGTGAGGTGACCGTGCCGCAAGCACCGGCTGGCAGTGGTGGCGAACGCTATTTAACAGTTCGTTTTGCCTTCGCAAAAAAAACTTCGTGGGCTGACGAAGGGTTTGTTGTCGCGTGGGATCAACTGGCGCTGGATGCCGCACCAGCCTTGCCTGCGCCGGAATTGAAACCAGGGCAACTCAAGGTTAAGCAGACCGACCAATCAATCAGCATTCAAAGCGCGTCCTTTTCCGTTCGCATCAGCAAGCAGAGCGGGATGATTGAAAGCCTCCGCTACTCTGGTCGTGAACTGTTGACGAGTCCGTTGCATCTTTGCTTCTGGCGTCCGCCGGTGACGAATGACCGCGGCTGGAAAATGCCGGAAATCCTGGGCCCGTGGCGAAATGCGGGCGAACAGGCGAAAGCCAGCAACGTGACGACCGCTCAAAATACCGACGGCACAATTTCAATCTCCGCCGAAGTCGGCATTCCCGCGGCATCCAGCCACGCGACGATGAACTATCAAATAGACGCCGATGGGAAAATCATTGTCGAAGCATCGCTTAAACTTTCGCCACTTGGCAAATCTGCTCCGGCGAATGAAATTCCGCGCGTCGGAATGCAATGCGGCTTGATTTCCGCGCTGCACAAAATCGAATGGCTTGGACTTGGGCCGGAAGAAACTTATTCCGACCGCAAGGATGCGGCGCGTTTCGGAAATTTTCACGCCGATGCGCTGACTTGGAATCACAATTACCAACCGCCGCAGGAAACCGGTCATCGCAGCGAGGTGCGTCGCGCGGCCATCACATCGCCGGACGGTCAAGGCCTGGTGGTGCGCGCCATCGCCGCGACGTTTGGTTTTAATCTCTGGCCGTGGACGGCCGCTGATTTGGAAGCGGCCACCAAACCGCAACTGCTCAAGCCGCGTGATTTTCTCACGCTCACGATTGATTCCGCGCAGATGGGTCTTGGCGGCGTGCAGGGCTGGGGCGCGCGGCAATTGAATAAATATCTTTTGCCGGCAGACAAAATTTACGAATTCAGCTTCGCGCTCGAACCGTTCGCTGGCGGGCACAATTCCAAACCATGAGCCAGATCAATCGCCGAAAATTTCTCGTGATGAGCGGCAGCTCGCTGCTGGCGTCGCAGTTCGTGACGTTTGGCGCGGATGGCGCCGCGCAATCGGTGCAGGCCGATGTCTGCGTCTATGGCGCAACGGCGAGCGGCATCATGGCGGCGGTGGCGGCGGCGCGCGAAGGCGCAAGTGTGCTCATCGTCGAGCCGTCGCGCTGGCTGGGCGGCATGACAGGCGGCGGGTTGATGCACATTGACTGGGGACGCGAGCAGGCGGTCGGCGGCTCGGCGCGACCGATTTTGAAACGCGATTACAACGACGCGCAGTATCGCGAAGCGTTTGCGGCGCTGCTCAAGGAACATTCCATTCCCGTAATTTTTGAGCATCGCGTCGCCTCGGTGCAACGCGAGGGAACGTCTATCAAAACCATCACGCTCGATCACGCGCCGCCGGATAAAGTTGGTTGCCCCATTGCGGAAGCGAAGACGCGCGATGCGCGGCGCGTTAGTGCGAAGGTTTTCATTGATTGCAGTTACGAGGGCGATCTCATGGCGCGGGCGGGCGTGGCTTACACTTTTGGCCGTGAGTCGCGCGACACTTACGGCGAATCGCTCGCTGGCGCACAGCCGAACATGTCGGTCTATGATATTGATCCGTATGTGAAGCCCGGCGATCCGAAGAGCGGGCTGCTGCCGATGTTGCAGGACATCCAGATGCAGCCGGAAGGCAGGGCGGACAAACTCACGATGGGCTACGGCTTCCGCTGGAAGATGGTCGAGGACAGCCAACACCTGCCGATCAATCCGCCGGAGGATTATGACCCGCGCACGTTTGAGCTGTATCGGCGCGGTTTTCAGAACAAGGCGAAGATTGATGTCGGTCAGCGCATGAGAAAGCTCGGCGAGTTCGAGGAATGTGGCGGACGGATTCATTCAGTTGGCGCTGGCAATCTCGCCCGCGCTTTGCTTGCGCCGACGAATTTCGGCAGCAACGCCGATTATCCCGACGGGGATTACGCGACACGCGCACGCATTTGGAAGGCGGAGCAGAATTTCATGGCCGGCGTGACGCATTTTCTGCGCACCGATCCGTTGGTGCCGACAAAATTGAAAGACCTCGCGCTCAGGATTGGGTTTCAGCCGGGCATCTTCGATGAAACGAATGGCTGGCCGCATCAGCTTTACGTCCGCGAAGCGCGGCGCATGAAGTCCGCGTTTGTGCTCACGCAAAAAGACATCGCTGGCGAAACCAATCCCGACGACTCCGTCGGCCTCGCGTCCTACGGCGTGGACGAGTGGCCTTACGCGACATACGCGTTCGGCGGCAAGGTGGCACTGCAAGGCGGTTTCTACTCGATGCTCTACCTCGAAGAAGTGCACAAAGGTATTTACAAGATTCCGTATCGCGCCATCACGCCGAAACAATCCGAATGCGAAAATCTTCTCGTGCCGGTCTGCGTCTCGGCGAGCCACATCGCGATGACTTCGATCCGCATGGAACCGGTGTGGATGATTCTCGGCGAGTCGGCCGGTGTCGCAGCGGCAATGGCGGTGAAGGGAAAACTGCCCGTGCAGAAAGTCAATTACGCCGAGCTGCGGAAAAAATTGTTGAATCTTAACCAGCGGCTTGAGCGTCCGGTCTGATACCACGATGAACTTGAGACAAATTATCCCGCTGCTGGCTGGCTTGTTTCTAGCCAATATTTTGGATGCGGCTGAACCGGCGCCCACGCTTTTCAAGTGGGCGGATGCCACGCGGCTGGGGTGTCCCTTTTCGAAAGATCCGAGTGTGATCCGCTTTGCCGGCCGTTACCTGATGTATTTCTCGCTGCCGCCGTTCGGTAAGGAACTGACGCAGACCAACGCACCGAAAGGCTGGAACATTGGCATCGCCGAGAGCACGAATCTGGTGGTTTGGAAAAAAGTCGGCGAGCTGCGACCCGCGCAGGACTGCGACAAGAACGGGCTATGTGCGCCTGGTGCGCGCGTTCTGAACGGCAAGGTGCATCTGTTTTACCAGACCTACGGGAATTTTCCCAAGGACGCGATTTGCCACGCAGTCTCGGCGGATGGAATCAATTTTCAGCGCGACGAATCAAATCCGGTTTTCCACCCCACTGGCGATTGGAACAACGGGCGTGCGATTGACGCGGAAGTTTTTCCCGATGGCAACCGGCTGCTACTGTATTTCGCCACGCGGGATTCAACTGGCAAAACTCAGGAAATCGGCGTGGCATCTGCGCTGTTGAATTCTGATTTCAGTCGAAAAACTTGGACGCAGCTTTGTGACCGGCCGATTCTCAAGCCGGAGTTGCCATGGGAAACCAAGTGCATCGAAGCGCCTACGGTCACGAAACGCGGCGATGAATTTGTGATGTTTTACGCGGGTGGCTTTAACAACGATCCGCAACAAATCGGCGTCGCAACGAGCAAAGACGGCTTGCATTGGACGCGGCAATCAAATGTGCCGTTGCTGCCGAACGGCGCAGCGGGCGAATGGAATTCCAGCGAGAGCGGACATCCAGGATTTTTTGCGGATGAAAACGGCCGCAGCTATCTTTTCTTCCAAGGCAACAATGACCACGGCAAAACCTGGCTGCTTTCTTGCGTGGAACTCGACTGGCGCGGCAGCACGCCGCAAATAAGAATTCAACCGCACCAAAAATGATTTTGAAAAACAGAATAATCCGCTGCGCAATTTTATTTGCAGCCTTACTCATGGGTAGCACCGGTTTGGCCGTCGAACATTTTTTTACACCGCCTGAATCACCGTTCATCATCGCGCCGAACGAGTCGGTAGAAATAATTGAACTTCCGTCCGGCACGGTTGAGGACGCCCAGGCCAAGATTGAAGCAGGCAGGAAAATGAAGCCAGACTCAGTGTTTGTGATTCACTTGTCCGGAAAATTGGTTGTTAGGAAAACCGCGTTGCGGCTCGGTTCGCGCACTTGTCTCATGCTGAACGAAGGCGCAAGCATTGTGGCAGCGGCAGACGCAACGTCGGAAAGTTTATTGGAAATTTCCGGAGCAGAGTTTGTTTCTATATCATCCGCTGGTTCGGAACGCGGGTTGCTTGATGGTCAGGGCCGACAACTCGCGGGCATCCTTGTCAAAGATTCCAGCAAGGTGAACATCGACAATCTTTCCATTCGCGTCTGCGGCGCAGCGGGAATTTCGTTCACCGGCCGCAATCCGGTTATATTCAGCGATGCCAGCAGTGTGACGCGCTGCCTGATCCGCGAGTGCGGCGATGGGTTGTTGGCGTCAAACACGGCTGCGTTCATGTGCCTCGATAACGAGTTTCGTGGCAATCATGGTGAGGCGATCACGATGTCGTCGCTGCGAAGTGTGATTGCTGGAAACGATTTCATCGGAAACAAATCTGGCATCGTCAGCGCGTCTGGTCGCGGTGTGATCGCGCGTAACTTGTTTTCAAAAAATGAAACGGCGCTGAAGCTGGAAGCCGCGAGTTTTGGCAATCTTGTCACCGAGAATCGCAGTCGTGACAACGCCGGAGCGGTCGTCGTTGACGGTTCAGAAAACCAGGTCTTTGAAAACGATCTTTCTTCCGCAGCCTCGTCGAAACAAGCCAGCGGAAATAATTTGATCGTGAATAACACGGATTCAAAATTGTCCGCCGTCAGTGCGGCGTTGAGCTTTTTCAATCCGCCGACGTTCAACAATCCGCACACGAACCAACTGATTCTTCCTAACATGGGCCGGTTTGATTTAACGATTCAAGGCGCAACGAATCGCTATGAACCGCTTGATTTGGCGGCGGCTGGCGCAGCTTTGGAGCGGGCGCGGAATGAGCATCCAAATGATGTCGTCGTGGTGCGAATGCAGGGATATTTTATTTCGCGTAGTTCGGCTGGGTTAGAATTACCGAAGGACACTTGCGTGATTTTAGATGGTTCGATTCGCTCCAATCCAGGCACGGAGCGTGACCCGATTTACAAGAAAGGCGAGCCGGTCACACAGGTTGTTCGTTTATCGGCGGATGGTCATTGCTCGTTTTCTGGTGGCTTGATTGACGGCGGTCATCAGTTGTCACACGGCATCAACGCGACGAACCAGAGTATCGCGGTAATCGAAGGTGTGAGCATCAAAGGCGCAACGCGCGACGGCATTCGCACGAAGGGGCGCGAATCGAATTACCCGCTGTTCATCAAAGGCTGCTCGGTTGCGGACAGTGGCGGTCGCGGCATCTGGCTTCACGTCGCGGGAAATGTTCACGTCATCGGCAACACCTGCGTGGACAATCAACAGGACGGCATTGACGTGGATGCTCACGCGATTGATTGCAACGTGCTGTTCAATATCTGCAACGGAAATCGTCGTCACGGCATTTTTATCGAGGAAGCGGTCACCAACAATTTGGTTTTCGGCAATCACCTTTTGGAAAACAATCGTTCTGGAATTCACGTTTGGAATGAAGAAGTGATTGGCAATACCGGCCCGAATATCGTCGCGGCAAATCTCTGTCGGGAAAATGTAAAAGGTGTCAGCGTTGGTGGTCGGGCAGCTGATCGAACAGCGGGTGAGAATTTTTTCTTCAACAATGTTTGCGTGTATAACCGCGACTTTAATTTGGTCTCCGGTAATTCCCGCGCCACGAATAATTTTTTTTCACAGACGGTAATTAAAGTCAGCGTGGATAAATCCGGCAGCGCTTTCAGTAAAGCCAATTCATTTTTCTCCACTCCGTCAGCGCGATAGAAATTGTGAAAACTAAGGCTGTCAGCCGATTCTGGCGGTTCACCAAATCCCCAATTTTCACATTGGTTTTTCAGGCCAAAGTGGGCGGTGAATCCGGCTTAATATCAAATGACGGATACTTAATCCGCTCTGGGTTGTAATCGCCGCCAACATGCGAGAATGTCATCATCGAAACCCAACACCAGTGTCACCAAAAAATCAAAACGTTTATGCACGTCAACTCCGCCTCAGTCATCAAGAATGTTTTCGCACTCGCTGCCTTGTTTGCGGCAACCACCGCCGCGCAGGCCGCCACCTATAACTGGACCGGTGCCTCGTCAAGCGCTTGGACGACTGCGACCAACTGGTCGCCCGCAACCGTTCCGGTTCTGGGGGACACCGCTCTCTTTGGTTTGACTAACTCCATTATCAGCGCGACGACTGATTTGGGTGGCAGCACGGTGGTGGTTGGCAGTTCCACGAACAAAGATTTCTACAACCTCGTTCCGGCGACAAACGCCGTCTTCCAATACGCTGTGAACGGTGCAACCAGTTCCTACACCTTGCAGAACGGCACGGTTTCACTGGGCACTTCAGCCAACACTAACACTCCAACCGCCGCTTTTCTCATCGGCGCGGGCGTGACTTTGAACCTCAATGCCGCAATTAATTCAACCTTGGCCACCCCTGGATCCATTGTTTACGCGGCCAGCACCAATGCCATCCTGAATATCGGTTCCAGCGCCTCGTCTAACGGACGTTTCCTATTTGAAGCACTTACCAACGGGGTAACTGCCACAGCCAATGTGAATGCGGCGAATTTTGCCAGCAGCGTCAATGGCCGATGGACGGTGGGTTCCACTCCCAGCGGAGCAAACAAGCAGGCGAATGTGACGGTGAATATCAATGCTGATCAGAAGAACGTTAGCGTCGCGGGCACATTGAACATTGGCGATGTTGCTCCCGGCTATGAGGCAAAAATGATTATTCGTAATGGTGCCCACGCTGACTGGGGTGGACGGATTGCTCTGGGTGGTCAAGGGACGGCGGCGGCGGGCATTGGTCGCCTGGTCATTGGCGATGCGACCACCACGGGCTATTTTACGAATGATTTGCTCACTGCCGGCGCTTCGACCATTTGGTTGAAAATGGGAGCCATTCAAAATTCCACTGGGATTGTTGATGTGGTGAATGGCACGTGGTCATTCCCCAACTTTGGCAATCAGGGCATCACCACCCAATATTTGCCATACGCAGCTTCAAACAATGCCGCCGCGATGATCAATCTCTACACGAACGGCACCTTCAGCACGGTCGTTAATTTTGCAAAAAACACCGCAGTTTTTGGCACGGTGTCGGCATCATTCAACTTTTACGGCGGCACGCTTCAGGCAGACCCGCAGATCAATGCTGTCCAAGGCAACAATCTTTTGGACGCCAATCTGCCGGTGTTTGTCTATAACGGCGGCGCGATTCTGGACAACAATGGCAAGGCGATGACCATCAATGCAGCGCTGCAAAATCCCGGTGGTAGCACGGGTGGACTTTTATTAATCGGCAGCGGCACGACGACTCTGAACGGAACCAATGGTCTAGCCGGGGTGACGCTCGTTAAGCAAGGCACTTTGGCGCTGAGCAGCGGATTCGGTTCGCCCTCGACGATCGTCGTCAGCAACGGTGCGACGCTTGGCTTCAACGCCGGCACTCTGGCATCAAATCCGAACGTCATCGTAACCAATGGCGGTGCGATTGGTTCGCTGTCCAGTTCTGGCGGAACCGCCATTAACCTGAACACGCTGACGCTGACAAACGGAATCGCGAATATTCAATTCGGCTCCAGTGTGAACGATTCGTTTAATGTTGTCTCATCCGGTGGATTGAAAATCAACGGCGGAAAAATCAATCTATACGTAGAAGGCACAACGAGTCCGTTTTCCACTCCCGGCACTTACACGTTGTTCAACTATTCCGGCGCGCTCGGCGGTAGTGGCGTGACCAGCTTGGTCGTGAACAATCCCGCTGACGGCGCGACCTATGCATTTGCCGATACCGGTTCCGCGATCAAGCTTACCATTGGCGTGAATCCTTCGCTCAACCAATGGGGTGTGGACGCGGATGGTAACTGGTCCACGCTTGCTAACTGGACATTGAATGTTCCGAACAACAGCGGCAACAAGGCTTTGTTCGGTAGCTTTATCACCACGCCGCACACGGTGACAGCAGATGCGAATTTCACCGTCAAAGAAATTCAGTTTGCCAACAACAATGCCTACACCATCAATGGTCCCGGCGTGATCACTCTGAACAGTGCCACCAACGCTGTGGTTGACACCAGCATTGGCAGCCACACCATCAATGCCGATCTGGCTCTGGCTACGAACACATTGGTGTCCGCCATCACGGCGCAGACGCTCACGCTGGCCGGCAATATCACCGCGACTGGTGCCAATACATTCCAAGTCTCGACGAACAATCTTGGCACGGTTGCCATCATCGGCACCAACTCCGCACCGGTCACGGTGAACGGCGGCACGTTGACCGTCACCGGCAGCGGCATGTTGACGCAACCGCTCACGTTGCTCGGAGGCACGACCTTCATTGATAGCGAAGCGAACCTCGGAGCAAATCCGGTTTCGCTGAACACAAATCAACTATTCCTCAACGGCGGCACGCTGTGCGCGAATGGTGATTGCACCATCTCCAATCCGAATCGTGGCATCAATCTCGGAACGAATGGCGGCACGTTCGGCACGGCCTCGGGCGTTTACACGCTGACGATTGCGAACCCGATTAGCGGCAACGGCAGCTTGACCAAGACGTTTGGTTCGCAGGGTGTTCTCGTTCTCGCCACCAACAATACTTACACCGGCAACACCATCATCAATCAAGGTGAAGTTCAAATCGGCACGGGCGGCACGGTGGGCACTCTTGGCACCGGCACAAACGTCACTATCAACAGCGGCGCGTTCCTCACCATCAATCGCAGCGACCTGAGCAGCTTGACCAATGCGCTGACGATTGTTGGCGGCGGCATCCGCAATCGCGGTACGAATCCGATCACCATTTCCGGCCCGTCCATCAACGCGAGCAACTCGGCGATGGTGCTGGATACGGAGACAGCGGATTTGATTTTGCCCGGAAACAACATCATCAACTTCAACGGCCTCATCAAAACGAACGCCAACAAGTTGACGCTCACCGGCACACAGTCCGCCAGCACGACATTCGGTCGTTTCTCCGTGGCCAATGGTAACGTCGTTGTTGGCAGCGGCGCGAATTGGACCTTCACCAACAGCACCACAACGCGCACCGTCCTGCTGGGCAGTGCCGGCGGTTTGGGTGGCAGCATGGTCGTTTCCAATGGCGCAGTTCTGAACATCAGCGGCATTTCTGTGGGCAACGCCAACAACAGTTCGGATTCATTCTTCGAACTGGATGGCGGCACGGTCAACGTGCTCGGAACCGCTGGCGATGTTATTTATTTGCACGAGAGCGGCAACACGGTGAATTCCTACAGCCTGACCGTCAACAGCGGCACGTTGAACATTCCTGACCCCGGCAGCTGCGTGGACATCGGTTACAAGGGTGCAGCGAGCTTCACCATTAACGGCGGCAACGTTACGTTGAATCGTATTGGTTTCGGTGCGGTGGGCAGCAGTATTAACAGCTCGTATGCGCTGGGCGGAATTAGCATGAGCAGCTCACTGACCATCAACGGTGGCTCTCTCAACGTTTCCAATCAGCTTGAACTCCTGTCCGATCAAACGGCCAATGCAGCGGTTTATCGCGCTAACACCATCACCGTCAACAATGGCGCAAGCTTGCGGACGGTGGCGGCGAACATGACCACACCGGGAGCGCCCGTGACTTTCAACCTGAATGGCGGCACGCTGGTGTCGCTCGGCGTGGGCGGCTTCGGAGGCTCATTGGGAAATTTCCTCGGCGGTATCAGCACGGTCAACGTTGGCCCCAGCAGCATCATTGATAGTGGCAGCTACAACCTGACCATCACAAATGCGTTGCTGGATAGCGGTGGCGGCAGTTTGACGAAGTTGGGCAGCGGCACACTCGCATTGAACGGTGCGAACACCTACACCGGTTCCACCCTTGTCAGCAACGGAACTCTTGGCGGCAACGGCAGTATCGCCGGTTCGCTGACTGTTTCCGGCAGCGGAACGCTTTCGCCCGGCACAAGCATCGGCACGTTCACTGTTGGCGGCAGCGCCAGGTTGTTCGGCGCGACGTTCATGGAACTCAATAGGACCAATGCTCCTGCTACGAACGATTTGTTAGTCGTCACTGGCACGCTCACGGGCGGCGGCACGTTGACAGTCACCAATCTCGGACCGGCACTGGTTGCGGGAGATACCTTCAAATTGTTTAGCCAACCTGTGACTGGTTTTACATCCATCAGCCTGCCGAGCGGATACATCTGGACTACGAATCTGGCGTCGAATGGTTCGATCACTGTGCAGTCAGTCGTCAGCAGCACGCCGCCGACGCTCTCGGTTTCGCAATCTGGAAACTCGCTGAACTTCACGTGGACGGATGCGAGCTTCCATCTGCAATCGCAGACCAACTTGCTGAACGCGGGGCTTTCGACGAACTGGTCGAATTTCCCCGGCGGCGGCAGCAGCCCGGTCAACATCACGATCAACCCGGCAAACCCGGCGGTATTCTTCCGGTTGAGCCAGTAAACGCAGCGCTCGCAATTTGAATCAACAAATGAAAACGACGAAGAGAGATAAACTTCACTTTGCAACCATGAAGATGCGAGCGAGGCGCGGCTTTACGCTGATTGAATTGCTGGTGGTGATTGCTATCATCGCCATCTTGGCCGCGATGCTTCTGCCCGCGCTCGCCAAAGCCAAGCAGAAGGCGTATCAGACATCCTGCCTGTCCAACATGCGGCAAACGCATTTGGCTTTGCAGATGTTCATTGACGACAACAATAATTTTCTGCCGCCTGGCGAGGGTTCATCCACGGGACTTTGGTCGGGTCAGGGCTCAAAGTATGACAACACTGCCGGGTCGAAGGCGAATTTGGTCACCTTTCTCGCCACTTATTTGGGTTGCCCGGCGCCAGATTCGACGGTGCGTTCCGCGCCAGCATTTATCTGTGCTGGGTATCAGCACTATAACAACAATATTGGGAATGCTTCAACCAACTCGGATCCAAAGATGTATGTCTGCACGGATTCGATTGCGAATGGCCTGACCAATTCTCTGGGCGTCCAACTGTATCCGTTCGGTTATCCTGCATATTCGAGTGGACCTTATCCGCCAAAAAAAATCAGCCAGATCACCTCGCTCAAATCGCTCACGGATGTATGGATTATTACCGACGTAGATCTGCAAGGGTCAAATAACGCGTGGCCTGAAGCGGGCGGCGCAGCATCCATCCCATCCAAGCCAGTTCACGGCAGTGTCAGAAACTATGTTTATTTTGACGGACATGTTCAGTCAAAAAGGACGAGTGATACTAAGGGGTATTGAAATTTTTGCGGTTTGTATTTCTTCATTGAGGGGCATGGTTTCATACTGTGCCCCTCAATGCTATTTTAGAGGCATTGGATGAGTAACCGAATTTCAGTTTTGAAGATGGTTTTGATGGTCGCGCTCTTCGTTGCAACCGCGAAAAACATCGACGTGGCGTTCGCCGGACAAGGCGCGGGGCGAATGCTTTATTCCGTCGCCACCAACAGCTTCATCGAAAATCCTGCGGGCGATGTCGGGGTGGAGACCATCAACGACACGTCCGGTTCCATCGCCACCTTGCAGAGCAACATCAACTCCACTCGCAGCAGTTTTCCCAATTCCATCATCGTCATCCGGCTGACCAACAATGCGACGTATTGGATCAGTAACGTCAGTCTGGTGCTCGGCTCACGCCAATGTCTCGTCGCCAGCGGCGCGGTCATCAAGGCGACCAATGCTTCCGTGACAGTTCCGCTCATCCAAATCACTTCCGGCGCCACGAATGTTTCCATCGCCGGCGGACGGCTCGACGGCAGTGGCGCAAGTCTGTTCGGCATTTTTGCGCCGACGGCGGATCGCGTGAACGTGGATCTGGTTGCAGTCGTCAATTGTGGCGCTGGCGGAATTTCGCTGGGCGGTCGCGGCAACACCAATTTTGACAACGAACTCACCGTAACCCGCTGCGAAGTGTTCAATTGCACGAATCAGGCCGGTATCAGCATAACCAATGCGACGCAGGCGGTTTGTCTGGAAAATTTTTGCCACCACAATGGCGCCGGGATCTCACTTAGCAGCGTCCGCAGCACCGTTGCCAACAACGTTTGCAATCAGAACGGGACGGGAATAGTTTTTCTGAACGGTAGCGACAATGTCATCGCCAACAACACCTGCAACTACAACGGCACGGGAATTCTTGCAGACGGCACCAATACGATGGTTGCTTCTTGTCTGATGAAAAGCAACACCATCGCTGGCCTCAATTCTACCGGCAGTAAAAACATTTTCGTTGATAATATTTGTCGCGAAGGTAACGGGATGAATTTTATCAACAGTGGTGCAAGCGACAAAGTCGTTGCTTACAAATCACCATTCAACGCGGCTGGCCAAACTTATTTTTATCCGCCGTTGATTGATGACCAGCACACCAATCTCATCGTCAACGGCAAGGGGCGCACTGATTTGACCATCACCTCGACCACGATTGACAGTGTGCAGACGCAATACACAAACGCAATTGCCACCAATCCGACTAACGTAATCGTGCTTCATCTCAATGGCACGTTCACGGTCGGCGCAAATCCGCTGACGCTGTTCTCGAACACATGTGTGCTGCTAAACGGAACCATTCAAGTAAATGGCTCCACCACCGCCAGTGCCGTGGTTGCCGACGGAACTTCGCCGGATCAAATTTCCATTTCAGGCGGCATCATTGACGGCGGCAACAGCACCAACATCGGCGGCATTTCATTCGACAACAGTTCGATGGCGCAGGTGGATTCCGTGCGCCTGCAAAATTTTGGCGCGCCTAACCCGCGCGGCACTTCGGATGTCATTCATTTCACTGGTTGCTCCACGCCCATGATCGTCACTCGCTGCGTCATCACCAACGGTTCGGCGCGCGGCATCTGGCTCCAGCAAAGCAGCGGCAAGTGTTTGATCTCCGACAACGACGTGAGCTTCGTCAACATGGACGGTGTGGATTGCGATTCGTTCACCAGCGGCGCGGTGGTGAAATTCAATAATTGCCATGACTCCATTCGGACGGGAGTGTTTATCGAACAGGGTGCACAGAATAATCTGGCGCTCGGCAACATCTGCAACAACATCGCCACCGATGGCATCAACGTGAATAACAGTTCGCTGCCCGGAAGCAATCTGGCTTACAACAGTGTCATCGGTAATTGGTGCTATGCTCTAGGCCGATACGCGTTGCGCAATGCCTCCAGTGACGCGGCCACGACCAATTCCCATAACTTTTTTTTCAACAACACGCTAGTCAATTCCACGAACAGCATCATCTCGTCCCAGAGATACGGTTCCGGCAATTATTTTTGTCAGAATTTTACCAATGGTGGATTGACGATTTCTTCGAGCGGAGCCGGCGCAGAAAACTTTTTCAACCCACCCGCGGCGGATGTTTATCTGAATATCCAAGATGCCAGCAGCTTTCTGTTTGCGCTTGTGACGAATGCTTCCACCGCCAATGGTGCGGCCATTATCACTGGCTTTACGAACTCGCTCGCAAGTGACCAGTGGCAACTGATTCCCACGGACAGTGGCTATTTTCAGATAAAAAATAAAAACAGCGGCAAGTCCATAAACGTGACCGGTGCGTTGTTAACCAATGGCGCTTCGATTACCCAGCAGACTTTCGCCGGCTTGAAAAGCGATCAATGGTTGCCAGTTTCCGCTGGCAACGGTTGCTACAATTTCATCAATCGCCTGAGTGGATTGTATCTTGATGTATCCGGAAGCGGTGTGATTCCGGGAACGCTGTTTGATCAGCAAATTTTCACCGGGGCGGCCAATCAGCAATTCAATTTGAATCCCACCATGTTGATTCCACCGCCGCCCCAATTGAACTTCTTCGTCAGCGGCACAATCTTCCAATTGCAATGGCCCCCCAATTACATCGGTTGGGTTTTACAGTCGCAGACCAACAGCCTGAACACCGGTTTGCGAACCAACTGGACGGATGTGTCTGGTTCATCGCTGACCAATCAGTGGTCAATTGCAATGCAATCACCTAATCAAGTGCTATTCTTTCGTTTGCGCTCTCCTTAACAAGTTAACACATATTGGTCGTCTCCCCCTTAAATGTGTTTTAAATCCCCCCCCAACTTGCGCCGATTATTTTCTACCCGCGCGATTCTTTTCCTTTGTTTATGTTTGTCGGTATTGACGTTTGGTTAATTCTTCCACTCTACTAGCTTTGCCAGTAGCCCTGTTGGGTATTGCACAACGCTTAATTTATGTAAATTACCCCGCAAACGAAGGAAATCAGATGCGCGCTAAAGCGTTGAAATTGAGCATGAAGACGGCTGGCGATTGGCTAGAGCGTATTAAATAAAACTATAGCCGTTTGGTTTGAGGTGTGGCAGGCTTGGGGCATGAAGACCATTGACGTGACTCGACTTTTTCAGGCCATGTGATGTGTTAGTCTGGGCCCAACGAAAGGACAACCGGATCAAGACGATCTACATTGAGCCAGGGAGCCCGTGGCAGAATGGGTTTGTGGAAAGCTTTCACGGTCGTTTCCGGGACGAATGTTTGAACCGGGAACAACTGTGGACGTTGACGGAAGCGCGGGTGGTG
>CAIRJF010000010.1 GCA_903878805.1 uncultured Verrucomicrobia subdivision 3 bacterium
GCTGGCACAATACCGGAAAAAACCGGATGGCGTGGGGGCGCAGCCGCCCCCGCCCAAAGGCCCGGATGAATATATGGCGTTTGACGCCAAAGACCGGGTTGCCCGCCTGAAAATCCGGCGGGCCAGCGAAGATGACCCGACGCGGTCGCCGGGGTATCACTACCTGCTGGACGTGGTTTATAGCGGCCCAAACGTCACGCATCTGGTGCTGCTCTACACGTTCCTGATTGTGAAGGTGCGCGGGACAAATTTGTCACCAATCGTGATGGCGGTGGAACTAGGCACGGCGGATTTCATACAGGAATTTGACGCGGAAAGATGGCCCAAGCCGAAAGACGCTAAAGCCCCATTGATCGAATCTATTGAAGTGGTCGTTAAGGAAAACGGGCCAGCCGTCGAGGAAACGGAAAACACGGTCAGGGCCAAACCGGGGCCGAACCTGCATTAGAGCCGATTCTGGCGGTATGGGGCGGCATTCCGCTCCTTCGGCACCAAGCCAGCCCGTTTCGCTGCTGTAATGCCTTGTTTCTGGCCTTCGCACCCGGTTCCTGCTCCCTCAAACTGGCTGAAATCCTGGGCAAACGATGGGTAGGAAAAGACCCCTTGCAAATCTGGAGATAACCTCCATAATTGCATAGATGTTACCAAGACGCCTCAGCACACGCCTTAATCACCTGCTTACGCATTCTCCGGCGGTTGTTCTGCTGGGGCCGCGACAGGTAGGTAAAACGACGCTTGCCTTGGAAATCGCTGAAAAACGGCCTTCGGTCTATTTGGACCTTGAAGACGAGGCCGACCGGGTCAAGCTGTCCGATCCTGTCCGCTACTTTGCCGATCACGAACGCGAGTTGGTGATTCTCGACGAGGTTCACCGGCTGCCCGAATTATTCCAAAGCCTGCGCGGGGTCATTGACCGGGGCCGACGCCACGGAAAACCGAATGGGCAGTTTTTGCTACTTGGGTCTGCGGCCATGGACTTGCTCAAGCAGTCCGGCGAAAGTCTGGCCGGTCGCATTTCCTATATGGAGCTTGGCCCGTTCGACGCATTGGAGGTAGCACCTGCCAAACTCGAAACCCTTTGGGTTCGTGGCGGCTTCCCGCGCAGCTTCCTCGCCGACAACGACGATCTCAGCATGGAATGGCGGCGGGATTTTATCCGCACTTATTTGGAGCGGGATATTCCGCAATTCGGCTCACGGATACCCGCCGAAACCCTGCGGCGGTTTTGGACGATGCTGGCGCATAATCAATCGCAGATGCTCAACGCCGCCACTCTGGCGCGTGGATTGGGCGTGGATGGTAAAACCGTCGCCAGTTATCTCGACCTGTTGGTTGACCTTTTGCTCGTGCGCCGTTTGCCCGCGTGGCATCGCAACGTGGGAAAACGGCTGGTCAAGTCCCCAAAAGTTTATGTGCGCGACAGCGGCATTGCCCATGCCCTGCTGGGCATCCGCGACAAGGAATCTCTGCTCGGTCATCCGGTCGCCGGACAAAGTTGGGAAAGCTTCGTCACGGAAACGCTGATTGCTGCCGCCCCTGACGGAACCGAGGCGCATTATTATCGCACCTCGACCGGAACTGAGGTTGATCTTGTCCTGACATTGCCCGGCGGCAAACTATGGGCCATTGAAATCAAGCGCAGTTCCGCCCCAAAAGTGGAAAGCGGATTTCACATTGCTTGCGCCGATTTGAAACCAAGCAAACGCTTCGTCGTCTATTCGGGCACCGAACGATTCCCGCTCAATGCCGATACCGATGCGATTGGACTTGGCGACTTGGGACGGGCATTACAGGCGGCAAAATAACGTCCTCGTCAATCAAGCAGGCTGTTTCTGAAATCGTCAGGTTTTCCTCGCCTGCCGCCCTTGGCGTGGCTGCGAACTATCTCTAGCCGGTTCCGCATAACGTCCAAGGCGATTCGCTTCCGCGCTGCGCTTGTGCAGCTTCATACCGCGTCCTCGGCGCTGCACGGCCTTTCCCGTTGTGCTTCTGAAACCGGCTTTTGACCTCGCTCACGTCACGCCAATTAAGGCGGACAAAAACGAGGAAAAAACCATGACCAACATTGATTTCACATTGCTGATTGACGCTCGCCACTCTCCGCCCTCCGTCTCACCGTGCGCTTGCACACACCAAAAATTTGCTCCAACTCCGGCAGCCGTATCAAACGGTCATTAAATTGATGATCGGTTGGCATAGGCCATCAATCCTCCTGCTCCTTTTGTCCGCCTTTTAATTTCCAAGACTTTCTTTTTTTGTCCCATTCCATTCCCATTTGCAGCCGCTTCCGAAACGCTTCAGCTTTTCCGCCGGACAACATCGCCGCTTGCAGTTCGGCCATCAGATAATGCCAGTCCTGCTGCTTGTCCTCCTTGGTAAAATCCTTGTGATCCCGATACTTTACTTTCCGGTTGCCTTTATCCTTCGGGTCGGTGTTAGCAAAATCGTCGGCCTCTTTAGCTTCCTTGGGAGTTTTTGGCTCCTCCTTAATCGAGGTCGGTCGGAGGTGATCCCATAAACGGAGCGGGCTTTCATTCGGTTCATCAATGTAGCCCACCTTGCGCTTCATTTCCGCCGCCCATGCCTTGCATTCGCTGACGGATACCGCAATGTAAGGCCGTTGCTTGGCTTTGCGTTTTGCGCCAAACAACGTGGTTTCCTCGTTGGTGATGTAAAAGAAAAAGGCGGTTAATTTACCCTCCTTGATACGTTTGTGGACGCCAGCGCGCGAAACCGGCACGAACAAGACGACACCGTTGGTCGAAAGCCCCACGTCACCTTTGTAATATTCGCCGAGGGCTTCAAACCATTCGGCGCATTGGGCGTGAGTCCCCTCCCGCCTATAGGCACGCGTGCCGGGCGTCGGTTCGCCAACAATCTCGTGCAATTCTTTCGGCACCTCGATAAATGGAAATTGAATAAACGGCATTTATTTGAGTGTAGTCGAAAATATACAACTGTCAACTACAATCTCACAATCGTATTTCAGAATGTCGTGCCATCCGCTTGAACGCCGTCTGGCGCATGGCTTGCAACCAAACATGCTTGCTGAAATCTCCGGCTAGAAATTTCGGTGTGCCTTTCCGTTCTCAATACACTTTTATCTTCTTTGGGGAAATGTGTGTTTTACTAAAGGGTGAAAAACCCTCATTTTATGGCCAGCATGACTGCGTGGATCAAACGACTTGAAAATTGGTCGAAGCCGTTGCTAATGGTGACAAGTTTGGGACTTGTGGCTGTTATCGGCTTTGTGGATTTTTTTACGGGCTATGCCATTTTCTTTTCAGCGTTCTATTTGGTTCCTGTGGCTTTGGCGGCGTGGTTTGTTGGGAATGTTTTTGGCAATGCGGTTTCAATGTTGAGCGTGGCCGTCTGGCTGGTGGGGGATTTCGCCGCTGGCGCACACTATCCCAGCTTGTTTGTTCCGATTTGGAATGGTGCGATTGCGCTGACCGTCTATTTTGTAGTGGTGAAAACTCTCGCGAGCCTGCGGAGTTCCCAAAAAAAATTGGAGGCGCGTGTTTGCCAGCGAACCGCCGCGCTGACCAGTGAAATCCAGGAACGGACGCGGCTAGAAAAAGAACTTTTGGAAATCAGCGAACGGGAGCAACGGCAAATCGGCCACGATTTGCACGACAGTCTCGGCCAGCATCTCACCGCCACGGCGTTTGCCAGTCAGGTTCTTAACGCAGAGTTGGAAAACAAATCGTTGCCTCAATCGGCGGCGGCAAAAAATCTGGTGAAACTGGTCGAAGAGGCGATTGTTCTTACCCGCACGTTTGCGCGCGGCCTTCATCCAGTCGAAATCACCGGCGAAGGACTCATGGATGGATTTCAGGAACTGGCGCGCAACACCAGCGGGCGGTTCAAAGTGTCCTGCGAATTTGAATGCCCTGAGCCAGTGCCGTTGCATGACGCAGTGAGCAGCACCCACTTGTATCGAATCGCGCAGGAAGCAATCACCAACGCCGTCAAACATGGCAAAGCCAGACACATCAGTATCGGCCTCGAAAAAATAAATGGCACAATCATTTTGACCGTGACTGATGACGGCGTTGGCCTGTCTAAAAATGCGCGCAACGGCCAGGGACTTGGGCTGCGCATCATGGCCTATCGTGCCAACATGATCGGTGCGACATTTAACATCGAGCGTTTGCCCGAATCCGGCACGCGCGTCACCTGCAAACTTCCTTCCATTGGCGTTGCAACTTCAGAAATTCATGACGCAAAAAATTAAAATTTTGCTGGTGGACGACCATCCGCTCGTGCGCGAGTGGCTCACCAACCTGATCAACCAACGCCCTGATTTTCAGGTCTGCGGCGAGACCGGCAACGCGCCGGAAGCTCTACAGCTTATCGAATCAATCAAGCCCGACATCGCGATTGTGGACATTTCACTGGCGAACGGTTCGGGAATTGAATTGGTCAAAAACATCAAGGCCAGCCAGTTTGACACGGCGGTGCTGGTCCTCTCCATGCACGATGAATTGCTTTACGCCGAACGCGCCCTGCGCGCGGGCGCGGGCGGTTACATCATGAAAAGTGAGGCTACCCAGAAAATTTTCCAAGCCATCCACAACGTGCTCGACGGAGAAATTTATGTGAGCGAAAAAGTCGCCGCATTAATGGCCAAAAAATTTCTCGCGGGCAACTTCAGCAAGACAACTTCTCCAGTCGAACAGTTGAGCGACCGCGAACTGGAAGTTTTTCAACTGCTCGGACGCGGATACAACACGCGCCAAATCGCCGAACATCTGCGAGTCGGTTTCAAAACGATTCAGGGCTATTCCGCCCGCATCAAGGTGAAACTCAATCTGACCACCGCCACAGAGCTTCTGCGGGAAGCGATGCGCTGGCACGAAAACCATCCGACAAGTTGATCAAGTTCCTTATTTGCAGACTGCAAATTGATTAAATAGGAAACTGCCGCCTAGACGGTTCAAATAATTTTAGCCACCATTAAGCGATGAAAATTGTGGTGGTGGTTGCCTCGTTTGCCCTTTATTTCTGGTCCGCATCCGCTTTGGGTGCGGCGGATAGCACGGATACAAACTTGCCAGCCGCGTCTCCGCAAAATTGGAATTGGCATATTCAGAACACCGACATCGTGCAAGGCTATCCCGGATTTTCCTCAAAGTATTCCGGGCCGAACAGCCTGCCCAACGGTGGTGAGACGCGCGAAACCGTTTCGCTTGATTTGATGGCTGGGGTCCGTCTGTGGCAAGGGGCGGAAGCGCACATTGACGGAATGATGTGGCAGGGCTATGGCGTGAACAATGCGCTGGGTGTGGACGGTTTTCCAAACGGTGAAGCCTTTCGTCTTGGCACCACTGATCCCAATGGCGCGATCACGCGCCTGTTCATACGCCAGACCATCGGCTTGGGCGGTGAGCAAGAGGACGTGCTCGATGATCAACTCACACTTGCCGGGAAACAGGATATTTCCCGAATCACCATCACACTAGGCCGGTTCAGCGCCAAGGATATTTTCGACAACAACGCTTACGCCAACGACCCGCGGACACAGTTCATGAACTGGGCGTTAATGGCCAACGAAGCTTGGGATTATCCGGCAGATGCCATTGGCTATACCACCGGTATTGCCGTGGAATTGAACCAGCCGAACTGGACTTTGCGCTACGGAATTTTCCAAGTGCCGCGTTACTCGAATTCCTTGACCGCCGAAGACCGGATTTTCAAATGGCCGTATGACGGTTCGGCTCAGGATGGTCCCTTGTTAGATGCTTGGGGCATGGTGACGGAATTTGAGCGCCGTTATGCTATCAAAGATCATCCGGGAGTAATTCGATTTTTGGCCTATTTGAACCGCGCCAACATGGGCAGTTATCAGGACGCAGTTGACAATGCCACCACCACCAGCCCCGCCGACATTACGGCCTCGGCCGCATTTCGCTACAAATATGGTTTCGGGTTGAACCTCGAACAGGAGATTGTCAAAAACGTCGGCGTCTTTTCGCGCGTGGGCTGGAGCGACGGACAAAATCAAGCCTGGATGTTCAGCGATGTGGATTACACGGCGACGGCGGGCATCAGCATCAAAGGCGAATTCTGGCACCGGCCGGACGACACCTTTGGTCTGGCGGGGGTGATGAACGGTCTTTCCAAAGTGCATCAGGAATTTTTCGAGGCCGGCGGCACGGGGATTCTGGCAGGCGACGGCAATTTGAATTATGGCTGGGAGAAAATCATGGAGACTTATTACGATTTCAAGATTTGGAAGGGCATACACGGCGCTTTTGATTACCAATTCATCACCGCCCCAGCCTTCAATCAGGATCGCGGCCCAGTGTCGGTCTTTGGCGCACGGTTGCATTTGGAATTTTGAACGGCATTCGAGTGGCTGCGATAGTTTCGGGCAACCCGCAAAACTAATGGGGGTGACAGGGGGAACCACATGAGCAAATAAACTGCTTGAAAGTTGAAAGCAAACAGCCGGAACAAGAAATTGTTCCGGCTGTTTGCTTGGTGGGATGCACGACTCCGCCTCTCAAAATTTTAAGGCTGCGTCGCGCAGACGTTTCGCCGCGCGTTCGTTACCGTTCGGGTGGTGAAAAATCTAATCGCCACATTGCTGATGCTCATCGCTGTTTCAGGCGCGCGTGCGCAAACCAATGCGCTCACGCTGGCCGACGCGAAACAAATTGCTTTCGAACGCAATTGGGATTTACTCGCGGCGAAAAGCGGCATTGACGCGGCGCAGGCGCAACTCATCGTCGCGAAAGAATTTCCTAACCCCTCCGCCTCTCTGTCCACCGCCAAAATTGGCAATCAAGAAAGCGGCACGCCGTTGGGCAATGGTCTTTGGGAGCGCAATTATGATTCCATCGCCGCCATCAGCCAGTTGATTGAAATTGGCGGTAAACGCCGCGACCGTCAGGTTTCCGCCAAAGCCGGTGTCGTCGGCGCGCGCGCCCGTTTTTTAGACGCACGCCGATCGTTGGAACAAGGCGTGACAAAAGACTATGTGTCGGCGTTGCTGGCAGGCGAAAACGTGCGTGTCTTGAACGAATCCGCCGGGATGATGCACCACGAAGTTGAAATCGCGCAAGCGAGATTGAAAGCAGGCGACATTTCGGATTCCGACGAAAAGCAGATTGAGAACAACGCGGACATTTTTGATCTTCAGGCCAAATCCGCCGAGGCCGCTGCGGTGCAAGCCAGGATAGCCGTGGAAATTTTGCTTGGCGTGGAGAAACCAAAAGGAAATTGGACGCCAGCGGACACGCTTGAACAGATGGTTGCCTTTACTCCGCAAGTTGACGCATCGCAAACCAACGGTGCGCGCCCCGACGTGTTGGCCGCAGAAGCTGATTTGAACCAGTCGAAATCAGACCTCAAGCTGCAAAAAGCGATGCGGATTCCAGATCCGACTTTTACCATCGGAGCGGAACACAACCCTCCTGGCGGTGGCCCGCCGGTGGACACATTACTTGTCGGCGTTTCATTTCCGCTACCGCTGTGGAATTGGAATCGCGGTGAAATCAAATCCGCGCAGGCGACGGTGGACAGGAACACGCTCGCGCTCTCAAAAGCAAAAGCCCAAGCCGCTGCGGACATTGCCGATGCCCAAGCCGAATTTCAGGAAGCCTCGGCAAGGCTGGCGCGCTATCAAGACCAAATCCTTCCGAAGTCGAAAAAAGTGCGTGAGTCGGTGGCGTTTGCCTATGAAAAAGGCGGCGCGTCGTTGGTGGACTTGCTGGAAGCCGAGCGCGCCGACAACGACGCGCGGCTGGCCACCGCACAGGCTTTAGCAGACACCGCCAGTGCCGTCGCTGATTTGAAAGCCGCCACTGACGCCATCAATGACCAAACCCTCCGCCAATGAATAAAACATACCCCGCAGAAATCGGAGCGCGGGCTTCAACCCACTTCAATGTCGGTATGCCAATTGATTTCCGGCTGGCATTCGGCCATCGAAAGCTGAAGCGGCGTGAACGCCGCGCGCCGTTCACCAGACTGGTTGCCAACCGGCGCGAACAGCCATTTCAGATTCCCGTAAGATTTTTCAATCCGACAATCACACCCGTGAAAGTGTCGGCAGCAAACTAGTCGCCCAAACCATGAAACTTTTCCGAATCATCAACAGCCTAATCCTTGCGACATTGGTTGCCGGTTGCCACCGCGCAGCGAACCCTGATCAATCGGGTGAACCCAAAGTCACCGGCGAAAATATTTCCTTTCCGGCGGACTCACCGCAACTCGCTTCATTAGAATTAGCACCAGTCGAATCGCTCGCGCCCGCCAGCACGCAGCTTTCGGGCCGACTCACCTGGAATGATGATGTGACGGTGCGCGTCTTCACGCCCTTCGCGGGCCGCGTGCGCAAAATCACGGCGGACATCGGCCAGAGCGTGGCGACCAATGCGCCGCTGGCGGAAGTCGAGTCGCCGGATTTCGGCCAAGCGCAGGCTGACGCGCGAAAAGCCGAAAGCGATTTGAAACTGGCGGAGCGCAGCCTGACGCGGGAACGGGAATTGTTGGCACACGGCGCGGCGGCGCAAAAAGATGTCGAGGCCGCCGAGGACGCGCAGGCGCAAGCCGAGGCCGAGCATTCGCGCGCGGTTTCAAAAATCGCGGCATATGGTGCGAACGCCGATTCGCTGGATGAAGTCTTTATTTTGCGCAGTCCGCTCGCAGGAATGGTCGTGGATAAGAGCGTCAGCCCGGGGCTAGAAGTGCGTCCCGACCAGATGCTGGCCAATATGCCGGAAATCACTGCGCCGCTCTTTATCGTAAGCGATCCGGCACGGCTTTGGATTCAGATTGATGCGACGGAAGTGGATGTGCCGCATTTGCAGCCGGGCAACGAATTTACTTTCACCAGTCGCGCGTTTCCCGACGAAACTTTCACTGGCCGCGTGGACAAAGTGTCTGAATTCATTGACCCGAACACGCGCACCATCAAAGTGCGCGGCTCGGTGGACAATCCGCGCCGGCGGCTCAAGGCCGAAATGTTTGTGAACGTGATTTTGCCCGGCGGCGCAACGCACGACCTCAGCGTGCCGGCTGCGGCGGTTTTTTTGAAGGGCGAAAAACATTTTGTCTTCGTGCAAACCAAGCCCGGCGAATTTACGCGACAGGAAGTCGCCATCGGTTCCGAACAAGCTGGACGCGTTTTGATTCTGAACGGATTGCAAGCCGGCCAGCAAGTCGTGACGGATGGCTGCATTTTTCTCCAACAACTCATGGAATGAGGTTCGGAGCGTTTTTTAATTTGAATTTTTCCCATGATTAAACGCGTCGTCAGTTTTGCGCTGCACCAGCCGTTATTTATCGTGCTGATGATTCTGCTTTTCATCGGCGGCGGCGTGGCGGCGTTCATGCAACTGCCTATCGAGGCGTTTCCCGACGTTTCGGACATTCAGGTGAACGTCATCACGCTCTATCCCGGCCGCGCGCCGGAGGAAGTCGAGAAGCAGGTCACGATTCCGTTGGAGACGGCACTGAACGGAATGCCGCACGCGGTGCGATTATTTTCGCACACGCAGTTCGGTTTGTCTTACATCGTCGTGACATTTGATGATCACACGACGGACATGGTCGCGCGCCAGCAGACGCTCGAACGTCTCACCGGGGTTGACGTGCCGCCCGATGCGCAACCGCAGCTTCAGCCGCTCTCGACGGCCATCGGCGAAATTTTTCGTTACCGCGTGAAAGGCGACGGCTACACGACGCGCGAATTGCGCACGCTGCAAGATTGGGTCGTGGATCGCAACCTGCGCGGCGTGCCGGGCGTGGCGGACATAGATACGTTTGGCGGGCTGGTCAAAACGTATGAGGTCAATCCTGATCTGGCGAAGATGCGTTACTACGGCATCGCGTTGGCGCAGCTTTACACCGCGCTCGGTCGCGGCAACGCCAATGTCGGCGGCAGCAAAGTCACGCAAGGTTCGCAACAATACCTGATTCGCGGCGTCGGCATGTTGAAGTCCGCCGATGAAATCAAGGACATCGTCATCACCGCGCACAACGGCACGCCGGTGCTGGTCAAAGACATCGCGGACGTGACGCTTGGCAATCTGCCGGTCGAAGGCATCGCGGGACAAGACAAGGACGACGACATTGTCTTCGGCATCGTGGACATGCACAAGGGAGACAACCCATCCGTTGTGCTCAAGGCGCTCAAAGCGAAAATCGCAATTCTCAATAATTCCATTTTGCCGAAAGGCGTCAAAGTCGTGCCTTACTACGACCGCACCTGGCTGATTGGCACAACGCTCCACACGGTTTTTGAAAATCTCGCGACGGGTGCGATTCTCGTGACTTTTGTGCTGTTGCTTTTCCTCGGCAACATCCGCGCTGCGGCGATTGTGGCCGTCGTCATTCCCTTGTCGTTGCTGGCGACCTTCATCGGGCTGACATGGCGGGGAATTCCCGCCAACCTGATTTCCCTTGGCGCGATGGACTTCGGCATCATCGTGGACGGCGCCGTTATTGTCGTCGAAAATGTTTTTCGCAGACTCGGCGAATTGAAACCGGGTAGCGACAAAAAAGCCTTCCGCAACGCCATCGAACACGCGACGATTGAGGTCGGGCGGCCGACATTTTTCTCGATGCTCATCATCATTGCGGCACACATTCCCATTTTTACGCTGCAACGCCACGAAGGCCGCATCTTTGCACCAATGGCCTGGACGATTACGAGCGCACTGATTGGCTCGCTGATTCTTTCGCTGACGCTCGTGCCGCTGCTGTGCTATTTCCTGCTGCGCAAAAAAATCCCGCATGAGGAAAATGCGCTCGTCCGCTTCGTCAAAAAACCCTACGTCGCGTCGTTGCGCTGGGCACTGGCGCATCCAAAATTTGTGATCCTCGCCGCGCTGGCCGCCTTGGGCATCAGCCTGTCACTGGCTCCCCGGCTCGGCACGGAATTCTTGCCGGAATTAAACGAAGGCACGATTTGGGTGAATGCTAATTTCCCCGCCAGCGCTTCCGTGGAGCAGGCGCGCGAATATTGCCAGAAGTTGCGTGATCTTTTGCACAAGACGCCGGAGGTGAACACGGTGGTTTCCAAATCCGGCCGGCCCGAAGACGGCACCGATCCCAAGCCGATCAACATGGCGGAGATTTATTTGGATTTCAAACCCAAGAGCGAGTGGCGGCCGGGCTTTACCCAGCAGATGCTCATTGATGAGATGAATAAAAATGTCTCCGTGCTGCCGGGCATAGACATCAGTTTTGACCAGCCCATTATGGACAACGTGCTGGAAAGCATTTCGCAGATTGACGGCCAGGTGGTGATCAAGGTTTTTGGCGACGACTCGACCGCGTTGCGTAACAAGGCGAAGGAAATGTGCGCGGCCATCGCCGACGTGCGCGGCGTGGACACGGCGAGCGTGGATCGCGCGGGCGAAGTGCCGCAGACGATCATCGAAATTGACCGCAAGGCCGCCGCGCGTTACGGCCTGAACATCGGCGACGTGGAAGACGTCATTGAAACCGGCCTCGGCGGCAAGGCGGCCACGGAATTGTGGGAGGGCGAAAAACACTTCAGCGTTGTCGTCCGCCTGCCCGAAGCGCAACGCAGCCTCGCCAACCTGAAAAAGATCCTCGTGGACACGCCGGACGGCCTGCACATCCCACTCGAACAAGTCGCCACGTTCAAGGAAACCAGCGGCAGCATGAACATCAGCCGCGAAGACAACACCCGGTTTTCCGCCATCAGCGTCTTCATCAAAGGCCGTGACATGGGCAGCACCGTGACGGACATGCAGGCGCGGCTCGCGAAATTTCCCTTGCCGCACGGCTGGTTCGTGACTTGGGGCGGCGAGTTTGAAAGCCAGCAGCGCGCCATGAAACGTCTTTCAATCATCGTTCCCATCAGCATCTTTCTGATTTTTGTGCTGCTGTTCAACGCCTTCAAGTCCGTGAAAAGTGCGCTGCTGATTCTGGTCAATGTGCCGCTCGGCCTCATCGGCGGCATCTTCGCGCTGCTGCTCACCGGCATTCCGTTGAGCGTCTCCGGTTCGATTGGATTCATTGCGCTCTTTGGCCAGGCCGTTCTCAATGGCGTGGTCATGGTCAGCCATTTTAATCAGCTTCAAGACGAAGGGATGCCGGTCTATGATGCCGTGTTGAAAGGCGCGAGTGATCGGCTGCGCACGGTGCTGATGACCGCGCTGCTGGCCATTCTCGGCCTGCTGCCGATGGCGCTCTCGCACGGCATCGGTTCGGAAACGCAGCGGCCCTTGGCCATCGTCATCATCGGCGGCCTGGTTTCCGCCACGCTACTGACGCTCATGCTGCTTCCAACGCTCTATCTGGTAGTTGAGCGAAAAAACGAAGCGGTAGGCGACAAAAATCTGTCTGAACCGCCGTCCATATAAAATTTGGAACTAAATTATGAAATTGCCCTCAATCCCTAAAATCATCGGCACGCTTTTGTTGATTGCGTGTTTTTTCGCCAACTTCAATGTCTTCGCACACGCACCTCTTGCGCGTGAGGCTCACGGCGTTATCCAGTCCATTGACTATCAGAAGCAAATTCTTACGCTAACCTATGCTCAAGCACCCGGCCCACAGAAGTTGATTTGGAAATCGAACACGCAGTTCATGCGCGATTTGAAGACCGTGTCAGCCACTGAATTGAAAGTCGGCATGGATGTGACGATTTACTACCATTCACCCTTCTTCGGGAAACCATACGCAACAAAAGTTGTTTGGACTAACAACTCGTGATGCAACTTGGCACTGACGCGGTATGTGCCAGAATGAGTGAGTCAGATTAAATTCTTTGTGGTGAAAATCTTCTCGTGCGCGAAATCCTAAAAGCAAAACTCCCAGAGCCGGGCGGCGGGTGCAATGTGGAGCGCAGCCGGATGAGGCGAGCAATACATTGACGCGACGACCGGCGACACATAATCGGATTTTGGATTCGCGCACACGGCAACCAGCGAATGCGTTGATTAGAGTTGATGTAAAAATTCTTGAACATCGGCTCAATGCAAATATCTCGCGCTCGTCTTGCCCTTATCTGTGTTCAATTTTTTGAAGACACCATCCCCTTACACGAGGTAGAGGCCGGACGCTGCCAGAAGACCGGTGCGTTGAAGTGCATTGAATCGCGTTGAGGAAATCAACACCGTTCAACGCATGTTGTCAACGCGGTTAGACGCATTTCAACAACAGCCATTCATGTGCTGAAATCGCGCGGTCAGGTCACACCCAAGACGAAAATGAATTGCGTGGCTCAATGCAGGCAATTCGCCATTTTAGGCAGAGCACGCGTTACCCCGTAGTTTCACACGGTTTTTACGGCTCGCCAAAATCTCGCCGAATGTTGCGCGAAATGCTTCGTTTGTGCTAACCGTCCGTTGACACGCTGTTGCCAACCATGTCTTTGAACACGGCAAAGAAATCGTCGGTCGTTGTCTCTAACAGTTTCTTGTTTCGCAGTCCGTTAAAGCTCGCCGATTTGAACACGCTGGCGTAACGCTCGCGGCTGCTGTCTTTGCCTCGGCTCTGCAACTGTTCCATGACGGTCTGCCATGTGCGTTCGACAAACGCGGGATCGCTGGCAGTCAGATATGCGCGGGCAAGGTGCAAGTTTAGCGTTGGCTGCTGCTGCGCCGCGTTGCGGGCGTTTAGCAAGCTGTTGGCCTCGGCTTCGTCTTTGGTGCGTAGGCTGGTCTGTTTGCCGGTCGCGCTGTCCTGCATATAGAACATTGCGCCACGGCGGAACATCGTGAATTTTGTTTTCATAACTGGCTTTCTCTGTTTCGAGATACCAGTCCCGTTTCAACGGCGATTGTGAACGCGCGTTGTGGCAAAGTTTCAGCAAGTTCTAGCCAGTTTTGGCGAATTGTTTTACCATCCGCCCCATGACTGACAGTTTTGCTGACAGTGGCCGTCCATCGTGCGAGCAAACCCTAATAAACAAAGGGTTTAATTAAACCCGCCACAGATGGACACGGATAAACACAGATAAGGCAAGGCAGGCCAAGTAGACATGAATTATAATTAGTTGCACAAATTTACTAATAATCCCGCAAACAGTTTCGTCCCCATCCGTGTGCATCAGTGTCCATCCGTGGTTGAAATTACTCAGGCCGCGTTGACGCGGAGGGCTTCGAGTTCTTCCCAACGGGCGTAGAGTTGCGGGACTTTGGCCTTGGCGGCGTCGAGTTCGGCGGTGAGCTGGTTCACCTGCGCGGCATTTTTGCGGAAAAATTCCGGGTCGGCAAACAAACCTTCGATGCGCGCGACCTCGGCTTCAAGCGCGTGGATCTGGGCTTCCATGCCTTCGAGTTCGCGCGTTTCTTTGAAGGAAAGTTTTCGCTTCGTAGTTTTCGTAGCGGCATCTCGGGAGAGTGCCGCCGATTTATTTGTCGAAAGAATGGCGGCGCTCTGCCGAGCCGCCGCTACGACAGCCTTCTTTTTCTTCTCCAGATAATAATCGTAATCGCCGACGCTGTGATGAATCTTCCCATCGCCTTCAAACGCGAGGATGTCGGTGCAGACGCGATTCAGAAAATAGCGGTCATGGCTGACGACACACACGACGCCGGGAAATGCGGTCAACGCCTCTTCCAGCACGCGCAACGTCGGCAGATCGAGATCATTCGTCGGCTCGTCGAGGATGAGGAAGTTGCCGCCGCACTTGAGAATCTTGGCCAGCAGCAGGCGGCTGCGTTCGCCGCCGCTCAATTTTTTCACCAGCGTCAGGATGCGGTCGTCGGCAAACAGAAAGCGTTTGAGATACGAACGCACCGAAATTTTCGAATCACCCCAGATGACGAACTCCGTGCCGTCAGACGCCTCGTCCAATACCGTGCGTTCCTCGTTCAACTGCAAGCGGCCTTGGTCCACGTAATTAAATTTCGTGAGCTGGCCGGTTTTGACAGAACCTTCGGTCGGCTGAATCTGACCGATCATGATTTTCAGCAACGTGGATTTGCCGAGACCATTGCGACCGCACACACCGATGCGCTGACCGTTCTGGAACGTGAAATTGAAACCGGAAAATAATTTTTTGCCGCCGAGTTCCATACCGAGATTGGTCACGTCCACCGTGCGGTTGCCGAGTTGCGGCGGCGGCGGAATGCACAGTTCCATGTCCTCTTCGATCATCGGCCCGTCCTTCGCGGCCTCGTCGTAGTAACGCTCGAAACGATCCTTCTGCTTGCTGCGCTGAGCACGCGGACCTTGCCGCACCCAGGCGAGTTCCTTCTTCAGAAACATCTGGCGTTTGTGCTCGATGACGGCATCGGCTTCCTGCCGTTCCGCCTTGGCCAACAGATAATCGGTATAATTGCCGGCGTGGGAAAAGAATTTGCCGTCGTAAAGCTCCAGAATCGTGGACGCCACGCGGTCGAGAAAATAGCGGTCATGCGTGATGACGAGAAATGCGCCGCTGAAACTTTCCAGAAATTCCGCCACCCATTCGATGGATTCCGGATCGAGATGGTTCGTCGGCTCGTCGAGCAGCAGAAAATCCGGCTGCGAAACAATCGCGCGCGCCATCGCCACGCGCCGTTTCTCGCCGCCGGAAAGCGACTCGATTTTTCGATCACCCGCCGGGCAATTCAGATGTTCAATCGCGATTTCGATACGGCGGTCCACCGTCCAACCGTCCAGCACCATGATGCGTTGCTCCAGATACTCATGGCGTTTGGAGTCATGCGGCAGCGATTCAAATTCCTTGATGAGTCCCAAGACATGTTGCGCGCCGTCGCGGATGTTTTCGTAAACATTCTTCGTGGCATCGAGCATGAAATCCTGCGGCAGATAGCTCACCACAAGATCGCGTTGACGACTCACTTCGCCGCTATCGGGCGCTTGCAGACCCGCGAGGATTTTCAGGAACGTCGTCTTGCCGCAGCCATTGCGACCGACGAGACCGATGCGGTCGCCTTCCTGAATGCCCAGCGTGGCGGAATCCAGAATGGTGCGATTGCCGTAACGGACAGTTACGTCGGAAGCAGAGATGAGCGTGGACATTAAAATTTATTCTTTCGCCGTTTGCACGGGCAGCGCGGAGAGCGGCGTATTCTTATTCGTCTCGCCGAAGTAATTTGCGGACCATTCATTTTGAAAAAGAATGACGGCATTTTTGCCGATGTCATAAGCGAGCTTTGCGCCGGTGGGTAAAGAGAGACCGTCGAGCTGCTCCTCGGTGATGTCGGTGGGCAGCCAGCGGACAACGCTCCACGATGCAGGTTCGAGGCGGGATTCCGCGCCGTATTCACTTTCGAGACGGAACTGGACGACTTCAAATTGCAGCGGCCCGACGGCGGCGAGCAGCGGCGTTTTGACGGAAGAATTGCGCAGATAAAGCGCCTGAATGACGCCTTCCTGCAACAACTGGTCGAGGCCCTGGCGGAATTGTTTATATTTCCCCGTGTTCGGATTGTGCAGATACGAAAATGCCTCCGGCGTGAAGCGAGGAATTTCCTTGTAGAGAATTTTTGGATCGGTCGTCAGCGTGTCGCCGATGCCGAAACTGTCGTGACCGACTAGGCCGATGACGTCGCCGGGAAAGGCCTCATCCACGGTCTCGCGTTCGTTGCCGAAAAGTTTGTGCGAACTGGAGAGGCGAACTTTTTTCTCGGAGCGCGAATGAAAAACCGTCATGTCGCGGTCGAACTTGCCGGAGCAGACGCGGATAAATGCGATGCGGTCGCGATGCTTCGGATCCATGTTCGCCTGAATTTTGAAAATGAAACCGGAAAACGCCGGATTTTCCGGCGCGATCTCGATGCCGCCCATCACGCGTGATTTCGGCGCGGGCGAATGTTTCAGAAAGCCGTCGAGCAAAAGCTGCACGCCGAAATTATTCACGCCGCTGCCGAAAAAAACCGGCGTCGTTTTGCCCGCGAGCACGGCGGCTTCGTCGAACGATTCACCGGCGAGTTCGAGCATTTCGAGTTCTTCGAGCGTCTTCGCAAATTCCGCGTCGCTTAAATTTCCGCGCACTTCGGGATCGTGCAGTCCACCGACAACAACGGGCGCGCGATGTTTGCCGCCCACGACGCGCTCGAATGTGTGCATTGTTTTCGTCTGCCGATCGTAGATGCCTTGAAATTCCGGGCCGTTACCGATGGGCCAGTTCACCGGAAACGCGCCGATGCCGAGGACGCGCTCGAGTTCGTCAATCAGCTCGAGCGGATTTTTCATCGGCCGATCGCACTTGTTCATGAACGTGAAAATCGGCACGCCGCGCTGACGGCAGACTTCAAAAAGTTTTCGCGTCTGCGGCTCGATGCCTTTCGCGGAATCAATCACCATCACGACGGCGTCCACGGCGGTCAGCACGCGATAGGTGTCCTCGGAAAAATCTTTGTGGCCGGGCGTGTCGAGCAGGTTGAGGCGATAGCCGTCGTAATCAAATTGCAGCACGGTCGAGCTGATCGAGATGCCGCGCTTTTTTTCCAGCTCCATCCAGTCGCTCGTCGTGGCGCGCTGATTTTTGCGCGCGGTCACGGAGCCGGCGAGTTGCACGGCACCGCCGTAAAGCAGCAGCTTCTCCGTCAACGTCGTTTTACCGGCGTCGGGATGCGAGATGATGGCGAACGTGCGTCGCCGCTGGATTTCTTCGGTGATGGTCACAAACGAGCCGTGGAGAATAGCAGAGAAATCCGCGCCGACAAGGAGAAGAGACTTGAAAGCGGAAACTTGAAACCTGAAAAGCTAAAAATTGCGAAATGCCAATCGAACGGCGGTTGGGATTCCGGTTTCAGTTGTCCGGTTTCTCGTTTCCACTTTTGCCAATACTGCTTGCCGCCCTGCGCAAACTGCGCATAATGTCTGCCGGTCAATTTTCGTTGGACAGTGCGAATTTGCGCGCGTAGCTCAATTGGATAGAGCGTCAGCCTCCGAAGCTGAAGGTTGTGGGTTCGACCCCCGCCGCGCGCACCATTCCACCAGTTTGATTAAATCCCCATCGCGAGCGTGTCTTCTACTTGGAAAAAATACCTCTTGATTCAGTTGGTGCCGGCGGAGGGGGTCGAACCCACACATCGTTGAAGATACTAGATTTTGAGTCTAGCGCGTCTGCCAATTCCGCCACACCGGCAACCAAGGGGTTTACTATATCATTTAGCGGTTTGAGGAAAAGCAAAAACGCCGGGGGAAATTTTCCACCGGCGTCGCGAATTGAATTTATGAATCAGAAACCAATACCACCGCGCGTGCCTTGCTTGGTGATTTCCTTTTCACCCTCCCAGACCGCCAACCCCTGCGTATCGGTAAGCGACAATTGGAAACTGTAAGTGGCCTGCTTGGTGTCGCCCGCGCCGGCGTTCAACTGGATGATTTTTCCCGACAGGCTGAAGTCCGCCGGATGTGTGGTCTGCTGCATCTGTTTGGCGAGCGGATCTTCCGACTGGCCGCCGAGGCCGAACGTGGTGGTGGTCACGGCCTTGCCGCTTTGCAACAGGGCGACACGGATTTTTTTGATCAGCAGGTCGGTGTCAATCTGGTTGCCGGTGTTGTTGACAATGCGGCTGATGGCGAGAATCGCGGGCGGGTTTTTCACACGACCAAGCGCGCCGGACGCCAGCAGTTCGCCAGTCATGGTATCAGCGGCCTGGATGTAGTCTTGGATGTTGATCTGGCCGACGCTGACGATGTTCCGGTTGCCGCCGGTCTCGACGTAATGCGCGTCGGTGCCGCAGCCGGTGATGAACGCCGCACTGACGGCGACGAGGGAAACAATGATTTGATTTTTCATTTTTTGGTTCGTTTCAGGATGAATGATTATTTGCCGAGAATCAGTTTCAGACGGAAATCCTTGGCGGCTTCCGTCGGCGCGACCGCACTGATGAATTTGCTTTCGCCCCCGTTGATTTCAGCGGCGACGGCGGCGCTGGCGGAATCGCTGATTTGCATTCCGTTCAAGTCAAACCACTCGAAGCGGTAGTTGAACGTCTGCAACGAACCGGTCTGGTTGAGCAGCTCCGCCTGCACCTTGAGAAAGCCGCCGGGCGTCGTCACCGTGTTAATGCCGACCACGCCGACCTTACGGGCGAGGCCCGTGTCGCTGATGACGCGCTGGTCGGAAATCATGGTGCGCTGGCCAACCTGCTGCGCATTCTGCACCGAGTTCATGCTGTTGTGACAACCCGCCACCGCGAGCGCGGCGGCCAACATTGCGATAAATTTTATTTTCATTTTAATTTGAACTGGCTGACCAACAGCGGCGTCCCCGCACCGATGGACTTCACATAAACGACATTGATGGCGGCACCAGCGTTCAAAGATGCTTGCACGCCGCCCGCCGGGGTCAAATCATTTTTTACACCGGCCAGCGCGACGGCCAGCGTCATGCCATTAGCCGTGGACAATAAAATTTTTCCATCTGCCGGCGTGGGCAGGCGGCAGATTTGAAACTCCTTCGGCAGCGTCGTCCAGGTGCGCGTATCGGCGATGTTTACGGCCATTTGATAAATCGCTGTCGAAGCCTGCACGAGCAAACCGACCCAGTCGTTCTGCTGCCGCGCGGCATCGTTGGCGACATACGCGGCGGCGGCTTTGACGACCGTTGACGCGATGGTTTTGGTGATGACGACCGGCAGTTCATTTTTGTAATCCCGCTTAACGATGCTGTCCAGGCTACAAATGATTTCGGTATTGTAACTTTTGCCGTTCGCGGTCACGGTCAGGCTGCGTTGAAAATCCCCCTGCGGCTTGATGGTCGGGAACGCGGCGCCGATGTAGGAAACTTTTGAAAAAATAATCGGGATGTTGATCTGAATCTGGTCGCGCATCGGCGCGCAGCCGGTTTCAAAAATCACATACGTCGTCGCGGCGGGCGGGCGGCCGTTCAAAAAATCATTCACCGCCGCCAAATCTTGCTGCACATATTTGTTGCCCGGCACGCAACTGGCCGCACGCGCCAGCGATTTGTGTGCGCGCTCCAAATCCGATCCGTCCACCGCGTTGGCCATGAAATAAATTCCGTCGAGATAAACGGTGAATGGATTGACGTAATCGGAATAAACCTTGATGTCGTTGATGCCCGCCATCGAATTTTGCAACTGCGATTGGAATTCGGGGCTTTGCTCCGCGCTACGGATGGCCGCGCTGTCCTTTTGCTCGGCGGCTTCGGCCTGCGTTTTTTCGATGCGCCGCCGGTTGTCCGCGACCGCGTCCTGCTGGCGTTGATAAGCGCGGATGATTTCCGGTCGCGCCTTATCCGGCTGGCCCAGCGCGAGATAATTCAGCGCGCGATAGGTGTTGAGCATGATGCCGTCGTAGGAACGGCCTTCGTAGGCGAGGTTCGCTTGATTGGAGAGCAACGCGCCGGTCTCCTGGCCGAGCCGGATTTTCGCCATCTGCGAATAGTCATCAATTTTATTTTGCGCCACGTCGAACGCCTGGTTGCTGTCGTCGTAACGTCCGGCGGCGCGCAGCACCGCGCCCTGTTCCAAGCGCCAGACGATCGCGTCCTTGCCGCCCGCATGTTTATCCGCCTGCTTCGTGGCTTCGGTGACGGCGTTCGTCACATCACCCTGATGCCAATAGACAATAACCTTGTTCTCCTGCTCGTAAGTTTTGCAGCCAGCGCCAAGAAAGCTCACGGCCAAAACCGGCAGGACGAGGCAGATGAATTTTTTGAAAAAGAATTTTCCTTGAACCTTCACAATTTCCTCGGATGAAAAATACTTTTTGATGGGGTTGCGCCGGCCATGCCGCCAGCTGATTTCAATTCTCCAGCGGAAAATTATTTCGCCGGCGGCGGCGCGGAATTGCCGGTCGGTGCGGGCATGGTGGCCGGACGGCCATACTGATCCACCAAAATGTCATACGGAATCTGCACCGTGCGGCCGTCCGACGTCGTCTCCGTCTTCCAATAACGCACCATGTGATACTGCGGATTGAACGAGTTGGCGAAGCCATGCGTCGTGCCTTGCACCGTGCCGACGCCGAAGCCCGCGACGTTGCCCGCCACCGTGCCGACGCCCGCGCCCACGTCCTTGCCCGCCGTCGGCCCCGGCTGATACGGATTGCCCGCGCCGTAGTCAGTGCGGCAGCCGGTCGCCACGGCCAGCAGGCCAGCGAAAATCGCGATGACGGAAATTTTTTTCATGGTGAACGAGTCATTCATTTTGATGCGGCTTAATTCTTGTGCCGGTAACCATTCGCTTTCAAGTAAATTATCTCTAATAGCATTTGCCCTTGGACGCAACTCCGCCTTTAATGTTCAATGTGATTGCCAAACGTGTCATCCCCTGCCTCGACGTCCACGACGGCCAGGTCACGCGCGGCGTCCAGTTCGGCGTCGCCGAAACCGGCGGACTCAAAAACGTCGGCGACCCCGTGGAACTCGCGCTCCGCTACAACGAGCAGGGCGCGGACGAAATGGTTTTCTTCGACATCACCGCCACCGCGCACGGGCGTGGCACGATGGTGGACGTCATCGAACGCGCCGCCGACCAATGCTTCATGCCGCTCACCGTCGGCGGCGGTATCAAGTCTGTGGAAGACATGTTCACCATGCTGCGCGCCGGGGCGGACAAGATTTCCATCAATTCCAGCGCCATCGCCAATCCCGAACTCATCCGGCAGGGCGCGGAAAAATTCGGCAGCCAGTGCATCGTCGTCTCCATTGACGCAAAAAAAATCGCGCCCGACAAATGGGGCGTATTCTCGCACGGCGGACGCAAAGACACCGGCCTCGACGCCGTGGAATGGGCCAAACGCGCCGTCGCGCTCGGTGCGGGCGAAATTGTTTTGAACTCCATTGACGCTGACGGCACGAAAGCCGGATTTGATTTGGTCATCACGCGACGCGTGAGCGAAGCCGTGGGCGTGCCGGTGGTGGCCAGCGGCGGCGCGGGCAGCCTCGAACACATGGCCGAAGTTTTATTGGCAGGCAAAGCCGACGCCGTCCTCGCCGCGAGCATTTTCCACTTTGGCACTTACACCGTCGGCGACGTGAAACGGTTTTTGCAGGAGAAGAACATTTCGGTGCGGATTTAGGAATCACGGCGAAAGTTTTTCGCGGTGCGGCTGGTGGTCGCGATTCCAGCGGGACAAGGCGGCGTCGTTGGTGTCGGCAAACAGAAATGGCAGCGTCGGCGATTCGACGTGGCCGTCGCAAAAGACCACGTTGGCTTTGCCTTGATGACGCGCGTAACTTCTTTTGGTGCGGCCAAACGCGCAATAGAAAAGTGAACCGCTGAAAAATTCAAAAACGCAGGGTGATTTCTGCTTGCTCGAATGAAAACTGTCCGTATGCTTCAATTATTCCTCAAATAGAGGTTATGAAAAGTTGGATACACAAACAGCTTCAATCTTTGAAAGCAGTTGGGTTTATTTTTTCCATTGCTTTGGCGTTTCTTTTTTCAATTCAATTCCTGCGCGCAAATATAATTAGTTGGGGAACTAATACAGAATCTGCAGCGAGCGCTCCTAATTTGGCAGGAATGAAATCCATCGCCGCAGGTTACTGGCATAATCTGGCAATCAAATCCACCAACAGTGTTGTTGCCTGGGGTTTGAATGTTTACAGCCAGACAAACGTGCCGTCAGGTTTGAAAGCCATCGCAGTTGCGGCTGGACGCGATCACAGTCTGGCACTTACGACTAATGGCACAGTCGTCGGATGGGGCATCAACAGCAATTATTTTAACAGCGATCCTTCTCAAAATGAATATTTTGGTCAGGCTGACATTCCGCTGGGCTTGAGCAATGTTGTCGCCATCGCCGCTGGCGCTTTTCATAGCGCAGCACTTGAAAGTAACGGCACTGTGATTTGTTGGGGTTACAATTTTTACGGACAGACCAACGTGCCAGCCGATTTGACAAACGCCATCGCCATTGCTTGTGGCAATTCTTTTAGTTTGGCACTGCGAAGCGATGGCACAGTCGAGGGTTGGGGCGATAATTTTTATGGGCAGATTGATATTCCAACAGATTTGACAAATATTGTCGCCATTGCTGCTGGTGGTTTTCACGGCCTTGCGCTCAAAGCGGATGGCACAGTCGAAGGTTGGGGTTATGATTTTTATGGTCAGGCCGATTCACCGACGGATTTAACAAACGCAGTCGCCGTAGCTGCGGGCTACACCCACAGCATCGCTTTGCGGAATGACGGCACTGTTACGGCTTGGGGCGATGACACATACGGACAGATAAATGTGCAAACAAACAAGACTTCAGGATTGCACAGCGTCTTGGCGATTGCAGGTGGTTACAGTTATAGCCTCGCTCTTACAAATGACAGTCCGCTCATCACCACCGATCTTCCTGCGAACGTGACCACGAATGCTGGCGCAACGGTGCATTTGACTGTGGGCGTGACCGGCGCGACACCATTAACTTACCGATGGTGGTTCAACAATGCCTTAACTGTTTCAAATAATTCAAGTTCGCTCACGCTTTCAAATTTAACGACTGCCAGTGATGGAAATTATTTTGTCGTTGTCAGCAATGCGATTGGTTCTGTGACAAGCAGCGTCGTTACGCTGACCATTGTTAATGTTGGCGCACCCATCATCGTCACAAATCCTGCGAGCAAAACGGTCAATCTTGGCGGCAGCACGAATTTTGCAGTTGCGGCCATTGGCAACGCGCCATTGAATTATCAATGGTGGATGATTTCCGGCACAACCAATTCTTACAGCACAAACCTTATCACTGGCGCAACGAATTCATTTTACACGGTCAGCAATGCACAGGCGACCGACGCTGGAAATTATTTTGTGGTTGTGACAAATCTCGTGAGTTCGGCGACTAGCAGCGTAGCCATTCTCACCGTGCGTTTGCCGCCGACAATTACGAACGACCTTCCAGCAAGCATGACTACGAACGCGGGCGCAACGGTTCATTTCATTTTGGGTGTCACAGGTGCGACGCCACTAACTTACAAATGGTGGTTCAACAATGCCTTAACTGTTTCAAATAATTTGAGTTCACTGACGATTTCAAATTTAACAACCGTCAATGCCGGAAATTATTTTGTCGTCGTCAGCAACGTGGTTGGTTCAGCGACCAGCAGTGTCGTCACATTGGCCGTGGTTGATGTCGGCGCACCGATTATTGTCACAAATCCGGCGAGCAAGACGGTCAACCTCGGTGGCAGCACAAATTTCATGGTTACGGCGATTGGTAGCGCGCCGTTGAGTTATCAATGGTGGGTGATTTCCGGCACAACCAATTCTTACAGCACAAACCTTATCACTGACGCAACGAATTCTCTTTATACGGTCAGCAATGCTCAAGCGACGGATGCCGGAAATTATTTTGTTGTCGTGACCAATCTTGTGAACTCGGCAACCAGCAGCGTTGCTGTTCTTACCGTGCGCCTGCCACCAGCGATTACAAATGATCTTCCTGCGAACGTAACCACCAATGCTTATACTACAGTAATTTTCAAAATTGGTGTGACGGGTGCGACGCCGCTAACTTACAAGTGGTGGTTCAACAATGCGCTCACCGTTTCAAATAATTTAAGTTCACTGACACTGAACAACGTCACGAGCAACAACATTGGCAATTACTTCGTTGTTATCAGTAATGTGGTTGGTTCTGTGACCAGCAGCGTTGTCGCATTAAGCGTTATCTACAATCCATCGCTGACCCCGGCACAGCTCTATTTTTTAAGCCACTCCGGCTTAAATGGAGACTCGCTGATGATTGCCATGGAAGCGGGTAAAAATTATCGCGTCCAAGCCACCACCAATCTCCAAAGCTGGTTCGATGTCACAAATTTTTTAAGCACTTCGACACTTATGGATTACACCAATTCATTGTCAACAAATGCAGACACAATGTTCTATCGTGTCGTGTCGCCGTAGGATTTTTCTTTCGTCGTCGTTTTCAAAATTTAATCCACATTTAAGTTCTTCCGCAGCGTTTCCGCGATTTGAATGAACGCCTTGCCCGCCACGTGATTCGGCGTGGAAACCACAATCGGCATCCCACGGTCGCCGCCTTCGCGGATTTCGGTGAAGATCGGCACTTCGCCGAGGAACGGAACCTTTTGCCGCGCGGCTTCGTCCTTGCCGCCGCCGTGGCCGAAAATTTCCACGCGCTCGCCGTTCGGCGTGGTGAAGTAGCTCATGTTTTCAACGATGCCGAGGATCGGCACATTCACCTTGCGGAACATCGCGATGCCTTTGCGCACGACGCCGAGCGACGCCTCCTGCGGCGTGCTGATGATGACGCCGCCGTCGAGCGGCACGGTCTGGCAGAGGGAAAGTTGCGCGTCGCCCGTGCCCGGCGGCAGATCCACGAGCAGAAAATCCAGTTCGCCCCACTCGACGGCGAGGAGAAATTGCTGGATGGTCTTCGTGATCATCGGCCCGCGCCAAATCACCGGCTGGTCGTCCGTGACCAGCAAGCCGATGCTCATCACTTTCACGCCGTGATTGGCCGGCGGCACGAGGCGCTCGGCGGCGTTGACGGTCGGTTTTTCGTGAACGCCCATCATCAGCGGAATGCTCGGCCCGTAAATGTCGCAATCCAGCAACCCGACTTTCGCACCGAGATGCGTGAGCGCGCACGCAAGGTTGACCGAGCAAGTGGATTTGCCCACGCCGCCCTTGCCGCTGGCGATGGCGATGATTCTTTTTACGCCGGAAACTTTATTTTGATTCGCGAACGGATTTGTCGGCGCGGCTTGCCCGGCGGCAGGCTGGCGCACTTCGACGTGAACGTGATTCACGCCGGAAAGATTTTTGAGGACGCGCTCGCTTTCGATTTTGATCTGCTGCGCGGCTTCGGGATTCGGCGAAGTCAATTGCATCGTGACGCTCACCGCGCCGTTCGCAGCGGAAATGTCTTTGACGAGGCCGAACGAAACGATGTCGCGCGAATAGCCGGGATATTTTACGGACTTGAGCGCGGTTTGAATTTCTTCCTGTGACAACATGGCGGACAGGTTGCCAGCTTCGTGCGTGAAAACAAGTTTCGGAGCGCGGCTGTGCGCGAAGCGTCAGCGCGTTTAAATTGCTGCGGCTGGTCTGCGACACAGCCGCGCTCCGTCGTCACTCAAACACGCTCATCTCGCGGTTGGCCTTGCGCAGCTTGCCGGTCAGGTTCAGGGAAAGATTGGCCAGGATTTTAATTTTTATGGTCGGATGCGTTTCGCCGAGCGCCTGAAAATCTTCCATCGTGAGCAGATCGCATTCGACCTCGGAGTCGGCGACGATATTGGCGGAACGCGGCGCGCCGTCGAGAAATGCCATTTCGCCGAAGGACATGCCGGGCGAAAAGGTCGCGAGCCGATGCCGTTCCTCGCCGGGCAACAGCACGCTGACGTGGCCGCGCGCGAGGAAAAACATTTCGCGGGCGGCGTCGCCGGCGTTGATGATGAACTGTCCGCGCTTGTAGCTGCGCGGCTTGAGCAGCGGCTGGACAATTTTGAGTTCGGCGGCGGACAAATCTTTTAGCAGCTCGTATTCGGCGGGCTTGGCCTTGTAAGTCAGCGAGTGTGCGTATTGGGTGTTTTCCAGCAGCGATTCCTCGCACCATTCGAGCGCGAGATCGTTGTTGAAATACGTCGTGAATTGCTCTTCAAAATGCCCGGCCAGTTTTTTCTTCATCATGCGTCGCAGCAACGGCAGGTGGTCGCAGTGCGTGAAAATCACAGTCTTGTCGGCGGCGTGGAGTTTGCTGACAAGCGAATGCAGCAGATGCCCGGCGCTTTCGTTCAGGCTCAAGACGCGCTTCAGATCGAGAATGAGAAAATGGATTTTTTCCGCCGCTTCCAAAACCTCGCGCAGAACCGACTCGGTGGTCGCGAAGGCCAGATGACCTTGCAGTTGAAAAACGTGAATGACTTTAGCCAGCTCGCGCAACGCCACGCCTTCCTCGGCGGTGCGAACGTGGCTGGAATTAAATTCTGCGCCGGTGAACTTCGCGCGGATGGTGGATTTGCCGACGACCGGGCGGTTGAACAAATGCAAATCCAGATGGCGTGATAATTCTTTGCACACACGAATGCCGCGCACACTGTTGCCATGCGCATCGAGCTTCGGCGAAAAAACGCCGATGCCAATCTGCCCCGGCAGCACCGCGAGCACGCCGCCGGCTACTCCGCTCTTTGCAGGAATGCCTACGTGATAAAGCCATTCGCCCGCGTAGTCATACATGCCGCACGTCCCCATCACGCTCAACACGCTTTCGACATATTCGCCGCGCAACGCCTGCTTGCCGGTGAGCGGATTCACGCCGCGATTGGCGAGCGTCGCGGCCATCATGCCGAGGTCGCGGCAATTCACGGAAATGGAGCACTGCTTGAAATAAATTTCCGTCGTGGGCGCGGGATCGCCGGTGAGCTTGTCGAAATTTCGCAACATGTGACCGATGGCGCGATTGCGATGTCCCGTCTCGCTTTCAGATTGATAAACTTTTTCATCCAGCGTCAGTTCCCGACCAGCGTAAAGCGAAAATGTTTCCAAAATTCTTTTGAACCGCGAGGCCGGAGTTTTTCCCGCAATCAAACCGGCGGTCGCGATTGCGCCCGCATTGATCATCGGATTGCGCGGCCGGCCCGTGCCAGGATCGAGGCTGATGGAATTGAACGCATCGCCGGTCGGCTCAACGCCGACGCGGTCCAACGTGGCGTCACGGCCATTGTCTTCGAGCGCGAGTCCGTAAACGAACGGTTTGGAAATGGACTGGATGGTAAATTCCTGCCGCGTGTCGCCGATTTCATAGACCGAGCCGTTGGCGGTAACGAGACAAATGCCAAACCAGTCTGGGTCGGCCTTCGCGAGTTCGGGAATGTAGGTTGCGACCGAGCCAGCCGTGTCCGCCGCGCATTTCTGGTGGACTTCCTGGAGAAAATCTTCGATGGGAGAAACCATTTCGGGGGTGCGGTTATTTTTCATGATGTGTCGTGAATGCGCCTTCTTGATTTGCCCGACTTGCGGCGGGCAGTTTCAAGATGAACTTTCACGCCAAATCCGTCAAGCGCAGGCGTTGGCAAAACGGAAAATTTTGCGGACGCCGAATCAACCTGATTGCTCGGTCTGGAACGCCGCGCGCAACCTCCAAAACTGCCGGCGCACGGCGGCAAAAAAATTGCCATTTCACAAAAACTTAACGTGCCGTTTTGCAACTGTTTGGTTACTTTGGTCAGGCAAAAATTATTTTTATGGCCAGCTCCAATGTTCCTTCCGCCGCGCGTGTCTGCGACCTCGTCAACGAAGCCGCGACCAAAGAGATTCCCGAAGTTTTACAACTGCACGACACCACACCCAACGGCCTGACCGAAGACGAGGCGGCGGCGCGGCTGGAAAAATTCGGCCCCAATCAGGTCGCGGAAGAAAAACATCAGGGCTGGCTGCAGCGGATTTATCTCGCTGTGCGGAATCCGCTGGTGATTCTGCTTTCCGTGCTCGCGATCATCACGTTCGCCACAGCGGGCAGCGCTTCGGACATCGCTGGCGGTGTGCTGATGGTCGCAATGGTGTTGCTGGGAATTTCCCTGCGCTTCATTCAGGAAACCAAGGCGGACAACGCGGCGGCAAAACTCAAGGCCATGATCAGCGTCACCGCGACGGTCGTGCGCGACGGGCAACCGAAGGAAATTCCGCTCAAGCAGCTAGTGCCCGGCGACGTGGTGAAACTTTCTGCCGGCGACATGATTCCCGGCGACGTGCGACTACTGACCGCGAAAGATTTATTTATTATTCAAGCCACGCTCACCGGCGAATCCATGCCGGTGGAAAAAACCGACGCACGCGACGCACGCACAAATGTTTCTTCCATCGAGCACACGAACATTTGTTTTCTCGGCACGAGCGTGGAAAGCGGTTCGGCCACGGCGGTCATCGTCGCCACCGGCGCGCAGACTTATTTTGGAAAACTTGCCCGCAGCCTCGCCGACAATCAGGTGGAAACCGCTTTCGACAAAGGCGTCAAAAAATTCACCTACCTCATGTTGCGGTTCATGGTCGTGATGGTGCCGCTGGTGTTCGTCATCAACGGAATCACGAAACATAATTGGAAGGAAGCCTTTTTCTTTTCGCTCGCCGTCGCCGTTGGCCTGACGCCGGAAATGTTGCCGATGATCGTTTCCGTCTGTCTGTCCAAAGGCGCACTCGCGATGTCCAAGAAAAAAGTCATCGTCAAGCGGCTGCATTCCATCCAGAACTTCGGCGCGATGGATGTGCTTTGCAGCGACAAAACCGGCACGCTCACGATTGACCACGTCATTCTCGAAATCCATTGCGACGTCTTCAAAAAAGAGAGCAACGAAGTTTTGCGCGACGCCTATCTCATCAGCCATTTCCAAACCGGTCTGAAAAATGTGCTCGACCGCGCGGTGCTAAAATACACCGAGTTGCATCAGGAACTTTCCGTCGAAAAATATCACAAGGCCGACGAAATCCCGTTTGATTTTTCACGCCGCATGATGTCGGTCGTCGTCGAAGGACCGGACGGCCAGCGGCAAATGCTGACCAAAGGCGCGCCGGAAGCGGTGTTCGCACGCTGCACTCACTTCGAGAGCGATGGCGAAGTATTTCCGATGGAACCGATTCTCGTCGGCAATCTAATAGAACAAGTAAATGATTTGAGCAGCGACGGTTTTCGCGTGCTCGCGATTGCGAACAAAAAAGTCGGCGCGCAGACGGCGTATTCCAAGGCGGATGAAAATGAGCTTGTATTGACCGGCTATCTCGCGTTTCTCGATCCACCCAAGGACACCGCGAAAAAAGCCATTTCCGTTTTGCGCCAGCAGGGCATCACAATCAAAGTTTTGACCGGCGACAACGATTTGGTTTCACGCAAAGTTTGCACCGAGGTCGGCATCAACGCGGAAAAAATCATCCTCGGCAACGACGTGGAAAAAATGTCGGACGAGCAGCTCGCCGTGGCCGTTGAGACGACGGATGTGTTCGCGCGCCTTTCACCCGCGCACAAAAAACGCGTCGTCATCGCGCTGCAACGCAACAAGCACGTCGTCGGCTTCATGGGCGACGGCATCAACGACGCGCCCGCGCTGCGTGCCGCCGACGTGGGCATTTCCGTGGACAACGCCGTTGACATCGCCAAGGAATCCGCCGACGTCATCCTGCTCGAAAAAGATTTGATAGTGCTCGAAGAAGGCGTGATCGAAGGCCGCAAAGTGTTCGTCAACATTTTGAAATACATCCGCATGGGCGCGAGCTCCAATTTCGGAAACATGTTCAGCGTGCTTGGCGCGAGCGCGTGGCTGCCGTTTTTGCCGATGCTGCCGATCCAACTGCTCACAAATAATTTACTCTATGATTTTTCGCAAGTGCCGATCCCGACCGACAACGTCGCCGCGTCGCAGATCGCCAAGCCACGTCCGTGGGCGATGGGCGAGATCGCACGGTTCATCATGTTCATCGGCCCGATCAGTTCGATTTTTGATTACACCACGTTTGCCGTCATGTGGTTTTTCTTCAAGTGCAGCAACCTGGCGATGATGCCCGTAGAAATGTCGGCTCGTTTTGCCGGCGTCACCGACCCGGATAAAGTCTATGCCGCCTCGCTGTTTCAAACCGGCTGGTTCGTGGAATCCATCATGACGCAAACGCTCATCATCCACGTCATCCGCACGAATCTGATTCCCTTCGTGCAATCGCGTTCGAGCTGGCAACTTTCGATGACGACGATTTTGATCATGGGCATTGGCGCATATCTGCCGTATTCGCCGCTCGCGCCGATTCTCCATTTCGTCCCGCTGCCGTGGCAATTCTGGCCGATTCTCGCAGCGACGCTGCTCTGCTACGTCGCGCTGACGCAAGTCATCAAGACGTGGCTGCTGCGGAAAAAATGGATTTGATTCCCGGACAAAACAACACGCCGTTCCGAAAAAATCGGAACGGCGTTTTTTATTTCAGCTTCAATTTTTTAACGACGCTTTTTTCTTTTCCAACGCGTCCTTGAGCGGCGGCAACAGGATTTCCATCCGCGCAAAAAAATTGGTCGGACAGTTGTCCGCCGACAACAGCGGCAGGGCCAGCAGCCCGGCTTTCTTCACCCAGAAAGCATCGGTAGATTCATCGTCGTCCAGCCCCTTGCCATAGCTGCTGTCAACCACGTTGAGATAATAATTACACGCTTGGTCGAGCAGCGCCTTGCGCGCGTCCGGCGCCGCACCCTCGGCCTTTTTTTCCAGAACGCGCCCCAGGCCGACCTGCGCGCGGCTGCGCAAACCGGCGCTCGCATACGGCGAAGCCATCACCTGCGCGTAGTCATTGGTGGCTGCATCCAGCGCGCCAAGCTGAAAATTGCAGTCGGCAATTTCGCTCAACGCCAGCACGCCCAGGCGGTTCGTCGGCGGCAACTGACCCAGAACATTCGTGGCCAGTTGAAAATTCATCAGCGCATTGTTCGTGTCCGCCGATGGTGTCTGCATCAGCGACGCCGCGTAGGCAAAACGCACTTGCGTTTTTATGTCATCCGGGCAGCCGCTGGCGGAATCCAGCAGTTTGACAAAATAAGCGTTCGCGTCTGAAAAACCCAGCCGACCGGCGGCGGCGCGACCGGCCATGAGCTGCGCGGGGAAAAACAGTCCGGAGTTCTTCCACGCCAGCGTCTGGAAGATCAGCTCGTAGTTCGTCTCCGCGCCGACGTAATTTCCGGCGCGAAAAAACGAATCCGCCAGCCACCATTGCGCCGACGGCGCGAGTTCATTCGTCGGAAACTGCGTGACGAACATGCCAAAAATTTGCAGCGCGTTCGTCTCGCGCCCGCTCTGGTAATTCGCGCGGCCCAGCGCGTATTGCACCTGCGGCAGCAGCGCGTTTGTCGGATGATTTTTCAGCCAGCCTTCATAGTTCGTGATGGCTGCCGGCCAGTCCTGGCTGCGCTCAAACGTGCGGGCCACCGCCAGTTCCGCCTCCGGCGCGAGCGGCGAATCCGGAAATTTTTTTGCAAAATCTTCAAACACCGCGCGCGCCTTTTCCGGCTGGCCAAAATCTGAAAACGCCTCGCCCGCCAGCAGCAGCCCGTTGTCCGCAAAATCACTCGCGGGAAAATCCTGCAGCAGCCTTTGCACCGCCGCCTCCGCGCCCGGCAGATCGCCCAACTGCAAATCCGCCCGCAAAATCTGGTAGAGCGCGCGGTCGTCCAGCGATTTCGCAACCTCGGGAAAATTGTCAAACCCGTCCAGCACGGCAAAATAATTTTCCCGCGCGCCGGCAAAATCCTTGAGCATGAATAGCGCGTCGCCGGTCTTGAATTTTGCCACGGCGAGGTCGGTGGAAACCGGCAGTCGCTGCGACGCCGCGCGAAAATCCAAAAGACTGTTGGTGTATTGCTGCGCATTCCAGTTGCACCAACCGCGGTCCAGACACGCCTTGCCCGTCAGCGGACTGTTCGTGAACGCGCCGATGAACTGGTCGAAATTCGTCTGCGCCGCCGCCAGTTGATCCGGCGAGGCCGTCGCCAGAAAATCTTTCAAATGCAGTTCGCCGAGCGTCATCAGCACTAGTTCCGCCACCGGTGAATTGGGGAACTGCGCCAGGTATTTTTGCAGGCTGTCCGTCGCGTTGGTTCCGTTGTCCTGCGCCACCGCCAGCGCGGCGATTTTCAGCACGGCCTCGCGCTGCCGTTCCACCGGCGCGCCGTTCGTGAGGTTTTGCGACCACGCGGCCACGGCGGCGGACGAGAGTTTCTTCTTTTCAAGCGCCGTCGCCTGCAACGCCACGCTGGTCGCCACTTGCGCCGGAGTCCGGGCGGCTGCCAGCAAATTCGTCGTGGCCGCCAGCGCCGCGTCAAGGTTGTTCAAGCCGAGCTCAACCTGAAACAACAGATTTTGCCGCTGCCAGTCCTGTTCCGGCGCGAGCATTTTTACGTTCAGCAAATCCAGAATTTTTTTGGCGTCCGCAAAATCATTCTGTGCCACCTTGGATTGCGCCAGCGAGAGCCGGCCATTGATGACGAGCGCATTGTCCGCATCGCGCGCCGCCGCGCGGGCGAAAATTCCGTTCGGGTCTTCCAGCAGCGCATCGTGCCGCGACCAATCGGGAAATTGCGCATACGCCGCCGCCGCCTCGACCATGGCCGTCAGCCGCAACGGCGAGTCGGGGAAATTTTTTGTGAGCGCCACCAACGTCGCCGCCGCGTTGGTGAAATCGCCCTGCGCAAACTGCGCCTCGCCCAGCCAGTAAGTGTAGGCGTCGGCGAGCACGCCGACATTGGTCAGGCGCGGCGTCAGCCACGCCGACGCGACCGCATATTTACCCTGCTGAAACTGCGCCTGCGCCGCCAGCAAGACCGCCGACGGCACATTGGTTGAAGCGGGAAATCTTTGGACGAAATTCGTGAACGCCGTTTCCGCGCGACTCCAGTTGCCATCTTGAAACGCCGCCACCGCCGCCGCGAACGCGCGGCTTTCCCGCGTGCCGGCGGCGAGCGCCGACGCGCCGACCAGCAGAAACGCCGACAAAATCAAAAGCCATCGCCGCAATAAAGCCATGCGCTGAATCTAAACGACATTGCGAAATGAAAAAAGCCGGAAATCCAGTTCAGCCGGCTGCGGGCGCGGATGCCAAAACGATTTTAATTAAGAAAGCAAGAAGGCAGGAAAAAACTTGTTCCTGTTTTCCTGCTTTCCTTATTCATCAAGTCTGGACGGTTTGAGTCTGCTTTACGCTTCCCGCCTTGCTATCGGCGCTCATTCAGCATAAAAAAACCATGTGGACAGAAACTCAAACTTGACTGACTTCTCATGGAAGTCGCCGGAGCCAACCGCCGCTGTCGCGGTTCACGTCGCGAGTCGGCGGTGGCTCAGCTTTTTTCGTTAGGCGACTTGCGCGACACCAAAACAAACACAACACAAAAACATTATGACACCAGATAAACTCATTGATTGGGCTATTTCGATTGCTATCTGCGTGATTATACTCAGTGTCACAGGGATTCAGGATTGGATTGCCAAGCTATTCGGTAGTAAATACTCCAAGAAAGAATTGGAGGCAAAGATTGCTTCGCTGGAAAGTCGCATCGAACAGTTAGAAAAGAAGCAATGAGACTATTTACGCTACCCAACCAATCGCCGGAGCCAACCGCCGTTGGCGCGGGCTGCCACCGTGCTACGGGTTCCGCTATCGCGGTTCACGCGAGCACGCTCTTCAAATAATGTCCCGTGTGGCTGGCGGCCACATGGACGATTTTTTCCGGCGCACCTTCGGCAATGATTTTGCCGCCGCCGCTGCCGCCTTCCGGCCCGAGGTCAATAATCCAATCCGCCGTCTTAATCACATCCAAGTTGTGCTCGATGATGACGAGGGTGTTGCCGGTATCGCGCAATTTGAACAGGACTTCCAGCAGTTTCGCCACGTCGTGAAAATGGAGGCCGGTGGTCGGCTCGTCCAAAATGTAAAGCGTCTTGCCCGTCGCGCGCCGTGCGAGTTCGGTGGCGAGCTTCACGCGTTGCGCTTCGCCGCCGCTCAAGGTCGTCGCCTGCTGGCCGAGCCGGATGTAACCGAGCCCAACCTGCGCGAGGGTTTCCAGCGGCGCGGCAATCTTCGGCACGGCGCGGAAAAAATCCACGCCTTCATCCACGGTCATGTCCAGCACATCGGCGATGTTCTTGCCTTTGTAGGCGATCTCCAGCGTCTCGCGGTTGTAACGTTTGCCGTTGCACGTCTCGCACACGACATAGACGGGCGGGAGAAAATTCATTTCAATTTTCAGGATGCCGTCGCCTTCGCATTTTTCGCAGCGACCGCCCTTGACGTTGAAACTGAAACGGCCCGGCGCATAACCACGCACTTTCGCGGCGGGCAGTTGCGCGAAGAGGTCGCGAATCTGATTGAACATGCCGGTGTAAGTGGCCGGATTGCTGCGCGGCGTGCGGCCGATGGGCGACTGGTCAATGACGATGACTTTGTCGAGCGATTCAAAACCCTTGAGCGTTTTGTGTTCACCGGGTTTTTCTTTCGAGCCGTAAAATTTGCGGAACAGCGCGCGCTGCATGATGTCGCTCACGAGCGTGCTTTTGCCGGAACCGCTCACGCCGGTCACGCACGTCAACGTGCCCAGCGGAATGCGCAGGTCAATGTTCTGCAAATTATTTTCGCGGCAGCCGAAGACTTCGAGCCAGCCTTTGTCTTCGGAGGGGACATTGCGTTTTTTGGGAACGGCAATTTCCAGTTCGCCCGTGAGGTATTGGCCGGTCAAAGATTTTTTGCTCGCGAGAATTTCCGGCAAGGTGCCCGCCGCGACGAGTTCGCCGCCGTGCACGCCCGCGCCGGGGCCGAGATCCAAAATGTAATCCGCCGCGCGAATCGTGTCGGCATCATGCTCGACGACGAGCACGGTGTTGCCCAAATCGCGCAGGCCTTTCAACGTGGCGAGCAAACGGTCGTTGTCGCGTTGATGCAGCCCGATGCTCGGCTCGTCCAAAACGTAAAGCACGCCGACGAGCGCCGCGCCGATCTGCGTGGCGAGCCGGATGCGTTGCGCCTCGCCGCCGGACAAGGTGCCGCTCTCGCGGTCGAGCGTGAGATAACCGAGGCCGACGTTTTTGAGGAAGCCGAGCCGCGCGCGGATTTCCTTGATGACTTCGCCGGCGATTTTTTGCTCGAACTCGGTGAGCTTGAGCGCCACAAAAAAGTCATCGGCTTTTTCCACAGACAGACCGCAGACGTCCATGATGGAGAAGCCGGGGATCTTAAGAGTTTTTGGTTTTGAATTTTTAGTTTTGAGTTGGGAAAAAAACTGCTCGCCGCCGAGCGTAACTGCGAGAATTTCCGGCTTCAGCCGCTTGCCGCCGCAGACATCGCACAACTCCGGCGCCATGTATTGCTTGAGGCGGTTGCGCATGAACTCGCTCTCGCTATCGGTCGCAAGGCGTTCAAGGTTCACGAGCACGCCCTCGAACGGACGGTCAATGCTGCTCACTTTCCCGCCGCGCCAGAACTTGAATTCCACATTGTCCTCGCCGGAGCCGTGCAGCAAAACTTGTTTGAAATCTTCCGGTAAAGAGTTCCACGGCGTCTGCAAATCCACGTTGAAATGCGCGGCGACACTCCGCAGCATCGCTTTGTAATAAATGTTCATCCGCTTGCCCGCACGCCGCCACGGCTGGATGGCGCTTTCGAGCGGCTCGTCAAAATTCGGCACGACGAGCGCCTCGTCGAAAACCATTTTTTGGCCGAGACCATGGCAGACGGGACACGCACCGGAAGGAGCATTGAACGAAAAATGTTTCGGCGTGGGCGGATCGTAACTCTTGCCGGTCGCAGGCGAACACATTTTGTTCGAGTGCAGGGTTTCGGTCCACTTCGTCGCATCGGTTGTTGTTGGCGATTGGTGCAGCGCAAACATCACACCCTCGCCAAGTCGCAAACACATCTCTACGGAATCGCCGAGGCGGACGCGGATTTTGTCATCAATCACAAGACGGTCAACCACCGCTTCGATGTTGTGAAATTTTTTCTTGTCCAGTTTGATGCGCTCGGCCTGTTCGCCGAGTTCAAGCATCTCGCCGTCCACGCGGACGCGCACAAAACCTTCGCGCGCCAATCGTTCGAACACATCGCGGAATTCGCCTTTCTGCCGGCGCACCACAGGCGCGAGCAACATCACTTTAGCTTTCGGCGGCAGCGCGAGAATTTTGTCCACAATCTCGGTGGTGCTTTGGGTGGAGATGGGCACGCCGGTTTCGGGGCAATGCGATTTGCCGATGTGCGCGTAAAGCAGACGCAAATAATCATAAACTTCCGTGGTCGTCGCGATGATCGAGCGCGGGCTGGAGCCGGAACTGCGCTGCTCAATCGCAATCGCCGGCGACAAACCTTCGATGAAATCCACGTCCGGCTTTTGCAACTGGTCAAGAAACTGGCGCGCGTAGGCGGAAAGCGATTCGACGTATTTGCGCTGGCCCTCGGCGTAAATCGTGTCGAAGGCGAGCGATGATTTGCCGCTACCGCTCAAGCCGGTGACGACGACCAGCTTGTCACGCGGAATTTGCAGCGTGAGGTTTTTGAGGTTGTGCTCGCGGGCGCCACCGATCTTGATGAACTCTTTACTCATGGTGTGAATTTTCCGTTCAAACGAAAATCCACACTACGCGACGGCGCGAAAAATGCAAAGGCGGAGTTGCCGGAAAAATTCCCAACGTTACGGCAGCAGAATCAAACGGTAAAACTTCATGCTGGAAACCACATTCGTGTCTGTAAACGAGAACGCCCCGGAAGTCGAAGTGATGATGTTCGGTAAAGTCGTCCAATTAACGACCGGCGTTAAATTGGTGGTCCACTGGATTTGAAATTGGTCGTAGATGGGGGCGGCCCAGCTCAAATTCATGCCGTTCGCACCGGTGGCCAGCGTGGCCGGCGCAGTGAAGGCGTAAGGCAATGGCCCGGCAAACAGATTCGTGAAGCTCAAGATGCCGCCGTAATTCGTGCCGGTGCTGTTCGTCGCGATGGCTTGGAAATAATAAACCGTGCCGGGCGTAAGATTGGTGATGCCGATGCCCCAATAATTCGTCGCGTTCAAATTATTCGTAAACAGCAGCGCCGTGGAAAAATTCGTCAGGCTGTTCGTGGTCAGGCCATATTGAAAATACAGCTCCGTGGCCGCGCCGCCGGGATTCAGCAACGCCTCCAATGTGGCCGTTGTCGCCGTGATGTTCGTCGCCGGTTCCGTGATAACCGACGGCGCATCCGAAAAATTCGTGAAGGTAAGATCACCGCCGTAATTCGTGCCCAGCGCATTCGTGCCGACGGCTTGAAAGTGATAGACCGCTCCGGGCGAAAGATTGCTCACGCCCGCCGCCACCAGATTCGACACCGTCAGATTGTTCGTGATGACGGTGGACGTGGAAAAGAAATTATAATTCGTCGTGGAGCCGTAACCGAAATAAACCGTCGTCGGCAGTCCGTTGGGAATTGCCACTGCGTTCAGCGTGGCGCTCACATCCAAAACGCCCGACGCGGGCTGCGTGTAGAGTTGCGGCGCGGACGGCAGCAAATGGAAAGTCACATTTACGGCATAAGTCGCCACCGTCGTGTTGCTGTTCTGCACGCCGAGATAATAAGTGCCACCGGGAATGATGTAGGCCGTGGACGGGTTGATGGACGAACCATTGGTGCTCAACACAGAGTTGCCGCCCGTGGAATTGGGGAGCAACAGCACATCACCAAGATTCGTGGTCGTCGGCGGCACGTTGGTGCTGAACCAAAGATTCAACGGCAACGTCGCGAAGATCAGCGAATTAGTCGCGAAGTCCGCGTTCGTCGGCACGGTGATGAGATACCACGCGGTGGCTCCGCCCGGCAGCGAGTTCGTGATTGGGCCAATACCGTTCGTAAAGGTGACGTTCGGAATCGTGAAGTTGGTGTTGGCAAAAGTGAAACCGAGCGACCAACTATCCAGCACGGCGTTATTAGTCGCGCCCACGCGATTATCCAAAACTTCCAGCGTCCAGAGGCCGGCAGCACTCGTGCCGTTGAGCGGCGACACATCTTGCTCCGGCTGGTAATACAAGTTGGACGGCACGGTCGTCAGTTGAAAATCATCCAGCACGGTATTCGTGACAAATGTGCGAACGACGGCGTTGTTGAAGCCGGACGAGAACGTCGCGCTACCGGTCGCATCCAGCAGCAGCAACTGGTTGTTTTGCGTGGCGGTGAAAACATAGCTGACCACCTGCCAGTTCGCATTGGTGGACGGCGAATTGGTGATGTCGCTGCCGGAACTGCCTTGTTCATATTGTAGCAAATACGTCTGCCCGGCCACTGTGTTCGGCAGCGTGATGGCGACTGCACCATTGTCCAGCGACAGCGCGTTGGGCGGAGAATTCGCCGGTGGATTCGTGTTGATAATTTCGACCTGATTCGTCAACACCGTCCAATTGCCAAACGCCGGCGCCGGGTTGGTCAAATAAGTCCCCGCCGAGTAAGCGTCAAAATTATCCGTCCACAAAATTCCGGATACTGTGTTTGGCACAAACGGCGGCACGGCATACTTGATGGGCGTGGTCGTCAAATTCGTGTCCTCGGTGAAATCGAGGTAGTAATAATTCGTTTGCACCCCTCCAACCGTATAATTCCAAAAAGTCCGCGTCGGCTGATTCGTCGGATTCATCACGATGGTCAGAAAGGTGGAGCTGGCTGGAACACCGGTTGGCGGAAAGCTGACCGTGATCTGCCCTGCCCCACTGGTGAAGAAATTCGTGATCAGATTAGCCGGTGTCGGGTTGGTCGAATAATACACCGCCATCTGGTCGGGAACAGTGAACATATTGTAGCTGATGTTCACGCTCCCGCTGGTCAAACCCACCGGGATGAAATTCGCCACCGCCGTTGACCCGCCTGAGGACGAAACCGGCGTGATGTTCGTTGTGATGACGGTTGCGCCGCAGCCGTTGGTGCTCTGGCCGCCACGATTTTCCATCAGCAGATAACGCGTGCCGTCGGGGCTGACCAAAGTGAACGACAGATCCGAGATACGCTGGTGATCCACCCGCAGACCGACATTGAAATTCTGAATCGTATCCGCCCGGTCAAAATTAGTGATATAGGCATACGTAACCGCGTCATCCTTCAGCGGCACCGGCCCGGTCGAGGCATAGTCCACCGTCGAGATGGCGGATGAGTTGAATGATAACGTATCAATGATGTAAACAGTCTGCGCAAGCAGACTTGAATTGAAGAGGCCTACATAATAAGTCCCGGGTGTAAGTGGCGGACCGTAGGAAATGGAGTTACCCGGCGGAATGCCATTAGTTAGATCAACCTCGGCGAGATAATTTGAAAATGTCGGTTGCGTATTGTAGTTCAAATAAAGCTGCACCGGTTGTGAAATCGAAGGCGGCAGTGTGATATTGGTGGCGGCCACGAGCAGATTGGTGTAGCCGACCGGCACTTCAATGTAATCATAAAACCATGTGCCGGGCTGAATGGTCACTTGAATGCCATTCTTTAAGTCTTGGTGCGGCTGAACCAGCAAAGTCCCTTGGACATTGCCGACAAAACCGGGCGCATTGTCTGCAGCATGCATTATCCAGACACCCTGACCCGAATGGCGGGCAAAGTTCTGCAGACTGCCCGGACCATCAGAGGGTTGAGAGCCGACCACATCACCTTGGCCACTGTCGTCATAGATGTTCTTATAAATTCCGGGCGCGTTTGGTGAATCATGGTTCATCAAAACCACCTGTCCGTTACCACCGCTTACAGAAGAATGATCCAGAGAAATGACCAAGTCGCCGACATTTTGCTGGGCAAGAATGTTGGTGACAATGACCCGGCGAGTATCAATCGGATAAATCGCAAGTCCAATGGTGTTGGTATAGCCGGGTAACGTGGCGTTGCCATCAGGAATATCCACCGGGAACATTTGCACGACTTCTCCATTGGTGGTCATCTGACTGAACGGAGTGCTGCTAAACTCTGGGAGGAAATCATATTCTGCCGCCGTCTGGTCTTCCGATTTGACGCCGATGTAATACACCTGCCCCGGCGTGGAACTACTGTCCACGATAACTTCCGTGCCGCCACGGCTCAATGATGCGGCGTAAAATCGATTATTCGATGTCTGTCCAATGGCAGATCCACTGAGACAGTTTGATATGACTATCGGGTCAAGGTTCGTCAACCCCGCCGCTGTAGAACTGCTCGCTACGAACAAATCAATGTCCGCCTCTGGTCGCGTGGAATTGGCGTCGGTGCCCGCGAACACACCTTCACGCGGAAGCGACAACGTGGCCGGCAAAAAAGTCACGAAAGCGGCGTTGATGTAATGCGCATTCGGTCCTTTGTTGGTGACGATGTAGAAATGCCATTGATTCGTCTGGCCGATGGTCAACTGCGCATTGTTGGCATAAGGCGAATTGTTTCCTAAGGCCAGATAGTTCGTGGCCATCACTGGCGATGCAGCCCCAACCATCTGGTTCATCAACGGCGAGTTGGTGCTGACCACCACTGTGATGCGCTGGTCGCCGGTTGGATTGGATGCCAGAGTCGCAGACGTGATTGAAAAGCCGTTCGTATTTGAGCCATTGCCACTGGACATAACAAACGCAAAATCCTGAACAATGTTTGGCGCATAACCACCCGCCGGATTATTTGTTTGCGTGTTGACGGCGTTGACATTCACGGCCGTGCCATAGATGACAACTGTGAAATGAGTGCCGGCAAAAGCAGGTAAGAAAACATTCTTCACGTTGTTCACCGTATCCAAAACGACCGAGGCATTGGTGGAATTTTCCTGCGTGTTAAAAACCTGATTGGCAGCGATGTCATTGCCGTAATAGATGATCGGATTTGTCGGGTTGTCCGTGTTGGTGACTATGAGGTCAAGGTTGTTGACGAGTTTTATGGCGGCAACAGGATTGCCCGGAGGATCGGTCCAAGCTAGCGTCAGACGCAGCGGCACGTTCTGCGCCCCTGGCGACAGAGAAATGGTATAAGTTCGACTGTCGCCAGTGGCCAACGCGTTGGTCGGGCTTTGATCAATGAAAAATTCAGACTGGTTTATGCCGGCGGTTGTGTTGGTAATGCCAAGGGGAATTGAATCTGGTAGGTTGATCAACCCCCAGCCCTGAAAATTGATGTTATTATTTACCTGAAAGTTATAAAAACCCGTTGGCCGCGAGCCGTTGATAAGCATCGCCTTGAGGAGTGCCGGGCTGGGTGTGACCTGTAATGTGTTGGTGAAAAAATCCTGCATCAGTGCCAGCACGCCTGAAACATCTGCCGCCGCCATGCTCGTGCCAGTTTCATAACGGTAATATGGTCCGATGGTCTGGTTTAAGTTGCTCAAGACCGTGTAGTAATTTCCCAAATCATTGGTGGTAATCATTTGCACCGACATATCATAAGTGACCGGAACATTTGTGGGATCACCGACGCCAAAATTAAAATTTCCGGCGTTGCCAATGATACTCGCAAGATAGCCCGCCCCGCCATCCGCCGGGATTGTCACACCATTTTTTTGGGTCACAAAGTCATACGTCGAAGGCGTGGCTGGGTCGGGAAAATTGTTCAAGGAGACATAAAACGGCATATTCGTCACGACGGGCGACGAAAAAAGGATTTGAAGACTGACGCTGACAGCATTCGGCTTAACCACAAAACCAAAATCGCTGAAGCTATAGTAGTTCAATCCATTTGTATCCACAGTCTGATCGAGTGCGTAATTATTATAATAATTCGTGGGATTATAATACGCCATTTGGTCCCACTGGCTGGAGCGTGTCGAGACCACAAAAGTTCCCGGGGCAACCACATCCGGTTTGTATCGCCCATAAGTTCCTTCCGTGCCGATGCCGACGTTACCACGCGCCGAATACCACGCCACCTGCGAAGAAGAATCTGTTCCGGGCAGCCACGCGGCTACTTGGTTCGTGCTGCCCAGCGGCGTGTAAGTGTTTGTGATATTGCGTAACTGCTCCAGCGCGCCGACCGTAATCACATTCTTCGCCGTGCCGGGCGAGGAAATGGAGTCAGGGTTTCCACCACCGCCGCCGTTATTGCCAGCACCGTCATTGCCCGCCGCGAAGACGAATAAAACCGGCTGCGACCCGGTCACTTCCGGCAATGCGTCGCGCACTGCCGCATCGTAGCTTGCCGCCGACAAATCATATTCGCTGTCGCCATCGTTTACCCAACTGTTGTTGGAAATCAGCGCGTTCGTCAGTGCCGGGATTTCCTGCAACAACGCGTCAGAATAAAAAATATTCGTATCATTTGCCCCCAGGAAACCAAAAGAATACAAATTGGCCAGCGGCGCTTTGCCACGAAAATCGGCATTCGTCACCGAGCCTTCGTTGTAAGAGGCGATCGCTGCTCCCACGTTAGTAGGATTGATACTCACGCTGCCATTGCCTGCGATGATGCCCGCGACATGCGTGCCGTGGCCGTCTGTGTCCACCAAGCTGTTCGGACTGTCATTCGTATCGCCAGCAACACGTGTCAAACCCGCTGGACCAGTCAGTGCACTTCCTGTCGCTGTAAAATCCGGATGTGTCGCGTCGATGCCCGTGTCATTCACTTCCACCAAAACATTCGAGCCACTCAAACCCAACCAGTTGGCATTAGTGATGGTATCGACAGCAACTCCGGTGGTCACACGCGACAAATCATTTGCCGTTACACGCCGATGGGTCGGCTCCACGCGTTGCACGCCCGGCAATTGCGCCAGCGCAATCCAATCCGCCGGCGGCCTCACCCGCACAATCGGGCCGAACGGCGAGCGATCCGACGCCAAAACGATTCCGCCCAATTTTTGAATCTGCGCCAGCGTGGCGGCGGCACCGTTATCAAACAGACCCAGAGTCAACACCTGTTGAGGCGGCAATGCTTTTTGCTGCACTGCGAGGCCAAGCAACGATGCCTGCAATTTAAAATACGGTTCGAACGGCAGCACCGCCTGCACCAGCGCGTTACCTTCCAGCACTCCAGCGCCCGCCGCCGATAGCTGCACGAGATACGCGTTGTTGGGTATGTAGGAAACGATCTGCGCGCCCGCGCCCGCCAGCGCTGCGCGGAACGAGGCGTCCACCGCGCCGCGCGCCTGCACGATGTAGGCACCCGGCTGCGCACCCGCACGCAGGTGCGCGGGGATTTTCAAATCCATTTTTGCCGTCGTGTCCACCAGCGCATTATCCAGCAAGATGGCATGGCCGTCGGTGGCAAGCTGGCCGATGGATTTGGCAGTGTTATTCAACCGATAGGCAAACCGATTGGTTTTCACCAAAATACCGTTTGTGACCGTGCTACCCGCTAAAAAAACTCTCGACGACGACGCGGAACGCACCACTACCATCTGCGTGGTGGCGCTTTTATTCAAAACTGCCCGGCGGTTACCCGACGGCCACAATAGCCACACCGCCAGCAACGCCAGCAGGCATAATAAAATTAAAACTGTCCTACGCATAAAAATTTAATTTGGCGGCAGCGGATTGAAACTCTCGATCACTGCCGAATAGTTCGTGCCGCCGTTCGCGGTGATATGTTTCTCGATCCGCATCACCGCGCGGGCGGCACTTTCCGCCGTCACCTGATAATTCGTGCACAGACCGAAATAATTGCCGCTGGCCAAAACCAATCCGTTCGGTGCGGGTCGCAGGGTCTGGCCGTAACAATACACTACATATCGCGGCGTGCCATCCACGCGCAACAAACCAAGCGTCTCCTGCGGCAGCCATTCATAAACTTCGTCGCTGATATCGTAGTCCAGCCGGTCATTGGGATTTGACGCATCCGCGCGATTGATGAACGGCGATTTCTCCGTAAAAGCCGGCACGCTCAAGATATCGCCAACGCGCGTGAAGGCTCGAATTGGAAACAAGTTGGTATTCGCACGCGTGGCATTGATGCCCTCAAACCCGTTGACGAGTTGCCAGACCGCAGGTTGGTTCGTGTCGGGTAACGTCGCATCCATCGCGCCGGCGGGCGGGATGATGACATAACTATTGCTGGGAGCGGTGGAGCTAGAGGGAACGCCCGTCACATTCGTCAAGGCCACGAGACCGCTGAACACTGCGCTCCACGCCGCGAGATGGGTCTGGTTGACGGACAACGTGCCGCGCGAAGCGTTGGGACTAAACGTGCTGGTGAACAGATCAAACAAATCCCGATCCTGCACCGGCGCGGAATTGGTTGCGTCAAAAACCACACCATCACCGGTCCAATTCTGCCAGACAGCTGTATTGTTGCCCGCCAAAATGTCGCTGGCCTTCAGATAGACCGTCTGCCACGGCGTGCCGCGATGCACGCGCCCCAGCCAACCAACGTTCGGAAATCTATTCGTCGGAAAATCCCATTTATCTGACAGCGTTACCAGTGGATCGCGTTCGGCAAGATTGTAGGCATTCGTATCAAATGAAAATACCCGTCCCTGAAACGCTAACAGTGTATTACCGCCCCAAGGCGTAAAACGGTCATTGAGCCGCCCAAGATTCAAGCTCGTCAAACCGGAAAAGTTTTGACCTGCGTCGTAATGATTCACACCAGGCGCCGGTGTTGTTGAGGTGTTGGGCGAAATTGCATAATCAATATCGCTGCCAAGATAATGCACCAATGGATCATTAACCTGCCAAGTAAGATACTGCACAACATATCGTGTCGGCGCGTAAGGCGCTTGCATGCTTAACAGCGAATTAGTCGCGGCCACCGGTGTTTTGGTCTTATTGCCCGGCTTAAAAAACGCCTGAAAAAATGCCTGTTGCTGTTCTGTTTTTCCTCCCAGTGGAATAGCTTGGGGATCTGCATGCCACGAACCATCTTCCGCTGGAGGTGTGCCACTCTGCGAGATCGTCAATTGACTCAGGATGCCCAAGGTCGGCCCATTCGGAGCCGCGCTGTTTAGCGGATAATTCGTGTTCCAGACACCATATGTTCCGGTATTGTTGTTAATGTCCGGATCTGCGAGATTCGAGTTCACATTAAATCTGCTGTCCGGCCCGGCGAAGTGCACATAGTCAATGATGTGATAAATCCCATTAGTCACATCCAACATATAAACCTGCAATCGATTCGTTATCACGACACCAAACTGCGGGAAGTGAAAACCATTGAGCGAGTTGCTCTCAAACAACAAAGGCACGCCAAGCAAACCAAAATAATTCGTCGGAATCAAACAGGGCGGCGTCAGGCCGAGCGGAACGGTTCCAGCCGTTGAATACGGTGAACGGTAAACCGAGTTCGTCAGTGTGGGGCCAGTAAAAAGAAAGCTTTGAAATGAATAGGGGTTGGGGTTGCCCGCATACCAAGGCGACGTTCCCTGCCAAGTATTGACTGGGAATGTAATGTTCGTCCCGAAGACCAACGGCTGGGAAATACCCGGATGCGCTTGAAATCCGGGATCATCGTTGGTGATGGTCAGCGAGTTGGTTTCGTTCAATTGAATGATTATCGCTCCGGGATAATTGCTGGCGTAAGAATTCCACAACTCAATCCCCAGCGAACTATTCAAAGCCATCGTATACATCTGATTGGTGCTGGTGATGGTTGGCGCTACGAAAGCCGAGGCATTTGTCGTTCTCGTCAATTGCAGTCGCCGCGTCACAGACAAAACATTCTCCATGGAAAACTCGTTGAAATTTGGCAGCCCCTTCTTCGCCCCGATGATCCACGGCACGCCATAGATATTATCTGCAACATTCGAAGCGGATAAAATGGTGGCGATATAAGCCGCATCAAATGGCGTTGAAAAAACCGGATCATTGACACCAGTCACCGTGGTTATATTCGTGAAGCCGGTAATAAATAAATTTGTTCCCGAACGGGAAAACAATGGCCGGAAGACATCGGGATAATCTGGTGCGCCGCTACCATTGATTTGGTTATTCACCGTCGCATCATACATGTTCGCTGCGAGCTGGAGCAGACGGTTGACGGCGGGCGTATAGACAAACTGGCCATCCACATACACCGGAATGTTGCCCGCGCCAAACGCCGTCCGCGTGCTCGCGCCAAATGTGTTGGTATAATAATTCGTATTGCTGGCAAGCCACTTGGCCGTGTAACTGGTCAGCAACCGGTTCGCCGCGTTGGTGAAAAATTCCAGCGGCGTCCATACATAGCAATTCGTCTCCATGCCGGGAACGACCACGCCGTTGGTCACGTTGCGGTAGTTCAGATTCATCCGCGCGTCATCGGCGGTGGAATCCGTGCCGAGCTGGTCGAGCAGCCGGTAGAAGGTGTAGCGGTTGTAATTGTTGGTCGGGTCGGTAGTGGTGAGGTCAAAGGCCTGCCCGATGTTTTGCAGGTGGCCGGGGAAATTGCCGAGATTTTTGGTCGTGTCAAACACGTCGGACGGCAGCGAGAAAAAGCGGTTGGTGTTGTCGGAGCCAGCCCAGTAATTGTTTGTGTTGTTGAAATAAAAAATGGAGCCGGTATTGGTCATCAGTGGCCCCAACGGGAACACATCAATTTGCTGATTTTGCAGCGCGCCCGCATTGACAGACATCGCCCCCAATTTTGCCAGATTGTTATAGTTGTTTGCATAACGATAAGAGACGAGCGACAACGCATCTTCAAAAGCATATCCACGGTTGGCGGAGGCTGGCTCGTAATACTGATAAGGCTGGGTCAAAGAATTATTCCATTGGTTCGTGTTCAAGTCCGCCAAAAACGCCCCCAGATTTAATTCCCATGAACCGACACTCTGATTGCGAAAGAAACTGTCGTTGCCGCCGGCCGCTGGATTTACCTCTTCCAGAAATGACTCGTTATGAATGGAATTCAAATCCAGCGAATTGCCGATGGGCTGCGCGAGAAATGCGTAGCGCGCCACAAACTTGTTGTTGGCCGAATGCGGCTGGCCGGGATGTTCCAGCACGCCGACCCATTCGGGATCGCCCGCCGTGGTGTAGGCCGGATTGTTCGTCTCAAAAATTCCGTTGCGGTTGAGGTCGAGGTAAAAACGGAAATCGTTCGAGCCGGTGTTGCGGTTGTAAACAAATACCGGCGCGCGCGGCAGCAGATAGAGGTTGGCAACGTTGTTGATTAAGTCGGCGGCATTGAGCGGGGTATGGAGCGGGTCAGAACGATAATCATAGTTCACATTCGTCGGAGAATTGACCCCGATGAAATAACCTGCGCCGTTGATGTAATTGGTCGAGACGAGCAGGCTGTAATTGTAGCTGCCGGTGTTGGTGGCGAGGATGGTCGCGGCGATCTGCGCTTGCGCCGCGGCGAGCGCGGTATCGGCGGCGAGTCGCGCAGCGGCGGTGTCCGTGGTGGTGGTCACGGCGTTGCGCTCGCGCCGCGCGACGGCCAGAAACGCCACCGCCATGATGAGCGTGACGGACAACAGAATGAGCGTGATGACGAGCGCGATGCCCGACGTGGATTTATGATTTACGATTGATGATTGATGATTTACGGCAACGCCGCGCACTGACGATTTTTTGCAAATCGTAAATCGTAAATCGTAAATCGTAAATGGAGTTGGCAGTTTCATGGATAGGCCGTGGGGTCAACGTTGGCGATGCTCACGCGCTGGCGAAACAGATGGACGACGCCGGCAATGGCCGAGCTTTGCAAATAGGGTGTGCGCCGATCCACCGGCGTAACCGGCAGCGATTCCGCCCGCGCCAGCGCCGCATCCTCCAGCACGCCCATCTCGAGTTCCACCGAGGCGGGGACGGCGTTGCTGAAAAAATAGGAGCCGGTTTCGCTGAAGTAGGGCAGATAAAAAGACACGTTAAGGTTCGTGGCGGTTTGCCCGGCAGAATTTACATAATAGTTGTTCGTCATCCAGTAGCCGCTGGGGTTGTAGGGGCGAACCACAAAATGCACCACACCATCAAGCAGATGGCTACCGCCATTGGTGGGATTGTAAAAGAAATTCTGGAACACTTGGTTGGTGAACAACGTGGTCGGGTCGGTGGTTCCCAGCGGCGGCGTCGGGTATTGCAGCCGGTAAAGCGAATACAACGCGCCCGAGGAATTATACGAGATAGCATAAGCCACGCCCCACCAGATGTTGTTCTGATGGTTCAAAATGAAAACTTGTTGCAAAAGATTGGAGCGATAGATGCCGCCGGGCGGCAGCGTCTGCACCAGTGGCAAAGAATAGTTGGCATTGCTGGTGATTAAAAAATTCACCGCGTAGTAATTGTCGGACGGCGTGATGCCGCGCAAATCGGACGCGATCATTTCCATCGTGGCGCGGCTGCCCTCCAGCACATCCGATTGCGTGACGCTGGAGCGGAACGCGCGCTGCGTGCTGTTGAACACCGCCATCAACGCCAGCACGATGAACGACATCAGCGCCACCACCACCATAATTTCCACGAGCGAAAAAGCGGCGGAATTCTGTCGAGCAGATGGGAGATGGCAGATGGCAGATGGGAAATGACCGGTTCGCGGCGCGACTCGCTTCGAGCGGCGGCATTTGGCCTTATTTTCGGAAAAAAGGCTTGAATTTTGCACAAAAATTGATTGAAACCACCTATCTGAAGGTTCAGACCCGAGGTTGGGACGCGCCTGACCGGGGTTGCGGGGAACCTGCAACCTGTCACCGGCAATGTGTAATAAGAGTTTCATGGCGCGTTGGTGAAGAACTGCGACTGATAATAAAACAAACCGCCGTGGTTCGCGTCGGGCACAAGTTGGCCAGCGACGGACGCGCGGAAAGTCTGGCGTCCGTTGCCGAGCTTACCGTTGGGCAGTTGCGGCCACAGGAACGTCAGCCGCAGGTCGCGCAAATTTTTCGCGAGCTGCGAACCAAAACTGCCAAGTGCCGGCAGGTTGTTCGTGTCCACCGCCACCGGCGCGTTCACGCAATAGATGCGGTAGGTAAAGGTGTCTTGCGCCATCAGGCTGTCATTCGGCTGCGGCGCTTTTTCCGCCGCCAGCCCGCTGATGGAACGGACATACGCGATGATGTGATTGCTGGTGCAGGCGACATTAAACGCGCTGCTGATGGCCTTGCCACCCGCCGTGAATTCCGGCGTGCTCAAAACGCCGATGATGTTCGCGCCGTTGGTGAGGCTGTAATAATTATAGGACGCTCCTTTTACATAAGCACCGTCGTAGGTATAGCCGTCAACGCCAGGAGAGCCATTCGGAGTTCCGTCAGCATTGTAAAACTGCCAGTAGTTCGTGATGGCATAGACGCTGTTCGTCAAATCATCCGCGCCGCGCGAGCCGCTGCGGATGGTTTCCAGCAGCATGGTGGCGTCTTGATTGATGACGGTCTCCTCGCGATTGTCGCGCTGGGTGTTCATGCCGTAGGGCAACACGCCGATAATGGCCACGAGCGCAAAGCCGATGATGGCCAGGCAAATCGCAATCTCAATCATCGTAAAGGCGGAGGCATTGCGAATTGCGAATTGCGAATTGCGAATTAAAAAATTTCCGCGCCGCGCCATGGCCGCCAGGCGAATTCGCAATTCGGAATTTGAAATTTGAAATTTCATTGGACTTGCTGCTGCAACAGCGTGGCGCGGCCGGTCAACCGGTCAATACGCACGATGCTGAACATAGAATTGGTGCTGTTGCCCGGCGGATTTTCCGTGGCGTCCGGCGCTTGGAATTGCAGTGCCTTGGTAGCAGGGTTGGCGGCGTAGGCCACCGTGCCTTGCGCGAGCGGAATGTATTCATCCTGTGCGGCGAGGCTCAAGCCATCCACCGTAAGCTGGCCGAGATAGTTGAAAGCAATGAAGGGGAGGGATGGCGCGATATAACCGTTGAATTTTGTGAAATTAGTCTCGGTCGGGAATGGAAAAATGTTGGTGTAGCTGAAACTATTGATCGGATAGCTCGCGTTGGCGGCGTAGTCATAAATGACCGGATAGGAATTATAGCCAGAATAATACTGACCATAATTGTAATACGGCCAGTAGGTGGTGTTGAACTTATTCGCGGCAATAAATGCGCCGTCTGGTAGCGATTTCCATTCGGAAAGATAGTGTGAAAACGGATTCCCCGGCTGGTCACCCACGGAGCGCAACGAGACAAAGTTGTAGCCGGTGACCTGCTTGTCCAAGAGATTCGTGATGGCTGTTCGCTCGGACAGGGCAAGATTATTAAAGGCTGGCGTCGGGTTGCCATTCGCATCCGCCCAAAACAAATACCAGAAATTCGCTGGCACAAAAACCATATACACCGTCGTGTGCTGGCTGATGGCGAGTTGCCGCGCGCGGGCGACGTCATCGAGCAACTGGCGCGCGGCGCTGACTTGCACGTTGGACTTGCCGAGGTTCTTCAGCGCCGGCACAGCCAGCGCCGCAAGAATGCCGAGAATGGCGATGACCACGAGCAACTCCAGCAGCGTGAATGCCGGCGAGTTGCGAATTGCGAATTGCGAATTGCGGACGGCAGGGCGCGTCACTCCGTGCGCGCCGCCATCGTGAAAAAGCAAGCACCCGTTGCCAGCAGCGGCGGGCAGCGGACTGCCCCCCCTACCAACGCGAACCCCGCATGAACGGATGACTTTCACAAAAATCTTACTGCCAGCTCAGGACGTGATTCTTATTTTCCCAATCGGTAGCCGGGTCAGTTAGATCAATCTTGCCGCGATGCCCTGCGGACCAAACCATAACTTTGCCGCGATACTGAAAATTGTCATTTTTGCTGGTGTCAGGATTAATCAAGCCATTCAGTCCGGGATTTGCCGAGGTCTGGTTGTTTCCTGATACGGCATTCAAACAATAAAAAGCATCCTTGCACATATCATCGTAGTTCAAGTCCATCGTAATGACGTAAGGATTGCCCCACGGATCGCGATACACACCGTTGACATCCACGCCCGGCAAGGGGGAGCCCGCTACGGATGGATTATAGCCGGACAGTTTGGCGTTTAAGTATTTTGTCTGACGGGGATTTTTTACATGCCTGTAATCAGGAGTGGTCACGCCGCTGGGATATGTTTCCATGTCCATCAAGATGGCTATCACTTCCGAATTACTGGCTTGATAATTGTAAGTTGCCGGATTTTGCACCGTGCCGCCGATAAACGTTGCGCCATAAGTGAAATCACCTCCGTTGGCGGTGGCGGCATTCTGCGCGTTGGTGGATACGGGAAAGCGACTATAGTCTGTGTCATAGGAGCTGATGGCATTGACGATGTCGGCCATCTCCGTTTTGGCCTTGGCTTTTTTGGCGGCGGTTTGAGCCGCCGACAGCGCGGGCAGCAGCATCGCCGCAAGAATGCCGATGATGGCAATGACGACGAGCAGTTCCACGAGCGTGAAGGCGCGGGCATTGGCGGCAGACAATTTATGCTGGGTGATTTTTTTCATAGGAGTAAAAAAGTTTTGGTGGCGGACGGGCGGCGGTATTTCGGCGGCGCGGCGGCGGATGGTCGGCAGCCACGCGCAGTCATGCCATTCCACCGGGACGGAATTTTTCCCGCCGGCGAAATCGTTGGTGAGGTTGGAAAGCATAATCAGGGCAGCGGGCTGTTGATCTGCACCTGGCGGCTCCAGTTGCAGATGAGGTTGGTCTGGCCGTTGATGACGAGCTGCACCCACAGGTCGTAGCCGCCGGGATTGTTGACGCCAGGATAAACGTAGCGGAAGGGATTCAGGTGATTCACGCCTAACGGCGCGTAAGTGTCATCCGGTCCGCCAACGGAGGTGGCGAGCACGGGAGTGTTGGGAACCGCGTTGTTGGAAACCGAGCCAATCTGCTTGAAGCTCAAACCCGTCAGAAAATTCTTGGCAGTCGTGCCGTCCTCCGCACCGCCTTGCGAACAATTGACCACACCGCTGACACCATAGGCTTGGGGATAACCATTCGGATTGTTTTGCGGAATCGAATAGGAACCGTCCAACGTTTGAAAAACCGCCGTGCCGCTGACAATGGTTTTATTCACGCCAGAAAGTTCAAAGAAAAGCGGGCTGAACTGCGCGCGATCCATCACCGGGGTGGAGCTGTTGTAAACCGTGTTGGCGTTCTGGTTGCTTGGTGGATACGCGCCATACTTGGCCTTGTAATTTTCCAGCGCGGTCGCGATGCGCTCCAGTTCGCCGCGCGCAACTTTTTTGTATTGCTGCGCCTTGACCGTTTTTAAGACGGGAAGGGTGAACGCCGCCAGCACGCCGATGATGGAAATGACCACGAGCAGTTCAATCAGCGTGAACGCCAAGGCATTTTCGCTTTTTGATTTTCGATTTTCGTTTTTTTTCATTTCAATTCCTGTTCCATCCGTTCGCTCAACCATTGCTTGATCATGCTCTGGTAGTTTAAAAACCGCATCCGCGCGAGGCGCTTGATGCGCGCCAACATCCGGGGATCAATCCGCAGCGTGATGGTCACGGACTCGGACGCCTCCGCGCTGCCCGCGACCGCCGTCTCCATGAGCCGCACGCCGGGACGGTTCTCCGCCCAGAACGCCGCCTCGGCCGTTTCGCTGTCGAAAATCGGCACGTCTTCCCAGTTGGCAAATGTTTGCACGGTAAAAAATTTCAATTCACGGCGCGAGCGTTTGATCCATTTTACGCTGATAGAAGAACCGTTCCTCCGGCGCGAACGGCCGCGCCAGGAGCACACGCACCTCTCGGCCGTTCGTCCGATAGACGCTGTAAATGCCGATGCCGCCGGCGGACATACCGAGGTTGAAAAACCGCGCCTGCACGCCGAATCGCGGCGTGTCCGGCATGAGCCGCACGGCAAACGGATCCTCAAAAGACTCTTCTATCTCCCGTTGGGTCAAAGAACCAAGCTCAAAGGGCGGCTCATTCCAATCGAACTCCATAACGGGTCAAGTTGTAAATAATTCGCCCAAGCATTGTGAATACAATGTATTTACACGCCGGACGATGGTTTGTCAAGTTTCCGGGCATAAAACGGGTTTGCCTCCTAAAATCACTCTTTGGTTTTGCCGCCGGGGTCGTCACCGCTCATGTTGCTAATCATGGCGATCAACGGCAGGAACATCGCGATGACGATGCTGCCGACGATGACGGCCAGAAATACAATCATGATGGGTTCGAGCAGCGAGGTCATGGCGGAAACGGCGTTGTCCACTTCTTCGTCGTAGTTGTCGGCAATCTTGAGCAACATTTCCGGCATCGCACCCGTTTGTTCGCCGACGTCCACCATGCTGACGACCATTGGCGGAAATACCCGCGAGGCCTCAAGCGGCGCGGTGATGGTTTCGCCTTCCTTCACGCTTTCGTGAATCTTGCTGACGGCGTTGGCGATGATGACATTGCCGGCGGTTTCTTTGACGATGTTTAATGCCTGCAAAATCGGCACGCCGCTGCTGACGAGCGTGCCGAGCGTTCGTGCAAAGCGCGAGATGGAAACCTTGGTCACCACTTGGCCCATCGGCGGCGCCTTGAGTTTGAACTTGTCCCACAAATGGCGGCCAAATTTCGTTTTGATAAACAGCAAAAACAAGACCACTACCACCGCAATGCCGCCCATCGTGGCGAGAATGTTGTTCTTGATGACATCGCTGATCCACAGCACGAGCAAGGTGAACTTGGGCATGGTGATGTTCATGCCCGCAAAAACGTCCTTGAATTTCGGCACGACGAACGTCATCAGCAGCACCATGATGCCGACGGCCACAATCATCACCGCCGTGGGATAAAACATCGCCGCCTTGACCTTGCCTTTGATCTTCTGCGCCTTCTCGGAAAATTCCGCGAGGCGCTTCAACACGACTTCCAGCACGCCGCCGAGTTCGCCGGCCTTGACCATGTTGACAAACAGTTTGTTGAAAACTTTCGGGTGCTGGGCGAGCGCCTCGGAAAACGTGCTGCCGCCCTCGATGGAAGTGGAGAGTTCGCCGAGAATGCTTTTCAAGTTTGCGTTGCGTTCCTGTTTTTCCAAAACGCGCAGGCCGCGCAGCAGCGGCAGGCCGGCGTCCACGAGCGTCGCGAGCTGGCGGGTGAAGGTGGTCAGCACCTTCGGCTTCACCCCGCCGCCGAAGCCGGGAATCTTGATGTTGAGATTCATCCCGCCACCTTTTTTCCCGCCGGCTTTCGGTTTGGCTGCCGCCGTCTTGGCTTTGGCTTTTTTGTCAGTGGATTTTTCCTTTTCCGCCTCGGCAATTTTCGTCGGGAACAAGCCCATCTCCTTCACGCGACCGATGGCCTCGTTCTGGCTGCCCACCTCGATGCTGCCCTTGGTCTCATTGCCACGGGCGTCGAGGGCGGTGTAATTATACTTTGGCATGGCGGATCAGGTGTATTTTACAACTTCATCAATCGTGGTGTCGCCGTCGAATATGCCCCGCAAACCGTCTTCGCGCAAGGTCACCATGCCGAGTTCCACGGCCTTCTGGCGCACCACCACCGTCGGCGCGCGTTCGTTGATGAGATTGCGGATGGCGTCGCTCACCACGAGCAGCTCGTAAATGCCTTTACGTCCCTTGTAGCCGGTGTCGTTGCAGGTCGAGCAGCCGCGGCCATAATGAAAAATTTTGTCGCCCAAATCATGCGGCGAAAGTCCGAGCAACGAGAGCTGCTGCTCTGTCGGCTCGAACGGCGTCCGGCAATTTTTGCAAATCGTGCGCACGAGCCGCTGGCCGAGCACCGCCATCAGCGTCGAAGAAATCAAAAACGGTTCCACGCCCATGTCCACGAGGCGCGTGACCGCGCCGGGCGAATCGTTCGTGTGCAGCGTGCTCAAGACCAAGTGACCGGTCAGCGATGCCTGGATGGAAATTTGCGCCGTTTCCAAATCGCGCATTTCCCCGACCATGATGATGTCCGGGTCCTGGCGCAAAAACGCCTTCAGCGCCTTGCTGAAAGTCATGCCGATCGCTTCGTTCACGGCCACCTGCATGATGCCCTCGATGTCGAACTCCACCGGGTCTTCCGCCGTGAGCAGTTTGGAATCAATCGTGTTCACGCGGCGCAAACAGGAATACAGCGTCGTCGTCTTGCCGCAACCCGTCGGGCCGGTGACCACGAAAATTCCGTTCGGACGCTGGATTACTTCCGTAACAAAATCATAGACGTATTTTGGAAAACCGAGCGACTCGACTTCCAGATTCACGGACGAGCGGTCGAGCACGCGCAGCACGATGGATTCGCCGAACGCGGTCGGCAGCGTGCTGACGCGCAAATCCACCTGCTTGCCGGCGATGTGCAGATTGATGCGCCCGTCCTGCGGCAGGCGCATCTCTGAAATGTTCAGGTTCGCCATGATCTTGATGCGCGAGGCGACCGGCAGCGCGAGATGCTTCGGCGGCGGCGCCATTTCGTAAAGCGCCCCGTCCACGCGATAACGAATCCTGAATTCCGTTTCAAACGGCTCGAAGTGAATGTCCGACGCGCGATCCACCACCGCCTGCTGCAAAACCAGATTGACGAATTTGACGATGGGAACCTGATTCGCCAGTTCTTCGGCGGCCTTGAGGTTGTCGCCGGCGGCAGCGGCCTCGGACAACAGCTTGTCGTCGCCCATCTCTTTCAAGATTTCCGCAAAACTTTCGTTCTCTTCCTGGCCGTATTGCCTTTCGATTGCGCGTGCGATATCACCCGGATCAGCCACGACAATCTGCACGTCGCGCTTGGCGATGAAATTGATTTCGTCCGACTTGGCCGGGTCGAGCGGGTCGGCCAGCGCCACCTGCAAAGTGCCGTTGGAAAATCCGACCGGCAAGCATTTATACATCTGCGCGACCTTCGCCGGAATCAAACTCAAAACTTCTTTCGGAATCTCGCGGTCTTTCAGCGAGACGACTTCCGTGCCGAGTGCCGTGGCCATGACATGCAGAATGTCATCCAGCTTCATGATGCCGAAGTCCTGCAAAATCTGGATGGCTGGCGTGGCGTTACGCTGCAATTCGCCCGCTACCTCCTCATATTGCAAATCGTCGAACATTCCCTGCCCGTGGAGCAGGGAGAGCAACGGATTGTTGATTTCTTCAGCCATGAAACGAAATTATTTTTTACCTTTATCCACCGCCTGCGCCAGATCGAGTTCCTGCAACTTCGACATGATGGTCGTCGGATCCTGCGCCTTGTTGATGACTTCTTCGCGCGCAATCAATCCCGCCTGATATTTATCCATCAACCACGCATCCAGCGTGATCATGCCGTATTTGGAGCCGGTCTGAATATCGGACTGAATACGGAAAGTTTTGTTGTCGCGGATGAGCGCGGCGATGGACGGCGTGTTGACCATGATTTCAAACGCCGCCACACGACCCGGCTTGTCGATGCGCGGAATCAGCAACTGTGAAATCACCGCTTGCAACACCGTCGAAAGCTGGATGCGGATCATTTCCTGTTGCTGCTGCGGAAACGCATTCGTCAAACGGTCAATCGTCTTCGCCGCGCCCGTCGTGTGCAACGTGCCGAAAACCAAGTGACCTGTTTCCGCCGCCGTGATCGCAGCCTCGATTGTTTCCAAGTCGCGCATTTCGCCGACCAGAATCATATCCGGATCTTGCCGCAGCGCGCGGCGCAACGCTTCGGCGAAGTTCGGCACGTCCACGTGCACTTCGCGCTGGGTTATCAACGCTTTTTTGTGCTTGTGGTAATACTCGATCGGATCTTCAATCGTGATGAGATGCACTTCTTCACGCGTCTCGTTCACGATATTTAGCAATGAAGCGAGCGTCGTGGATTTACCGGAACCTGTCGGACCGGTCACGAGAATCAAACCGCGCGGCTTGAAGAGAAGTTCCTTCACCGATTCCGGCAAACCGATTTGCTCAAACGTCAGCAGTTTGCTTGGAATAATACGCAACACCATGCCGAAATTTCCCTTTTCCTTCATCACGCTCACACGGAAACGCGCCGCTTCGCCGAACGCGAATGCGAAATCCGCACCGCCACGCTCGCGCACCGCCTGGATGTGTTCCTCGCTGGTGATGCTGCGCATCAGTTCTTCGGAAGTTTCTGGCGTGAGCGCCGGACCTTCGACGCGGTGCAACGTGCCGTGAACGCGGATGGTCGGCGAGCAGCCGACGCGCGTGTGCAAGTCGGACGCGCCTTCCGAGATCATCAACTGCAACAAATCTGACATCGAGTAAGACATAATAAATTAAGTATCGTCACCAACCGTTGCGCGGATGACTTCTTCCGGCGTCGTGAGTCCGGCCAGCACTTTGCGGATGCCGTCCTCGCGCAACGTCCGCATGCCCATTTCACGAGCGCGTTGGCGCAAGACCGTGGTCGGCACGCGGTCGTAAATCAATTTGCGCGCTTCATCTTCCACCACAAAAATTTCGAAAATGCCAAAGCGCCCGCGGTTGCCGCTGTTGTTGCAATTCTGACAGCCGCGTCCTTTTTGGATGTTCGCGTTCTTGACCATTTCCATCGTCAGGCCGAGCGCGCGCATTTCCTGCTCGGTCGGCTGATAAGGCGCCATGCACTTCTTGCAAATTTTCCGGACGAGCCGTTGCGCCATCAAACAACGCGTGGACGACGCGACCAAAAATGGTTTCACGCCGATGTCCACGAGACGCGTGACCGCGCCCGGCGCGTCGTTCGTGTGCAGCGTGGAGAAAACGAGATGGCCGGTGAGCGAGGCGTTGATGGCGATGGAGCCGGTGGTGATGTCGCGAATTTCCCCGATCATCACAATGTTTGGCGCCTGACGCAGAATCGCGCGCAGCGCGGCGGCGAAGGTAAAACCGACAATGTCATTTACCTGCACCTGATTGATGCCCGCCAAAACATATTCCACCGGGTCTTCCACCGTGATGATTTTGCGGTCAGGGCGGTTGATGAAATTCAAACACGAATACAATGTCGTCGTCTTGCCCGAACCTGTCGGACCAGTGACCAATAAAATTCCGTCCGGCAAACCGATGATGCGCTCGAAGGTCGCCTGATCGTCGCTCAAAAATCCGAGTTCCGGCAGACCGAGGCGCAAACCTTCCTTGTCGAGAATACGCATCACGATGCTTTCACCGTGGTTCGTGGGCAGACAAGACACGCGCAAATCAATCAGCTTGTTGCCGATTTTGGTTTGGATGCGTCCGTCCTGCGGCACGCGGTGTTCCGAGATGACCATGCCCGCCTGAATTTTCAAACGCGCAATCACCGGCGCCTGCAGGCGTTTCGGCGGCGACTTCATCTCCTGCATCATACCGTCAATGCGGTAACGCAGACGAAAACGTTTTTCCAGCGGTTCAAGATGAATATCAGAAGCGCGCAACTTGAACGCATCCACGATGATTTGATTCACCAAGCGGATGAGTGGTGCGTCCGCTTCGACTTCGCCGACTTCATCAATTTTCGCGACGTGGACATTTTCCTCCGTCAACTCCTGCATGACATCCTTGAAGATGCCCGCGTCCATGGATTTTTTTTCGCCGCCGTAATATTTGGAAAGCGCCGCCTCGATGTCCGGTTCCGACGCCACGCGCGGCTCGATTTCGGCGCTCAACAAATGTGTGAGCGAATCCAGCGTGTTCAGGTCGGACGGGTCGGCGATGGCGATGCCGATCTTGCCATCGCTTTTGAAAACGGGGATGACGCGGTATTTTTTCGCGATGTCGCGCGGGACGATGGCGATCACCTCGTCCTCAATTTTCATGTTCGCGAGATGGACGACTTCCGCGCCGAACTGCGCGGCTTTGGCCTGCGTCACGTCGCCGGGGCGGATGATTTTGTTCGCCACCAATAAATCCACCACGCCCACGCCGGCGGCGTTGGCCTCCTCGCGGGACTTGGCCACGACTTCGGCGGTGGTGAAGCCGAGGTCAACCAGCAGGTCCAGCAAATAATCGTCTTTTTCTGCCACGAGATTTTTCCCGCCGCCCTACTGTTGAATTCGGGAAACGCGGGACAGAAAGTTTTCATGCGCCGCCACAAAAGTCAATGCTGGCGAAACACTTTGCGTCCGGCGTCCCGCCATCAGAATTGTTTCGCTTTGACGCTGCGCGCTCCGTCGCGTAGCGTATCAATCCATTTTTAACCAGAATCATTGAAGGATTGATGTGAATTTTTTAAGAGCGATTTTCCCGTCGAAAAACGACCGCGATGTGAAGAAAATCCGCCCCATCGTGGCGCGGATCAACGAGCTTGAACTCGGCCTGCAAAAACTGTCCGACGACGAGTTGCGCGCCAAGACCGCCGCGTGGAAGGAAGAACTTTCTAAAATCAAGGACAACACTGAACTCGCCACCAAGCTCAATGAAATCTTGCCGGAAGCGTTTGCCGTTGTGAAAAACGCCGCGCGCCGGCTGTGCGGCAAGGACGTCATCGTGCGCGAACGTCCGCTGCGCTGGGAAATGGTTCACTTCGACGTGCAGCTTATCGGCGGCTACTCGTTGCACACCGGCCACATCGCGGAAATGGCCACGGGCGAAGGCAAAACGCTCGTCGGCACGTTGCCGGTTTATCTCAACGCACTGACTGGGCGAGGCGTGCACGTTGTGACGGTGAACGATTATCTCGCCGCGCGCGACGCGGAATGGATGGGCTCGATCTACAAATTTCTCGGCCTGACCGTCGGCGTGATTCTGCACGACCAGCCGCCGAAGATTCGCCGCGAACAATATTATTGCGACATCACTTACGGCACGAATTCCGAATTTGGTTTTGATTATCTGCGCGACAACGGCATGGCGCTGCGCAAAGAAGAACAAGTTCAGCGCGGACATTACTTCGCGATTGTGGACGAAGTAGATTCCATTCTCATTGATGAAGCACGCACGCCGCTCATCATCAGCGGTCCGGCGGTTCACACGTTTGACGAGCAATACGCGCAGTGGAAACCGACCGTGGACGGTCTGGTGCGCGCGCAGCAGCAGTTGTGCAATCGCTTCCTGAAAGAAGCCGAGGAACTCATCAAGAAATTGCATCCGACCGATGGCGCGCAGGTGAAGAACGCCGACGAATTGGAAAAACAAATCGGTTTGCTCCTCTTCCGCGTGAAATGCGGCCAACCGCGCACCGAGGCGTTGATGAAACTTTTGGAGGTTCCTGAAAGCGCCGGCATGATGAACCGCGCGGAACTGACGTTGCATCAAGACCAGAAAAAAGTGGATCTCTATCGCGAGAAGGAAGAATTACTTTTTGCGATGGACGAGAAAAGCCACGAAGCGGATTTGACGGAGAAGGGCAGAAATTATATCAGCCCGCAAGATCCCGACGCATTTGTGCTGCCCGATTTGACGACGCTGTTGCACGATGTGGACGCCGGTTCCGAACCTGATGCGCGCAAACGGCTGGAAGCGAAGGCAAAGTTGCAGGCCGACTTCGAGGCGAAGGCGCAGAAGATTCACGCGATTTCGCAATTGCTCAAGGCCTATTCGCTTTACCAGCGCGACGTGGAATATGTCGTGCAGGAAAACAAGGTGATGATTGTGGACCAGCACACGGGACGTCTCATGCCCGGTCGCCGTTGGAGCGACGGCTTGCATCAGGCCGTCGAGGCCAAGGAAGGCGTGACCATCGAACGCGAGACGCAGACGCTGGCGACCATCACGATTCAAAATTATTTCCGCCTCTACACCAAACTCGCGGGCATGACCGGCACGGCGGAGACCGAGGCGGCGGAATTTTACGACATCTACAAGCTTGGCGTGATGACGATTCCGACCAACCAGCCGAACATCCGCAAGGACGCGGACGATTCCGTCTATAAAACGCGCCGCGAAAAATTCAACGCCGTCGTCAGCGAAATCAAGACGCTGCACGCGCAGGGTCGGCCGATTCTCGTCGGCACGGTTTCGGTCGAGACGAGCGAAATGCTTTCGCGCGCGTTGAAAAAAGAAGGACTGATCCATTCCGTCCTCAACGCGAAATATCACCAGCAGGAAGCGGAAATCGTTTCGCGCGCCGGTCAGCGCGGTGCCATCACCATCGCGACGAACATGGCGGGACGCGGCACGGACATCAAACTTGGCGAAGGTGTCGCGAGCGTTGGCGGTTTGCATGTGCTCGGCACGGAACGTCACGAATCACGGCGCATTGACCGCCAGTTGCGCGGCCGTTGTTCGCGTCAGGGCGATCCCGGCAGTTCGCACTTTTTCATTTCGCTCGAAGACGATTTGATGCGCTTGTTCGGCAGCGATCGCATCGTGAAATTGATGGAGCGCATGGGTCTCGAAGAAGGCGAGGAACTCAAGCACGGTTTGCTCAACCGTTCCATCCAACAGGCACAGAAACGCGTCGAGGGACATAATTTCCAGCAGCGCAAACGCACGCTCGAATACGACGACGTGATGAACAAACAGCGCGAAGTCATCTACGGCTTCCGCAACGAAATCATCAACAGCGACGACGTGCGCGACCGCTTGATGGACATCATCGAGGAAGTGGTGATTCTCAAGATTGAGGAATTTACTTCCGGCGACGACGTATCCGAATGGCGCGTGCGTTCGCTCGCCGACTGGGTGAATCTTAATTTTCCGCTCGGTTTGCCCGAAGCGGAAATCATCAAAGCCGCGCAGTCCGGCAAAGATGAGCCGGTGGCCAACTCGGTTTACGATGGCTTGAGTCCCGCGCAGTTTGCCGTCTGCAATTTCATCAGCGACAGCATCCGCAAAGCTTACGAACTTAAAGTCAGTTTTGAGGAAGCAGACAAGCTTGCGACCGTCGAGCGCTACACCATTTTGCAGGCGATTGATAAATTGTGGCAGGAACATCTTTACGAGATGGATTCGCTGCGCCACAGCATCGGCCTGCGCGCGCACGGCCAGCGCGATCCGCTCCTCGAATACAAAGCCGAAGCGTTCAAGATTTTCGACGAACTCATGGTCAACGTGAAAACGGAAATCTGCCACAATGTTTTCCGCAGCGCGTCCAGCCTGCTCGCGTTTGAAAATTTTATCCGCAACGCGCCGCAACAAACTTTGCACCAAAACACCAGCGCGTTCGGCGGAACCAGCACAAGCACCGGCCAGACGAACAAGGCCAGCGATGTCGTGAGCGAAGCCGCGAACGCGGCGGAAGCGCAGGCGAAAGCCAAACCCGTCCGCACCGGCCCGAAAGTTGGACGCAACGATCCGTGTCCCTGCGGCAGCGGCAAGAAATACAAGAACTGCTGCGGCAAATAATTTCCGTGAAATTTATTGCACCGCGACCAAGTTGGGCTGCGCCTGCGAGATGCCACCCTTCACGTTGCCCTCAAATTTGGCGCGGATGATGACATTGTGCGTGCAGGTGGTATTATTCACGCGGAACGCCGCGCCGCCACAGTCCATCGCAATCAGGTTCGTGAAGGAATTATACACGCACTCGGACATCGGTGCCGGACCCCAGCCCGAGGCGGTCAGCGTTTCCGAATGTGCCATGAACACGCCGTAATGATGGCTGTTGCGGATGGAAACATTGTGGAACTGGTTCTCGCGACTCGAACGCATGAAGATGCCCAAGTCGTTCGCGGTCAAAACGGCGTTGCTGATGACGTTGTGGTTGAAGGCGAGATCCAGCGAAATGCCCGCGCCGGGATTGTCATGCAAATTCAACCCGGTGAAAAAACTTTCCTCGGTGAGGTAGCACGCCAGACCGTCAAACTCGTTGTCAAACGACTCAAATTTTTCCACCGTCAGCCGCCGCACGCCAAGCGTCGTCACCAGTCCGCCGGAACGGCAGCGCGAGGCCGCGACATTTTCCACCAGCGAATCCTCCACGCGCTGGACGGTGATGCCGTTGTTGCGGATGTCCGAACCTTCGCCAGCAAGTTTCCACAGTTCACGCTGTTGATGAAAACGGTTGCCATCGATGAACAAATCACTGACGCGAAGATTTTTTACCGTTTTCTGCGGATGATTAACCGGCTCACCCATGATGATCACAGGGCAATTCGCATTGTCCGCCAGCATCAAAATAGTTCCCGCACCAGCCCCGCGCAGGGTTTGCGAATCGCGCTGCAAAACAATGGGCTGATGAATCTCGAATTTTCCGGCGGGCAAAACCACCTCACCACCGCCGACCGGCAAGGCGTCGAGCGCGGCTTGGATTTGGCGATCCGAAACGCCAGCGCTCAAATGTATCACGAAGGGTTCGGCAGGTTCGAGACCTGACGACACTTGCGGAGCGGCCAGACCAAGCAGCGGGGAGAGCAAAAGGCAAAGGATTGCGGCGATTTTTCCCGGCGAGCCGGTTGCGACCGTCTGATTGAAGTTCGTTTTCATAACTAACGAGACCTTGCGACCAATCAGTGTTTACAACCCAATCTCGTCCAATTAAAAAATTCGTCCAGTAAATAATTCAGTTTTCGTAATTAAAAGATTTTATTAACTAATGACCTCTGTCCGCAATTTTTCGTCCGCAAAATGAAAATTGCCATTCCGTTTCCGGTTTCCCAACGCAGCGGAAGCGGTTATGCTCCGCGCGAAATTTATGCCGACCAAAAAAATTTCCGACACCGCCACGCCCGCTGAACTCGGCTTTACTTTTCCCGCCGAATGGGAAAAGCACGAGGCGACGTGGCTCGGCTGGCCGCACAACGCCAGCGACTGGCCCGGAAAATTTGAAATCATCCCGTGGGTTTACGGCGAGATGGTGCGGAAAATTTCTGCTGGCGAAAAAATCAATCTCATCGTCCGCCACAAAAAAGACGAGGCGCATGCGCGGCATATTTTCAAACACGTCGGCGTGGATTTGCGGAAAATAAAATTCGTCACGCACCCGACGAATCGCGGCTGGACGCGCGACACCGGGCCGATTTTTGTGAAGCGCAAAAGCGAAACGGCAATCGTTCATTTTCATTTCAACGGCTGGGCGAAATATGACAACTGGCGCAAGGACACGAAGGTTCCGCAGACCGCCGCCAAACTGCTAGGCAAAAAACTTTTCCATGCCGAATGCGACGGAAAACCGTTCGTCATCGAGGGTGGCGGCATTGAATTGAACGGGCGCGGCACGCTGATTTCCACCGAGGAATGTTATCTTGATCCGAAGATTCAAGTCCGCAATCCCGGCCTCGGCAAAAAGGAGATTGAGACGACGCTGAAAAATTATCTCGGCGTCAAAAATATTTTCTGGCTCGCCAAAGGGCCGAAAGGCGACGACACGCACGGACACATTGACGACATCTGTCGCTTCGTGAACGCCAAGACGCTCGTGCTCGTGCGCGAAAAAAATCCGCGCGATGAGAATTTCAAGCCGCTCGCGGAAAATTGGGAGCGCATCAAGGATTTGCGGCTCGAAGACGGCAGCAAGCCGGAAGTCGTGGAGTTGCCGATGCCGGCACCGCTGTATTTCGACGGCGTGCGGCTGCCGGCGAGCTATGCGAATTTTTACATCTGCAACGCCGCCGTAATCGTCCCGACATTCAACGACCCGAACGACCGCGTGGCGCTCGGCATTTTGGGCGAACTCTTCCGCGACCGTCCCGTCGTCGGCATTCACGCCGTGGATTTGGTCTGGGGCTTCGGCTCGCTGCACTGCCTCACGCAGCAGCAGCCCATTTGAAAATCCCAAAGGGATTTAATCATTCAGCCCGGCGTTGGTCGATGAAATCGGACTACGCCGGGTAATCGCACAAATAGAAATCAACCCGGAAAGGGTTGAATCAAATTGGCAGAGGCGGCGATGCAACCCGTTCCGGGTTGGAAAATTTGCGGGGCATTGACCCAGGGTAGCTCGTGCCTCGCAACCCTGGGCTGAATGATGGAATCCCGTTGGGATTCTGGCTGGCCGCGCGCCGGGGGCGCCGGGACGCCGCCGCGACCGGGGTGGTTTTTTCTTGATAAAATTTTTGGCGGGCGCAAAGTCCAATTTGTGAAACGAAAAACCGCAATCGAAATGGCACACTTGACAGAAGGCCTTACTGGAGGTGGGTCTGAATTATACAATTGGTTTCGAGACGCTTCTATTCCAGAACTCCATGAATATGTTCTGAATGTTTCGACAACTCGAAATCCTCATGCTTACCAGATTGCAACAACAACGCTTGATATTCGGATTGCAGAGGAACAGTCCGAATCGGCGACGAAATTGGAGAAACAGACTGACAGACTCGTGACTCAGACGAATGCGCTCGTCAGTTTGACACGCAAATTGTATTTGTTGACCGTTGCCTTAATCATTGTTGCGGTCATTCAAACGATTGTCATGTTGTGCCAGAAATAGATTTCAAGTTATGAATAAGCCAATACCAATTTTAACTGCCATCATTGGCGCGCTTGCGCTTGGTTGCATGTTTGCATACCGCGACATACAAAAATACGGAACGGATTTTCAAGCACATCCAAACCTTCCTGTTGTTATATTGACAGACTTTTTCGGCGCGTCTCTGTCTGTCATGTTTTTTTATTTTGTAAGCAGATGGCTTTACAGACGAAAAGAAAGAAAGTTAGAGAAAGCTGGAGACGATAAATTTTACGAGGAAGTTGCGCGTGAGTTGCAAGACAAACCAATGATTCCCGGCCTTTGGACAAAGGCCTTTGCCGAAATGGGCGGTGACGATGCCAAAGCGCGTGCGCTTTATATCAAATACAGGGTCGCACAGTTGACAGAGGCTAGTCGGCAGGAACTTGAAAAGGAGCGGCTTGAAAAACAAAGACAAGAAGAACGAAACCGAGTTGTCACCAAGTCTATTGAACAGCAACGGCTCGCTTCGATAGAAGCCGCTAAACGGCAGTCACGGACAGGAACTCACCGATTTATTTACATGATCCTTGCTGGTTTTTGTGGACTAATCACCATTAGCTTCGGACTCTTTGGCATGGGGGTGCCATTCGAGCAGGACATTACTTTTGAGGAAAAGATTTATCTCCCGATCGTCTGGTTTATTGTCGCCTTTTGCTTCGGTGTTGCAACAAGACATTGCTACAAGGAAATGCAGTGACAATACGTCATTTGACAGTGCCTAATTAACCGCCTCCACACAACGGCCGCAAATGGTCGGATGTTCGGTGTTCTGGCCAATGTCCGTTTTCCAATGCCAGCAACGTTCGCATTTCTGGCCGTCGGCTTTGGAAACAACAAGTGAATCAGTCTCGCCAGCCGTAATTTTCAACGCGGACACATTTACGAGTTCGCGGAGCAATTCAGAATCTGACAATTGCCACTGAACTTGAGGAACAACGAATTCGACTTTTGCATCCAGAGCTTTGCCGATGGTTTTGGCTTGGCGGGCTTTTTCCAATTCAGGAAGAATTTTTTCACGCCACTGTTTGAGCCAGACCCATTTCCCAATTTCATCAGGGTCTAGTGACAAAGTGCATTGCTTGAATTCGCTTTCATGCACCGAGCCGGTCGGTTTGCCGGGAATAAATTCCCACGCTTCGTCGGCCGTGAAGGCCAGGATCGGCGCGAGCATCTGGCACAGGCCGCTCACCAGCCGGTGCAGCGCGGTCTGCGTGGAGCGGCGGCGCGGCGAATTCGCGGCGTCGGTGTAGAGCCGGTCTTTGATGACGTCGTGATAGACCGATGAAAGTTCCACGGCGATGAATTGGCTGAGCTTTTGATAGACGACGTGGAATTCGTATTGGTCGTAGGCGGCGAGGACTTCGGCCTCGAGCTTCGCGAATTCGCCGAGAATCCAGCGGTCGAGGCCGGTCAACTGGTCGTCGGGCACGGAATGTTTCGCCGGATCAAAATCGTAAAGGTTGGAGAGCTGGTAGCGCAGCGCGTTGCGGATGCCGCGATAGGTCTCGCCCACCTTGTTGATGCGCTCCTCGCTCACGACGATGTCGCTGCGGTAATCCTGCGACGCGACCCACAGCCGCACGACGTCCGCGCCGTATTTTTTGACGTAGGCTTCGGCGGTCTGCGGTTTTTCGTAAGCGCCCTGCTTGCTCTTGGAAATTTTTTCGCGGTCGGCGTCCACCATGAAACCGTGCGTCAAAACGGTCTTGAACGGCGCCGCGCCATTGCCGGCGAGCGAAAGCAGCAGCGAGGATTGAAACCAGCCGCGATGCTGGTCGGAGCCTTCGAGATAAACATCGGCTTGCCAATCCATTTCCGATTTCCGATTTCCGATTTCCGATTTAAAAAATTCCTTTCGCCGCATCAAAACGGCGCGCGAGGAACTGCCGGAATCAATCCACACGTCGAGCGTATCGTTGGATTTGGCGACGGCTTCCGCGCCGTTCCAATCTTTTGGTTTTACCAGCGACCAAAGTTCGGCGGCAGATTTCTCGAACCAGACATTTGAGCCGTGTTTTTCGATGAGATCGGCGGCATTGCGGACGATTTGGGCGTCGAGCATCGGCTCACCTTTCGGATCATAGAAGGCGGGAATCGGCACGCCCCAAGTGCGCTGGCGGCTGATGCACCAATCAGGTCGCGATTGCACTGCGCCTTTGATGCGATTAACACCCCAGTCAGGAATCCATTTCACGCGGTCAATCTCGGCGACGGCTTGTTCGCGGAACTTGTCGTGGTCAATCTTGATGAACCACTGGTCCATCGCGCGGAAGATGATGGGCGTCTTGCTGCGCCAGCAATGCGGATAGCTGTGGTGATAATTTTCCTGATGCAACAGCGCGTGGCGCACGCGGAGTTCGTGCAGCACGGCTTCGTTGGCGTCGCTCTTGCCGTGTTTTTCGAGAATGGATTTGCCGACCATTTCCGCAGGCATCTGCTGTTCGACCGGTAGTTCGTTGGAGTAGGCCAGCGCACCGTCGTCATTGACGGGGGAATAAATGGGCAGACTGTTCGCGCGACCGAGATTGTAGTCGTCCAGACCGTGGCCGGGCGCGATGTGGACAAAGCCGGTGCCGGTATCGCTTGTCACAAAATCAGCAGGGTATGCTCTGCTGATGCGATTGCAGAATGGATGTTTGTATTTGAGCTGCGATAAATCTTCCAAGGAGAGCGGCGTTTCCGTGTAATTTGTCCAGCCGCATTTTTCAGCCATGGCAGGCAGCAAGCCGCGAAACAAAATGAATTTTTCATCACCCACAGTTGCGGCGACGTATTGAAGCTTTTCGTTGTAAGCAACGGCAAGATTCGCGGGCAGCGTCCATGGCGTCGTCGTCCAAATCACGATAAACGTCTTCAGCTGGCCGACGACGGGAAATTTCACGAAAACGCTTTGGCTGACGTGGTCGGCATATTCGACTTCCGCCTCGGCCAGTGCGGTGCGGCAGGGAATGCTCCAATACACCGGCTTCTTGCCGCGATAGACAAAACCTTTCGCGACGATGTCCGCGAACAGGCGGAGTTCGTCGGCTTCGTATTCCTTGTTCAGCGTGAGATACGGATGATCCCAATCGCCGAGCACGCCGAGGCGTTTGAATTGCGTGCGCTGGAGATCAATGTATTTGCGCGCGTAAACATCGCAGGCCTTGCGGATGGTGGCAGCATCGGCATTCGTCTCGCCAGCTTTGCGCATCTCTTGCGAAACTTTGAACTCAATCGGCAGCCCATGACAATCCCAGCCGGGAATGTAGGGTGCGCTTTTGCCGCGCAAGGTCTGATACTTGATGATGATATCCTTGAGAATTTTGTTCAGCGCCGTCCCGACGTGGACATCGCCGTTCGCAAACGGCGGGCCGTCGTGCAGGACAAATTTTTCTTTGCAGGCGCGCGCGGCTTGGATTTTTTCGTAAAGCTTCGCGGAGGTCCATTTTTCCAGGCGCTGCGGCTCGCGCATGACGAGGTCGGCCTTCATGGCAAAGTCCGTGCGCGGCAGATTCAATGTATCTTTGTATTCCATGTCAAAATTGAAAGAAAACGGTAACAGCGCGCAAAATGAGTGTCAACGAACGCGGTGGTTAGAAATGATTGACCCGGAAAAGAAAAAACCGGACCAGTCAGCCAGAGGATGGCCGAAAGGTCCGGGGAATTCAGAATGAGCACAACGTAAGATTACGGAGAACTAGCGTTCCAGCTGCACTCAAGCCGGAACCGAAATTGTTTAAATTCAAAGATCAAGTTATCAGCTGGGAATTTTCCGCGCTGCAACTATGAACATTAAATCATGAGTTCTTATTTTTGTCAATGAGGCAATCAAAGTATAAGTGACATTACTCACATATCGGTGGCTTATTAGCGAGCCGGGCGAAGTTGCGCCGACCTTTGCGGACTCATCATTTGATCTGTCGGCAGTGATGCGATGCATTATCTGCAACTTTTATTGAACTTTCCGTGACTGTTAATAACTTGCGAATAAAAGTTAATATGTTGTCCTCGAATGTTTCGCGGTTATATCTTAAAAAGTATCCGCAATTCAAAGCTAGATTGTGAATTCAATGCGTCGGCGGCTTGCGATTGAAGTAAGTCAGGCTTTTAAATTTTTAACCAATTGAAAATCAGTTGTTTACAGATTTGATTTGGCGATGCAAGAATCGGGATGGCGCAAACAGTTTATGTTTTCGCTTGAATAAAATTTCGCTACGCGGTTGACTGGTGTGCGACCTGACACAGAAGGCGGGCCGGGCGGCGGAGTAAATAAAACAGCAAAACTTGGGTATTTTTGGAAAACCATGCAGATTTCGGCAGAAAAAATTTGGCACTCGGCGCAGGAACATTTACGCGCCAAGTTAAGTTCGGACACGTTCAGTATGTGGTTCGCGCCGTTGCGCGCGAGCGCGCTGGATGGCAGCCACATCACCATTGAGGCACCGAATGAATTTTGCGAGGTATGGCTCAAGGATAATTATCTCAGCCTGATGCAGGATGCCGTCGCGGCGGCGGCTGGCTGCAAGTTGCAGGTGAAATTCAAGTCGGTCTCCGCTGGGCATTCCGCCGTCGCCATAACCGCTTCACGTCCGACGACTGCAGCAAAATCATCAAAGCCGGCCTCAACCGCAACCGAACGCGCAACTGTTAATGGGGATTTGCATTTCAATCCCAAGAACACGTTTGATTCGTTTGTCGTCGGAGGTAACAACAATTTCGCCTATGCCGTGGCCAAGGCGGTTGCGGAGTCGCCCGGCAAAGTTTATAACCCGCTGTTTCTTCATGGTGGCGTCGGGCTGGGCAAGACGCATTTGTTGCAGGCCATCGGCCAGCACGTTGCGGACAATAAAAAAGGCGCGCGCGTCGCGTATGTGTCTTCAGAAAAATTCACCAACGAATACATTGAGGCGATTCAGAACAACAAGCTGGTGGCGTTCCGCAAAAAATACCGGCAAAGCGAAGTGCTGCTGATTGACGACATCCAGTTTCTCGCCGGCAAAGAGCGTATTCAGGAGGAATTTTTTCATACGTTCAACGCGCTGCACGAGGCGCACAAGCAGATTGTTCTGACCTGCGACCGGCCGGCCAGCGAAATTCAAGGGCTGGAGCAGCGCTTGGTTTCGCGCTTTGAATGGGGTCAAACCGCCGACGTGCAGGCACCGGATGTTGAAACGCGTCTCGCCATTCTTCAGAAAAAGGCGCAGACGATGAATGTGACGCTGCCGGAGGACGTCATCAATTTTATCGCCACGCGCATCCGCACAAATATCCGCCGGCTCGAAGGCGCGCTGATCCGCGTGTCAGCGCTCGCCTCGCTCACCGGAAAAAAGCTGACGGTCGAAGTCGTTGAAAACTTGCTCCGCGAAATGCTGCATGAAGAAGGCCGCCAGACCATCAGCATTGAAGTCATTCAAAAGAAAGTTGCCGAGCATTACGACATCCGGCTGGCGGACATGACCAGCAAGCGTCGCCCGGAAAACATCGCCTTCCCGCGCCAGATTGCCATGTATCTTTCACGCCAGATGACCGAAAGCTCCTTGAGCACCATCGGCGAAGCGTTCGGCGGCCGCGATCACGGCACGGTGCTGCACGCCTGCCGCCTAGTCAAAGACCGCATGGAAGTGGACGCCAACACCCGGCAGATCGTCAGCTATCTTGAAAAGCAATTGACGCGGTAAAATAAGTTTTGCGATTCAAGTTTTTAGTTAATTCGTGCCGAACTAAAAATTTCCATGACTGCCATAGAAGTCAGCGGCCTAACCAAAGCGTTCCGCACTTACAAAAAGCAGCCAGGATTCTCCGGCGCATTGAAAGGACTTTTCCGTCGGCAATACGAACAGACGGTTGCGGTCAATGAAGTAGGCTTCAAAATTGAATCAGGCGAACTTGTCGGCTTCCTCGGCCCAAACGGCGCGGGCAAAACTACGACTTTGAAAATGCTCGCCGGCTTGCTTTATCCGACGAGCGGCACGGCAAAAGTTCTTGGCCACACACCGTGGGAACGACATGATGATTATCGTCGTCAGTTCGCGCTTGTGCTTGGCCAGAAAAATCAGCTTTGGTGGGACTTGCCGGCACGCGAATCTTTGGAATTAAACGCAAAGATTTACGGCATTCCTCCCGAGCGTTTCAAAAAAACCGTGGACGAATTGACACAACTGCTCGAGGTGACGGATAAATTGAATGTCAATGTGCGGGAACTTTCCCTTGGCGAACGGATGAAGATGGAGCTGATTGCATCGTTGCTGCATCAGCCAAAAGTTTTATTCCTCGACGAACCGACCATCGGCCTAGATGTCACCTCGCAAAAAACCGTCCGCGATTTCATCCGCCGCCATAACGCAGAAAAAAAGACGACCATTGTTTTAACGAGCCATTACATGGCTGACATCCAGGAGCTTTGCGAGCGCGTCATCATCATTGACCATGGAAAGATTTTCTTCGATGGCAAGTTGAATGAAATTGTGGATCGCTTTGCCGATTTCAAGGTGGTCACAATTCAATGCGCCAATGCAGACAAACAGTCGACAGAAAAGTTATCCAGTTACGGTGAAGTGATGGAGAAAAGTGCTTCGGAGATTAAATTCAAAGTGAAGCGCGACCGCGTGATCGCCGTCTGCAAGGCGCTGCTCGACGAGTTGCCGGTAAGCGACATTGATATTCAGGAAGTGCCGATTGAGGATGTGATTAGGCAGATTTTTGCACGGTAATTTTTGATTTTAAATACTGCTGACAAGAAAAAACCCCGAAGAAATTATTTTTCGGGGTTTTTTAAAAGACTGGCGGCTACCTACTCTCGCGGAAGCTATACAACCACTACCATCGGCCATGCAGCGTTTGACGGCCGTGTTCGGAATGGGAACGGGTCGGACCACTGCGGTAATGCCACCAAATTATTGCGCACGCTTTTGGACGTGCAAAATTTTATTTTAAAAAGATCGTTCCGAAGTGATTCGGTGATTCTCTGAAAACTACACACAGGAGCCTATTGGCACTTAACAACTCGCGAGTTGAAATTGTTTTTCCAAATAAATGAAAAAAGCAATCAAGCCGCACGACCGATTAGTGCTGGTCAGCTGAACGCCTCGCGGCGATTACACTCCCAGCCTATCAAACGGGTGGTCTGCCCGTGGTCTTTAGGGACTTGCGTCCGGGAAACATTATCTTGGGATGAGCTTGGCACTTAGATGCTTTCAGCGCTTATCTCTTCCGCACATGGCTACGCAGCGATGCCCCTGACGGAACAACTGCCACACCAGA
>CAIRJF010000011.1 GCA_903878805.1 uncultured Verrucomicrobia subdivision 3 bacterium
AACCATTGGTTGCAGGTTCAAGTCCTGCCTGCCGTGCCAGTCTGCTAAAGTGGAGAGGTGGCAGAGTGGTCTATCGCGGCGGTCTTGAAAACCGCTTTAGGCGAAAGCCTAACGGGGGTTCGAATCCCTCCCTCTCCGCCATGTTTTGCGGAAGCATGGCTGACAAACTGTAGCGTAGGTGGCTAAAATATAATTTTTTTGTGAACGACTGGATACATATAGCAATTTGGGCGGCGGTCATTGGAGCCGTGTTTGGCTACCTTTGGTGTCAGGGGCAAGTTCAACGCTTGGCGACCTACGTTGCGGAAACGCGCGAGGAACTGAAGAAATGTGCGTGGCCGAGCTGGGACGAATTGAAAGGTTCTACCGCACTTATCATCATCATGGTAGCGCTGCTCGGTGCGTTTGTCGTGGCGATTGACGCTGTGCTTTTCAAGACCTCGTTCAACCCATTCGCGCTCGCTGGCGTGTTGGCGGCTGGCTATTTTGGCTGGGTCATTATTCAATCCAAGCGTCAATAATTTTATAATTTCATGCGCAACCAGTGGTTCATCATCCAGACGCTTTCCGGCCAGGAAAACAAGGTCAAAGACAGCATTGAAAAACGCGTCAAGACCGAAGAAATGCAGGACTTCATCAAAGAAGTCATGGTGCCAATCGAAAAAGTTGTCGAAGTTCGAAATCAGAAAAAAACCGTGTCCAACCGCAAGTTGTGGCCCGGCTATGTTTTCGTAGAAATGATTTTGCTGGATGAAGAAAACCGCATCATTGAGAAACCTTGGTATTTCATCAAGGAAACTCAAGGCGTAATCGGCTTTTTGAGCGATCCGCCGCAGCCAACGCCGACGGAAGAAGTTGACGCCATCAAGGTGCAGATTTCCGCTTCCGAAGAAACGGAAAAACCGAAGGTGAATTTTGCGGTTGGCGAAACGGTGAAGATCAACAACGGGCCGTTTTTGAATTTCAGCGGTGTCATTGAAGAAATCGACCCGGAACGCGGTAAGCTGAAAGTCACGGTAAATATTTTTGGACGCAATACGCCGGTGGAACTCGAATACTGGCAAGTCGAAAAAGCTTAATAGAATTTTATGGCAAAGAAAATTACAGGACAAATCAAGTTGCAGATTGCGGCCGGTCAGGCCAATCCCGCGCCGCCCGTCGGCCCCGCGCTCGGTCAGCACGGCGTGAACATCATGGGCTTCTGCAAAGAATTTAACGCCGCGACCAAAAATGACGCCGGCTTGATCATTCCCGTGGTCATCACGGTATATCAAGATAAGTCATTCACGTTCATCACCAAGTCGCCGCCCGCGTCCGTGCTGCTCAAAAAAGCCGCCGGTATCACCGCTGGTTCCAAGACCCCGAACAAAGACAAAGTCGGCAAGGTCACGCGCAAACAGATTTTGGACATCGTAAAAATGAAGTCCAAAGACCTCAATGTGAATTCCGAAGATGCCGCCGTCCGCCTGATTTCGGGCACCGCGCGCAGCATGGGAATTGAAGTTGTCGGTTAATCAAAACAAACAATCGCGGGAGAGCCAAAAGCTCGCATGCACCGCACAAACATAAATGCCCAGCAAAAGATACAAAAAGGCGCTTGAAGTTGTGAATGGCAAAAAAGCCTACGCACTAAAAGACGCGGTTGGCGTGCTCGCCAAATTCCCCAAAGCCAAATTTAACGAAACCATTGACCTCGCGTTTCGCCTCGGAGTTGATCCGAAGCAATCCGATCAGATGGTTCGCGGCACGGTTCCGTTGCCCCACGGCAGCGGCAAGACGGTGCGCGTTCTCGTTTTCGCCAAAGGTAACGCGGCTGACGCGGCGAAAGCTGCCGGTGCGGAAAACGTTGGCTTCGAAGACATGATTGCCAAGTGCAATTCTGGCTGGAACGATTTTGATGTCGCGATTGCGACGCCGGAAGCGATGATCGAAGTTCGTAAGCTCGGCAAAGTTCTCGGGCCACGCGGCCTCATGCCGAATCCGAAAACCGGCACCGTCACCGAAGACACGGCGAAGGCCGTGAAAGAAGTGAAGGCTGGTCGCGTTGAATTCAAAGTTGACAAGGCGGCGAATATTCACGTCATCGTGGGCAAAGCTTCGTTCAGCCCGGAACACATTGAAGAAAATGCCCGCGCCGTTATTGAGGCCGTGGCGAAAGCGCGACCGAACAGTCTGAAGGGTGCTTACATCAATTCGTGCACGCTCTCGGCGACGATGAGTCCGCCCGTGCGTGTTGACATCCGTGAATTTGTCGCCAACTAAAAAAGGATTTTACCATGCGTGCTGAAAAGAAATTATTGACGGGTGAATATGTCGCCCGATTGAACGCCTCGCCGTTTTTTATCGTCGTCGGCTATCAAGGTTTGAAGGTCGCGCACCTCTCCGAGTTGCGTAAACGTCTGACGCTCGCGGGCGCGGAAATTCACGTTGTGAAAAACACCGTGTTTAACGTGGCCGCGAAAGAAGCAGGCATCGGCGAATTGAATGGCAGTCTCGCCGGTCAGATCGCGGTTGTTACGGGCAAGAAAGATATTTTCGTCGCCGCCAAGGCGTTGAAAAATTTTGCGGCGGAATTCGACAAGCTGAAACTCAAGTTTGGCTTTTTGGACAACAAGCGCGTCGAACCTGCCACGCTCATTGCGTATGCCGATTTGCCGAGCCTCGAAGTGCTGCGGGCGAAACTGCTCGGGCTGTTCAACGCTCCTGGAACGAAAATCGCGGCGGTCATCAAGGCCAAAGCGGAAAAAGTCGAACAACCGGCTTAAACAATTTTGGTTTGAAGTTATTCATTTCAAACCGGAAAAACCAACAAGAAACAAAAGCGTAAATCGTCGGTTCGCAGGCCGTGAACTGAAAATTGCCGGGGCGCCGGCAGACGACGAGACGACAACAAAGAAAGCAAAAGTAAAATTATGGCAGACCTCGCAAACATCGTAGAAGAATTGAGCAAGCTGACGGTTATCGAAGCCGCCGAACTCGTGAAACAATTGGAAACCAAGTGGGGCGTATCCGCCGCCGCGTCCGTCGCGGTCGCTGCTGGTGGCGCTGCTGCTGGTGGTGGTGCGGCCGCTCCGGCCGAGGCCAAAGACACTTTTGACGTGATCCTCGCGTCGGTTCCGGCCGACAAGAAGATTTCTGTCATCAAAGCCGTCCGTGAAGTGAAGGCCGGTTTGGGTCTCGCCGAAGCGAAAGCTTTGGTTGAGGGCGCGCCGAAGACTTTGCTCGAAGGTGCGAACAAGGCTGATTCCGACGCCGCCAAGAAGAAGCTTGAAGAAGCTGGCGCGAAGGTCGAAATCAAGTAAGTTGCCCGGTTTCGGGGCGGCGGCAAATTGCCGTCGCCCCATTTTATCCCCGCAAAAGGCGGGACACATTGACAATTTTAGATTGGTAGAAACATCGGTTGCCGGTTGGCAAGCTGGTCGTTTAAGACGACGGGCTTGCCTTGTGTCGTTAAGTGAAAATCGGTGCGGCGTGTGCCGTGCCTAACAGAAAATAAAAAATGCCATCGCGATCCACAGAACGTATCAACTTCGGTAAAATCAAGGAAATCGTTATTCCGCCGAACATGATTGAGTTGCAGACGAACTCCTACGCGGAATTCATGCAAGCCGACGTGTCGCCCAAAAAGCGCAACAAATTCACCGGGCTGGAATCTGTTTTTCAGGAAGTATTTCCGATCAAGAGCTACGATGAAAAGGTCGAGCTGGCCTACGATTCCTACGAAGTGGGCGCGCCGAAGGTAGACTGGCTGGAATGCCTGCGCGAAGGCACCACTTATGGCGCACCGCTTTACGTCACGTTTCTGTTAAAGGACGATGGCAAAAGCGCGAAGGAAGAAAAAGTTTTCATGGGCGAACTCCCGCTGATGACGCCGCAAGGCACATTTGTCATCAATGGCGCGGAACGTGTGGTCGTTTCGCAGTTGCACCGCTCGCCGGGTATCGCGTTTGAAGCGACCCAGCATCCGAATGGCAAAATGCTTCACAGCTTCCGCGTCATTCCTGATCGCGGTTCCTGGTATGAAGCGATGTTCGACACGAGCGATTTGCTCTACGTTTATCTCGACCGCAAAAAACGCCGGCGCAAATTTTTGACGACGACGTTCTTCCGCGCGCTGTCTTTCCTCGACCACGAAGAAAAAGAAAAAGGCAGCAAGTCGAAGGAAGATCCGGGTCTGCTGCGCGGCACGGACGAAGAAATCTTGAAGCTGTTCTACACCATCGAGGAATTGACGGTGAAGGAAGCCGAGAAGATTGAAGATTTGCAGAACCACGTGCTCGTGAACGACGTCGCGGACGAGGAAAAAGGTCTCGTTGTGGCACGCGCGTTTGAGCCGCTCTCGAAGGCGGTCGTCAAACAGATTGGCGAACTTGGCATCACCAAGATCAAGGTCGTGGACACCTCGGTGGACGAGGGCAACATGATCAAGTGCCTCAAGAAAGATCCGGCCAAGAATGAAGTCGAGGCGCTCAAGGATATTTATCGTCGTCTGCGCCCTGGCGATCCGCCGACCGCCGCGAATTCGCGCGCGCTCATCAAACGGTTGTTCTTCGACGAAAAACGCTATGACCTCGGTCGCGTAGGTCGTTACAAGATCAATCAGAAATTGGGCATGAAGGGCGACAGCCGCATTCTGACCAAGGAAGATTTGGTCGCGGCGACGAAGTATTTGCTCAAGCTCAAGAAGGGCGAAGGTTCGCTGGATGACATTGATCATTTGGGCAGCCGCCGTATCCGCACGGTCGGCGAATTGCTTTCCAACCAGTGCCGCGTGGGTCTGTCCCGCACGGAGCGTTTGGTCAAGGAACGCATGACGCTGTTCGATCAGACGATCGAAGCGATGACGCCGCAGAAGCTCATCAATCCGAAAGCACTTTCAGCCGTGATCCGCGATTTCTTTGGCCGCAGCCAATTGTCGCAGTTCATGGATCAGATTAATCCGCTTGCTGAATTGACCCATAAACGCCGCTTGTCGGCGCTCGGGCCAGGGGGTCTCTCACGCGATCGTGCAGGCTTTGAAGTCCGCGACGTTCATCCGTCGCACTATGGTCGTATTTGTCCGATTGAAACGCCGGAAGGTCCGAACATCGGTCTGATCGCGTCGCTCGCGACGTTTGCGCGCATCAATGAATTCGGTTTCCTCGAAACGCCGTATCGCAAAGTCGAGAACGGTCGCGTCACGGAAAAAATCGAATACTTGACCGCCGACCGCGAAGAGCAATTCATCGTGGCGCAGGCGAATTCAGTGATGAACGACAAAGGTCTGTTCACCGACGAACGCGTCGTTTGCCGCCAACGTGGCGAATTCATCGACGTGGAGCCGACGAAAGTTGACTTCATGGACGTGTCGCCGAAGCAGCTCGTTTCCATCGCGGCGTCGCTCATTCCGTTCCTCGAACACGATGATGCGAACCGTGCCTTGATGGGTTCCAACATGCAACGCCAAGCCGTGCCGCTCCTCGTTACCGAGGCGCCGCTCGTCGCGACGGGCATGGAAGAACGCGTCGCCCGCGATTCCCGCGCCGTTTTGGTGTCGGAAGAATCTGGTAAGGTCGCGTCTGTCAGCGGTGACCAGATCATCATCACTGAAAACGGTCATCTACCCGAAGGCAAAAAGAAAATTAAACACGATCCGGAAAACGGAGTTTCCGTTTATCCCGTCCGCAAGTTCATGCGCTCGAACGCGGCCACCTGCATCAACCAGAAAATTCTGGTTGAAAAAGGTGACTCGATCAAGAAAGGCCAGATTCTGGCCGATGGTCCCTGCACGCAGGGCGGCGAGCTCGCGCTCGGTCGCAACGTGCTCGTGGCGTTCATGCCGTGGAACGGTTACAACTTTGAGGACGCGATTCTGATTTCAGAACGCATCGTGAAGGAAGATATTTTCACCTCGATTCACATTGATGAATTTGAAGTGGCCGCTCGCGATACGAAACTTGGACCGGAAGAAATCACGCGTGACATCCCGAACCTCGGCGATGAAGCGTTGAAGAACCTCGGCACCGACGGCGTTATCCGCATCGGCGCAGAAGTGAAGCCTGGCGACATTCTCGTCGGCAAAATCACGCCGAAGTCGGAAACCGAACTCGCGCCGGAAGAACGTTTGCTCCGCGCCATCTTCGGTGAAAAGGCGGCGGATGTGAAAGACACTTCGCTCAAGGTTCCGTCCGGAACTTACGGCATCGTCATGGACGTCAAAGTCTCGGCCAAGAAAGACTCGGACCGCGTAAGCCGCTCGGTTTCCAGCGAGGAAAAACGCCACGCGAAACAGATCGAAGATGATCACAAGAAGAAGACCACGGAACTGGAAGACCAGTTGACGGAAGCGTTGAGCAATATTTTGCTCGGCGAAAAAATTCCGCTCGACGTCGTCAACAGCGAAACTGGCGAAATCATCATTCCGGCAAATCGCAAGATCACGAAGACGCTACTGCGCAAGCTCGCGACCGTTTACGATCGCATCGAAATTGATCCGTCGCCGATCCGTAACAAGATCAACGAAATCATCGGCCAGTTTAAGAAGAAATTCGACGACTTGCAGATGCAATACGACGAAGAAATGGAACGTGCTGAGGCCGGTGAAGGCGTCGAAAGCGGCGTCGTCAAATCGGTGAAAGTTTACATCGCCTCGAAACGGAAATTGTCGGTCGGTGACAAGATGGCCGGACGTCACGGTAACAAGGGTGTCGTCGCCAAGATTGTTAAAGAAGAAGACATGCCGTATCTCGCGGACGGAACGCCGGTGGAAATCGTTTTGAATCCGCTGGGTGTGCCGAGTCGTATGAACGTCGGCCAGGTTTTGGAAACGCACTTGGGCTGGGCGGCGAAGCTGCTCGGTTTGAAGTTCGCCACGCCGGTGTTCGATGGCATGAAGGAAAAGGACATTCGCGGCTATTTGAAACAGGCCGGTTTGCCCGAACACGCCAAGACGCATTTGATCGACGGACGCACGGGCGAACAGTTCGATCAGGAAATCGTTGTCGGCTACATCTACATGATGAAGCTGGGTCACTTGGTGGCGGACAAGATTCACGCCCGCGCCGTCGGCCCGTATTCACTTGTCACCCAGCAGCCGCTCGGTGGTAAGGCACAATACGGCGGTCAGCGCTTCGGCGAAATGGAAGTGTGGGCGATGGAAGCCTACGGCGCCGCTTACACGTTGCAGGAATTGCTCACCGTCAAATCCGACGATGTTCAAGGCCGCACGCGCATCTACGAAAGCATCGTCAAGGGCGACAACTCGTTGGAAGCCGGTATTCCGGAATCCTTCAACGTGCTCGTCAAGGAAATGCAATCGCTGGGTCTCGACGTCAAGGTTGGTTACTCCAACCCGATTGAACACGCCGGTAGTGACAACGCGCAGCAGGCTGCCGTTGCCGCGCTGACGTCCACCGAATCCTAAACGAAACTTTGTTGAAATAAAATCGTATGACCAGTTCCAAAGAAAACGCCCGCGAGATTCTCGGCCTCGAAAAAGTCAACCAGGTTGACTACGTCGGCATCACGCTCGCGTCGCCCGACGCCATCCGCTCTTGGAGCAAGGGCGAAGTCAAGAATCCTGAAACGATCAACTACCGCACGTTCAAACCGGAAAAGGGCGGCCTTTTCTGCGAACGCATTTTCGGTCCCGTCAAGGACTGGGAATGCTCCTGCGGCAAGTATAAGCGCATCAAACATCGCGGCATCGTCTGCGATCGTTGCGGCGTGGAAGTGACGTTGTCCCGCGTTCGCCGTGAACGCATGGGCCACATCGAACTCGCCGTGCCGGTGCAGCACATCTGGTTCTTCAAGTGCATGCCCTCGCGCATCGGTCTGGCGCTGGACATGACCGCGCGCCATTTGGAACGCGTCATTTATTACGAAGATTACCTCGTCATCGATCCCGGCACCACGCCGCTCAAGGCGAATCAGTTGCTCACCGAAGTTGAACTTCGTGAAGCCCGTGAAACCTACGGCGCGGAAGCGTTCACTGCCAAAATGGGCGCGGAAGGTGTGCGCGAAGCGTTGGAACGCGTTGATCTCGCCAAGCAGGCGGATGAACTCGCCATCGCGATTACGGAAACCAAGAGCAAACAGATTCGCAAAAAATTGGCGAAGCGCATCAAGCTCTTGCAAGGTCTCGCGCTGTCGAAGAGCCGTCCGGAATGGATGATTCTCACGGTGCTGCCGGTGATTCCGCCGGATTTGCGTCCGTTGGTTCCGCTCGAAGGCGGACGTTTCGCGACGTCTGACTTGAACGATCTTTATCGCCGCGTCATCAATCGCAACAACCGTCTTCGCACGTTGCTGCAGCTCAAGACGCCGGAAGTGATTATCCGTAACGAAAAACGCATGTTGCAGGAAGCTGTCGACGCGTTGTTCGACAATGGTCGCCACGGTCGCCCGGTGACTGGCGCAGGCAATCGCTCGCTGAAATCTTTGAGCGACATGCTCAAAGGCAAAGGTGGACGTTTCCGTCAGAACTTGCTCGGCAAACGCGTGGATTATTCCGGCCGTTCCGTCATCGTGATCGGACCGGAACTGAAGTTGAACCAATGCGGTCTGCCGAAGAAGATGGCGCTCGTGTTGTTCGAGCCGTTCATCATCCGCCGCTTGAAAGAGCTCGGCTATGTTCACACCGTTCGCAGCGCGAAGAAAATGATCGAGCGCCAGACGAAAGAAGTGTGGGACGTTTTGGAAGAAGTGACGAAGGGTCATCCGGTTCTCTTGAACCGCGCGCCTACGCTGCACCGTTTGTCCGTTCAAGCGTTTGAACCGATGTTGATCGAAGGCGAAGCGATTCGCATTCATCCGCTGGTTTGCACAGCTTACAACGCGGACTTCGACGGTGACCAGATGGCCGTTCACGTTCCGTTGTCAGTCGAAGCGCAGATGGAAGCGCGCATGCTGATGATGGCGACGAACAACATCTTCTCGCCCTCATCCGGCAAGCCGATCATCACGCCGACGCAGGACATCACGCTCGGTTGCTATTACGTCACCGCCGAACCGCGCAAGCCGTTGCCGGCGGACACGGGCGAACTGCCGTTGTTCGGCTCGAAGGAAGAAGTCATTTACGCTTACAGCGACGATGGTGTGAAAACGCATGATCGTATTCGCTTGGCGAATCCGGACCTCGGCAAGAAAACCGCTTTCGGAAATTCCGAGAAAAAAATCATTGATACGACGGTGGGCCGCGTATTGTTCAGCGAAATCTGGCCGACGGAACTCGGCTTCCACAACAAGCCGGTGAAGAAATCCGACCTCGGTGATTTGATTTGGAAATGTTACAAGTTTGCCGGCCATGACAAGACGGTGGTCATGTTGGACAAACTCAAAGAAATCGGTTTCCGCGAAGCGACCAAGTCCGGTGTGTCCATCGGTATCGACGACATGATTGTCCCGAAGGAACGCGACGAACAGATTCGCAACGCGCAAGGCCAGATCAAAGAAGTTGAGAAGCAATACCGCAAGGGTGTCATTACCTCCGGCGAGCGCTACAACAAGATCGTTGACGTGTGGACGCATTGCACGGATCAGATTTCCGGCGTGATGTTCGATACGTTGAAAGCCAACCAGGGCAAGAAGGAATACAACCCCGTCTATTTGATGGTGGATTCCGGCGCTCGTGGTAACAAGCAACAGGTGCGTCAGCTCGCGGGTCTCCGCGGTTTGATGGCCAAGCCCAGCGGCGAAATCATTGAGAAGCCGATTCTCGCGAACTTCCGCGAAGGTCTGTCCGTCTTGGAATACTTCATCTCGACGCACGGTGCCCGTAAAGGTCTCGCGGACACGGCGCTCAAGACTGCCGACTCCGGTTACATGACCCGCAAACTGGTGGACGTGTCGCAAGACGTGATCATCCAGGAATCGGATTGTGGCACCACGAACGGCATCTGGGTTTCCGCTGTGTTCGAAGGCGAAGACGAAGTCGTCAAGATTTCCGACCGTTTGGTCGGTCGTTACGCTTGCGATGACATCGTCAATCCGACGAGCCCGAAAGAATTCCTCATCAAGGCGAACGAAGAAATCGACGAGACCAAGGCCAAAGCGATTGACGTCGCCGGCATTGATCGCGTGCGGATTCGTTCCGTGCTCACTTGCGAAAGCAAGCACGGCATCTGCCGTCACTGCTACGGCCGCAACCTCGCGACCGGCGCGCTGGTCAAGCTTGGTGAAGCGGTCGGCATCATCGCCGCCCAATCCATCGGCGAACCCGGCACGCAGCTCACCATGCGCACGTTCCATACGGGCGGTGTCGCGGCGGGCGTGTTCAAGCAGCCGCAGATCAAGTCGAAGAACGACGGTATTATCAAATACACCGACCTGCGTTCAGTCGAACTCGAAGACGGCAACAACATCGTTTTGAACAAGAACGGTTCCATCCAGATTCTCGCACCGGACGGTCGCGAATTGGAAAACCATACCATCGTCATCGGCGCAGTTATCTCCGTGAAAGACGGTGCGAAGGTCAAGAAGGGCGACACGTTCGTCCAATGGGATCCGCACAACGTCCCGATTCTCTCCGAGAAGGCTGGTAAAGTTAAATTCCATGACATCATCGAAGGTGTGACGATGAAACAGGAAGTGGACGAAGCCACCGGCGAAGAATCCATGGTCATCATCGACCACAAAGAAGATTTGCATCCGCAGATCATCATGTCTGACGAGAAGGGCGAAGTCGTCGCGAACTACCCGATTCCCTCGGGCGCGCACGTCGTCGTCAACGAGAAGGACACCATTGTTCCCGGCACACTCATCGCCAAGACGCCGCGCAAACAGGCCAAGACCCGCGACATCACAGGCGGTCTCCCGCGCGTGGCCGAATTGTTCGAAGCCCGCCGTCCGAAAGACGCGTCCGAGATCTCCAAGATTGACGGTATCGCCGACTTCGGTCCGAGCGTGCGCGGCAAGCGCTGCGTGCTCATCAAAGACGCCGTCACCGGCCTGGAAGAGGAACACCTCATTCCAATCGGCAAGCACGTCATCGTCTTCAAGGGCGACTTGGTCAAGAAAGGCCAGCAGCTCACCGAAGGCCCGATGGACCCGCACGAAATTCTGGACGTCTGCGGCCCGCAGGAATTGCAGGAACACTTGGTGAGCGAAGTGCAGGAAGTCTATCGTCTCCAAGGCGTGACGATCAACGACAAGCACATCGAGATCATCGTGCGCCAGATGCTCCGCAAGATTCGCGTCACCGAAACCGGCGACACGCAATTCCTCTGGGGCGAACAGGTGGACAAGCTGGAATTCGAAGCCGAAAACGAAGCCGTCGAGAAGAAGGGTGGCAAGCCGGCGGAAGCCGTGCCCGTGCTGCTCGGCATCACCAAGGCCTCGCTCGAGACCGACAGCTTCCTCAGCGCCGCGTCCTTCCAGGACACCACCCGCGTGCTCACCGAAGCCGCGACGCGTTCCAAGATTGATAGCCTCCGCGGCTTCAAGGAAAACGTCATCATGGGCCACATCATTCCGGCGGGAACCGGTTTTGATATGCACCGCAAGGTCACGCTCAATCCGCTCGTCGAATTGCCTGAAGAACCGGAACCGGTGGAAGCTGAAGCGCCAGAAGCGGAAAATCCGCTGCTCGCCTAAGCTAAAATAAAATTACGCAACGGCGTCCAATGAAAATTGGACGCCGTTTTTATTTCCCCAAAAAAGCTGTCAACGAATCGCCCAAATGGGCAGGGGAGCGTTGAATTCGATTGGTTCCAGATTCAAAGGGTGAATAAGTTTTACCCGCAACGCGTGCAGGCAAAGCGGCGGATCGCCGACGGCCAGCGTCTGTGTCCGGCCAAGTTTTTTGCCAGGCAAATAAATAGCATCGCCACACACCGGAAATCCCAGATGCCAGAGATGAACGCGAATCTGGTTCGTGCGCCCGGTCAGCGGTCGCGCTTCCAGCAGGTGCGTGCCGTCGGCGAACTGCTTGAGCACGCGAAATTCGGTGCGCGCCGCGAGTCCATTTTTTAGATCCACGCTGCGCGAACAACTTTCTCCGGAATCCGCGCTGATGGGGGCGTCGCAATAAAAATTATCCGCTGGTAACTGGCCGGTCACGCGAGCCAGATAAATTTTTTCCACGCGCCCCTCGGCAAATTGCGATTGTAGCAGTGCGGCAAACTGCCGCGTGCGCGCCACCAGCACCAACCCGGTCGTGTTGGCGTCCAGCCGATGCGCCGGGTGCGGCGTCTGCGGATGATACGCCGCATTTAAAATGTGCTGGAGCGTGTTGAGATAAAACCGGCCGCCGGCGTGCATTGGCAGCGGCGCTGGTTTATTGACGACAATCAAGGCTTCATCCTCGTGCAAAATCTTTACGTCGCCATTCACCTCCGGCTCGGTGACGTTCGGAAAAAAATGCTGGTAGCTTTCACCGGCGCGGACAATTTGCGTGGGCAATACAGGTTCCTGTTCCAAACTAACAATCCGGTTCAGTGCGAATTCAGCCAACCACTCGGATGTGGAAATATTTCCGACCATACGTTCCAGCGCGGCGAGCAAGGTCAAGCCGTCGCAGTCGCCGGGAATGTTGAGCGGCTTGAAGTGGTCGCGCGGCTGGCTGCCTGGCAGCGGCGTGACCGCCCGGCGGATGGCCGCGTGCCGTTCGTTCAACGCTGACTCCAGTGATGCGGTGGCAATCATGTCACCGCGAATCATCATGGTTTCACCACGGAAATCACCAACGCCTCCGGCTTCAGGTATTTTTGCGCGGCGGCTTTGATTTGTTCCAGCGTCACGGCGTCGTATTTGGCATCGTCCAAATCGGCGCGTTGCCAGCCCAGCCCGTAAAGTTCATCCAACGCGGAAGTGGAAGCGAGGTTGCCGAGGTCGGCCCGCGCGATTTTCTTTTGGCCGATGATTTTGGCTTTCGCGCGTTTCAATTCATCGGCGGTCAAACCTTCGGTGCGCAAGAGTTCGGCTTCCTTGAGCAATTCAGATTCGACCTGCGCAATCTTGGTCGGCTCGGTGCCGGTGTAGAACGCGAAGTAGCCGGGCACGAGGCCGGTAAAATTCTGCGCGCCGACGTAGTAAGCGAGGCCCAGCTGTTCGCGGATGCGCAAAAACAAACGCGAGCCGAGGTCGCTGCAACATTCCTGCAGGAGATCGAGCGCGTAACGGTCATCGCTGCCGAGCGTCGTGCCGGGAAAACCGATGACGAGCACGGCCTGCTTCTTGTCGCGCGTTTCTTCGACGCGTTTGAGCGAAGTGAGGGCAGGGGATTGCGCGTCGAGCGCGACTTCTGCCGCTTTTTTCCAACCGGCAAACGCTTTTTCCACCGCAGCTTTGACGTCGCTCGCGGTCACATCGCCAAAAATTGCGAGCACGCAATTGTTCGGCGCGGTGAGCTTTTGATGAAACTCTTTCAGCGTGGCGACGGAAACTTTCCCGGCGGATTCTTCCGAGCCGAGCGAATCCAAGCCGTAGCCGGTCTCGCCGAACAGCGCGCGGCGCATCGCGAGGCTCGCGCTCTTGAGCAATTCATCTTTGCGTGAACGGATGCCGGCAATCTGGACTTCTTTTTCGCGCTCCAATTCGTCGGCGGGAAAAATGGGATTCAAGATGACGTCGGCGAGCAAATCGAGGCCGGTCGCAAAATCTTCGCTCAACACTTCGGCGTTGATGCCAAAACTATTATTGCCGCCGTAGCTGTCAATGTGGCCGCCGACGGATTCAATCTCCGTCGCAATTTTTTCCGCGCTGCGCGTCTTCGTGCCCTTGATGAGCAGCTTGGCGAGCAGCATGGTCGTGCCGTTGTTCGCCACGTTTTCGGCCAGCACGCCGCCTTTGAACACGGCGCGAAATTCCACGAACGGCAGGCGATGATCCGCTTTCACCAACAGTGTCAGGCCGTTCGGCAAAACGATTTTCTGGATGGCGTTGACGGTGTTATTCTCAACATTCGCCTTGGCCTTGGGCGCGGCGCCTTCGGGCAACAGCGCGTAAAGCGTGCGGTTTTCCGGCGTGAGATAATTGCGCGCGACGCGTTGAACATCCGCGAGCGTGACGTTTTTGACGGCGGCGAGATAACGTTCGGAGAAATTCAGGTCATTCGCGGCGAGCCAGTTACTGCCGAGATTTTGTGCCTGGCCTTCCATCGTCTTGCGCGACGACAGCGTGGCGGAAATGAATTGCTTGATGGCCTTCTGCAATTCGTCGGCGGAAACGGAATTCGTTTTTACTTTTTCGATCTCCGCGAGAATGGCTTGGTTCGCCGCTTCAAATTGGTCGCCGTCCACTACCGCGCTGATGCCGAACAGTCCCGGCAATCCGGGGCTGTAAGTCCACGCGTCCACGTGATGCACGACGCCTTGCTTCTCGCGCACTTGTTGGAAGAGACGCGAGCTGCGTCCGCTGCCGAGCAAAACGGAAAGCACATCGAGCACGGCGATATCGGGGTGGCGCAGTTCAGGAATGTGCCACGCGAAATGAACGTGACCGAGTTCCACGGCGGATTCTTCGATAATTTCGCGCGTGGCGGTCTGCTTCGGTTCCAGCGGCAAGACGGACGGCGGCATCGCCTTGGACTTGCTGTTCGCGTAGGCGGTTTTGATTTGCGCGACGACTTCGTCATTCTTCACGTCACCCGCGACGACGAAGAAGACATTGTTGGGCGCGTATTTTTCCGTGTAGTAATTCCGGATGTCTTCCGGCTTCACTTCGTTGAAGATGTCAGGATAGCCGATGATGGTGAAACGATACGGACTCTTGGTGTAAGCCGTTTCGAAAAGTCGGCGGCTTGCGCGGCGACCCGGATCGTCATGGCACATGTCCATCTCGCGGCGGATAACATCCATTTCCTTGGCGAGTTCATCCGGCGGCAAATTTGCGTGCTGCATGATGTCGCACAAAATATCAATCGCCTTCACCGCGCCGGTGTTCGGCACGTCGATGTGATACACCGTGCGGTCAAAGCTCGTGTAGGCGTTCATGTAACCGCCCGCTTCCTGCACTTCCTGATCAATGCGGCTGCCCGCGCGCGTCGTCGTGCCTTTGAACAGCATGTGTTCGAGCACGTGCGAAAGCCCCGCACCCAGCCACTTGTCTTCGTGAATGCTGCCCGCCATCGCCCACGCTTGCGCACTCACAACTGGCGCGCTGTGGTCCTCGCGCACGATGATGACAAGGCCGTTTTCAAGCGTCGTAAGTTTGACGCCGGGCGGAATGGACGGAATGAGATCTTTGGTCATTACAGATAAATGTCGAACTGGAAGGGTATTCAGAAATGCGTTTGGGGCAATTCAATTTAGTTCTCGCACTTGAACATTTATTTTCATCGTTCTGCTTGGCAAAGACGCGCGCAAACGGTTAGCTAACAGGATGCAATCGGTTCTCAATTACCTGACGCAAAATCAAGACCGCTTTGTGGCGGAACTATGCGACTACCTGCGCTTCGCCAGCGTCTCGGCGCAGCCGCAGCACAAAAAAGATTTGCTCGCCTGCGCGAAATGGCTGTTAGCGCATTGCCGGAAAATCGGGCTGGACGCGCGGCTTTGTCCGACGGCGGGACATCCCATTGTCATCGCCAAAACGCGGCGCGCAAATAATTCCGCCAAGCCGCACTTCATGGTCTATGGCCATTACGATGTGCAGCCGCCGGAGCCGTTGGACTTGTGGAAGTCGCCGCCGTTTGAGCCGCGCATCGTCGGGAAAAATCTTTTTGCGCGCGGCAGCACGGACAACAAGGGACAGAACTTTGCGCACTTGAAAGCAGTTGAGGCCTACATCAAAACTGGCACGCCACTGCCTTGCGACCTGACGTTCGTGCTGGAGGGTGAAGAGGAAGTCGGCAGCAAAAATCTTTCCACGTTTCTCAAGGCGCATCGCCAGGAACTCGCGTGTGAAGCCATCGTGGTTTCCGACACGGGCATGCCCGCGCCGCAACATCCGGCGCTGACCTATGCGCTGCGCGGTATCATCGCGTTTGAAATCACGCTGCACGGACCGGCGCGGGATCTGCACTCCGGCATTTTTGGCGGTGCAGTTGAAAATCCGGCAATGGCCTTGAGCCAATTGCTCGCGAAAGTGCGCGATGAAAATGGCCGCGTGAAAATCCCCGGCTTTTACAATGGCGTTGCGCCGCTCTCAAAATACGAGCGCGAACAGATTCGGCGCTATCCACTTTCCGACGCGGGCTTGAAGAAACTTATCGGCGCACCGCAGTTGTTTGGAGAAAAAGGTTTTACCGCGACGGAGCAGCGCAGTTCACGGCCGACGTTCGAGATCAACGGCCTGACCAGCGGCTATCAGGGCGAAGGCAGCAAAACGATTGTGCCATCATGGGCGCGGGCAAAAGTCACCTGCCGCTTGGTGCCAAATCAAAAGCCGGCGCACGTTCGCAAAATTGTCTGCGCATGGCTCAAAAAAAATTGTCCGCCGTCGGTGCGTATGGAAATTTCCGCCGGTCACGGTGCGGAGGCGTATCTGGTATCGCCGACAAGCAAGCCGGCTCAAGCGGCGTTGTGCGCGCTGGAAAAAGCTTTTGGCACGAAGCCGATTTTGATGCGCGAGGGCGGCTCGATTCCGATTGTAAACGAGTTCAAAAAAGTTCTCGGCGCGGACACGCTGCTACTGGGCATTGGTTTGCCAGACGACAACGCGCATTCGCCGAACGAAAAATTTAATCTGGACTGCTTCGTCAACGGTCAACGCATGAGCGCATTTTTGTGGAAGGAGTTGACCCGGTAGAATTCATTAAAATCTGCTCTCATGGCGCGAGTGGAAGTCATTTGTCCATGCCATAGACCAGAATCTTGAAAGTTCCGGGGATGATTTTGCCGCGCTTTTGGCCGGGGGCGGGTGCTTCAAATTTTGCGGAGGCCAGATAAATTTTATGCGTCATTGGATCAATGGCCATCGTGCGTGCGCTCTTCTCGGTTTTCAAAGTCTGCACCACGGTTAGCGTGTCACCGTCTTCATGCGCAATCGTCACCGTGCCGTCGCCGCAGGAGGCGAAGGCAAGCTGCGTGCCGGGATCAAACGCGTTGGCGTCCACGCCGTCGCCGATGGGGACAGTCGCCAGCACTTTGCCGCTCGCGCTATCGAGCATGGCCATCATTTGGTTGTCGCAGCCAAGAAACAGCCGGTGGTTTTTTTCATCGAGCGCTATCCCGGAAGCCGCCTCGCCGGGCGCAATCGGCCAGCGATGAATAATGGCATGAGTTTTCGCATCAATGACGGCGACTGCGTTTTGATCTTCAAGATTGTCAAAAACCAGTCCGGCGGCGGCATCGCACTCCGCGAATTCTGGCCGTCCGCCGAGCGGAATGGTGGTGACGACCTTGCCTGACTTGGCGTCAATCACTGTCGCCGATTCGCCATGACCGTTGAACGTGTAAAATTCCTGTCGCCCCGCATCGTAAAGCATGGAATCCGGTCCCGCGCCCGTATCCACCTTGGAAATAATTTGCAGCGTTTTCAGGTCAAAGATGGCGGCCTTGTTTTCCTTGCCGCAAGTGACCAGGCCGCGTCCCAGTTCCGGCGCGACGGCGACGCCGTGAACGCCCGCAAGATTGGTGATTTCACCCGCAACCGTGTCCGTCGTCAAATCCACGACCACAACTTTCGTGCCGCGCGAAACATAGAGCCGGTGTGCCGTCGCATCCACCGAGAGATAATCCCAGCCGGTGTTGCCGCCCAGCGGGATTTCCTTGATGAAATGATACGTCCCGGCGGCATTGGCAAAGACGGTTGCCGCAAATAAAAACAGTCCAGTCAAAAGAACTTTTTTCATGGTTTTTGAATTACGCAATGTCGGTCAGTCGCCCGTAACCGTCGTGTCCACCGGTTTTGGCCGGTGCAACACCATCACGTTGCCGACGCGCATGACGAGATGGCTGGAAGTTTTTTCCGCAAGCAAGGGCGCCAGCGTTTTCTTGTCTTCTTTGAACTCCGCGAATTTTATTTTCACCAGTTCGTGCCGCGACAATTCCTCGGACACCGTGCGAATGAAACCTTCGCTCAAGCCCGCCTTGCCGATTTTCAACGTGGCGTCCATGAGCTGCGCCGCCGCCTTGAATTTGCGGATTTGGGAATTGGCCAGTGGTTCGAGCATTGGCCGCGCAGTCTAAATGCTTTCAGCCAAATTGCCAGAGACAATTCCCGGCGAAACGGTTCACCACGAATAATGCACCGTGTAGGTCACGGTCTTCTCCTCGTCCGGCTTCACGGGGATGCGGAACTCAATGGTCTGCGCATCTTTCTTCTCGAAGTTGTCGGACTTGGCGGTGATGTTCCAATTGCTCCAGCGGTAAAGATGCTCCACGACGCGGATTTCCACGGCGTCGGTTTTTTTGCGGTTGCGTAATTTGATTTCAAACGTTTCATCAATCCACTTTTCGCTCGTGTCCACGCGGAAATTCGTCTGCTTGCGTTCGCCGACCAGATCAAAGGAATTGCCCGTGGTCACGCGGATGGTCTCGTTGCGCGGCGTGTGATCAATGGTGTTCTCACCGACGAATTGCAACTGCCCATCGCTGTCGCGACGATAGAAGCGCAGCTTGCCCGCAGGCAAAGCGATGCCGAGCTGATTGGTCTCAGCGTTCTTGAACTCGCGTTGGACGATGATTTTCTTGTTGTCGCTCTGGCCGTAACCTTGGTCGTAGTTCAGGCCGTAGAATTGGTAGCCGGTCGCACCGTCATAAACGTAAATCGTGGGCGCATACATTTTTTCGGCATGAACAAATTCTACCTGTTTCGTCTCGTGGTCGTGCAACGTGGTCGGGCGCGCGATGGAATAGAGATGAAATTCATCGAAGGCTTTTTCGGTGACAGCGGGCGCGGCAGCTTCGTCGTAAGCCATGGCCGCCTTAAGCATTCTCACTCCGCCCATCGGAGCCACAATTGGAGGCTGGATTTTATTCACGTCACCCGCGAGCAATTTTATTTTTGCGTTATCAAACGTTTTGCCGGAATTGTTGTTCATCGTAATCCAGCCGACGAGGTCGCAGTAATCACCTTTCTCCGGCGAGACGAGATTGTAACTCGCGCTCCAATCAAAGCCGCCGGTGATGTAGCCGACTTCCGCATCGAACGCGCCGGGGTGGTCGGATTGCAGCAGCCAATTGAAGGCGGGCTTGAGAATCGTGTCGCTGCCGAGGTCAGGAAACAGCGGTTGGCCCGGTAAAGTGAATTGCAACTTGCCGTTCACCTCGATGATGGGCTGCGTGTTGCCGCCGCCAGGCACAAAACCGCTGCGGACAATTTTGCCGGGAATGAGTTCGGTGATTTGCGTGCTGTCCTTCATGCGGACATTTTGAAAATCAATCGTCTTGCCTTCAAACAGCGAGAGGAGCAGTTCCTGCGACACGGGATCGTTGCGGTAATTTTGTTCGAGGATTTGCAGCGAATGTTTGCCCGCCGGATCGCGGAGAATCACGGAGTCCGGCTCCACCTGCGCCGTCGCACCGGAATACACGACGGCATTCGCGCCGGATTTCAAATCCAGCGGCACGGTATCGCGCACGACGGCGAAATTCTGGTTGTAGATGGTCAGCGCAGGTTCGGCACTGGCGGCGAACGCGGCGGCGAGGAGCAGAGTGGCGATAGTTTTCATAGTTTGTTAGTCCGTTGGCTGGCGAATGCGTTCAATCTCCACTTTGTGTGCCGACTGTAAAGCAAATTTGCCAGCCGTTTGCACAAAATAAAAATCTTCGTTCCGGCGTTCCTTTGCTGTTAAAATTTCCGCCACATGAAGTGGACACAAACTTTGATTCCTACGCTCCGCGAAGCCCCGGCTGATGCGGAAATCGTTTCGCACAAACTACTGCTGCGCGCCGGCCTCATCCGCAAACTCGCGGGCGGCGTCTATACTTTTCTGCCGCTCGGCCTACGCGCCTTGCGCAAGGTGGAAAAAATCATCCGCGAAGAAATGGATCGCGCCGGAGCCATCGAAGTGCTCATGCCCGCGCTCCAGCCAAAAGAAATCTGGGAGCAAAGCGGTCGCGCGGAAACGGCTAAAGACGTTTTGTGCAAAGTCAAAGATCGCGCCAACCGCGAATGGTTTCTCAGCCCGACCGCCGAGGAAGTCATCACCACGCTCGCGGCGGGCGAAATTAATTCGTATCGCCAGCTCCCGAAAAACTTTTACCAGATCAGCACCAAGTTCCGCGACGAGATCCGCCCGCGCTTCGGCCTGATGCGCGCGAAGGAATTCATCATGAAGGACGCCTACTCGTTCGACACGACGGACGAGAACGCGATGGCGAGTTATCACAAGATGTATGACGCCTACAAACGCATCTTCGCGCGCTGCGGCTTGCAGGCGTTTCCGGTTGAGGCGGACACCGGCGTGATCGGCGGCAATTATTCGCACGAATTTATGGTTCCCGCCGAGACCGGCGAGAACGACGTGGTGTATTGCGAAGCGTGCGGCTACGCGGCGAACATCGAGAAGGCGACCAGCGGCATTCCGAAAACGGCGTCGCGCGAAGTCGGGGCGGCGATTGAAAAATTTGCCACGCCCGGCGTCGTGACGATTGAGGCGCTGGCGAAAGAACCTTACAAAGTTCCGGCGAACCGGCAGATCAAAACTTTGGTCTACATCGCTGACTCGAAACCGGTTTTAATTTTAATTCGCGGCGACGACCAGTTGAATGAAACGAAATTTGCGGCGAAAACTGGCGCGGTCGCAGTGCGTCCAGCGACGGCGGAAGAAATTGTTCCATTGCTCGGCGCGAAGCCAGGTTCGCTTGGTGCGGTTGTGAATGTTCCCGCTGACGTAAAAGTTTTTGCCGACGAGCGTTTGCAAGGCGCGAACGACATGACCACCGGCGCGAACGAAGACGGTTTCCATTTGAAAAATGTTTCCATCGAGCGCGACATCAAGGTGACCGCGTGGTTCGATTTGCGCACCGTCAGCGCGGGCGAGCCGTGCGTGAAATGCGCCAAGCCGTTGAAAATCCGCCGCGCGATTGAAGTCGGCCACGTCTTCAAGCTCGGCACAAAATACAGCGAAGCTTTGAACGCAATGTATTTGGACGATACGGGCGTGCGGCACTTTCTGGTCATGGGCTGCTATGGCATCGGCGTCACGCGCACGTTGCAGGCGATTATTGAGCAGGGCAACGACAAGGACGGCGTCATCTGGCCGTTGAGCGTCGCGCCGTATCAGGTGTGCATCACGCCGCTGGCTGTCGCGCCGGAAAGTGATGCGATGAAGTTGGCGGAAAAATTTTACGCGGAACTTTCGGCGAAAGGCGTGGACGTGATTCTCGACGACCGTGATGAACGTCCCGGTGTGAAGTTCAAAGACTCGGAACTGGTCGGCTTTCCCATCCGCATCGGCATCGGCGAGAAATCGCTGGCCAAAGGCGAAGTGGAATTGAAACCGCGCAATGGCGCGCTGCAAGCCATCAAAGCCGAAGACGCGGTGGAAGCGGTGATGAAGTTAATAAATGGCTAATTTTGAAGATCAACCCAAGTTACTTCGTAGTCTCGAAGCTTGTAAAGGAAGGAACAGCGAATTGCGTGATCCGCATATCGCGCCATTGACGACTTTTGTCGAAGCGCTTCGAACTGGCAATACAACATACGATATCCCCTATTTTGATCCGTGGGATGGAGGAATTGAAGCGGAAGTCTTATTTTTATTTGAAGCGCCTGGACCCCAAGCTAAAGGTTCGGGGTTCATTTCTCGTAATAATCCGGATGAAACCGCAAAGAACTTTTTTGAGTTCAACAAAGATTTAATCTCTCGAAAGAGAACCGTTTCTTGGAATATTGTGCCTTGGTATATTGGTAATAATGACGGTTCAAAAATTCGCCCAGCCAATTCAAATGATATCGCTACAGGCATTCAGCCGCTAATGACTCTATTAAAACTTCTACCAAAATTACGAGCCATAGTGCTATTTGGCAAAAAAGCTCAACAAGGTGAAAACCTGATTGCTGGATTACGCCCTAAAATTAAACTTTTTAAGTCTCCTCATCCAAGCCCGCAAGTGGTCAACCGTTCTCCAGAGAAGAAATTGATCATAGTCGGCGTGCTTCGAGAAGTTGCAGCTTATCTGGATCAGACGCCAAATGGCTAGCAAACCGTAATTTGGCGCAACCTACGTCACGATTTTCTATTTCTTCCTTGGCAGCGGATGAAACTTGAATTGCGCCGGAAGTTTTGCCTCCGGGTCAATTTCCACGATGTAATAGCCGCCGTCGTTCAGCAGTTCGATGCCGGAGAGCGCTGGGCAGAGGCGCACGCGGAACGGCCACCAATCATGCGCGGCGTGCAGCGCCGTGGTGAGCTTGCACACGGAATTTCCGAGAAACCGCACGGGCGGGATGCCGGAGAGCAACCGGCTTTTCCACAAAATCAAACGCGTGTGGAGATGGCCGATGATGGTCTGCTCGATTTGCGGCAGCCGGCGGCGCACGGATTCCTCACCCAATAAAAAAGGCAAGGCGGTGGGGTCGTGGCAAAAGAGCAGGACGCGTAGTGACGGTGTCAGCGCGTCAAACGCCGCGCGGATCTCGGCCAGATGCGCCTCACGCAATTTCAGCCACTGCGGCAATTCCTCCGGCAGCGCGTCGGATTCGTGGGCGGGTAGCGCGAGGAGTGATGAACACACGCCGAGCAGCAGATAATTTTCAAAATTGATTTTCCAGAACGGCGGCACGTTGAGCGTTCCCGTGGCGCGCGTCCAACTGGCTAGGCGCATTCCGCCGTGACCGCCGAACATCGTGAGCTTGCCGAGTTCGTGATCGCCGAGCGTGAACTGGATGCGGTCGCCAAACTTGCCGCGCAGTTTGGCGAGACATTCCTGCGCGCTGGCGAGCGCTGCCGCGTCGCTCACGCCGACGAAGCCGCTGTCGCAGGAATAATCGCCATTGGCCACCACGAAATCCACCGGCGGAACCTCGTGTAGAAAACGGTCGAGCTGCGGCGCTTGCGCGAGCGGATGGCGCATCCAGATGAAATGACGGTAAGACCAGGCCAGAAAACGTGTCAGCGAATTTTTGATGGCGCGCAATTCATAGTCGCCACCGCGCGATTGTTCGGCGGCGCCGGCATAATGGATATCGCTCAAGACGGCAATTTTGAGGCGGCGAGACATCAGGAGCGGACGCTGGCATCCAGACAGTCGCGCACGACCTTGGTCAGTTCGGCGTGGCCGTAAGGTTTTTGGATGAAGCTGGCGTTGGTGCGTCCGAGCAATTCGGCACTGACATCCTCGGTGGTGTAGCCGCTCATGAAGATGACTTTGAGTTGCGGAGTCTCGTGCACGAGTCGTTCGGCGAGTTCCACGCCGGAGACGCCTTCAGGCATCACCATGTCGGTGAGGAGCAAATCAATTTTGCCTTCGTGCCGCTGCCAGACCGCCAGCGCCTCGCGCCCGGAAGTGGCCTCCAATATTTGGTAGCCGGCGTCTTTGAGAATTTCCCGCGCGAGTTCGCGCAACATTTCCTCGTCCTCCACGATCAGGATGCGTTCATTACCACCGGCGGTTGGGGAAACTGTCGGGACTTCGGCCGTCTCGCTACGGGGCAGGGGTTTGGTCAGCGCGGGCAAATAAATCGCGAAGGTCGAGCCGCAACCGGGCTGGCTCAAGACCTCCACCCAGCCGTTGTGCTGACGCGCAATGTTGAACACAGTCGCGAGACCAAGGCCGGTTCCTTTGCCAATGTCCTTGGTCGTGAAAAACGGTTCAAAGATGCGGGCGCGGGTCACTTCGTCCATGCCACAGCCGGTGTCGGTGACTTCGAGTTTTACAAAATGGCCGGTGGCCGCTTCGGGATGAAGTTCAACTTGTTCCGGGCCGACAAACGTTTCGGAAATCTCGATGATGAGCGTGCCGCCCTCCGGCATGGCATCGCGCGCGTTGCTGGCGAGGTTCATAACGACCTGCTCAATCATGCTCTGGTCGGCGTGGACCAGCGGCAGCGCGGTCGGGCTTTTGAAACGGAGTTCGATGGTTTCGCCGACGAGCCGGTCGAGCATTTTGCTCGTGCTGCCGACGACTTCGCGGAGGTCGAGCAAGCGCGGCTGCATGACATTTTTGCGGCTGGTGAGGAGCAGTTGCCGCGTCAATTTCGCCGCGCGGTCACCGGCGGAATAAACCTGCGTGAGCGAGTCCTTCATTTCCGGTGAGAGCGAATTGTCGGTGAGCAGTTTGCTGGCGTGACCCTGAATGATAGTCAGCATGTTGTTGAAATCATGCGCGATGCCGGCGGCGAACTGACCGAACGTCTTCATCTTTTCCGACTGGAGCAGTTGCGCCTCGAGATTCAGGCGCGCCGTAATGTCCTCGCCGTAGCAATGCACCACGCCGCTGTCCGTCAGCGGATGAAATGACCAGGCGAGCGTGTGGCTGCCGATCTTGGTGAGCCGCCCGGTCTGACCGTGATTTGCCGCCAGACATTCCTGCACGATCTTCGGAAAATCTTCCGGCAAAATTTGTCGGGGATCTTCCTCATCGAGCGTGGCAGCGAGTTTTTCAGCGGCGTCGTTGAAATAATTTACTTCGCCGGCGGCGGAAATTTCCATGGCCGCGTTGGGGTTTTCCTTCACGAACGCCGCGAGCTTTTCCGTTTCCGCCTCGGCCTTGATGCGCTCGGTCGCCATGCCCACGACGTTGGCCACCGCGAGCATGAACTGGATGTCATCGGGCGAAAAATTTCGCTGGTGCGTCGTATGCGCCGCGATCACTCCAAATGGTTTATGGCGCGTGGGAATGGCCACCGCCGCGCCGCTCACCACGCCGAGTTCCGAAAGTAGAGATGATTTTTCAAAATTGGTTTCCTTGCTCCAGTCATTAATCACCGCCACCTCGCCGGTTTCCGCCACCCAGGACATCTGTGATTTTTTTTGGTCGGGGCTGGTCGTCTCGCCGGTGATTTTGGGCGCGAGACCATAGACGGCGAGCGGATACAGCTGACCGTCCGGCAGCCGTTGAAACAGCATCGCATATTCCACGCCGAACATTTCCGCCACGCGATAGACCGCCTGTTCGTAGATGACCGAGAGGTCGCGGTTCGTCAAAGCGCATTGCCCAACGGCCGCCACCGCCGTCTGTTGCATGGCGCGGTTGAGAAATTTTCGTTCGGCCTCGTCACGTTCTTTCTGGCGCAACTGCAACGTCGCTACCATTTCATCAAACTTCAAAGCGAGCTGACCGATTTCGCCTTCGGCTTTTTTCAGACCCGACCGCGCTTCAAAATCGCCGCTGGTCAGCCGTTGCACCGCCGCAATCAAGGCGCGCACCTGCCGCAAAATAAAATGTTCGCCGCCATACCACGCCGCGACCAGCGCCATCAGGCCGACAAAGAAACTTTCCCACGGCACACTGGTCGAGTAGTGCCGCAAATTTTCCGGGGCGTAGGCCCAGAACCAGTTTTGGTTGATGATGTAGATCAGCACCAGCGGCGGACAAATCCACAGAAAGACACTCATCACCAGTTGCATTCGCACACTGGAAAGGTGTTTGAGTAGTTTGGCGATCATTCGGACTGGGCAGAATATAACGCAGATTCCCGCCGTAAAAAATTAAAATCAACCGTCCGCCGCCACGGCCGCGGTCCGTCCCCGCGGTATCCGGCCAAGTTGGGAAATCAAAAAACCATGCAGCCAGGCGCGCAGTTCCTCGCCCTGCGCGGCGGAAAGTTTCAGGCGCGAACCGTCGTTCCAGTTGTCGTCCGCCAAAGTGCTGGCGATTTTTTTTGCGCCCGGCGTCAGCCATGTTTCCGCCAGGTCCGGCATGAGGCCGAGTGCGAGGAGCAATTTCAGTTCAAGCGCAAAGATATTTTGTGGCGACGGTTTTTGTTCACACAAAAATTTCAGGAAGCCATGCAGCAGTTCAAAAATTTCCGGCAGCGGCGTCTCCGTCTCCGTCACCAGTTCCAGAAAATTCACCGCGTAGGCGGCCTGTTGCAGCTTCCTCAAGTCTTCGCGAATCGCGCCGTGCGTCTCGCGCAGTTTCACCTCGCGCAGATTGTGCAGCTCGGAGTGGCGGCTGCGGCTGAAGGAAAATTCCGCCGCGTAAAACAAATCCAGCTTGCCCGCGAATGGCGACTTCGCCCGGCGCGCGCCCTTGGCCACCGTCGCGACGCGGCCCAATTCGGCCGTGAGCCAGTGGACGATGAGGCTGGTTTCCGTCAGCGGACGCGTGCGCAGAATGATGCCGCTGGCATTTTCAATTTTCACATTTTCGGCGGCAACTCCGGCGCGATGGAGCCGAGGCTGACGATATATTTCACGCCGTCGGCCACGCTCATGTCGAGCTTGGTGATTTTATTTTCGGGAACGAGCACCAGAAAGCCGGAGGTCGGATTCGGCGTTGTCGGGATGAAAACGGCCACGACCTTCTCGCTGGTTTTTTCCTGCACCTCCGCGCGCTGCTCGCTCGTGACAAAGCCGACCGAATACATTCCTTCGCGCGGAAATTCCACCAGCACGACGGTTTTGAAGGAATTTTTGTCGCCGGAAAAAGCTTCGTTGACCTGCTTGATTGCGCCGTAAAATTTATTGAACAGCGGCACGTTCATCATCAGCGCATCCAGCCACTCGATGATGCGTTTGCCGATATAATACCGCGCCAGCACGCCGACCGTGGAGATTAAAATCACCGCCAGCACCAGCGCCGCCACGCTCCAATACCAGAACATCGCGCCATGACCGTCGTTCTCGTGCGTTACGGTTTTGGGCAGAAAAAACAGGAGTAGATCTGTTAGATTGGAGACGGTCTTGAACAGCCACGTGAGCGCGGCTATCGAGATGATGGCCGGCAACATCACCGCCAGACCCGTCGCGAAACTCGCGCGCCAGCGTGCAAAAAATGATTTTCTCACGCGCGCAGTTTAGCCGTCCGCGAAAGTTGTGCGAGTAAAAATCTTTTTTCCAGCTGCCGCACCAAGCGGTTTTCCGCGCGCTTCATTTTGCGGCGTAAAGCCGGTTTCAAATCGTCGTAGCCAATCAGATGCAAGACGCCGTGCACGAGGTAACGCAGGATTTCCGACTGCCAGCTTGTCTTGAATTCCTTCGCCTGTTTCACGGCTTCATCCACGCAGATGAACAATTCGCCGTGAATTTGGGAGTTGGAAGTTGGAAGCTGGAAGTTGGGGAATATATGGTCAAACGTAATCACGTCCGTCGAACCTTCATGCTGAAGAAACTGCCAGTTCACCCGCGCCATTTCTTTTGCGCCAACGAATGCGATGCCTAAATCCGCTTCGGTAATTTTTAATTCCGCCAGCAATTCGCTCGTGATTTGCCGGAGCAGATGCGCGTTGATTTTTTTTGTCCGCTGACGGTTGGCGATGACGAGGTTCATTCCGTTTTAGCCTTGCCGCGATGGTTTTCGTAGGCCGCGATGATCCGTTGCACCAGCGGATGCCGCACCACGTCGCGCTTGGAAAATTCCACGATGGCGATGCCTTCCGTGCCGCGCAACGCGCGATGCGCTTCAGCCAGACCGGAATGTTTGTGCGTCGGCAAATCCACCTGCGTTTCATCGCCCGTGATGACCGCCTTCGAGCCGTGGCCGAGCCGCGTGAGAAACATCAGCATCTGTTCCGTCGTGGAATTTTGCGCTTCATCCAGAATGATGAACGCGCCGTTCAACGTGCGCCCGCGCATATATGCGAGCGGCGCGATCTCAATCGTGCCGCGCTCCGTGAGCTTCACGATTTCCTCGCCCGGCATCATGTCCTGCAAGGCGTCGTGCAGCGGACGCAGATACGGCGTGATTTTTTCGAGCAAATCGCCTGGCAAAAATCCCAGCGCCTCACCCGCTTCGACGGCGGGGCGTGTCAAAATGATCCGCGAAACCGTGCCTTCGCGCAAAGCCGAGAGTGCCATCGCCACCGCCAGATACGTTTTGCCCGTGCCCGCCGGCCCGATGCCGAACGTGATGTCATGTTTGCGGATGGCCTCGATGTATTTTTTCTGTCCGACCGTTTTGGCCGTCACGCCCGCCTTACGTTCGTGCGTCGTCACGCGGTCGCTGACCATGTCCTTCAACGTCGTTGCGCCTTCATGCTTCACCACCTGCAACGCATGCATGAACTCGCGGTTCTTCACCGGCGAGCCGGCCTGCAACAGATTTTGCAGCGACGCAAACAGCTGTTTCGCGCGCTCAATGTTTTCCGGTAAGCCATCCAGTTTTATCCAACCCTCGCGCGCGGTCGCCTTGACGCCGAGTTCCGTTTCGAGCGCGGCCAGATTGCGCGGCTCGTGGTTGAATAACTGTTGCGCCAGCCGCGCGTTCTCGTAATGAAGGGTTTGGGTTGCCACAATTAAAAGCCGATATATTCTTTGTAAGGTTCTCCAGTTCGTATTCGAGTAATTACTTCAATTGAAGGAAATACTGCGCCAAGTTCTGCATTTCGATATTCACCTTCTAGTTTGCCGATTCGAGTCTTTGGTTGATTGACTTTCCAAACATACCAGTTTTTCGAAATTGTTATTTTAGGATTTCCTGTGTCGCCGCTACTTCTAAAGATTGCCTCACAAGTTCCGACTTCAGAAGATTTCCCAGCCTTTTTCCAATGCTCAAGTTTAATTCCAACCTTCAAAATAGTGTGGGTGTAAAATTCAACTGCTCCTTTTACTACTTCATTCCAATCTAGTGTTTCTTTTTTTTGATAAACTTCCTTGAAAACTCTAATTACTGAACTATTCAATTGAGTCAGGTCGTCGGCAATGTATTGAAAATACTTTACTTGATTCTCATCAATTTCAACTGAAAACAAATCGCCAATCTTGGTTATTATTCGTTTCATAAGTTCAGTTGCCACAAATTATTTTGTCGAAGTTTTAAGACAGCAGCCGGTCGTATTCCGAGTGATGGCCGATCCAGAACCAGACGACATCGTCTCCGTCTTGAACCGCCAGTGCGCGGTAGTGCAGCCCAACGCGCGCCGACCAACAGCGGCCAACTTTCTTGAAATGCAGCGACGGATGGCGGGGTTATTTTTGAGCAGTTGAAAATTTGCATCGGCCAGCTGCTGGATTTCTTCCGGCAGCCGCGCGCGAAACTGCCAGAACTTGATGCTGGCGCGGTGCTTCACAATTCCTTGCAGCGGCCGCCGCGCAAGTCGCCCAGCGCCTCGCCCGCCAGCGCGTCGAGCTTGCCGGCGTGGACATCCTTTTCAAACTGCGCGTCCCACGCTTCGGCATCGAATTCCTGAAACCAATTGCGGAAGGACTGCAGCTCGTCCCGCGACAACTTGCTCACGGCGGACTCAATTTCTTTGACTGTGCTCATGGTGCGAAAATAATTCAACCGCCGTTGTTCGGCAAGCGCCGTTCAGCCGACCTTCACCGTGAACATCTCCGGACTGGTCACACCCTCGGCCACACGCGTCACGCTACCGGTCATCAAAATGTCGAAGCCCTCGCGGATCTCGATCTTGATGATACCGCCAGGGCAGTGGACCGAAATGTTTTTATCCACGAGGCCGAGCTTGTGCGCCACCGCCGCGCTCGCGCTGCTGCTGCTGCCGCTCGCGAGCGTGTAACCCGCACCGCGCTCCCAGATCTCGATCTGGATATTCGCGCGGTCGAGCACTTTCAGGAATTGCACGTTCGTCTTGCGCGGGAAATTCGGATGCACCTCCAGCAACGGCCCGAATTCATGCGCGAGCTTGGCGCTGATCTCCGGCAAGGGCAGAACGCAATGCGGATTCCCGATCGTCGCCGCGCAAAAGGTGAATTCCCGGCCGCCGACGGAAATCTTTTCATTGATGACCTCGCGCGGCGCGCCTGTCACCGGAATCTGCTCGCTGTCGAAACTCACCTTGCCCATCTCCACGCGCACCATCGCGCCGCCGTCGAACACCGTCGAGCGCACGATGCCGCCATCCGTTTGCAGCGCGAATTCCTCGTTGCCCACAAACTTCGTGTCCCAGAGATAACGCGAGAAGATGCGCACGCCGTTGCCGCTTTTCTCCGCGATACTGCCGTCGGGATTGTAAATCTTCAGCGCGCACTTGGCGGTGGCGGAAGGTAATGGCCCGAGCAGGATGCCATCCGAGCCGACGCCGAAATTGCGGTGACAGATGATTTTGACCTGTTCCGTGGTGAGCGGCGCGGACAAATCTTTTGGGTGGATGACAATGTAGTCGTTGCCGAGCGCGTGATATTTGGTGAAAGCAATGTTCATCGCGCGCAGGATAACGGGCGGAGCGCAGAGCGTAAAACAGATTCAAGCCTAACGAAAAAAGCTGGGCCACCGCCGACTCGCGACGTGAACCGCGACAGCGGAACGGACCGCGCCAACGGCGATTGGGCGATGGGGTTTCTGCCTCAACTCCCATCTGCCAACTTCCATCTCCTAATTTATTATGCCATTCGATGCAACATTACCCGTGGACCATTCGCCGATTGTGGCGGCAGAATTACGCAAGCAGTTGAACGCGCTCAAGGCGTTATTAATGCGCAGGCGGCGCAGATCACGGCGTTGCAATCGCTGGCACCGATGATTCCGACCGATGTCTATCCTCTCTACGACAAGGTCAACAAACTGATTCTCGCGCTCCAGTCGTAGCCCGGAAACATGAAGGCGGCGCTGACGCACGACGCAATGCCGTCCATCGCCGCCCCGCCCAAAAATCAGAAAGCCGCTCCGGTTACCCGGAGCGGCTTTTATGTTTTGGGATTTTATTATCCGCCGAAGGAGATGAAGTCACCTAGTTCTGTGGGTAGTGTGGGTGTGAACGGCTGGAAGGCGTAGCTCGTGCCGGTGTCAAAGCCGGCTTTACCTGCGGCCGTAGCGTTCACAAACGGCGTTAAAGCAGCAACCGCCTGATCAATCTTTGTCCATTGCAAGGTGCGTTCGTAGCCGTTGTTGTTGGATGGACTGACGTTTTCGGCAACTCCTTGGGCACCCGTGACGGTGGCGAGGCCAAGGTCGGCGGCAATGACGCGGGCGAGGCTGCGGTGGTCGCTTTCAATTCCCATGATGCGGGCCGCGCTGACCCGTAGTTTCCGGTTGCTAAAATCAGCAACGCCCACGAGATACGCCGCGACGAAAGCGTCCTCCAACGTGACCAGGATGTTGAGGGTCGTTTGGGCGTCCTGAAACATATTGGTAATAGATATAACCTTGCCGATGATCCACCAGCCCGCTGCCACCATTGGTTTCGCCGACATTGAGACTGGTGTAAAAAATTTCCGTGAAGGTGCCGAGGCGAATTTTTTCCACGCGATCCGCCGTCCCATTGATGCGGCAGAAGACATAAAGATTGTGGTTGGTCGGGTTCGGGTCGGAGTCATCCAAGCTCACTTCACCGATGGAATTCACGCCGCTCACCGTCAGCGAACCCGCACTGGTCACGGGATTGGTCCCCACGCCGAGCGAATAGCGATACAACGTCGTAGGCCGGGAGATATAGCAATAGCCACCGGCTGAATCTAATTGCGCGTAACTGGAACCGCCCGTGTTCGTGGGCGCGCAGACGGCATACGGGAAACCATTGGTGATGCACAGCTTCCAAAGGTAGTTGCCCAGGAAATAAGCGTAGCCGTGCGGCACATCTATGAAGGCATTATACAAACCGGCATCATCGGGATTGCTGTTGCGGGGCATCAACTCCGAGGGTCCACGGCGTTTCGGATTGTCGGCCAAACCCGAAAGGCACAACCCGATGATGAGCAACCCAAGCAGCAGTGTAGCTTTATTCATGCGGTCTATTGGATAGCAACTAATAAGCCATTTTGAGGCGTGCGTCTATCACCTAGTCGGACAAAATAGCGGATGAATGTTTTCAGGCGCCGTCCGAAAACAATGAAATTTCGTCCAGTAGTCTCAGCCGAAGTTTAGTGGCTTCAGCACGAAGGATTGAAGTCTGAAAACTGGTTGAAAAGGGGAGGAAACAGGGTTCTACTGCCACCCCATCCAAGGCTTAAAGATCCAACTGACCGGGCAACCCACGGTTTCACCGTGGGCTACCTTAATAACCGTTTAGCTTTTCGTGGCGCGAAAGCCGCCCATCAGATAAACCACCAGACAGATCAGCAGGACGAGTCCCAATCCGCCGCCGCCGATGGCCGGTCCGCCGAAGTAAAACCCGCCGCCACCAAACAACAGCATCAAGACCACCAAGACTAATAATAGATTCATATCGGTAGAATAGTCCCGATGCGGCGCGATGACTATGGGGTGTTCACCCCAGGACCTTGCGGTTGGCCACTCTGCGATTGAATTCGCGGGCGAATTAAAAAAAGCTTGGCCAATCCGTTCAACCGGCAGAGAATCGCTAAATGTTAAACCCACCCAGCCCACGCTCGTTGCGGGTTGGCAACCGCACGATGAATCAATCCATATGAATAATGAACGCAATTTCACCGGCATGAACCGCCGCCAATTTTTGCAGACCGGCGCCAGTTGTGCCGCCTCGGCGATGTTCTTGAGTCTTGGCCGCACGGTGGCATGGGCCGCGCCGACGACCAGCAATTTAGTCCCCTTCGCCACGCTCAATAACGGCGTGCAGATGCCGCTGTTGGGATTGGGCACTATGACGCTTAAAGGTGACATCGGGATGAGGAGCGTGGCCGAGGCCATTGCGCTGGGCTATCGGCTGATTGATACCGCCATGATTTACGGCACTGAGACAACCGTGGCCGCCAGCATCAAACAGAGCGGCATCAAACGCGAAGAATTGTTTATCACTTCAAAACTGTGGAAGTCCGATATGGGGTATGAATCGGCGAAGAAAGGATTTCAAACTTCCCTTGATAAGTTGGGGACGGATTATCTGGATCTCTACCTCATTCACCGGCCGGCGGGCGACATCAAAGGCGCTTGGAAAGCGATGGAGGAACTTTATCATGCGGGAAAAATCAAGGCCATCGGCGTGAGCAATTTCAAACCTGCGCAACTGGCGGACTTGATAGCGAATAGCGAGGTCAAGCCGGCCATTCATCAAATTGAAACTCATGCTTTCTTTCAGGAAAGCACGTCGTTGGAATCCTTGAAGCAACTCGGCATTCAAATGGAAGCCTGGGCGCCGTTGGCGGAAGGTCGTCACGGACTGTTCACCAACACCACGCTGACGACCATCGGCAAGAAATATAATAAGACGGTGGCGCAGGTGTGTCTGAGATGGCATTTCCAAAGAGGAATCATTGCCATCCCGCGATCCAAACAGCAAGCGCACCTCGCCGAAAACATTAACATCTATGATTTCAGTCTGGATGATTCGGATCTGGCCGCGATTGCCACGCTGGATTTGAACACCACCCAATTTCCCGAGTGGAGTTGAACGCGGGGTCACAAAAAAAACTCCCGCACCGCTCGCTGGAACGTTCGGACAATCATCGGCGGCAACGAAAACGCGACGTTGCGCGAGCAATCCGTGTGCTTCGGTGGTCATCGGTGGTTAAAATAAAGTCTTTATCCGAATTGCTTGAAGCGGTTTCGGTGCTGGCGCACGGCCATCGTATCGGCAGCGGGTTATTCCGCTCAAACACCGGACGCTATCGTAACGGCGGCTTTGCGCTGGGGTTTGGCGTATTTACCCGGCTTGGTCAGGCCAACCAAAACAGCTTGGAGATGGCGGCGCGTTCCTATTTTTTTCCGGCAACGGCGGACAACGTGAAATTTTTCACAAACTTTTCTTGCGAAGGGAACGAGCAGTTGTTAAAACATCGCCCTCGATTTTGTGGTCGGTAAAACAATCTTTGGCTGTTGATGAATTTAGGCGGTTTTTAATTTTAGAACGCAGTGATTTTTCCAAAGTGGACAAACAGTTTGCCGTTGGTGCTGCTCGTAGGAGCGGCACTGGCTGGCGTCGGCGTGGCGACGGGCGTGACGGTTTATCTCACGCCCAAATACACCCGCGCCGGTTATCAGCCGGTGCAGCCGGTTCCGTTCTCGCACAAGATTCACGCGGGTCAATTGGGCGTGGATTGCCGCTATTGTCATAACGGCGTGGAAAAATCCTGGTTCTCAAATCTCCCCGGTGCGTCCACCTGCATGAATTGTCATAATCAGGTGTTGAAGGACGATCCGCGTCTGGCCATCGTCCGCGACAGCGCGGCGAACAATACGCCGATTCCGTGGGTGCAGGTTCACAAGGTGCCGGATTACGTTTATTTCAACCACTCGGTTCACGTCACGCGCGGCATCAGTTGCGTGGAATGTCATGGACGCGTGGATCAGATGGATGAAGTCAAACACGCGAAATCTTTGAGCATGAGTTTCTGCCTGAACTGCCATCGCGATCCGGCGGCGTATATCCGCCCGCCCGACAAGGTCACGAAGCTGGACTGGCAGTGGAGCACGAATGCCGTGGAAGCCGAACATTTGCAGGAAGTGAACGGAAAGAAGTTTGTCCACGATTGGAAAGTGGAATCGCTGCAAAGCTGCTCGGCCTGTCACCGTTAAATGAATTCAAACCCGAACAATTCTACACCCGTCACCGGCCGCCGTTACTGGCGCAGTCTGGATGAACTGGCCGACCAGCCGGAGTTCAAGGACTGGCTGCACCGCGAATTTCCCGTGGGCGCGAGCGAATTGGTTGAGGATGGTCAGAGCCGCCGGAATTTTCTGAAGATCATGTCGGCGTCGTTCGCGTTCGCCGGCATCGCGACACTCGGCGCGGGCTGCCGTCGCCCCGAAGAACATCTTGAACCTTACGGCAAACAGCCGGAGAATTATACTTACGGCGACGCGCAATATTTTGCGACCGCCATGCCCACGCGCACCGGGGCTGTTCCGCTCGTCGTCAAATCTTACGAAGGTCGTCCGGTAAAAATCGAGGGCAACGCGCTGTTCCCCGGCAGCAACGGCAGCACCGACCGCTACGCGCAGGCTTCCATTCTCGACCTTTACGACGTTGATCGTGCGAAAAAGTTCAAGCACGAAGGCAAAGAAGTTTCGCGCGAAGACGCGTTGGGTTTCCTCGACGAACTCTCCAAGAAATTCGCGGCGAACTCCGGCGAAGGTCTGGCGTTCCTCGCCGAAAGCAGCACGTCGCCATCGCGCGCGCGTCTGCAAGGCATCATCGCCAGCAAGTTTCCGAAATCCAAGTGGTTCACCTACGACGCGATTGATTCCGCCATCCATCAGCGCGCCGCGACGCAGGCGTTTGGTCAATCGGTGAAGCCAGTGTTCCATTACGACAAGGCGAAAGTTATTTTGTCGTTGGATGCGGATTTTCTCGGTGGCGAAGATGACGCGCATAATCACATCCGCAAATTTGCCGCAAGCCGCAAAGCCGGTGACGGCATGAGCCGGCTTTACGCGGTGGAATCATTGTTCACTTTGACGGGCGCGAGTGCGGATCATCGCTTGCGGCTGACCGCTTCGTCGGTCGGGAAAGTGGCGGCGGAAATTTTGGCGGAAGTGAACGGCGGCCCGGCGTCGCTTTCCGCGTGGATTGCGGAATGCGCCAAAGATTTGGTCGCGAATCGCGGGCAGGTTCTCGTCGTGGCCGGCCAGCGTCAGCCGATTGAAGTGCATTTGCTCGCTTACGCCATCAATTCCGCGCTCGGCGCGATTGGCAACACGGTCGAACTGTTTCAGACAAACGCCGTGGTCACCGGCTTGGAAGGTTTCGATCTGGATGCAATCGACACGCTGGTGGTTCTCGGCGGCAATCCGGTTTACCATTTGACCGCAACGGCAAAGCCGAAGAATGTTGTTCGCCTGGGCTACTACGAAGATGAGACGGCGCAAAAGTGCGACTGGAATTTTCCGGCGGCGCATTATCTCGAATCATGGAGCGACGCCACGACCGGCGACGGAACCGTGGTTGCTGTGCAGCCGTTGATTCAGCCCTTGTTTGGCGGCTTGCCGGAATTGGAATTTCTGGCGCGCGTCGCTGGCGAGTCGCCGACCAGCGCCCACGAAATCGTGCGCGCCACGTTTGGCGGTTCGGACGAAGAGTGGAAGAAATTTTTGTTCAACGGTTTTGCCAACAGCTCGGCGAGCAAATCAGAAACGCTATCGTTTCAGGCGGCTGTGCCGGCGTTTCAATCTGTCGCCACTTCCGGCACAAATCTCGAAGTTGTTTTTTTCCGCGATTCCAAAGTGGACGATGGTCGTTATGCCAACAACGGCTGGATGCAGGAGTTGCCCGATCCGGTCACGAAGATGACGTGGGACAACGCCGTGCTCATCAGTCGCAAGACGGCGCGCGAACTCGGCGTGGCGAACGGCGACGTCGTGGAAATTTCGTTGAACGGCAAAACGGTTTCCGGGCCGATCTGGACGCAGCCGGGCATGGCGGATTATTCGCTCGGCCTCGCGCTCGGTTACGGTCGCGAAAAAGCCGGTCGCGTCGGCAACGGTGTCGGCTTCAACGCGTATAAAATTTTCTCCGGCAAATATATTGAGACCGGCGCGACGATCAAAAAGACCGGCGCGACTTATGTGCTCGCTTGCACGCAGCATCATTGGTCAATGGAAGGCCGCCCGGCGGTGCGCGAGGCGAACCTCGAAGAATTCATCAAAGAACCGACCTTTGCGCAGGAAAAATTTCATGGCGTCGAGCCGCCCGTCGTCCAGTCGCTTTATGTGAACCCGCTCGACGAGGCGAAGAAGACCGCGTTGCATCAATGGGGCATGACGGTGGATTTGAACGCTTGCGTCGGCTGCGGCACTTGCGTCGTCGCGTGCCAAAGCGAGAACAACATTCCGATTGTCGGCAAGGATCAGGTGTTGCGCGGCCGCGAGATGCACTGGATGCGCATTGACCGTTATTTTACCAGCGATCCAAAACGCAAACACAACGCGAGCCGTTTTGATTTGTCGGCGGACATGAACCAGACGGACGAGAAGCAGCAGTATGCCGAGTGGATTGACGATGTGCAGGCGGTCAACCAGCCGATGCTCTGCCAGCAGTGCGAATCCGCGCCGTGCGAAAACGTGTGCCCCGTGGCCGCGACCGTCCACGATCAGGAAGGTTTGAACGTGATGGCGTATAACCGTTGCATCGGCACGCGCTATTGCTCGAACAATTGTCCTTACAAAGTCCGCCGTTTTAATTTCCTCGATTACAACAAGCGTCCGTTGACGGAACTCAAAGGCACTTTTTATTCCACGACGCTTACGCACAAGACGGACGGCGTGCCGGACATTTTGCGCTGGTGGAAAGACCCGAACAGCGGCATGCGCACGGAAGACGAATGGGACTTGATCAAGTTGAGCAAGAATCCTGACGTGACGGTCCGTATGCGCGGCGTGATGGAGAAATGCACTTACTGCACCCAGCGCATCGAGCACGCAAAAATTTCGCAGAAGGCCAAGGCGGGCGCGAGCGACAACGTGCGTTTGTCCGAAGCGGCGGGGACGATTCCAAAAACCGCGTGCCAGCAGGCATGTCCGGCGGGCGCGATCACGTTCGGCGATGTCAGCGACCCGAACAGCTCGGTATCGAAATCAAAATTGTCGCCGCTGAATTACTCCGTCCTCGGCGAACTGCTCACGAAGCCGCGCACGACGTATCTCGCGCGCGTCCGCAACCCGAATCCCGCGATGCCGGATTATCACGATCCGTTTAGCACGGAGGAATTTGAGAGCCAGAGTCTCACCCCGAAAGGAAACAGCTAAATGGCTGAAGCAGTGAACATCGAAGAACTGAAACGGCTCGCGCCACCGGCGGAGTTGCAACGTGCGCCCGTTGTCGAGGGCAAGCCGAGTCTCGGTGCGCTTACGGACAAACTGTCAGCTTTCGCCGAAGGCAAGACGCCGCTGTGGTGGTGGATTTTGTTCCTGCCCGCCGCGTTCGCCGCGACGGTGATTTTCCCGACGTGTTTGTTTTATCAAGTGTTCACCGGAGTCGGCGTGTGGGGCAATAACCATCCGGTGATGTGGGGCTTGGACATCGTGAATTTCATCTGGTGGGTCGGTGTCGCGCACGCCGGCACTTTGATTTCTGCGCTGCTGTTTTTGACGAAGCAGCACTGGCGCACCACGATTGGCCGCATGGCCGAGGCGATGACGGTTTTCTCCGTGATGATGGCGGGACTTTATCCGGCCATTCACGTTGGTCGCGCATGGTTTGATTGGTTCATGTTTCCCGTGCCGAACTCAAATGGCAACTGGCCGCAGTTCAAATCACCGCTGATGTGGGACGTGTTCGCGGTGAACACCTATCTCGTCGTGTCCTCGCTGTTCTGGTTCATGGGCATGATTCCCGATTTTGCCGTGCTGCGCGACCGCGCGGTGGGGCGCATTCGCAAAACTATTTTTAGCGCGTTAGCGATGGGCTGGACCGGCTCGGCGCGGCAATGGCACAATTACGAAAAAGCCTACGTCGTTCTTTGCGGCCTCTGCACACTGCTCGTGTTCACCGTGAGTTCCATCGTCGGTCTGGACTTTTGCACGTCGCAGATTGCGGGCTGGCACGCGACGATTTTCCCGCTTTACTTCGTCATCGGCGCGGTCTTCTGCGGTTTCGGCATGATGCTGGTGATTTTGATTCCGCTGCGCAAATGGTGCGGACTGGAAGGCGTCATCACGATGGCGCACATGGACAAAGTGGCGAAGCTCGCGCTCGTCAGTGGCCTAATCATTGACTACATCTACTTGCAGGAATTTTTCATCGCGTGGTATAGCGGCGACCCCTACGAACGCTGGGTGTTCGGCCATCGCTTGTTTGGTCACACATATTTGTATCTCGGCTGGGCGCTCATCGGCATCAACGTCTGCGTGACGCAACTGCTGTGGTTCAAAAAAATCCGCTCGAACCTGCTTGCGCTTTTTATTATCGGCGTGCTGATCAACTGCGGCATGTGGTGCGAACGCTTCGTCATCGTCGTCGGCTCGCTGTATCAGGAATTTCTCCCGGCGAACTGGGGCAAATACATGCCGACGATCTGGGACATCGGACTTTACATCGGCACGCTCGGCGCGTTCTTCATGCTGTATCTGCTGTTCGTGAAATTTCTGCCGATGATCGCAATTTCCGAAGTCAAAGGCGTGATGCCCGAAGCCGACCCGCATCACAAGCTTGGCGGTGCCAAGAACGGAGGCCATTCATGAGCGAAAAGATTTACGGCCTGATGGCGGAATTTGATTCGCCAGCGGCGATTTTACAGGCGGCGGAAAAAATCCGCGACGCTGGCTACCGTCGCTGGGACGCGTTCACGCCGTTCCCGATTCACGGCATGGACAAAGTCATGAAACTTGGCAACTCGCTCGTCGGCTGGGTTTCGCTCGCGGGCGGCGCGTTCATGTTTTCGCAAATCTTCGGCCTGATCTGGTTTTGCAACGCGTTTGACTATCCGCTCATCGTTGGCGGCAAGCCGATGTTCAGCATGCCGATGACCTTTGTTCCCGCTTACATCATGCTCATCATGGGCGGCGCGGTTGGTGCGCTCATCGGGATGCTCGGCCTCAACCAGCTTCCGCGTTTGCACCATCCGATCTTCGCCAAAAAACGGTTTGAACTCGTCTCGCGCGATAAATTTATTCTGCTCATCGGCGCGCAGGATGAAAAATTCTGCGTTACGGAAACCAAATCTTTTCTCGAATCCCTCGGCGGCGCGCACGTCGAAATTGTGGAGGACGTTGACTGATGCGCATCATCATTTCCATTTTATTGGTTGGCGCGGCCATCGGCGCGGCGGTGTTCGGAATGCTCGGCTTGCAGGGCGGCCTGATGCGCAAGCCGCCGTTTGAATTGTTCCCCGACATGGACCGCCAGGCTAAGTTACGTCCGCAGGAGCCGAATCATTTTTTTGCAAACGGCGTCAGCTCGCAATTGCCACCGGAAGGAACCGTCGCACGCAGTCAGCCGATTCCGACGGCGGACGGCGCGGTCTATCGCTTTGAAGATTCGTCGGTGAATACCGGCTGCGTCGTCGGCACAACAAATTTTGTGGAGACGAATCCGCTGGCCGTGAACGCGGAACTCATCCAGCGCGGCCGCGAGCGCTATGAAATTTATTGCTCGCCCTGCCACGGGCGGCTTGGTGACGGCAACGGCATTACGAAAAAAATTGGCGTCATGCCTGCCGTCGCGAACCTGCACGACAAACGCATCGTCGAAATGGCCGATGGCGAAATTTTTAACACCATCACGCACGGCAAAGGTTTGATGGGCGCAGCCGGGCCACTCGTGCCGACCGAAGACCGCTGGGCAATCATCGCCTATGTGCGCGCGTTGCAATTGAGCTGGCTGGGAGACAAGACTGATTTGCCGGCGGATCAGGCCGCTGCGCTGAAATAAAATATGAGCAGCAAAAACACAACTCATTTGCCGCCGCTGGACTTGTCCGGCTGGAGTAAGCTGCCCGCCGTGTTGATGGTTATTGGCGGTGTGCTGTCCATCGCGGGACTCGCCATTCGACCGGCGGAGTTCGGGTTTTCCTGGCTGCTGGCGTTTATGTTTTATTACAGCATCGCGCTCGGCGCGCTGTTCATCGTCATGGTGCATCACCTGACCGACGCCGGCTGGTCGGTCGGCATCCGCCGGTTCAGCGAACACCTCGCTTCGCTGCTGTTCCCGTGGCTGGCAATTTTATTTCTACCGATTTTAATTTTGTCGAAGCAAATTTATTCCTGGCTCACGCTGAATCCCGATACGAACAATTTGGTCGCCGCCAAGCTGCCGGTGTTCACCTGCACCGGCTTCATCGTCGCGTCGGCGATTTTCTTCGGCGTCTGGTGGCTGCTCACGTCGCAATTGAGCCGCTGGTCGCTCGAACAGGACCAGACCGGCGCGGCGGAATGCACGCGCAAGCTGCGTTTTTATTCCGGCTGGGGCATCGTCGCCTTCGCGCTGACGCTCTCGGCGTCAGGCGTGCTGTGGATGAAGTCCCTGCAATACCAGTGGTTTTCCGCAATGCACGGCGTCTATTTCTTCTCCGGCTGCGCGTGGGCGGGACTGGCGACGGTTTATGTCATTTCGGCGGTTCTGCTGCGGCAGGGAACCCTCGCGTCAGTGCTGCAAAAAAATTATTTTTATTTCATCGGCGTGCTGCTGCTAGGGTTCACGCTCCTCTCGGCTTACACCGAGTTCGCGCAATATTTTGTCGTCTGGAACGCCAACGTGCCGGAAGAGACTTTCTGGTATCTCATCCGCGAACGCGGCAACTGGTGGACGTTGAGCCTGATTTTGATTTTTGGAAAATGCTTTATACCGTTCTTCATCTTGCTGCCGGAAAAAATCAAGATGAATTTCAAAGTCATCATCCCGCTCTGCCTGTGGATCTGGCTGATGCACGCGCTCGATCTCGCGTTCAACATTCTGCCTGCGCGCCACAACAACGGCTACCCGCTCCATTGGCTCTGGCTGCCGCTTGGCTGCCTAATGCTCATGGGTGGATTTCTTGCGACCATTTTCGTGAAAAAATTTAACGCGCACCCGCCGTATCCGCAGCGCGACCCGCGCCTGCTCGAGGCGATGGGTGTGAGTCAGAATGTGGTTCGCGATCTCGTGGATGCGCAAACCAGCGGAGGTTCCCGATGAATAATGTCACCATCAACCGCGCTTCCGGGGCTGCCATTGGCCTTATTGGTGCCGCCGTGCTGTTTGCCCTCATCACCGTGGCCGTAAAACTCGCCTTGCCTGTGACCGCTATTGATGCTGACCGTGCCGCCGAACGAAGCAAGGCGCTCGCTGAAATCCGCGCCACGGAGGAAATTTCTTTGAGCCATGCAGCAGTGATTGACGTCAAGCGCGGTATCGTGCGCCTGCCAATTGAAACGGCGATGGCGCTCGCCGCGCAGAAATGGGCGAACCCGTCCGCTGCTCGCGCCGACTTGAACCGCCGCGAGGAAAAATCCGTCGCGCCCGTCAAAACCGAATCTTTTGAATGAACCCGACCGAGAATAAAACCTCTTGCGAGAGCGAGATCAATGACTCGTTGCGCGTGCCGCTCCTCGCGCTGTTTGGGGGCGCGGCGCTGTGGCTCGTCGGCGGCCTGCTGCTCGGCCTGATTGCCGGCATCAAATTTCACGCGCCGGATTTTCTCGGCGGCTGCCCGCTGTTCACCTACGGCCGCGTTGCCCCGGCGGCGAATGACCTCTTGCTTTACGGCTTTTGCATTCCCGCCGCGCTCGGCGTGATGCTCTGGATTTTTGCGCGTTTGAGCCAGTCTCCGCTTGCGTTGCCGCTCGTGCCGGTGGTCGCCGCACATCTCTGGCATCTTGGAGTTTTCATCGGCACGGCGGGAATTTTGCTTGGCGGCAGCACCGGCCACCTCTGGCTCGAATACCCGCGCGCGGCGGCGGTTCTGCTATTCGCAGCCTTCCTGCTCATCGCCGTTTCGGCAGCGGCAACGTTCGGCTGGCGTCAGGAAAAAAGTCTTTATCCCTCGCACTGGTTTCTGTTTGCTGCGCTGCTGTGGTTCCCGTGGATTTATTCCACCGCCAACCTGTTCCTCAACGCCCACCAGCTTCCGCGCGGTGTCGTGCAACCAATCATCTGTTGGTGGTTTGCGAGCAATCTGATTTTCGTCTGGCTTGGGCTCGTGGGCGTCGGTATCGCGTTTTATTTTCTGCCAAAATTTTCCGGGCGACCGCTCGCCAGTTCCGGCTACGCGCTGCTCGGCTTCCTGTCGCTGGTTTTTTTCGGAACTTGGTGCGGGATTCCACCGGGTGCGCCGGTTCCCGCGTGGCTGCCGGCTTTGAGCGGCGTGGCGGCGCTGTTGACGATTATTCCGCTGCTGGCGATTTTGATTGTCGCCGTAAAAACCGTCTGCGGTGCGTCTGTTTCCTGCAACGGCGGGCCGTTCTGCTTCATTAAAATTGGTATGATCAGCTTCATTGTTGCGGGCGGCCTTTACATCGCCGCCGCGTGCCCGCAATACAGCCGAGTGCTGGAATTCACTTGGTTCGGCGCGGCGCAAGTGCAACTGCAACTGCTAGGTTTCACGGCAATGATTTTGTTCGGCGCCATTTATTTCCTGCTGCCGCAGGTGATGGGCAGGCCGCTGCCGTTGGCAAAATTCACCAAGCTGCATTTCTTCCTTTCGGTGGCGGGCGCGCTGTTGTTGGTCGTGCCGCTGGTTGCCGCCGGCATTGTGCAGGGCGAAAAACTTGCCGACGCCAGTGTTGCCTTTGCCGATGCCAATTCCGCCGCCTTGAAATTTCTGCGTATCAGCACACTCGGCCAACTGGCTCTTCTGGCAGGGTCGCTGTTGTTTGCCGCTAATATTTTTGCCATGACGATTCAGTGGAAACTGGGCATTGCCAGGACGGTGATTGACTACATCAAGTCGCCACTCGCAACCGCGAAAACCTCGGAGGTGAAATCGTGAAGACCGGCATCTCTGTTTTCGTGGCGACCTTCGTGGCGCTTGGTGCATCGTGGTGCGGCTTTGTGCTCGCGCCGTTATTGCAACTTGGCGGGGCGAAACAGACCGTCGTTCTGCAAACGACCGACAACTGGCCGCTCCAGCGCACCGGCGCAGCGACGCTTGGCCTGCAAGTTTACCGCGCGAACGGCTGCGCCGCGTGTCACACGGAACTGGTGCGGCAGACCGGCGTCGCCTTTGAGGTTTTGTTGACGAGCGCCGGAAATAATCCCGCAGCCGTGAGCAATCTGATTTCCAACCTCAAACTAGCCGGTCTGACTAAAGAAGAGGCTGACGACGCAAATGCAAAAATTACCGCTATCGGCGGCAAAGTTGAAACGCGCCTCACCGCGACCGGTGCGGACATTGCGCGCGGCTGGGGTTTGCGCCAGAGCGTCGCGGCGGATTATCTCTATGACCAGCCCGTGCAACTCGGCAGCCTCCGCGCCGGGCCGGATTTGGCGAACATCGGCGTTCGCGCGCCGGATTTGAACTGGCAGTTGCTGCATCTTTACGCGCCGAAAGCGGTCAATCCCAATTCCACAATGCCGTCATTCAAATTTCTTTTTGAAGTCCGTAAAATCGGGAATGCGCCTGCGCCGGACGCTTTGCATTTGCCCAAGGAATTTGCCGCCGCCGACGGTTACGAAATCGTGCCGAAGCCGGAGGCGATCGAGCTGGCCGCGTATCTTTTGAGTCTCAAGGCCAACCAGCCGCTTTACGAAGCGCCGTTTTCACCCGTCACCGCTGCCAAATAAATGAGCGACGAAAATAAATCCTGTTCCGTCCCGCCGCCCGGCGAACCGACCGCCACGCCTTCCACCGCGCCGATGTGGATCATTGTCGTGACGCTGATTTTGCTTTTCATCGGCGGCATTTATTTCGACCGCAACAGCGGCTGGTTCAATGCCAAGGTTTATTCACCCTACGCCAGCGCGGAAAACCTTGACGCCTGCCAGCCGCAGTCCGGCGCGGCGGCGTTCATCGCGCGCGGCAAAAAAACTTATGAAGCTGTCTGCGGCGTTTGCCACGGGCCGGACGGTCTGGGCAAACCTGGGCAGGCACCCCCGCTGGCCGGTTCCGAATGGGTGATCGCCAAAGGCTTCAACCGCCTGGCGCATATTCCCCTGATGGGCGTTGCCGGTTCGATCCAAGTTTCCGGCAAGGACTGGAACATGAATATGGCCGCAATGGGCGCAGCGCTGCCGGATGAAGATCTTGCCGCCGTGCTGACTTACATTCGCAATTCCTGGGGCAACAAGGCATCGTCTGTCGCCGGCGATGACATCAAGCACATCCGCGCCAAACTGCCGGCTGGTGCGCAGCCGATGACGCATGACATGCTGATGCAGATGCCGGAATAATTTTTCTCGCCCGCCTATTTCGCCGGCATTGATTCCGAAAGATTTGCCTCCGCAGATTGCGTTGGTTCAAAACTTCCGCCGAGTGCCAAGTGTAGATTTACCCGCTGGCTCAATTCTTCGCTCTGGACGCGCAGTTCAGCAAGGCGCGCAGAGTAAACACTCAACTGCTGTTGCTGCACGCTGCGCAAATCAACTTTGCCAATGCGATAGGAAGTCTGCGCGAGTTCGAGTGCACGCTGATTTTCAGCGACATTCTTTTCCAGAAGCTGTTCGCGTTCGGCCAAGTTTGCGCCGGTCGCCAGTGCGTTCTCCACATCGCCGATGGCGCGTAAGGCGGCGGCGTATTGCGCCACGGCTTCCTTCTGTTCGAGCGTGCGTATTTTCACCTGCGCCTGCAACGCGCCGCCGGTGTAAATCGGCGCAATCAGATTTCCGCCAAACCCGCCGATGGGATTTTGAAAACCGGGTTTGAGTTCCACAACATCGCTGCTGATGGCCGCGACGTTACCATTTAGAATGACGCGCGGCAAACGCGCGGCCTTCGCTTCACCGACGCGGTTGAACGCCGCCGCCACGCGCCGCTCGGCGGCAATCAGATCTGGCCGACGCTCCAATGATTGAAGCGGCATTCCAACCGGAACCGGGCCGGGCAACGGCGTGAGACTCGCGCGCGCCGACAATTCAGCCGCCGGATAACGTCCGAGCAAAAGTTCCAACGCGCGCACCGCCTGCTCATGCGCGAGGCCGACTTGTTTCGCCGTGTCTTGAAAATTTTTCAAGTTGGCCTGCGCCAAGGCGACTTCCGATTCACTGCCCGCGCCGACTTGCTGACGTTTTTCGGCAAGTGTCACAAGGGTTTTCGCCGACTTCACCATGTCGTCGGCGAACTGCATTTGCAACCACGTTTCACTGGCGGTGAACCAACTTTTCGCCGTGGCCGCCGCGAGCGACTGGCGAGCGAATTCAAAATCTGCCTGCGCGGAACCATAAGTTAACTGCGCGGCGTTGCGGGCGTAACGCATCCGCCCCCACAAATCCGGCTCCCACGACGCGAAGAGCATGATGCCTTGCAACGCAGAACTCACGTCGCTGCCGCCGCCGCCTTTGAAACCGCCCGTGCCAAACACACCAATCGCCGGACGCAGCGCGGCTTTCGCGAGTTCGACATATTGCTGCGACTGCTCGATGCGCGCGGCGCTGACGCGCAAATCTAGATTATTGGTCAAGGCTTCGCGGACGAGCGCGTTGAGTTGGTCGTCGTTGAAAGTCGCGAGCCAGTTGTCCTGAATTGCGTTCGTGTTGCTGACGGTTCCGCCCGCTTTCCATGCGTTCGTCAGGACGATGTTATTATTGGTCAATGCTAGTTGCTGAATTTCCGCACGCGTCGGTGGCGAATCAGTTTTGCAACCGGCAAATAAAATTACGCCGAGTAAAACACCGATGATGAATGGAACTTGTCGCATGGCCGCTCAATGAATTTTCAGAACGAGCCAGTCCATTTTCGAGCCGACGCGAAGAATGATTTTGCGCATGATGTGAATCAATTTTCCCGAATCGGTATAAATCGCGCCTTGGCCGCGTGCACCGGCGGGTAGGAACAAATCCTTGTCCTTGCCGTCCAGCAACAGCCGCACGGGAAAACGGCCTTCAGCCGCCGGCGCGTTGGGAACCATGCCGGCAATCGGCAGCATGCCCTCGCCAGACGCCCAGACGACGGAATCCACTTTGCATTTGATGATGTGGCCGGGGTAAGTGCGTAAGGCGATTTCCGCCTCCTGACCGGGTTTGACTTCGCGCAATTCGTTTTGCGAATAAAAAGCCATCACCCATTGTTCATCCTCGACAAACGTCATCGCCACCGCCGCCGCGATTGGAACTGCGTAAGAACCTTCGCGTAATTGGAGATTTACCACCGTGCCGTCGGCGGGCGCATAAACCGTGGCTTGATCCAACTTCCATTTTGACGCGGCCAGTTGCGACTCCGCTTGTGCGATTTGTGCTTTGATTTGGTCTTCGCCCGCCGCAGCGGAAGCCACTTTGCTCGACAAATTTTCCACATCGGTCTCGGCCTGCTCCACATCAAATTGATTGCCCGCGCCCGCAGCGGCCAGTTCGGTATATTCGGCCAGACGTTTTTGCGCGAGCGTCAGTTGCGCGGTGGTGACGGCATTGCCCGCCTGCGTGCTTTTTAATTGCTCCTGTAAACTGCGGAGGCTCGCCTCGTTCGCCGCCGCTTCCAGTTGAAACGGCGTCGGGTCAATCTTCAGCAACACATCGCCCTTTTTGATGTGGCGGTTCGGTTCAATCGGCACTTCCACCACGCGCCCGGCCACGCGCGGCACAATCTGGACGTAATAATTTACCACGCGCACATCGTGCGACGACGGCGCGACGACATTGAGAATGAGAATCAAAGCGGTCAGCGCAATGATCGGAATCGTGACGACAATGACCTGGCTCGTGATGTTCCACGGCAGCCATTTGAATTTGAAAAAAATTAGCCAGGCAAAGAACGCATAGATGCCGAGCAAAATAATGTCCATTACGCCTGTCCTCCGTTGGTGCTGGCCTTCAACTGCTCTTCAAGTTTGGCAATTTGTTCACGCAATTTGTTCACTTCATCATCGGCGCTTTCCGTTTTGTTGTTGCCGTGGCCGATGGATTCATCCACGTCCGTGCCATAAGCCAGCTTGTGCAAAACCGGTTTGGTATACGCCCACAGCCACGCCAGCGGCCAAAGCAACCCGCCAAAAAACAGCGACAAGATGCACAGCACCTGAATCGCCTTGGCCTGCGGATGCTTTTTCCTTTCCGCAATTTTTTCCGGCAGAATGTGGATGAGCCAGAACAGAACAATAACCACAATCGGCACGACAATCAGCACCACCCAGCTCATGACATCCGCCGCCGTGTCGAGCGCCTCGCCATGCAGAAAAGAGGCGTGCGCCGAGTCCGGCACCAGTGAGCCGGCGGCAACCGGTGCGAGAAAAAAGAGTCTTCGGATGGTGTTTCGCTTCATGATTTTAATTCCTCCAACCGGACGCAACTTCAGTTTGCCGGGCGGTTTGCTCGTCAGAACGCGCGCATTTTGTTTCGGAACGGTTTGTTCGGCAAGAATTATCCTTGCCGCAAAATCATTTGGCGATTCAACCCTGCTTGCCAGATGAACGCGCTTCGATTTCCGAAACTGCCCAACGCGCGTGTTCCGCAATCAACGGCTCGTAATCGGCTGCGGCTTTTCCCAAAGCGGGCAGCGCGTTTTCATCACCCATGTTTCCGAGCGCCACGCAGACATTGCGCAAAAATCCGCGGCGCTTCGTCCGCAGCATCGGCGTGCCGGCAAAGTGTGATTTGAATCCGGCGTCGTCCAGTTGCAGCAGTTCAATCAAATCCGGCGCGGCCAAATCCGTCCGCGCGTGTGGCTTCATCAAATTTCCTGCGCGCGCAAATTTATTCCACGGACACGCCGCGAGACAATCGTCGCAGCCGTAAATGCGGTTGCCAATCGCTTTGCGAAACTCCAATGGAATTGCACCTTTAAGTTCAATCGTCAAATATGAGATGCACTTGCGCGCGTCCAATTCAAACGGCGCGGTGATGGCATTGGTCGGACAGGCGGAAATACAGCGCGTGCAATTGCCGCAATGATTTTTCTCCGGCGCGTCCGGCTCCAGTTCAAGCGTCGTCAAAATTTCCGCGAGAAAAATCCAGTTGCCAAGTTTGCGGCTGATGAGATTTGTGTGCTTGCCGATAAAACCAATTCCCGCGCGTTGCGCCAAGTCGCGTTCCAGAATCGGGCCGGTATCCACATACCAAAGCGAACTTGTGTCTGCGCCGCTGAATTGATTTACAAATTGCGTCAGCAATTTTAACTTTTCGCCGATCACATCGTGGTAATCTTTGAACTGCGCGTAACGCGCGACCACGCCGGTGGAGTGGCGAGTGGCGAGTGATGAGTGACGCGGCGCGGCTGGTTGCTCCATGTCATTCGCCACTCGCCACTCGTCACCTTGGGCGTAGCTGACCGCGAGCGCGATGATGCTTTTTACATCGGCTAAAACTTTTTGCGGTTCGATTCTTTTTTCCGCGTTGCGTTCGAGCCATGTCATTTCACCATTTTGTTTGCCAGCGAGCCAGTTTTGAAATTTTTCCGCGCTGGCCGGCGGCGTGGCGGTCGTAAAGCGGCAATCGTCAAAGCCCAATTCCGCCGCGCGTTGACGGATAGCGGTCTTCATTTTCGGACACGCGTGGCGAGCTTGAATTGCAGCGCGACCTGCATCGCCGCCTCGCGGACGGAACGCAGGTCGGTGTTGATCAAAACATCGGCCTGCTTGTAAAACGGCTCGCGCACGGCGAGCAGCTCGCGGATTTTTTTCTGCGGATCCGCGTCGTGGAGCAAAGGGCGGTGCGACTGGTTGCGAACCCGTTCCCAGATTTTTTCCGGCGACGCCCAGAGGCAGATGACCAGCGCATAAGATTTGAGCGCCGCCAGATTTCCCGCGTTCGTCGGCAGGCCGCCGCCGGTGGCAATGACGGTTTTCGCACGGGTGGAAAGTTCGCGGACAATTTGTTTTTCCAGTGCGCGAAAGGCCGTTTCGCCATCTTTTGCAAAAATATCCGCAATCGTGCGCCCGGTATGCGACTGGATGAGTTCGTCCGTGTCGAGAAATTCAAAGCCAAGATTTTCCGCGACGTGCCGGCCCACGGACGTCTTGCCCGTGCCCATGAAGCCCACGAGCGCGACGTTGGTGGGATGGCGACCGATTTGCATGGCGATGGATTAACGGAAAATCGCCCGAGACGCACGCCCGTTTTTTCCCGCGCTCGACAGACTGACAGTTTGCGCTAGGATGAAATGGTGAAACTGCCGCCGCTCATTCTGGCCTCGGCCTCGCCGCGCCGCGCGGAACTTTTGAAACTGCTGCCGGTAAGGTTTCAGGTCTCACCCGGCCACGCCGATGAGGTTGCCTATGCGCATCTCACGCCCCTCGAAGTCTGCCAACTCAACGCGCATCGCAAGGCGCGCGTGGTCGCCAAGAAAATTCCCGATGCGCTTGTCCTGGCCGCGGACACGCTGGTGTTTCTTGACAATCAAATTCTCGGCAAGCCGCGCAATCTTGCCGATGCACGCCGGATGATTGCGCGGCTGCAAGGCCGCCACCATCAAGTCGTCACCGGCGTTTGCCTCATGCACCTGCGCCGCCACCACGAAAAGATTTTTGCCGTCAGCACCGATGTTCTTTTTCATCCACTGAACGCGCGGCAGATTCGCGAATATCTCGCCAGCATCAACCCGCTCGACAAGGCGGGCGCTTATGCCATTCAGGAGTCCGGCGAAAAGATCATTTCCGAAATCTCCGGCTCTTACAGCAACGTCGTCGGTTTGCCCGTGGAAAAACTGCGTGAAGAAATTCTAGCTTGGCCAACCTGAAAGTGTCCGCGCCGAGTTTTATCCGTTGGAAAGAGTTTTATCCGTTGGGAAATAAAAAACGCAAACCAAAGAACAACCAAATCCATGGTCACCTATTTCACCGCCGGCTTGGGTTCGGCTTTCAATTTACTTTCTGGCCAGAAGGGTTTGCAGAAGGCGTCGGTGAAATCGTAGCCGTTCTGAAAATCCTCGCGCGAATCTTTTTCCGTGCGCTTGAGCAGGCTGATTTCCACCATGTTGAAAACGATTTCGCCGAAGTCCTTGCAGTTGCGAATGCCCCATTCTTCAAACACGGTCGCCGCCATTGGGCCGAACTGTTGCAGCGCGTATTGCCGGAGACCGCCGAGCAATTCCTGACCGGTGACATGGTGGCGCACTTTGCCCTGATTTTCCCGGCCAACGAGCTTCTGCGTGAAGTCGAGCGCCTCGCGCATGAACAAATAGGCGTCGCGATGAAAACGCGGATCGCGCGCGAGGATTTGCTCAACCGCTTCGTCGAAATTGACTTCTTGCATAGATCAAAGTTTGACTGGCTGGCGACTGGTTGCGTCTGGATGGGCGGCGCGATAATACTTCACTGCCAACCCGGTCACCAGCAGCCCGATGACGATGCAAATGATGAATTGTTCCTGCTTCGTCAGCCAGTTCATGGCGATAATGTAGCTTAAATGCGGCGAACGGCAACCATCGTGTGCGAATTACGAATTGCGAATCGTAGGCAACCGGGCAGAATCGTGGGGCGGAGAGTAAGAAGCATAATTCTTAAATTGTCATGGCTGCCATCGGCAGATTTTCCAAAGGCGACGAAGTCTTCCACGCCAAGGTTGTGGACGGAGAAATTTTTCGTGCCCACGGCGACATTTTTGGTGCGCCGTCATTTGACCGCCAGCCGACACCGCGCAAGGGAGTGAAGACGTTGGTGCCGGTTGTGCCGAGTAAGGTCATCGCAGTCGGTTTGAACTACGCCGACCACGTTCGTGAAATGAAACACGAGTTGCCGAAGGAACCGCTTTTTTGGTTTAAAGCTACGACTTCGCTGCTGCCAGACGGCGGAAAAATTGAAATTCCTTTTCGCGATCATCGAACGGATTTTGAAGCGGAACTCGCCATTGTCATTGGCCGAAAAATTCGCAACGTCACGGCGACGACCGCCGCGCGTTATATTTTTGGCTACACCGCCGCGCAAGACATCAGCGACCGCACGATTCAAAAAGCCGAGTCGCAATGGGCGCGTTGCAAGTCGTTCGACACCTTCACACCGCTCGGCCCGTATGTCGAGACGATGCTTGACCCAAACGAATTGAGCATCCAACAATTTCAAAATGGTCAGCTCCGGCAGAACTCAAACACGCGCGAATTAATTTTTAAGCCCGCCGAAATTGTCAGCTTCGTTTCCACCAACATGACGTTGCTGCCCGGCGACGTCATCCTCACCGGCACGCCCAGCGGTGTCGGCGCAATCCAAAGTGGCGATAAATTGGAAGTGCGCATTCAAGGTCTTGCTTCGCTCATCAACACCGTCAAGTGAACCGCGTTTGACCGCCCGATTTTCAGCGCAAATTCTATCAAAAACGCTCTCAAAACCAACTTTTTCAGTTCAAGTCAAACCATAATTATTCACAATTAGTAGTGCCATTGGCAAAAGTCAGGCACAACATATTGTGTTTTTCCCTTTACAGAAACCGCCAGCTTTGGTTGGCTAGTCGAAACAGATTATGTATCTCAAAAATCTCACAGTTTTCGGCTTCAAATCCTTTGCGGACAAGACGGCGCTGAACTTTCAGCCCGGCGTCACCGCCATCGTCGGGCCAAACGGTTGTGGCAAATCTAACGTGTCCGACGCGATTCGCTGGGTGCTTGGCGAGCAGTCGGCCAAGGCGTTGCGCGGCGGCGAAATGGCCGACGTGATCTTCAACGGCACGGACGGACGCAAACCGATGGGCATGGGCGAAGTTTCGCTGACGCTTGGGGGCGTCGGCGAAGAAAGTTTGCGCGCGGCGGGCGTGGAAGTTTCTTACGACGAAGTGACATTGACGCGTCGCATTTTTCGTGACGGCGGCAGCGAATATTTTTTGAATCGCACGCCGTGCCGGTTGAAAGACATCCAACAACTTTTTATGGGCACGGGCATCGGGCGCACGAGCTACAGCATTTTGGCGCAGGGCCACATCACGCAGATTCTTTCCAGCAAGCCGGAAGACCGCCGGATGATTTTCGAGGAAGCTGCCGGCATCACCAAATTCAAATCGCAGAAAAAAGAATCGCTCCGCAAACTCGAATACACCGAGCAAAATCTTCTGCGTATCGCGGACACGATCAAGGAAGTGAAGCGGCAGATTGGTTCGTTGCAACGGCAGGCGGGCAAGGCGCGGCGCTACAAACAAATTTCGCAGGAGCTGCAGCATCTCGAAACGCAACTGGCGCGGCATCAGTTTGACGTGCTGCAAGGGGAAATTTCCGAGCGCGAGACGACGGTGGAAAATTTGCGGAACGAAATTGAGGCCGGCTCGAACGATGTACTGCGGTTTGAAAATGAAATCTCCAAATTGCGCGAACTGCTTTCCGATCTGGAACATCAGGTCGCGGCGCAGCAGCAGCGTGGATTGGAATTGAAGGCCAACATTGATCGCAATGAGAGCCGCATCCAGTTTAACGAAGAACGGCTGCGCGAAATTGAGTCGCAAAATGCGAAGGCGCTCGCGGAAATCACGCAGGCCGAGGAGCGCTGCCACGCCGCATCGAGCGAACTGCTGTCCGTGCAGGAACGGCTGAGTGCCGCGGAAAACTCGCTCGCGCAGCACAAAGAAAGTTTGCAGTCCAAGCGTGATCATTTGCAGCAGATCGAAAATTCCCAGCGCGAGAACCAGGAGCAATTCCGCGCGGCGCAAACCGCCGCGTTTTCGGCGGCGCAGGATTTGTCACGCCTCCGCAACGAAATCACCGCGCTGGATTTGCAGAAGCAAGGGAATTTTGTCCGGCTCGAAAAATTGTCGGCGGAAAAAATCCAGCTGGAAACGGAACGCACGGGTTTGGATTCGCGCTTGCAGGAATTCACCGCGAGCGTGGAAGTAGAAAAGCTGAATGTCGCCACGACGCGCGGCTCGGTCGAGCAGCGCCAGAATCGTTTGCGCGAGTTGCAGACGGAATTGCAGAACGCCTCGACGGAGCAGGACAAATTTTTGCACCAGCAATCCGACAAGCGTTCGCGCCTGACCGTGCTGGAGCAGCTTGAAGGTTCGCACGAAGGTTTCGATGCGGGCGCGGTGGCGGCATTGCGCCAGTCGCGTTCGGTCATCGGGTCGCTCGCGGATCGGATTCGTGTGCCGGATCAGTTTGTCACGGCGGTGGAGAATGCCCTCGGCCACAATCTTCAACTGGTTCTCACCGAGCAGCCGTCGAGCGCGCAGGAAATTCTGGCGGAACTCAATACCAACAAGTCCGGTCGTGCGAGCATCGCCGCTTTGGCGATTCAACAGTATCAGGATGAAAAGCAGTTGGCGTTTGTCGGCGAAATGGCGCCGAGCGAGAAGACCGACAATCACGAAGGATTAGCTCCCGGCAAAATCGTCCACGCCATGAGCGTGATTCACGCGGAGCCGAACGTGGAGCCGCTGCTGAAATCGCTGCTCGGTCGCACGTTCATCGCCGCCGACCTCAACACCGCGACGGCGCAAATCCAAAACGGTCACGCTGGCTGCGATTTCGTGACGATGGGCGGCGAGCTGCTGAATCGGCACGGCATTTACACGGGCGGTTATTTGAATAAAGGGAACAACGGCAAAGCGCCGTCGTCCATTCTTGGCCGCAAAAATCAGATTGCCGAACTGCAAGCGGAGTTAAACGAATTGCAACAGCTCGTCGAAGCCGCGAGCCGGAAACGTGGCGAATTGTTGAGCGAGCAGACGGAGTTACAAGCGTCGTTGCAACAGGCGCAGACGGAATTGCGGGTGCAGGAAGTGGCCATCGCGACGCGCGAAGGCGAATTCAAGGCGCTGCAAAATTCCAATCGTTTGCTGCACCAGAAGATTGAGACCGTTGTCTTCGAGGTGCAAAGTCTCGCGGCGCAGGAAGCGGAAGGTTTGCAGAAGCGCGACGCGCTCACGGCGAAGTTGAACGAACTTGAGGCGCGCGAAAAATCCGCGCAGGAGCAGGTCGCCACGCTCACGGAGGAATTGGAAAATCTCCGTCAGCAGCGCGACGCCGCGAACACGGCGTTGACCGAGAGCAAGGTGGCCCTCGCGTCCGACGAGCAGTTGGCCTCGTCGTTCAAGCAGCAACTCACCGCGCTCGAACAGCGCATTCGCGAGCTTATGCAGGTGGTCGAACAGCGGAAGGGCGAATGTTCTTCCTTCATCTCGCGCAAAGAGCAGGCCGAGTTTGAGATTCAGGAATCACGCGGCCAGATTGAACGTTTGCAGCATGAGCGCGAACAGGTCAGCGCGCAGATGGCGGAACTGGTCGGGCAGAAAAACTCCCAGGAATCAGAGATTTCCACCCGCGAAGAAAGTTTGCGCGGCCAGCGCAGCCGGTTGACGGAAATTCAAAATCAGCGCGGCGCGGTGGAAGTGGAACTCGCGCAGAAAAACATGAGCGTCCAAAACCTGCGCGAGAAGGTGCAGCAGAAATATCATCTGAACCTCGACGACATCCGCAGCGAGTGCATCACCATCACGCACGCCGACGAAGGTCCGGCGAAAGTCGAGACGCTCACGCCGGAGCAGATGGCCGAAGCGGGCGTGGGCACGGATTGGAATGCAGTGAACGAACAGGTTTCTCAACTGCAAACCAAATTGGATGAGATGGGGCCAGTCAATCTTGTGGCGATTGAAGAATACGAGGAGACCGAGCAGCGCCATCAATTCCTCACGACCCAGCACGATGATTTGGTGAATGCCAAAACGCAGTTGCTCGAAGTCATCAACCGCATCAATACGCAGACGCGTCAGATGTTCATCGAGACGTTCGAGAAGATCCGCGACAATTTCCGCGCGATGTTTGTGGACGTCTTCGGCGGCGGCAAAGCGGATCTCGTGTTGTCCGACGAAAATGACGTGTTGGAATCCGGCATCGAGATTGTTGCGCGTCCGCCCGGCAAGCAGTTGCAGAGCATCTCGCTGCTGTCCGGCGGCGAACAGACGATGGTCGCCGTTTCGCTGCTGTTCTCGATTTACCAGGTCAAGCCGAGTCCGTTCTGCGTGCTGGACGAGTTGGACGCGCCGCTCGACGAATCCAACGTCATCCGCTTCGTGAAGATTTTGCAGCGGTTCCTTGCGCATTCGCAGTTCATCATCATCACGCACAACAAGCGCACCATCGGCATGGCGGATGTGCTTTACGGCGTGACGATGCAGGAACACGGCGTGAGCAAAATCGTCAGTGTGAAATTTCACAAAGCGGATGAGACGCCGCAGTTATCCGCGCCGAATACCGAGACGGCAACGGCCTGATTGCGGTTCGGGAAATTCGGTTTGCCGCCTTGGAATTTTTCATTGGCAGGATTACTAAATTGGGCATGGTTGGCGCTTCTTCATTTACGCTGCTGTCAGGTTCGGTTAAGCTGCGCAAAATGAATTTGACCAAGAACAAATGGTATCGCGCGCTGGGTTTGGTGATGGTTCCGCTAGGATTGTTTCTGACCGTCGCGGCGTTCAAGGCGCAGGGCAAGCCCGTGACCGGCGTGCCGTGGGTCAAGCTCGGGCCGGTCGGGCTGATGAGCATCATCGGCGGCATCGGACTTTTATTTCTGCCGGACAAAATCAAATTCAAATGAACGAAACCCATTCCGCGTTCGTCAGAGCAGGGGATTATTTATGACCATTGTCCGCTGGTTTTTTTCCAAGACCGTCCGCGAGGCGTGTGCGGTGCAAAAGCATTACCGCCGTCTGCTCACGGCGCAGCGCGACGTCCTCGCGCCGCCGGCAATTGCCGCCGTGCAGGCGAAGCTGGAAGAATTGCGCGCCGCCATTGCCGAAGGCCACACCGGAAAAATCCGCATCAAGGCCGAGGAACTTCAGTTCGCTGCCGACAAAAACCTTAAGCCGTATCCAAACGCGGCGTGGCGCGAGAATGTGGAAGTGCTTTTGGTCGCGCTCGCCGTGGCGATGGCAATTCGCACATTTTTTCTCCAGCCGTTCAAGATTCCCACCGGTTCGATGCAGCCGACGCTTTTTGGCGTGAATGCGTTTCCTGATTATTCGCGCACTTGGGAGGCGGCCCGCTACGGTCAAGAGGAGCGGGCGCGAGCCGAATTTGAAAAGCAGCTTCAAGCCGCAAGAACCATGGTGATTCCGACCGGCTGGCAGCGTATCAAAGAATGGTTTGAAGGCGTCTCCTACGTTCATATCGTAGCCGACACGGACGGAACCGTCGAGGTTGGCCCGGTCACGCGCCTGCTCATCTTCAACCTCAAGCAGTCCTACACGCTGGGCGGCGTCGCCCACACGCTCTGGTTTCCGCCCGATTACGGCGAGGCGCCGGGCGACATCGAAGCATTGACGTATCGGGCCGGGATTTTCCCTGGCCGCGTTTTTCACAAGGGCGAAGATGTGGTGAAACTGCGGATGAGCATCGGCGACCATTTGTTTGTGGACCGGATGTCATACAATTTCCGAAAGCCGTATCGCGGCGACACGATTGTTTTTGAAACCGCCGGCATTCCCGAGGACAAGCGCGAAATGTATCGCATTCCGGCGGATCAATTCTACATCAAGCGGCTCGTGGCGTTGCCCGGCGAAAAAGTTTCCATCGGCGACGACCGTCATTTACGCATCAATGGCCAGCGACTAGATGCCTCAACGCCGCATTTTGAAAATGTCTATGGCTTCAATCCCTCCGAGCCGCCGCAACCCAGCCATTGGTCCGGGCATATTAACGGCGCGATTGCCCAACAATATAGGTTCGGCGATCTCCCCATGTTTCCGAATGCGGATACGGTCTATGAAGTTCCGCCCGGCGGCTGCATGCCGATGGGCGACAATACCTGCAACAGTCTGGACTCGCGTTTCTGGGGCGCCATCCCGGAAGATTATGTCATCGGCAAATCCTTCTTTGTCTATTGGCCGCTGACCGGGCGCTTCGGCTGGGGCAACCGTTGATTCAGTGCGATGAAAGCGGAAACTGTTCTCGTCACCGGCGCTTCCTCCGGCATCGGTTTGGAACTCGCAAAATGTTTTGCGGCGGACAGATCAAATTTGGTTCTCGTCGCGCGCAACACGGACGCTCTGGAAAAGCTAGCTGAAGAATTGCGTCGTGAACACGCCATCGAAACCCACGTCCTCACCGCCGATTTGGCGCGACCGGAATCGCCACAAATCATTTTTGACGAATTGCAGGTCAGAAAAATCAGCGTGGACGTGCTGGTTAACAACGCTGGTTTTGGACTTCACGGCGGCTTCGCGGAACTACCATTGAAGCGGCAGTTGGAAATTATCCATGTCAACATCGCGGCGCTCGTGGAACTCACCGGGCTTTTTCTTCCCGGCATGATTCGGTGCCAGCGCGGCGGCATCTTGAACGTCGGTTCGGTCGCCGGATTTTTGCCCGGCCCGAACATGGCGGTTTATTATGCGAGCAAGGCGTTCGTGCTCTCGTTCAGCGAAGCGCTCCACGAAGAATTGCTTGGTAGCGGCGTCAGCGTGACCAATCTTTGTCCCGGCCCGACGGAATCCAACTTCTCGCAGGTCGCCCGCAGCCATCGCACCCGCGAAACCCGCGTGGAAAAAATGTCCGCCGCCGCCGTGGCGCAAATTGGCCATGCGGATTTCCGGCGCAACCGTTGCCTGTCCGTGCCGGGAATCAAAAATAAAATCCTCACCGTGGTTGGCTCAAAGATTCTGCCGCGCGCCGCCGCCCGAAAACTGGTCAAGCGCTACAACAAATTGACATGACGCGGAATTTCAATTTTTGACACGCGCCCGCCGCTGTTTATCCTTTGACCATGCGTATCGTTCCCGTTTCGCTCGGTAGCCGCAGCTACGCCATCAAGGTCGGTGGCGGTTTGCTCACGCAACTTGGCGCGGAGTGCGCGGCGCTCAAGCTCGGCCAGCGCTGCGCGGTCATCACGGATGGCAATGTCGGTAAAAAATTTGCGAAGGCCGCGTTGAAATCACTTTCCACTTCCGGCTTCCAACCGGTGCTCATCACTGTTCCCGCCGGGGAAAAATCCAAGCGCATCACCGTCGTTGAAAAATGTTTCGACGAACTCGCAAAACACCGGCTGGAAAGAAAATCCTTCATCGTCGCGCTCGGCGGCGGCGTCGTCGGTGATTTGGCCGGATTTGTCGCGGCAACTTATTTGCGTGGCATCCCGTTCGTGCAAGTCCCGACCACGCTGCTCGCGCAGGTGGACAGCTCCGTCGGCGGAAAAACTGGTGTCAATTTGCGCGCCGGCAAAAATCTTGTCGGCGCATTTTACCAGCCGCGCCTCGTGCTGTGCGACTTGGACACGCTAAAAAGTTTACCGAAGCGCGAATTTATTTCCGGTCTTGCCGAGGTCATCAAATACGGTGTGATTTACGACGCGATTTTGTTTGCGCAGCTCGAAAGCAATCTGCCGAAAATTTTGCAGCGTGATGAGAAAACGCTTTTACAAATCATCGCGCGCTGTTGCGAGATCAAGGCTGATGTCGTCGGCCAGGACGAAACGGAAAGCAGCCTGCGCGCGATTCTGAATTTCGGCCACACGCTCGGCCATGCGATTGAAAACAGCTCCGGCTATGGAAAATTCCTGCACGGCGAGGCGATTTCGATTGGTCAGGTCGCGGCGGCAAAGCTGTCGCAAAAAATCCTCGGCCTACCGTCGGGCGAGGTGGCGCGAATTGAAAAATTATTGGTTCAATCGGGGCTGCCGGTAAAAATTAAATTAAACGCGGCACAGCGGAAAAAACTGTTCGCCGCGATGCTGCTGGACAAAAAAGTCAGCGGCGGGGAAGTTAAATTTGTGCTCGCGGAAAAAATTGGGAAGGTTGTCTGGGGGCAAAAAGTGCCGCTGGCTTTGATTGAATCCGTGTTGGTCTGAAAATTTTCAGCGCAGGCTTTTGTTGAGGTTGCCCGCGTAGCCGGTGAGTTCCAAGTAGGCGGAACCGATTTCTTTGCCCGCATCGTCGCGAATGCGGCACGCGCCTTCCCAGTAGGCGAGATTGCCGCCGCCGGTGATTTCCTGATTCTCCGCAAGCGGCTCCAGCAGAAAATTCACCGGCAGCCCGGATTGCGGATCGCGCGTCTGCACCTTCATGCTGATGGGATAATTCGCGCCGGTTAGCGGACTCGACCATGTCCGCTGCGTTTGCATTTTGAATTCCGCCGACGGCAGTTGCGTGACGACGCCGTTCGTGCTGACCCAGGCAAGTGTGGAAAAATCATCCTGCGAACCATCTTTGCGGCGCATCCGGTAGGCCATGATTTCACGGCCATCCTTGAACTGCAAACAGCACCAATCCCAACCGACTTCGCCCGTGCCGAGCTGGCTGCTGCTGATTTCGTGATCCATCCACGCCTCGCCGTGAACATGACTTGTTTCGGAATTAAATTTCACCGTCCCGTCAGCCTGCAAACGCGGAAACGTGAGGTAATAACTCGACGCCGTGGGGTCAGCGGCCTTGCGCGAAACAGAGTTTTTTCCGAATACAACGAGCGGTTTGCGGGGTTGCAAACTCAATTGAAAGCCCGTTTCGCCATCCAGCGGGCCGCGCAAATCGATCGTCTCGCGATTGGTGTCGGTCATTCGGAGCGACCAGTTGCCGTTGCGGATGTTGAGTCCGTTCGTCGCCGAAAACGCATCCCAGCCGTCACGATTCAAGCGCTGTTCGTGAACAAACTTTCCCGACTTCACGTCGAGCAGCGCCATGTGCGCGAGAAATAATTTGTCCGCGCCGAAATCGGGATTGTTTGCATTGGTAGAATTTGCCGGCGCACCCGCGCTCCGAAAAAAAGTTGCCTGAAAACCGAAACGCCTGCCATCGTCCCCGAAAAGATGGCCGGTAATATACCACCATTCGATTTTGAAATCGTCATGGCTGCCGTGATCGCGCGGAAAGGAAAAAACTTTGCCCGCTTGCGGCAGCGCAAAGCCGTCCGAAGTTTTGTCGGCGGTTTGAGCGTTCGCTTTCATCAGCAAAAAAAAGAACAGCGTCAAAATAATTGAGATAGTTTTTTTCATGTCATTCTTCACGATCCGCCGCCAAGCCGGAACCCCAGCGGCCAACGAAATAAGCCACGACCGTTCCCGCGCCGATGACGAGCATCCCCAAGGCGGCAAGTTGCGGCCACGGAATGGCAAATTGCAGCGTCCAGCCAAAACTTTGTTTGTTGATGACGTAAATTAAAATCCAGCCAAGACCTAGACTGACAATCATGGCGACCGCCACTCCGCAGGTCGAAAGCAGCGCGCCTTCGATGGCCGTGGCCCAGGCCATTTCGCGCCGTTGCCAGCCGAGCGCCCGGAGCGTGGTAAGTTCCGCACGCCGGTCCAATAGGATGCTCGACAGCGTCATGCCGAGGCCGATGACGGCGACGATGATGCCGATGAGTTCGAGCGCATACGTCACCGAAAAAGTCTGGCGGAAGATGCGGAGAATTTCCGAGCGCAGGTAGCGGTTCGTCAAAATCGAGAGACCGGGAAATTGTGCGGACAAATCGGCCTGCACGTTTTCGGGCGAGACATTTGTTCGCGTCATCACAATCACGCTAGTCGCCAGTTCGTCGCTGAACCACGCGGCGAAGTGGCGGCGCTCAACGACCAGCGAGCCGCGTTCGTTGCCGTAATCGGAAAAAATTCCGGCGATGGTTAATACTTTTTCGCCGCCGGGCGTTGGAATTTTAATTTTATCGCCGCGCCGCACCCGGAAGCGTTCGGAAAAACTTTCGCTGGCGAGCGCGAGATTTTCGTTTTGAGCGAAATGGTAAATTTTTTCATCGCGTGGCGGATTTTGCCATGAAAGATTCGGGTGACGCCGGGTGAATTCCAAATCCACGCCCACAAGCATCGTGCTGATGCCGCCAATCTCGATGGCCGTTGACTGCATGACGTTGGCATCGGCCAAGTTGGGATTGGCGACGATGGCGTGCCAAGTCGTCGGCGAGATACGGTTTTGGGTGGCAGCGCTTTGCGCACCGTCGCTGCTGATATAAAGATCGGCTTGAAACGTGTTGATAATCCAGCCGCGCATAGTGGTCTCAAAACTGGTGACGAGAATGATCATGCCTGCGGCCATCGTCACCGCGCAGAGCAGGCCGGCGGCGGCGAGCCGATGACGACTGGAAGTTTTTCGCAGATGGCTGGTGGCAATTTTTGCGGCCACGGAATAGTTGCCGGCGAATCGCAGCATCTGCGCGAGTTGTCGCAAAACTTGGCTGCATAAAATTCCACCGCCGAAAATCAAGCCCAATGCCGCCGCGTAGCCGCCGAGCGGAAAACGCAGCGCGCCGGAAAAGCGCAACGGCGGCAGCAAAACCAGCAATCCGCTGGTCGCCAACAACCACAAGGCAAATGGCGCCGATTGCAAAAGCGATTTGCGTTCCTGGTTTTCTGCGTGACGCGAAAGAATTTGCGCGGGCGGAATTTTGGCGGCCTGCCGTGCGGGCCACCAACCGGCCACGAGGCTTGCAGCGAGAGCGAGCCCGATGGCGATAAAAAATTCTCCGGCATCCAGCCGCGCGGAGTTCACGGTGGTCGCGTAGTAGAGGGTGTTGACAGTTTTTCCGATGAAACGCACGGCAAATTGCGCGCCGCCCCAGCCAAGCAATACGCCGAGTGCGCCGCCAAAAAAACCGAGCAGCATGGCTTCCAGCAGCCACGCGCGGCGAATAATTTTTTCCGTCACGCCGAGCGAGCGCAGCACGCCAATTTCCTCGCGCCGCCGGACGACCGCGCCGTCTAGGCTTTGAAAAATCAGATACAAACCGACGAGCAAGCCGACGAGTGAAAGAATGGTGAGGTTCATGCGGAATGCGCGCGTCATCGTGGCGGCGCTGGCACGGCGGTCAGCCGGCGAAAAAACAGTCCACCGATTTTTACCCAGCGCGACAAGCTGGTCGTGCAGCTTTCCGCGGCGGGCATCGGCATCTGCGCCGTCGGCCACGATGAATTCGATCCGGTCCAGCTTGCCTTCGCGATGCGCGAGCCGTTGCAGCGCGGGTAAATCCATCATCAGCAAATCTTCCGGCGGGTTCGGGCGCGCGGGGGATGTGGGAATCAGTCCCGCAACTTCGAGGTTCGCCACATTTTCATCAATCACCACGGGAAATGCGTCGCCGATTTTTAAATTTGCCTTTTCCGCCATCGTCTGGCTGATGAAGACCGCATTTTTTTTGCGCAGCAAATTCCAGAATTGATTTCCACCCGCGTAATTGGTTCCCGCGCTTTGCTGGTCAAACCAGCCGTGGTCGGCCTCGCTCGCGGACGCGAGATTTTGGATTGCGACCAAATCCAGGCCAAGCAAATGGAACGACTGGCGCGAACCAATCATCTCCTCCCTTTGCGTGTGCGGTTTGCTAGCGGTGGTCTCGACAACGGGAATGATTTCCACCGCGTCATCGCCGAGCGCGGAACGCAATTCGCCGAGAACGGAAACGGGCAGTTCGCCGGCGGGCGCGCTGATTTGCCAGTCGCTTTGCTGCGTCAGCAGGCCGGCAAAGTTCTGAAAGCTGGAAACGGTGGCGCGGTTCGCGAGGCGAATGGAAAAAAATACGGCGATGCCGAGCGCGAGAATAAAAATTTGCAGTGCCGTCGCGCGCGGCGCTGAACGCCAGTGCCGCAACGTGAAGCGTCGCAACAGCAGACCGATGGTGGCGAGCGGGCGCAGTTCGTTCATGCCGCCGAGGTTTCCTTCACGATGATGCCATCGCGCATGTGTAGGGTGCGATGACAGATGCGCGCGGCGTCCGCGCTGTGCGTCACCATGAGCATCGCCGTGTTCAGTTCGGTGGAAAGTTCCGCGAGCAGGTCCAAAATGTTTTCGCCGTTCACCGAGTCGAGATTGCCCGTCGGTTCGTCGGCGAGCAGCAAAGCGGGTTTGTGTGCGAGCGCACGGGCGATGGCGACGCGCTGCATTTCGCCGCCGGACAACTGGCCAGGAAACGCATCGGCGCGCGCGGTGAGCTTCACACGCTCCAGAAGCTCCATGCCGCGAACACGCCGTTCGCGCGGCGGGAAGTTGAGCAACTGCATGGGCAGTTCGACATTTTCAAACGCGGTGAGCGTGGGTAGCAGGTGAAAAAATTGAAAAATTGTCCCGATGCGTTTGCGGCGCAATGCAGCCAGTTGATCGCTGGAAAGTTTTTCCAGTGCGGCATCCTGCAACAAAATTGAGCCGCTGTCCGCGCGGTCCACGCCGCCGAGACAATTCAGCAGCGTCGTCTTGCCGCAGCCGGACGGCCCCACCAGCGCGACGCGTTCGCCGGCCGCGAGCGTGAACGAGACTTCGTTCAGCACGCAGCGCGTCGCGTAATTTTTTGAAACGCGTTGCACGCGCAAAATTGGCAGCGCAGTTGGCGCCGGTGCGGACGGAATTTTCCCCGATTGCATCCACACAGATTCGCCCAGCTTCACGAGGCGTCAAATGGAATTGCAAAATAGAATTTCGCGCGCGAGCCTTAAGACTTTTCATTTTGCTGATTTGGATTAGATTGGCCGGAATGATTTTGGTCTTGGACAATTATGATTCGTTCACCTACAACCTCGTGCAATACTTGGGTGAACTGGGCGTGGAGTTACAGGTGCGACGCAATGACGAGATAAGCCTTGAGCAAATCCGCGCCCTCAAGCCGGAACGCATTTTGGTTTCGCCCGGCCCGTGTTCGCCGCGCGAAGCCGGTTTGTCCAACGACGTCATCAAGACTTTTGCCGGCGAGGGCGTTCCAATTTTTGGCGTGTGCCTCGGGCATCAGTGCATCGGCCACACATTTGGCGCAGAAGTGGTCGTAAATTATAGCATGATGCACGGCAAAACCTCGCCGATTAAACATAACGGAAAAGATTTGTTCGCCGGGATGCCCAACCCGTTTCTCGCCACGCGGTATCATTCGCTCGTCATCAAGCGCGACACATTGCCCGATTGCCTTGAAATCACCGCCGAAACCGACGAGGGTGAAATCATGGGCGTGAAGCACAAGACCCTCCCGATCTGGGGCGTGCAATTCCACCCGGAAAGCATTTTGACCGAAAGCGGACGGACAATTCTGCAAAACTTTTTGAAATTGAAATAATTCATGGACGTTTTTTTACTAAAATCGAAAATCCACCGCGCGACCGTCACCGGCGGCGATGTGAATTACGAAGGCAGTTTGACCATCTCTGCCGACCTCATGGCAAAGTGCGGCCTGCTGGAATACGAAAAAATTCTCTGCGGTAACATGGCCAACGGCAATCGCTGGGAAACCTACGTCATCAAAGGCAAGCGTGGCGCGGGCGAAATTATCATGAACGGCGCGGTGGCGCACCTTGGCAAGAAGGGCGATTTGCTGACCATCATGAGCTACGCCACGATCAGCCTCAAGAAGGCGAAAAAGTGGAAACCGCAGGTCATCGTGCTGGGCAAAGCGAATAAGATTGTGGCCGAACGCGGAATTTAAACCCTTTGCCGCCCGCGCGCCGACGTCTTCAATTGCAATTAATTTACGGCCTTGAGCACCAGTTCACAAAAGCGTTCCGATGATTTTTTGAAAATCAGCGACCAGTTCAAGCTGGGCGCGCTCGTCACCGAATCCTCCCATCCCGTCACGGCCAACTTGAGCGAAGTCGCCAAGACCGACATCGCAGCCGCGCTCGGCCTTTTATTTCAAACGGATGGTGATGTGATAGATAAATTCCGCGAATTCGCCACATCCAGGTGCGGGGAGAAAATTGCTGCCGTGATTTTGGATGCCATCAAGTCTGGCGGGAAAATCTTTTTCACCGGCTGCGGCTCGACCGGGCGCTTGAGCATCCTACTTGATTCCATTTGGCGCGATTTCTGGCAGAAGCAAAAAAATCCTGATTTGGAAAACCGCACGTTTAGCGTGATGGCGGGCGGCGATTACGCGCTCATCAAATCCATCGAAGGCTTCGAGGATTTTACCGCGTTTGGCGAAAAACAAATGGCCGACTTGAAAGTGTCGGCGAAAGATGTCGTATTTGCCATCACGGAAGGCGGCGAAACTTCGTTCGTCATCGGCACGGCGTGGGCGGGTGTGAAGGCCGGCGCGAAAGTCTTTTTTGTTTATAACAATCCTGACGACATTTTGTGCGAACACGTCCAGCGCAGCCGCGAGGTCATTCAGGACGCGCGCATTGAAAAAATAAATCTCACGACCGGGCCGATGAGCATCACCGGCTCGACGCGGATGCAGGCCACCTCCATCCAGCTTTGTGTGATGCTGACGATTTTGGAGACCGTCGCGCGCGAACTGGCCGGACAAATTTCCAGTGGGGTTGCGGGTGAATTTCTGGCGCAGCTGGAAACGCTTCATAAAAATTTGCTTTCGCCGGAGTTGCTCGCGTCGCTGGCAAAACTGGTTGCGCTGGAGGAATCGGTTTATCGCGCAGGCGGAAAAAATAATTATTTTGCCGACCAGTTGGGCGCGGATGTCTTGACGGACACAACGGAGCGTTCGCCGACGTATTGCACGCCGCCGTTCCGTAAATTCGACGACGTGACGGCGGCGGAATCCTGGTCGTATTTATTTTTGCCGGAGCCGGACGCGGCGTCCGCGTGGCGCAGCATTTTGAAACGCGAGCCGCGTTGTGTGGCATGGAGCGAGGCGGAAATCCGCGCACTCGTCAGCGAAGATAAATTCAAGCGAACACAGGAAATCGTCAATAAAATCAGTGCCGACGAGCTGATGCGTTTTCGCATCGGTTTGGACGGCGTGAAGAACCGCCAGCTTGGCAAAGGCGATTCGGCGATTGCGGTTTTATACGAAACTGAAAATGCCACTTTTCAAATTTCCCAACTCGAAGCGGTGCGACTGGCGGGCGCGCGGACGGGTGTAATTTCTTTTGGCAACTCTGAACGCAAAACCCTGAACGCAGAACAAGTTTTCATTCCCTTGCCACAAAACAATTTTCTCCTCAACGGCCTTACGCGCGTGGCGGTAAAGCTGGTGATGAACGCACTCTCGACTTGCACCATGGTTCGACTTGGTCGCGTGATGGGCAATTACATGGTCTGGGTCGTGCCGAGCAATTTGAAATTGATTGACCGCGCGACGCGCTACATCACGAAGCTCACCGGATTGGAATACGCAGCGGCGAATGCGTTGCTTTTTGAAATCGTCGAATACGTTGAGCCGCGCATGAAGGCGGACCAGGCGTATCCGCCGGTCGTGGGCATGGCGGTGGTGCGGGTGAAAAATAATTTTACGAACGAGCAGGCCGAAAGATTTTTACAGGCGCAATGAATTTTGCTACGTTTTAGAATTATGACACTCGACGACATTTTGTTGGAAGCGGAAGAGAAGATGTTCAAGACGGAGCAGAAGCTGGCGAATGATTTCGCAGGCGTCCGCACAGGCAAGGCTTCGCCCAGCCTCGTTGAGAACATTCAGGCAGAAGTTTATGGCTCCATGATGCGCATCCGCGAGCTGGCGAACATCTCCACGCCGGAGCCGCGCATGCTGGTCATTCAGCCTTGGGACGTGGCCGCGCTCCAGCCGATTGAGAAGGCGATTCAAAAGGCGAACCTCGGCCTCTCGCCGGTGGTGCAGGGCAAGCTGCTGCGGCTGGCGTTTCCGGAATTGAGCACGGAGCGCCGTCAGGAATTCGTGAAACTCATCAAGAAAATGTCCGAGGACGGGCGCGTGGCCGTGCGCCATGTGCGCCGCGATGCGATGGATTTGTTCAAAAAGCACGCTCACGACAGCGGCATCACGGAAGACTCAATAAAACAGGCGGAAAAGGATTTGCAGAAGCTGACCGACGATTTCATCGGCAAGATTGACGCGCATGTCGTCCACAAGGAAAAAGAAATCATGACGGTGTGACGCCGGAAGAATATTTTTTAACCGCCTCGGTTTTCCGGGGTGGTTTTTTATTTTGGGGCGGCAACGGAATTGGTTTCGAAATGGATGACGGTTTCATCCGCCTTGGCGTAGCCGAGTTTTTCGCGGGCAAGTCGCTCGACGGTGGCGGGGTCGTTGCGCAGGGCGTCAATGTCGGCGTGCATTTGCCGGGAGACGGCGTCCTGCTTTTCCAGCTCGGTGTCGAGCCGGAGAATTTCGCGGCGCATCCGCTCGTTCTGGTGGATGAGCGGCACATAGGTCATGCCGATTAAAATCAATACGGCCAGCACCACCAGCGCGATGACCGCTTGGGTGAGCTTGCTCCAGATGCCGAGATCCACTTTCACCCGGCCAGTCTGCGCGGCGCAGCGCAAAAGTGAAAGCGGATTTTGCTGACATCAGGCAGGGGGCGACCTAAATTGTGCGGGTAATGATCAAGGCGTTTTTTCTGATTTTTGAGCCAAGCGTGGCCTGGGATCGCATTGCCAGGGCGCGGCGCAGTCTGATTTTTATCACCTGCCTGTATCTGCTGCCGATGGTGCTGCTGGCGGCCGCAGTCGAGGGCTGGGGCTTGAATCGCTGGGGCAAATGGCAGCCGAGCTTCCAACGGTTCAAGGAATTTTCCATCCACGACATCATCACCTTTGAGGCCATCCAGGTGGGCTTGTCGCTCATTGTGATTTTTCTTGGGGCGCTGATCTTATTGAGAATCAGCCAGACCTTTGAAAACCGTCGCAAGTATCTGGACGCCTTCACAACGATTGCCTACGGCTACAGCCCGCTGTTTCTCACACGGTTGCTGGACGCTGGCCCGATGGTCAGTCCGTGGGCGACTTGGGGCATCGGCATTCTGCTCACCATTTGGATTCTTTACCAAGGCATCCCGCGCGTGATGCAACCCGACCCGACCCACGCCTTCGGACTATATCTCTCGGCCATGATTGTCGTCGTGCTTACTTCCGGTCTGGCGCGATTTGTCACCGGCTTGTATTTGCTGGGCGAAGTGGACTTTCATCACTCCTATCTCACGCATAAATTTCCCGGCCTGTTCCAATGAACTCTCCCGTCGAAAAACAAATTCTCGCCGCGCTCACGCATTTGGACCAAACCGTAAAATCCATGGCAACGGCGAATCCCAAACCCAATCTGCTGCCGCTCTTCGCGCGCCTCGACGAACTGACGGCGCAACTGCCGCGCGCCACCGACCCGACGTTGCTGCATTATCTGCACAAAAAAAGTTACGAAAAGGCGCGGCTTTTTTTGCAAGGACGTGATGCGGAAAATCAAATCGGGAATTGCCGCCATGTTTGATGATGCCATTGCCGCCATCGCCACGCCGCTCGGCGAAGGCGGACTCGCGGTTCTCCGGCTTTCCGGCGCGAACGCCTTTGCCATCGCCGACAAATGTTTTCAGCCCGTCGGCAAAAGCTCGTCAAAGCCGTCCGCCGCGCCGACGCACACGATTCAATTCGGCAAAATTGTCCGCGACGAAAAAGTGATTGATGAAGTGCTGCTCGCCGTCTTGCGCGCGCCGCGCACTTTCACGCGCGAAGACACGGTGGAGATTTCCTGTCACGGCGGCATTCTGCCCGCAAAACTGGTGCTAGATACTTTACTCGCAAACGGCGCGCGAATTGCCGAACCGGGCGAATTCACCAAACGCGCCTTTCTGAACGGACGCATTGACCTCGCGCAAGCCGAAGCGGTCGCGGACGTGATTCATTCGCGCACAGAACTCGCGCTCGCCGCCGCGAACGAGCAACTTGCCGGCAAATTGTCTCAGCGCATCAACCAACTGCGCGACGACCTGATGCTTACACTCGCGCACGTCGAGGCTTACATTGATTTCCCCGAAGAAGACATCGCCGAAGAAACAAAGGAAAAATTATTGGAGCGGCTCGACAATGGAATTGCTTTCATGGACGAATTGCTGCGCACGGCGAACGAAGGACAAATTCTTCGTCGCGGAATTCGCGCGGCAATTGTCGGTCGCCCGAACGCGGGCAAATCCAGTTTGCTGAATCAATTGCTCGGACGCGATCGCGCCATCGTTTCGCCGATTGCGGGCACGACGCGCGACACGATTGAAGAAACCGCGAACATTCGTGGTCTGCCGGTCATCTTCATCGACACTGCCGGTCTGCGCGAGGCGCGCGACGAAATTGAAGTGGAAGGCATCCGCCGTAGCCGCGAATCGCTCGCGTCGGCGGAATTTATTCTGCACGTCCTTGATGCGAGCGAACCGCTGACCGACGCGGATAAAAATTATTTGAACGAGTTCGCCGATAAGAAAAGAATTCTTGTCTTCAATAAAACCGATCTGCCAAAAAAATTGGAATTGCCGGCTCTCGTCACAGGTCACCCGTCAATTGTCACCGTTTCCAGTTTGAGCGGGCAGGGGATTGAAGCGTTGAAGGATGCGATTAAAAATCTGGTTTGGTCCGGCGCAATCAAGGCCGAGATGCTGCAGGTCGCCATCAACTCGCGGCATCAGGACGCACTGAACCGCGCCCGCGCCGCCGCCCGCCTAGCCACGGACGCGTTGCGCGAAGACGTTACGCTGGAACTCATCGCATTTGATCTGCGCAGTGCCGCGAATGCCGTGGGCGAAATTGTGGGGAAGACCACCACGGAAGATTTGCTCGACTCCATCTTCAGCGCCTTCTGCATCGGAAAATAGGCGGCGCGCTTAGCACCATTGCTTACCGATGTTTTCCAGACCGGCGCGCTGCAAATCTTCCGGCGTCATGCACGCATGCAGTTGGACATCCGCTTCGAACGTCAGAAACCACGGCTCAGCGAGCGCGGGAATTTTCGTGGCGTCCGGCAGGTTCACGACGAGAAATGCACTGCGATGACCGTGATGGTCGGTGAAATAAGCCGACTCCGGTTTGATGGCCTCCAGAATTTTTCCAATCTTCGCGCCCGCCGTGCCGTCTTTGACGGCGGCGTTGAAAGTGTGATGGGGAATAGTGACCGTCATTAGCATGCGCATAAAAATCCTTTTTGTTTCCGGCCAATTAAAATTTATTTCGCCGCAATCATCCCGCTGGCGCGGGCGTAATTGAACAAGCCGCCGGCATCCACGACCGGGCGCACGTCACCGAGGGGTTTGAAATGATACACTTTGCCGGTTTCTTTCACCGTCACGGTCGCGGCATCGAGGTCAACGGTTACGACATCGCCGGTTTTCAGCACGTCGCAGAGGCGTTCGGTGATTTCGCACGGATAGAGTTCGCCGGTGGCGACGCAATTGCGGAAGAAGATGCGCGCAAAACTTTCCGCGAGCACGAGCTGGCAATTCGCCGAACCCATCGCGATGGGCGCGTGTTCGCGGGAACTGCCGCAGCCGAAATTCTTACCACCAACGACGATGGGAAATTCGCTGTCGAGCTGGCCTTCCGCAACGTAGCGGATGGGATAAAGTGATTTGGGCAGACCGTCGAGCGCGTAGCTGCCGAGCTTTTCGTATTCCTCGGCGATGGTGGGCACGAGGTTCAGGAATTGCGCGGAGATGATCTGGTCGGTGTCAATGTTGTCGCGCACGACGTAAACGGGGCCGGTAAAGACAGATTGCATAGCGCAGATAATGTGCCGCGTGCGGGAGAAATTTTCAATCAGATTTCGCCAGACGCCGACCAGTGGCCGCCTCGTGTTGTTGCAAACCGCTGCGGACTGACTGGGGGAAATTGCCGCTTTGGGGAAAACGTGATTCAGGTTCGATGCGGTGAACGCAACCAGACGAACTAAATCCGTCCGCAAATAACCTTGATCACCGATGCCCTTTTGATCAATTGATCCTGCGTGTCGAAACCGAAGCCGAACCCACGCAAGCCCAAAGCCCTTTACCGCACGCCGCCGCCGAAACCGGTCGGCGACGATTTTGTCCATACCACGCCCATTGCTCTCGCGCCTTTTCAATTACGCGAAGATGGTTCCATTCATCTGAACGGCCACGTTTCCACCGTCGAAGAAATTAAAACGCCGCCGCCCAAACTCGTTCACGCCACCGACTCGCCCTTTCTCCGCCTTTACCACGGCAACTCCCTTGAACTCCTCGACGCCATCTACGAGAAATATGGCGACGCCGGACGCTTCGATGCCATCTTTGCCGACCCACCGTATTTTCTCTCCAACGGCGGCATATCCTGCCACGCCGGACGCATGGTCAAGGCGGACAAAGGCGATTGGGACAAATCGCGCGGACCGGAACTCAACCACGAATTTAATCTCGAATGGCTCAAACGCTGTCAGCGCGTCCTCAAACCCAATGGCACCATCTGGATTCCCGCGTGAGAATTTCTGCCGCCGCCTGCCAATCACCGCCGCACGCGAAAATGCTTTGAATCAAATCCGCCGCCAGCGTGTCCGCGAAATACTCGTGAGCCATCAAACCCAACTTGCAAACCTTTGGCTGTATGCTTGCCCATTCCCAACGGGTGAGGATAAGCCGCAAAAAGTTTTCATGTTTCCGCTTGCCGTCAATGGTGTGTTTCCCTGCCTCAAGCCAAAAAAAATAAGGAGATGGATTTTTCACTTCGCACCGCCTTTCACTATTTCCGCACAGGCTTTCCCGCCGCAACTTACAATCCAATTTTCACGAACGACTTTGCGAAATTGAGAAGCCCAAAAAAACGCAGCATCTTCAATTCTGTTTGAAACCGCGCCGTCTTTGGTTAAATACATTTTCCCAAACGCGGGGGATTTTCTGTAAATTAAAATTGTTTTCACGCTTCCACCTCGCTTTCGATGACGCAAAAACATTCCGGCATTTTGACGTGAGGCAACGCCAAGCAAACCAGCCCGGCCAACTGTGAAAAATCGTGACGAAGCCCGGCAAGTTCACTGTCCCGCGAATTGAGGAAAACCGGAGCGCGATGTTCGCGCCGGGTTAATTCCATGCAGGCCAGCAAATCCGCCAGCGTGACGGCGTGAGCAAGTTGCGCGTCCGAGCGGAGACTTTCCGCGCCCGGCGTGAGATTGTGCCGTTGCGCGTGAATAATCACTTCGCGCACGGTTTCCAGCGCAAGGAGAGCCAACGGCAAGGAAACCGGCTGGCACTCTGTCACCGCCGCCATAGCCGCCCGCGCTTGGCGTTTGAGAAGGTCAGCAAACAACTTTTCAGCCGGGACGGTTTGAGGGACGTTTTTACCGGCCAAGTCAACTTGGCGGTAGCTGAAGTTTCTGTGAGTTTCGCCCGGAAGCCGGGACAACGTGAGACGTATTTGTTTTTGTAACATCAAGCAAGTCTGCCTGATGCACTTTATTGTGCCGCGCGGATTTCGTTTTTCAGACTGGCGGACGCGGTTTCCAAACCGCGCCCGCCGTTGCTGATGAAATCCGCCGTGGAATCAGGCGTGACGAGCGCAGATTACACTGCGTTTTAATTATAGATTCACAATGTTTGTTATATTTATTATTTAAGGTTGGATTCATCAGTGGGCTTTACGGATTTGAAGTCTGAAGTCGTTTGTAAATGTCCAAGTATTCATGGACGGCTCGTCGCCACGAAAAATCGGCTTTCATGGCGTTGTGGCGGCAGGCGTTTAGAAGTTTTGGCTGGCGATACAGCACCAGCGATTTGCGAATGGCCTTGGCGAGGGCGCGTGGCGTGTATTCAGAAAATTTTATACCGGTCGCAAGTTTGGGATTTTGCGTCCAGTCAATAACGCTGTCATCAAGGCCGCCGGTCGTGCGCACGATCGGAATTGTTCCATAGCGCAAACTATACATCTGGTTCAGCCCACAAGGCTCAAAGCGGGATGGCATCAGGAAAAAATCACAGCCAGCCTCAATCCGGTGAGCCAGCGTTTCGTCGTAACCAAATCGCACCGCAACCTTCCCGGGAAAATGTCGCGCTAGGTCGCGATAGCCGCGTTCATATTCCGGCGAGCCGCTGCCGAGCAAAACAAATTGCATGTTTGTGTTCAGCATTTCGGCGAGCGCGCCGAGCTGGATGTCCACGCCTTTTTGCTCCGCAAGCCGGGAGATTGTGCCAAAGAGCGGGGTGAATTCATCGGCGGGCAGGCCGACCAGTTTTTGCAATTCCAGCTTGTTGTGTTTTTTTCCGGCCATGCGTCCGGCGGAATATGCCTTGAACAAATTCGGGTTTTTGGTGGTGTTCCACTCTTGGTAATCCACACCGTTGAGAATGCCGGTCAAATCTTTTTGCCGCCGGCGCAATATCCCGTCCAAACCGCAACCGTATTCCGGCGTGGCGATTTCGCGCGCGTAACGAGGGCTGACGGTCGTGATGAAATCTGCAAAAGCGACGCCTGCCTTGAGACAGTTCAGCAGCCCGAAAAATTCCGCGCCGTCCGGATTGAAATAATTTTCCGGCAAATTGGTCAGCGCGAAGGCTGAATCCACAAACACACCCTGATACGCGAGGTTGTGAATCGTCAGGCATGTGGGCGGTGCGCTCCCCCACCCTGCATTTTTTTCCTGCAAAATCAGGGCCGGAACCAAGGCCGCTTGCCAGTCGTGAACGTGCACCACGTCCGGCCGCCACTCGAGATAATGCGCCAGATGCACGAGGCATTTGGAGAAGAAGATATAGCGCTCGGCGTTGTCCGCGTAGCTGAAATTATTTTCCTGATAAATGCCGGCGCGGTCGAAGTAGCCCGGCTGGTCAATGAAATAAATCTTCAGCCCGTGCGCCACGTCCAGCTCCCACAATTCCGCCTGGACATATTGCGAACCCAGCGGCAGGTGAAAATACCAGTCCACCTTGCGCAGATCCGGGAATTTCTCGCGGATGCCGCGATACAGCGGCGTGACGACGCGCGTCTCGTGACCGGCATCAGCCAAAGCCCGCGCCAACGCCCCAACCATGTCCGCCAGCCCGCCGGTTTTTGAGAACGGAAAAACTTCGCTGCTGGCGAGCAGAATGTTCATTTCAAATCAAACGGCCGTGATGCGATCCGTTTTCAAATACGGTTGCAGCGCTTCGGGAATTGTCACGCTGCCGTCGGCTTGTTGATGCGTTTCAATCAACGCCACAAACAACCGCGCCAACGCCGTGCCGCTGCCATTCAGGATGTGCGGAAATTTATTTTCGCCCGCTTCCGTTTTGAAACGCATATTCATCCGGCGCGATTGAAAATCTTCGCAGTTCGAGCAACTGGAAACCTCCAGATAGCTGCCCTGCCCTGGCGCCCAGACTTCGATGTCGTAAGTCTTCGCACTGCCGAAACCCATGTCGCCCGTGCAGAGCATAATCACGCGATAATGCAGACCGAGCAGTTGCAAAACTTTTTCCGCGTTGCCAACCATCTTTTCCAATTCGTCGTAACCGGTTTCCGGTTTCACGATTTTGATTAACTCCACTTTGTCGAATTGGTGAACACGGATCATCCCGCGCGTGCCGACGCCCGCCGCGCCCGCTTCGCCACGAAAACATGGCGTGTAAGCGCAGTAACGAATCGGCAATTGTTTTTCCGCCAGCAATTCTTCGCGATGAATGTTCGCCACCGGCGTTTCCGCCGTGGGAATCAGATATAATTTCCCCAACTCCTCCGCGCGACCGCCTTCCGCCACGCCGTAGTATTGATCTTTGAACTTCGGAAACTGCCCCACGCCGACCATGCATTGTTCGCCGACCATGAACGGCGGCGACACTTCCGTGTAGTCGTGTTGCGTGATGTGCAAATCCAACAGAAAAGAAATCAACGCGCGTTCAAGTCGCGCGCCCCAATTCGTGTAGAGCAAAAAACCGCTGCCGGACAACTTCGCCGCGCGCTCAAAATCCACCAGCTTCAGCGACGCACACAAGTCCACGTGCGATTTCAACTTGAAGTCATAATTCGCTTTCGCGCCGTGAACGCGCACTTCGGGATTGTCTTCCGCCGTTTTTCCAATCGCGACCGACTCATGCGGCAAGTTGGGCAATTGCAGCATCAGCGCATCGCGCGCTGCTTCGCTGTCCGCTGCCGTTTTATCGAGCGCCGAGATTTTTTCGCCCAAATCTTTCGTCTCCGCCTTTTTCGCTTCGGCCTCGGCCAATTTCTTCTGCCCCATCAACGCGCCGATTTCTTTGGAAACTTTGTTGCGGAGCGATTTCAGCGTTTCCACTTCCGCCAAAGCTTTCCGGCGCGCTTCGTCCAGCTTGAGCAGTTCGTCAATCTTCGTTTCGTCCCCTGCCCCGCGCGTGGCGAGACGTTGTTTGACGAATTCCGTCTTTTCGCGAATCAATTTGATGTCGAGCACGGCGACACTTTAAGAAACAAGCTTGGACGCGGCAAGCCGATTGGGTTTAATGCCGCCAGATGAATTGGCTGGCCAAAATGAATTCTGCCTTCCGCGTGCCGCCCATGACGCGCCTACGAATCTTCCTTGCGCTCGCCCTCGCCGTGTTCGCCGACGGCTTGCAACTCCTCCTCGGCCCGCTAGGCTGGGCGTTCGTTGATCAGGCGATAGATTGTGTCGCGATGATTTTGGTGAGCTGGGTCATCGGTTTCCACATCCTGCTGCTGCCGACCTTTGTCGTCGAACTCGTTCCCGTTTTGGACGACCTGCCCACGTGGACGGCCTGCACCGCCGCCGTCATCGCCTTGCGCAAACGCGCGCAAAATTCCCCGCCGCCTACCGGCGCAGAGCGTTGATCAATTCATCCAGTTTGTCGGCGATGGCCTGCACCTCGGCTTGTGTGGGCGGGTTGGATACCGTCAATCCCAGCGTGGCCACGCCGTTGGCGTTGGCGGCGCAATTGGGCATCTGTTTGCCGGTCACCTTCCGCATCTCGGCATAATTGAAACGGTGTTTGCTCTTTTCATTCTTGGCGGCCCAGAGCACGGTCTCGGTGGAGTGGGTAAAGTAGCGGCAACTCAAGTTGGGCGGCGGATTGGGCTTTTCCCACGCAATGTCGTTGAGGATTTTGTAGCCAAGTTGTTGCATGGCGTAGCCAATGGAAAAGATGACGTGGTGGGTGCCGGTAAAGTTATGAATACCACAACCAATGCGACTGCGAGCGTGACGGGCGGCGATGCTTACACCGTCGCCACGGGGCACACGCAAGCCGGGGTTACAAACAATGCGGACATCGCCGCGCAGACGTGGCAGGACGCGCCGACAAGCCAAACAAAATAATTTATGGAAACACCCGAAACACCTGTGACGCCTGAAACACCTGAAACACCTGTGACGCCGGAAACGCCTGAAACACCTGTGACGCCGGAAACGCCGGAATGGATTGCGCCGGATAAGTTGCCGGGCTGGTGCGAATAATTGGCGCGGAATAAAAAGGGCGCGGCGCAAATCTACTTGCGCTGCGTCTTTTCGCGTTCTAATTTCGCCAGCATGAAAATTAAAATCATCGCACTTTTTTATCCATCGCGGCGGCGGCGCACGCTTACACGTTTTATCCGCTAACGGTTACGGTTGCCGGGACGGAATACGTTCAAAACGCCACAACGTATTTCGGCACGGCGGCAACCGTTTTAAATCCGGTCAAATACTCTTTCACGACAAAATCATTGCTGCAAATTCTGGCGAACGATGAATATATTTTAGGAAATTTCGGCTTCACGAATTTTCTTTCCGGCTCGCAACTCGTTTTGATGTATTGCCCCGAGTCAATAGACCAAAGCTATTTTGTGGTTACGTTTGCAAATGCCGTCGTTGTGGACGTGTCGGACATACTTACTTTCCGGCCTGATTCAAACCCCGTTGTCACGTCTGGAAAGTATGACACCGGCACAGGGCTTTTAAATAATTTGTCCGTGACATTCGGCGGGACAATTATTTTTGACGAAGCGGCGGTAGGGTATGACAACAAATTTTATTTATCGGGTTTAGTAACGGGGACAGGAACGGACAAAGTTCAAAGTCCGTTCTATGTCGAAACGTGGAAACTTTCGGTAAAATCGGCTTACGGCACAGGTTCAAACGCTTCGTATGGTATTTACAGCACGGGCAGCTTTTCATTTTCCGGCACGGTGCAAGGTAGCTTGCCGCGTCCGTGATTTATTCACAAACGCAACCGCCTGCGGTGAATTTTCGGTGAATAAAAGCCAAAATTCTGTGAATAATGCTTAAAAAATCACGTCAATTATTAAATTGCGTTGATTTTCAACAACATATCAAACATTGTGCGTCATATATTGTATAATTATTCTGGTATTGTATTTGGTTTTTTGTTTTGAATTTTTGATGGGTATGGCATTTGCTGTTGATATCTGACGTATGCTCACAAAGACTGGAAATAATTCTTCTGCCGGTTTTACACTGGTGGAAATCATGATTGTGGTCGGCATACTCGGCTTGTTGCTGGGCATCATGGTTCCTTACTATGTCAACCAGCGCGCCACGGCTCAGGCAAATGGTTGCATCAATAACCTTTTTAAGCTTCAAGCGGCATCGGATCAATTTGCTGTGGAAAATGGAAAATCCACCGGCGACAGCATCAATTATCCCACTGACTTGAAACCTTACATCAAGCTTACTCAATCTGGACAGATTCCGCCTTGCCCGGGTGGTGGAACTTACGCCATTGCGCAAGTTGGCGGCCGCCCGGTTTGTTCCTTAGGCACCTTGGTCAAGCCACCGCACATCCTGCCTTGAACGCCGATGCCAAGTCGCACTGATTTGAATTTGCTGCCGGTTCCGCAATCGCTGAAATTATCTCAAGGTTTTTTTTCCCTGCCGAGACGCCAGCCCCTGACGGCCATTAAAATAATCCGCACAGATGTCGCGCCGAATCATCCCGAAGGCTATGCACTGAAAATTTCCGAAACGGGCATAGAAATTTCCTTCCGTGAAACCGCCGGGCTGGGCGCAGCCACGGCGACTCTGCGGCAGTTGCTCCGCGAATTCGGACGCAAGCTGCCGTGTTTAAGAATTCGCGACTGGCCGGATTTTTCGCGTCGCGGCGTAATGCTCGACATCTCCCGCGGACGCGTGCCAAGGCTGGAAACTTTGCTGGAACTTGCGGAAAAACTCTCCACTTTTAAGATCAACGAGCTGCAACTTTACACCGAACATACGTTCGCCTACAAAAAATACCACCGCATCTGGCAAAGCTGGGGCGCGCTCACGTCGGAGGAAATTCAAATCCTCGACACGCGCTGCCACGAACTCGGCATTGATCTCGTGCCGAACCAGAATTCCTTCGGCCATTTGCGCTATTTTCTCGAAGACCCGCGCCTGAAAAAACTTGGTGAAATCTCCGAACCATTCCTCGCCGAGACGAAAGATTTTCTCCGTCGTCCGACCACGCTCGCGCCGAATCATCCTAGCACCCTGCCCTTTTTGCGCGGCCTTTACGACGAGCTGCTGCCGAACTTCTCTAGCGGATTGTTCAACATCGGCGGCGATGAAACGTGGGACTTGGGCAAAGGCAAAAGCGAGAAGCTATTTAAAAATAAAGGTAAAGGCCGCGTCTATTTAGATTTCCTGAAAAAAATCCACCGCGAAGTTTACGCACGCGACAAGACGATGATGTTCTGGGGCGACATCATTTTGAAATATCCAAAACTGATTCGCGAGTTGCCGAAGAATGTCGTCGCGCTGAACTGGGGTTACGAAGTGAATCATCCCTTTGCGCAAGAAGCCGCGCAATTCGCGAAAGCGAAAATTCCCTTTTATGTCTGCCCCGGAACTTCGACGTGGCAAACGCTTATCGGCAAACACGACAATGCTTTCGCCAATCTGCGCGCCGCCGCCAAAGCCGGGAAAAAATTTGGCGCGCTTGGTTTTCTCAACACCGATTGGGGCGACGGCGGCCATCCGCAGCCGCTGGCGGTAAGCTGGCCGATGTTCGCTGCGGGCGCGGCGCTGGCTTGGAATTCCAAAGGTTTTGACGAATCAAAACTCATTTCAATTTTGAGCCGGGATGTATTTGAAGATGTCAGCGGCAAGATCACGCAAGCTGGATTCAAGCTAGGTTTCGCGCACCAAAAGCTCGGTGTCAACGCAGTGAACGAAACGCCGCTCGGCACGGTGATTGCCGCACCGAAGCCGGCCGAGCGCGAATTGTTTTGCCGCAACGGACTGAGATGGTTCACCAAAATACCCAAGCGAAAGATTCTCGCCACGTTGACGGAGATTCGGAGACAGCGCACCGCCCTGCTATGCTCCAAGCCTGATTCCGATTCCGGGAAAATTCTGGCGCGCGAATTGGATCTGGCGGCGCGGATGGCGGAGCAATCCTGCAAATTCATGCTATGGCAGCAAGCGGTTGCTGCTGGAGAAATTTCCGAGGCAAAGCGGCAAGCGCAATCGGGCATCCGTGAGTTGCAGCAGTTGGAAAAAGATTTCAACGTGCTCTGGCCGTTGCGCAACAAGGCGACGCCGAAACATTGCTCCCCGTTCCTGCGCTGGCGGATGGAAGATTACCGGCGTGGCCGCTGGGATTAGCGTTCCCGCTTGCCAAATTTCCCGTGCTTGCGCATTTTCGCGCCATGCAATCGCACGAACTGCTCCGGGAGGTCTTTGACAAAAAGGCGGCGAAGGAAATTTCCGCCGACCTCGAACTCTCCACCTCAATGATTTACAAATGGGCGCAACCGGCGGCAAACGACGGCGGTGTTGAAAATCCGCTCGACCGCATCGAGGCGCTCATCCAAAGCACCGGCGACCAGCGCATCGCTCAATGGATTTGTCAGCGCGCGGGCGGATTCTTCATCGTCAATCCCAAGAATGTGCCACATCCACATTTTCTCATCCCAGCCACGAATCAAATTGTCCAGGAATTTGCCGACCTGCTCGCCGTCATCGCCACCGCGGCGGCGGACAATAAAATTACTTCACCGGAAGCCGAACAAATCCGCGCGCGCTGGGAGAAATTGAAAAGCGCGACGGAGGGTTTTGTGGCCGCGTGCGAGAACGGGGATTTTGATGCGCTCCGCTCCGCGAAGCGCCAATAAAAAACACCCGCAGTTTTGGTGCGGGCGTTTGAGAGGAATAACTGTTCTTATTTAGCCGCCGGGGCGTTGGTCTGCACGGGCAAGGTCGAGAGCAGATTGTTTGCCGACGAAGGGTTTGCGGTAACGGGTGCAGGCGGCGATGCCGACGGCGGTGCGATTGGCGTCTGCATTTGTTTTTGCTGAACCTGCTTAGCGAAATCCGCCGCGCTGTTGTCGGAATGCACTTTGTCGTGCAAATAGCCAAGCAGCAGCGCCAACAGTAAAAACGCCACGGTGGCAGACTTGGTGATTTTCGTCAGGGCGTTGCCGGAGCCGGCGCCAAACAAAGCGTCCGCCGTGCCTGCGCCGAACGCCATGCCCGCGCCCGCGTCCTTCTTGGGCAATTGCACCAGCACCAGCAGAATCAGCAGCAGCGCGTTGAGGACAATGATGAACGTCAAAATGCCAACAATGAAAGTCATAGGTCGTTTAGTCTAGATGGAATTTTTGATAATGTCAGCAAAACTTCTCGCTTCCAGCGAAGCGCCGCCGACGAGCGCGCCGTCCACGTCCGGCTGGCTCATCAATTCTTTCGCGTTTGCGGGCTTCACACTGCCGCCGTATTGGATGCGAACCTTTTTTGCGGTCGCTTCGTCGAACATCGCCGCGAGGGTTTTGCGAATAAACGCGTGCGCGTCCTGCGCCTGCTGCGTCGTTGCGGTTTTGCCGGTGCCGATGGCCCAGACGGGTTCGTAGGCCAAGACGGTTTCAACCAGTTGTTCCTTTGTAAGTCCCGCGAGGCTGCCGCGCGTCTGCGTTTCCAAAACTTTTTCGGTAAGATTGCCTTCGCGTTCCGCGAGCGTTTCACCGATGCAGACAATCGGCTTGAGCGAGGCCGCGTGAACCGCCGCCGCTTTTTTGGCGATGAGTGCGTCGGTTTCCTTTTGATACTGGCGGCGTTCACTATGACCAAGGATGACGTAGCGCACGGAAAACTCCTTCAGCATCACCGCCGCGATTTCGCCGGTGAACGCGCCCACGCCGTTCTCGCTCATGTTTTGCGCCGCAAGCCGGATGTTGGAATCCAAAATGGACTTCGACACTTCGCTCAGCGCCGTGTAGGGCGGTGCGACGACGATGTCCACTTCCTTCACGCCCGCGAGGTCGCGCTTGAGGTCGGCGACGAGCGTCAACGCCTCGGCGACGGTTTTGTTTGACTTCCAGTTGCCCGCGATAATTAATTTGCGTTCTTTGTTCATTTAAATTTTTTATCGGTTAAAAACTATTTTTCTGAAAGCGCCGCCACGCCGGGCAGCACTTTGCCTTCGAGAAATTCCAGCGACGCGCCGCCGCCGGTCGAGGTGTGCGAAACTTTTTTGTCCGCGCCAAATTTCTTTGCTGCCGTGGCCGTGTCGCCGCCGCCAACGACCGTTGTTGCGCCTGCCGCAGTTGCGGCAATAATCGCATCTGCCATGGACTTCGTGGCTTTTTCAAACGCGGGAAATTCAAACACGCCCGGCGGTCCGTTCCAGATAATCGTTTTAGCGCGGGCGATGACCGCAGCAAACAACTTCGACGATTCCGGGCCGGCGTCGAGGCCTTCCCAGCCAGCAGGAATGCCGCTCGCCAGCGTGGCGCTGCTGACGTTCGCATCGGGACCGTATTTGTCGCCGATTACCCAGTCAACCGGCAGATGAATTTGTTTACCCTTGGCTTTGGCCTTCGCGAGCAGTTCGGGAACAATCTTCGCACCTTCCGCGTCGAACAGTGATTTCCCGATTTCCATGTTGTCCTGAATTTTGCGGAACGTGTAAGCCATGCCGCCGCCGATAATGATTTCGTCGGCCTTGTCCAAAAGATTGTTGATGAGTTGAATCTTGTCGGAAACTTTCGAGCCGCCAAGAATCGCGAGCAGCGGGCGTTTTGGATTGTCGAGCACGGCGCTGAACGCATCCAATTCTTTTTTCATCAAATAGCCGCAAGCGCGTTGCGGCAACTGCACGCCAGTCATCGAACTGTGATCGCGATGCGCGGTGCCGAAAGCGTCATTGATATAAACGTCACCGAGCTTCGTGAGGCTGGCGCGAAAGGCTTTTACTTTTTCGGCATCGGCTTTCAACTTCGTGCCGTCTTCGAGTTTGACCTTGCCTTCTTCCTCGATGTGGAAGCGCAAATTTTCGAGCAGGATGACATCACCGGGTTTGGCCTTGGCGCACGCGGCTTCAACTTCTGCGCCGACACAGTTGTTGAGAAATTGCACCGGCCTGCCAAGCAGTTTTTCCAAGGCTGCCGCAATCGGCTTCAACGAAAATTTCTCGATGTGCTTGCCGTCAGGACGACCGAGATGGCTCATCAAAATTACGGACGCGCCTTTATCCAAAGCATATTTGATGGTCGGCAAAGCGGCTTCGATGCGCTTGGTGTTGGTGATCGCACCGGTGACTTTGTCCTGCGGCACGTTGAAATCCACGCGGATGAGTGCGCGTTTGCCCTTCAATTCGAGATCTTCAATAAAAAGTTTGGCCATAAATAAATTACGATTGGTTTGCCTCGCAAACAGAGCGGATGATCATAGCTCACAAGGTCTGCCAGTAAAGTAAATTAAATGATTGTCAGAGTAAGACCGCTAACGTCCCGCTCATGCAATTCTGTGAGCGCAGACTAACTTTTGCTGTTAATGTTAGTAACCCTGACTCTATGTGGTCGGCTTGGTGACGACGACTTATCTGTTGACTTACTCAGCTAATAAGTGCATTACTTGTCCGCATGAGTTCAATCAATAACTTGTCTATCCAACAATTGCGCCAGGCAGCCAACCTCAAAGAGAAGATTGTCGCCTTGGAAAAACAATTAAGCCAGTTGCTCGGCTCAACGGCCAAAGCTGTCGCCAGTCCGGCGCCGAAGAAAAAAAAGGGCGGCATGAGCGCCGCCGGTAAAGCCCGCATTGCCGCCGCGCAAAAAGCTCGCTGGGCCAAAGTGAAAGCCGCCAAGCCGGCCAAAGTTGTCAAGGCTGCGAAACCGGCCAAAAAGAAATTTGTTATGAGCGCAGCCGCCAAGGCCAAAATCTCGGCCGCCGTAAAAGCTCGCTGGGCCAAAATCAAGGCCGAGAAAAAGTAATTAACTCTGTTTCCGCAAAAAGCTGGAGTTCTCTCAACTCCAGCTTTTTTTGTTTTTTTGCCCCGACGTTTCGCGACTAGAAAACGGTGCAAGCGGATTGGTTGAATGGAGAATTTTTCACCCGGAGGATTGCAGTTGGTATTTGTCCGCACTTGCATTTTTTGGCCGAGTGGAGCAATTTGGCCTTCACAAATCGGTTAACAAATTAAACAATTAAAAAATCATGCCATACGAACTTCCTCCCCTGCCCTACGACAAGGCCGCGCTTGAACCGCATTTTGACGCGCTGACGATGGAAATCCATCACGACCGTCATCACAAGGCTTATGTTGACAACCTCAACAAGGCCATCGCCGGCAATTCCGCGCTCGAAGCCAAGTCCATCTGTGACCTCGTCAAAGATCTCGCCTCGGTTCCCGAAAACATTCGCGGCCCGGTGCGCAACAACGGCGGTGGCCACTGGAACCATTCGTTCTTCTGGAAAATTCTCGCACCGAACGCGGGCGGCGCACCGACAGGCAAACTCGCGGACGATATCACGGCCGCGTTTGGCAGCTTCGAGGATTTCAAGGCGAAGTTTGAAGCGGCGGGCATCGGCCGCTTCGGCAGCGGCTGGGTATGGCTGGTCAGCAACAATGGTAAACTGGAAATTGTTTCCACGCCCAACCAAGACAATCCGCTCATGGGCAAGGCCATCGCTGGTTGCGAGGGCAAGCCGCTCATCGGCGCGGATGTGTGGGAACACGCCTACTATTTGAAATACCAGAACAAGCGCGCGGATTATTTGAAGGCGTTTTGGAATGTGCTGAACTGGAACGCGGTTCAGTATTGATTCGTAAAAAAAATTCAACCGGAACAAGCAATTGTTCCGGTTTTTTTATGCGCCGCCGCGCCGCTTGCATTTATCTTGCCTGCCTGTGCCTTGCGACCGGCGACTTGATGGCTTCTCCGCGAACCGGCCATCGCGACAGCATTGAGCGAAATATCAGCGCTGGTGACCATTGCCTTTTTTACTCGACCAATCAAGATCCGGACTGGCATGGCGTGGTGATGTTGCGCAAGCCGCAAACGCCGGTCATTCACTGGTATGACAAAATCAATCCGGTCTGGTGGCTGGGCAATGCCGAGGAGCCGGTTCCGCCCGCGTGGTATGCGCCGGACAATCCGCACCGCCAGCGGAACTGGTATTACCGCAACCCGTTCGCCAACTTCACCTATTACGTCATCGGCGTGGCGGACAAAGACACGATGCGCTACGGACGCTACCCCAAACTGGTGGGCAACCCGCACGGCGGCTGGAATTTTGCGGTGACGCGACGGCGCATCGTGCTGCTGCCGTTTTGGGATTACAAAAACTCTCGTATGGAATTTTATTTCGGCTGGCGCGAGCGCGGCAACTTCGGCATCAAGCTGAATTTTCACAACACGCCGGAGCAATTTAAGCCGTAAGCGCAGTCTGGTTTTGGTTTACCGGTAATAACTTCTTTTCCCAATCTTGCGTTTGCCTGAAGTTCAACACACCCGCGCAAACTCGATTCCGAGCAGCTTGCCTAGTTTGTCAATTTTGTCCGCAATGTGGCCCACGCCGACCGCGCAATGATGCGCCGGGCCGTGCGCGTTCCAGTCGTTCACAAATTTTCGCGCGCCGATGGAAAATTTGTAGCGCGAATTTGTGTTGCCAATTTCCAGAATCGGGCCGGGCACGGATTCACCCTCGGCCACGAGCAGTTTTAATTTTCCCTCGGCAGTTTCTACGACGGAAAGCAAAGTCACTGCGCCGTGCTTTACGGACATTTCTACGGACAAGCCGCGTCCGACTTTGCCGTGATATACTTTCAAAGGACGCACTTTCGTTTTGCCTTCCGCGATTTTGATGTGGCCGGGACCGTCGTGACCCATCAACACCACGTCGTCCGTGAAATCCATCGCGTAGTATTCGGTGAACGAGCCGCCGACGCCGAAGGTGTCCATGATTTTCATGGCCTGCGCGTTCTTCACCTCGTATTCGCCGGCGACGGGAATGCCGCGCGCGGTCAACAGTGAATTGCCCAAAATAATCGAGCTGATGGCGTCTTCGTTTTCCGCGTTGCCCGTGCCGTTGTAAAAATACGCGAGCGAGCCGAGATCGTGTTCTTTCACCAAACGGTCGAGCGCGACGGAAGTTTTCGCGGCGCGTTCGAGTTCGGCCTGCGAACAATCCGGCTGCACGGCGAAAATTTTTTGAAAATGCGCGACACGGTTTTTGATTTGCGCGGCGGAAACTTCGCGGCGCAAGGCGGCGAGTTCGTCCACTTCGAGAATTTCCAGATGGCCGCCGAACGTGGCGCATTGCAGCGTGGTGTCGGAATAAATATCCAGCATCCCGCCGTAATAGTGGCCCATCAAACCCAAGCGATTGTGAAACATCGTGTGCGCCACGCGCGCGGCTTCGATCCACGCGTCCACTTCGTGCCAGCAAATTTCATCGTCGTGCAACAGGCCGGTGACTTGGTGAAAATCAATTTTTGTGCGGCGGAAAACGTTGGCGATTTCCGGCACGGGACACGCGGCGCAAAAGGCAAGCCAGTCGCCGGTCATCGCGGTGCGGTCGCCCATGGCATTGAATTTTTCGTAATCAATCGCGGCGGCGGGCGCGAGGTTCAAAATGATGACGGGAACTTTCGCGCGCTGCACCACGGGCAAAACGGTGGACGAAAGCGCGTAGGTCGTGACGTGTATAAAAATCACATCCACGTCCGCCACGCGAAATTGATGGCTGGCTTCGAGCGCTTTTTTTGGACTGTCAACCAGGCCGAGATTCACAACTTCAACGCCGGGTCGCTCCAATTTTTTTTGGACGGTGCGGATGTAGCCTTCGAGGCGCGGCTTGAGTCCCTTGAACTGTGGCCAGTAGGTGTCGAGACCGATGCCGAACAAACCGACGCGAAGTTGACGCTTCATGCGAAAATTATTTAGCCGGAAACCAAAATTGTATTCGCGTATTGCGTCGTGTCGCCGGTGCGAATCATGCCAATGGCGTGCGGCACGCGTTTTTTGAATTCGAAGTGCGGTTCAAATTTTGTCGGAACGCCTTTAAGTGCGGCGGCGAATTTTGTGCGAGTCGCGGGCGAATTGTTTTTTAAAAATTCTTTCGCTTGAAACGCCTCGGTGAAATTGTGATTCGCGCGCACGGCAGCGATGAGTTGCAATACCGTCGGCAAATCGTCCACGACGGAAATATCCACCGTCTCAATCATCGGCCAGAATGGAAAGCCGCGGTCGGCGATGACGAGCGCGTTGGTGTGGCGCACGCGGGCGAGCAGCGAGAGGATTTGCGGATTAAGAATGCCTTGGTTGATCATAAAAAAATTCTAGTGGCGCAGCAGCGAGACGCCAAGCTTCAAAAGTATTTGCGCATCGGCATCCGACTTGGCCTCGGCGTAAATGCGCAGCACCGGTTCCGTGCCGGAACCGCGCAACATCAGCCACGTTGAATCTGCCGCGACAAATTTGACGCCGTCGCGGGAATCTACTTTGACCAGCTGCGAGCGGAGTAGTTTTTGGGGTGGATTTGCGGCCAGCCACTTCATCAGCGTCGCACGTTTTTCCAACGGGTAATGCGCGTCATATCGCGAATATCGATGTGGGCCAAATTCTTTTTCCAACCGCGCGTAAATTTTATTTACGGAAATTTTCTCCATCGCCAGCATCTCCAGCAAAAATAATCCGGCGGCCAAACCATCGCGTTCGGGAATATGGTCAGCAAAACCGACCGAACCGCTTTCTTCCGCGCCGAAGAGTGCGCCGGGCTTCATCAATTCCGGCGCGATGAAACGAAAGCCGATGCCGACCTCCGTCAACGGCAGATTCCACGCCGCGCACATTTTATCCACCATCGCCGTCGTGTTGAAAGTTTTTGTCACCGTGCCACGCCCGCCGCGATTGCGCACAAGATGATGCAGCAGCAATGCAATCACTTGCTGATTTGTGAACGGCTTGCCGTGACCATCCATCGCGCCAATGCGGTCGGCATCGCCATCGGTCACAAGGCAGAGGTCATGCGGATTTTTTTTTAATTGCGCGCCGCCGAGCGCATAATTTTTCGGCAACGGCTCCGGGCAAATGCCACCAAACAAAATATCATGTGCACCGTTGAGCGTGGTGACTTGGCAACTTGTTCCGTCCAGCAAAGTTTGAAAAACGCCTGCGCCTACACCGAACAAAGCATCGTGCGCGACACGCAATTTGGATTTGGCAATCAACTTGAAGTCCACCAGTCTTTTTATCGCGCGAAAATGCGCTGGACGAACGTCAGCAACGGGAATCTTTAGTTTTGAATTTTTAGTTTTAAGTTGCGGCGGGCTTTTGTCCAAAAGACTTTCAACCGCCTTGCAAGTTGCCTCATCGCTGCTGCCGCCGAAATGTGATTTTAGCTTAAATCCATTGAAGATTGGCGGATTATGGCTGGCGGTAATCATCACGCCGCCCACCGCGCCGAGATTCTTCACAGCGAAGGAAATGCACGGCGTCGGTGTCGGCTCTGGCGTGAGGACAACCTGAAAATTATTTGCCGTAAAAACTTCGGCGGTGAGCTGCGCGAAACGCTCGGACAAAAAACGACGGTCGTAGCCGACGATGACTTTCGGCTCGCGCCGGAAAATTTCAGACTTGGGATTGGAGATTTCCGACTTCCAAAAATCAGCGGCGGCTTGCGCAACGCGCGCGACGTTGGCAAAGGTAAAATCTTCCGCGATGATTGCGCGCCAGCCGTCGGTGCCGAATCTAACCTGACTCATAGTGGCAGCAACGGAGATGATAGCGATGGAACTTTCAAATCGGCCAGCGCGGGGTCGTTGTCGTGCGCGATTTTCCGCATCTTGGTGATAGCGGCTTTCAGGCTGCGCGCTCCAAATAAACTGGTTCCTGCCACAAAAGTATCGGCGCCAGCCCGGGCGCATTCGGCAACGGTTTGATTATTTATGCCGCCGTCCACTTCGAGGCGGTAATTTAATTTCCGTTCGCGCCGCCACGCGTCGGCTAGCTGGATTTTGGGCAGGCATTCGTGAATAAAAGTTTGTCCGCCGAAGCCGGGATTGACGGTCATCACGAGGAGCAAATCTATCTTGTCGAGATATGGCTGGGCGGCGGTGATGGCGGTGGGCGGATTGACGGCAAGGCCGACTTTTTTGCCGAGCTGTTTAATTTTCCAAATGAGCGGCAAAACCTGTTCGCCGAGTTCAACATGGATGATGAGCTGGTCGGCACCGGCTTTGACGAATGGCTCCAGCAAAATTTCCGGTTTGCCGCACATGAGGTGGACGTCAAAAAAAAGTTTTTTGGCGTGCGGACGGACGGCGGCGACGACGGCAGGGCCGAAGGAAATGTTCGGCACGAATTGGCCGTCCATGATGTCGAGGTGCAACCAATCGGCACCGGCGCTTTCGGCACGCGCGGCTTCCTTGCCCAAACGGGTGAAATCGGCGGCGAGCAGTGACGGCGCGATGATCATTTCAAATGTTTTTTAATTTCAAGCCGAGCCGAATTAAAACGATAAATAACACGGTAACATCAAAAATTAATTTTGCTTCATGTCGAGGCAGTTGCGGATGGTCTTGGTGAGCGTCTGTGGCAAATATGGTTTCTGGAGATATTGGATGCCGGGGTCGAGCTTGAAATCCTTGCCGAGCGTTTCCGCGCCGTAGCCGCTGGAAAAAATCACCTTCATCTTCGGCTCGTCGGCCCAGATTTTTTCGGCAACTTCGCGTCCGTTCATGCCGCCGGTCATGATGACATCGGTGAAGACGAGGTTGATTTCCTTTTTGTATTGCGCCCAGATTTGCAACGCGCTGGGGCCGTCCACCGCCTCAAAAATGCGGTAGCCATGGCGGCGCAGTTCGCGGGCCACGAAATCCCGCAGGTCGCGTTCGTCCTCAACGATGAGGATGGTTTCGTTGCCGCCGCGCTGGCGGAATTGCGTTTCTGCATTTTCCGGCGCGACGACGGCCTGATTTGTCGCGGGCAGAAAAACGTGAAAGGTCGTGCCCTTATTCAGCACGCTCTCAACTTGCACCCAGCCGTGGTGCTGTTTGACAATGCCGAAAACCGTGGCCAGACCAAGGCCGGTTCCCTTGCCGAGTTCTTTGGTCGTGAAAAACGGCTCGAAAATGCGCACCATGTTTTCGGGCGGGATGCCACAGCCGGTGTCGCTGTGGCTCAGGCAGACGAATTTTCCGGGGCGGGCGTCGAGCACGGACTTGGTGTAATCGGCGTCAATTTCCCGCTGGCTCACGCGAACGGTGAGCTGACCGCCGCGCGGCATGGCGTCGCGGGAATTCACGGACAGGTTCAACAAGACTTGTTCCATCATGCCGGGGTCGGCCTCGACGACGGCTGGCGTGCCGTTGAAATTGATTTGCAACGACACGTCCTCACCGAGCAGCCGTCCGAGCATCTCGGACATCCCGCCAACAAGCTGGTTCAGGTCAATCGGGCGCGGATTGGAAACTTGTTTGCGACCGAAGGCGAGCAGCTGGCGCGTCAAGCCGGCGGCGCGTTCGGATGCCTGCTTGATTTGTTGAGCCGAGAGTTGTGCCTTGGAATCGAGCGGCTGCATCGTGAGCAGCGTGGCGTGGCCGAGGATGACGGTGAGAATGTTATTGAAATCGTGCGCGATGCCGCCAGCGAGCTGGCCGATGGCCTCCATCTTCTGCGATTGCCGCAACTGTCCCTCCAGTTTTTTCTGTTCGGTGATGTCGCGGAACAGGCTCAACAGCAGGCGCGGTTTGCCGCCAAGCTCGACATACGAATCGGTGATTTCAAAAACCACCTGGCGACCGTCGTGCAGAACAAATTCTTTCGCACTTTTGCCCTTGATCGCGCCGGAGTGGAAATTATTCCGGTGTGAATTCAGCATCTTGTCCCAATCCGACCGGCCATCATAAATGACCGTGAACGGTTTGCCGTCAAGTTGCTTCGCCGTCATGCCGACGAGCGTGCCGAACGCCTCGTTGACCGCCACAATGAGGCCGCTTTCATCCGTGAGCCGCATGCCGTCGGTGGAATTTTCCCACACGGAGCTGAACAAGGTTTCCGAGCTGCGGCGTGCCGTCTCCACCGCCAGCCGTTCCGTGATGTCGCGGACGTGAAAGAGCAGCGCCGGTTTGCCTTCAAACTCCACACGCACCACGCGGATTTCCACCGGCACGTTGCGGCCGTCCGCACGGCGGCTTTCGCTCTCGATCCATGAAATCTGGCCGCTGGCAAACTGGTGGAATTCCGACTGCGCCCGCTCGCGTCGCTCTGGCGGGACGAGTTCCTCGATGGCGTTCTTGCCGATCAGCCGCTCGCGTTCCACGCCATGCAATTGGCAAGCCGCGCGGTTCGCGTCCAACACATTGCCTTGCATGTCCTCGACAAAAATCGCGTCCGGCGAATTTTCAAACAGCTCGCGGAAACGGCGCTGGCTGTGGCGCAATTCCTCCTCGGCGCGGATGCGTTCCAGCGCGCCGCTGCACTGGTCGGCCAGCGTCTGAAGCGTTTGCAAGTCCGCCGGCGTGTAGCTGCCGGACAAACGGTTTTGGATGAACAACACGCCGATGACAATCTCGCCCTTGCGGATCGGCGCAATCATCGTCGTGCCATCCTTGTCGCCGGTCTCGTCGGCGGAAATCAATTCTGCGCCGCGCGCAATCACTCGTTGCACCAGCGCGTTCGCGGACTTGGGCTGTGGCGAGGCCGGGATTTCCACCCGCAGACCGTCAATCGTGGTGATGGTCAGAAGCGAAGTCACTTCATCATTTTCCGCCGAATACAAATCTACCGCAAAATCGTCCCAATGAAACAGTTCGTCCGCCGCCTCGCAAATGAACATGGCCGCCGAGGATGGGATGCTCACCGCGCTCAACTGGTGGCTCAATTTGCCGAACACGGCGTTGTGATGCGCCGCGCGCCGCCGCTCCGTCACGTCCGTCGCCATCGCCAGCGCACACAGCCGGTTCTTGAACGCCAGCGGCGACCAGATAATTTCCATATCCATCGAACCGCCTTTTTTCCGCCGGTGCCGCCAGACGATGCCCTGGCTTTCCGCGTCCCACATGGAATTGTTATCGTGCCGGTCGCGCTCGGCCACCCGGAGATCCGCCAATGTCATGGACAAAAATTCTTCCTGACTGAAGCCGTAATGATTGATGGCCGCCTCGTTGACCTCCACGATGGCCAGCGTCTCCAGATCAAACACCCACATGGGATGCGGATTGCCGTGGAATAAAAGCCGGTATTGTTTTTCGCTCTGGCGCAACTCGGCCTCCGCCTTTTCGCGCCGCGCATGTTCATTGGCCTCGGACACCGCGCGCAGCACGGAGGACGGCAGTCGCTCGCGATTTTGTTTTAGAACGTAATCCGTCGCGCCCGCTTTGAGGCTTTCAATGGCCGCCAGTTCGCCGATGGTTCCCGAGAGCAGGATGAACGGAATGTTCGGCAGTTTCTCACGGACGATGCGCAGCCCCTCAATGCCCGTGAAGTTCGGCAGCCGGAAATCCGCCAGGATCAAATCCCATTTTTCCTTTTCCAGCAGCGCCGTAAATTCCTCCCGGTTCGTCGCCAGCACCACCGACGCCGCGATGCCCTCGTGCGCCAGTTGGTCGCGCACCAGTTGGCAGTCAGCCGGATTGTCTTCCAGATGCAGGATGCGGAGCGCTTGGTTCATTCGTGTTTTTGACGGACCGGCAAAAAATACTTCCGCACAAACAACCAGCCTGCCGCCCAAAAGTAAAGCGGGATGATGCAAGCAATACGGTTTTGTTTTCACTGTTGACATTCCGGCGCGTTTCACTAGGCTCTCCGGCTCTTTAGCAAATCAAATTGACCGAAAAATAAATTATGCCGAATACGAAGTCAGCCGAACGCCGGATGCGCAACAGCCAGCGTAAAAACCTCCAGAACAGCCGCGTCAAATCCAAGCTGCGCCGCACGGAAAAAGAATTCCGCGCCGCCGTTGTCGCGGGCAAGACGGAGGAGGCCATCAAGCTCCTGCCCGGCGTCCATTCCGCTTACGACAAGGCCGTGAAGGTCGGTGCCATCGCCCGCCCCACTGCCAACCGCAAAAAATCCCGGCTGGCCATCTCCATCAAGGCCGTCCGTCCCGCCGCCAAATAAGTAAGCGGCTTTTTAAAAATTCCGTTTGCCCGCATGAGGTGGCTTAATAGCTCTTCACGCGGGTATTTTTGTTTTAATTTCTGCGGCTGGTTCGTTCTGAAGAATTAAGTAATTTTCTGCGCTTATCACGCGTCTGCCTTTGCAATAAGTGAAATTCATCAAACAAATTTTACCGTGTCTTGCTTGGCTGCTGCTGGTTTCAAAAGTTTTGGCTGTCGGCAACTGGCAACTGGTCTGGGCGGATGAGTTCGACACCAACGGCCCGCCGAATCCGGCCAACTGGAATTTCGAGCGCGGCTTCGCGCGCAATCACGAACTACAATGGTATCAGCCGGAAAACGCGTATTGCACCAACGGCCTGCTGGTCATCGAGGCGCGGCGCGAGCAGAAGCCGAATCCGCAATTCGATCCCAACGCCGACGATTGGAAGCAGTCGCGGAAAACGATTGAATACACTTCTGCCAGTCTGACCACGCGTGGACTGCACGAATTCAAATACGGAAAGTTCGAGTTGCGCGCGTGCATTGACACGCGGCCCGGAAGCTGGCCGGCATTTTGGACGCTCGGCGTGGCGCGGGACATCAACTGGCCGGCGTGCGGCGAGACTGACATCATGGAGTTTTACACCGGCAACGTGCTGGCGAATTTTGGCTGGCAGAGCAACGGTGTTATCAATTGGCACGCCAAAAAGCGTCCGCTTTGGAAGTTTCACGATCCGTCGTGGTCAAAACAATTTCACATCTGGACGATGGAATGGGACGAAAAAAAAATTGACCTGCGCCTTGACGGTCGGCTGATGAATCACCTCAAGCTTGCGGACGCGGACAGCGCGGACGAGGGCAACCCGTTTCGCCGCCCGGAATACATCATCCTCAATCAAGCCATCGGCGGCGATTGCGGCGGCGACCCGTCCGCCACCGAGTTTCCCGTCCGTTACGAAATTGACTGGGTGCGGGTTTATCAACGCGCACCCTGAAAAAACATCCATGGACGCGGTTCTTTGCGCTTGTCAATGCAGCCGCGTCAGCGACAGAATCTTTCACCGCCTGAAAGTTTTTTAAATCATGAAATCATTGCGTCCATTTCTTGTCGGGTCTTTGCTGGCCCTTGCCTTCACCGCCGTTGCCGCGAACGATTCGTTGGAGGCGGGTTTTCTGAATCCGCCGGATGCTGCCCGACCGCAGACTTGGTGGCATTGGATGAACGGCAACATCACCAAGGCCGGCATCACCGCCGACCTCGAGGCGATGAAGGAAATTGGACTCGGCGGTGCGACCATTGTAAATGCGGATTGCGGCATTCCGCGCGGGCCGGTCGAATTCATGAGTCCCGAGTGGCGCGATGACTTCAAGTTTGCCATCGCGGAGGGCAACCGGCTGGGCATCGAACTCACCGTGGAAAATTGCGCGGGCTGGTCCAGCAGCGGCGGTCCGTGGAACACGCCGGAAAACGCCATGCAGAAAGTTGTCGCCAGCGAATTGCCGCTCACCGGTCCGACGAATTTTTCATCTGCGCTGCCACTGCCGCCGACGAAGCTGGGTTTTTACCGCGACATTGCGGTGCTGGCCTATCCGGTCGGATCGAATTCGCTTTTGAAGATTAAAAATTTAGGCCGAAAAATTACGATGGCCATCGGCGGCGGAGTCGGCCAGACGGAGGCGCTGTCAGATCGCGACGCGAGTTTTAATCCAGCAGGCGCGGTGTCGCGTCGTGAAATGATTGATCTCACATCCAAGCTGACGGCCGACGGCAAATTGAACTGGCGGGTGCCGCCGGGCAAATGGATGGTGCTGCGCTTCGGTTATACGCCAACGGGCGTGAACAACCATCCCGCCGCCTACGGAGGCGAAGGATTGGAGTGCGACAAGTTCAGTCAGGCGGCGCTGGATGCGCATTGGGCCGGCTTCATGACGAAAGTGCTCGACGACATCAAGCCACTCGGCGGTCGGGGGCTGGCCGGTTCGCTGGTGGACAGCTACGAAGTCGGCGGCCAGACCTGGACAAAGAATTTCCGGAAGGAATTCAAAAAACGTCGCGGCTACGACCTGCTCACCTATCTGCCAGTGTTCACCGGCCGCGTCGTGGATAATCCCGCCGTCACCGAACGTTTTTTATGGGACTTGCGCCGCACCATTGCTGATTTGTTTGCGGAAAATTATTTCGGCCATTTTGCGGAGCTGTGCCACCAACACGGTTTGATCAGCGCGGTGGAACCTTACACTGGGCCGTTTGATTCGATGCAAAGCGGCGCGTCGGCGGATTTTGTAATGGGCGAATTCTGGAGCGGCAGCTCGGGCCATCCGTCCGTCAAGCTCGCCTCCTCCATCGCGCATGTTTACGGCAAAACTTACGTCGGTGCGGAATCTTTCACCGCCTTTCCGGGACCAAAATCTGGTCGCTGGCAGGAAGATCCTTATGCGCTCAAGACGCTCGGCGACTTGATGTATTGCCAAGGTTTGAACCGCTATGTTTTTCACCGTTATGCGATGCAGCCGTGGACGAATGTCTGGCCGGGCATGACGATGGGACAATGGGGTTTTCATTTCGAGCGCACGGAAACCTGGTGGCATCCGGGCAAAGCGTGGATTGATTATATTGCGCACTGCCAATTTCTGTTTCAACAGGGCCGCTCCATCGAGGATGTCGCGTATTTCACCGGCGAAACCGCGCCGGTAGAAATGCGCCAAGGCAACCCCGCCCTGCCCTTGGGCTACGATTATGACGCTGTGAACGCCGACGCGTTGCGCACGGCGACCGTGAAGTCCGGGCGCATCATTCTCGCGAGCGGCGCGAGTTACGCGGTGCTGGTGCTGCCGCCCAGCGATTCAAATTTGACGCCGGTGACGTTACGGCGAATTCGTGAACTCGTGCGCGCCGGGGCCACCGTCGTCGGTCCACGCCCGCAACATTCGCCAAGCCTTGCTGATTATCCGAAGTGCGACGCGCAAGTGAAAAAGTTGGCCGACGAACTTTGGGGCAAATGCGACGGCGCAAATGTTTTTGAAAATACCGACGGCAAAGGTCGCGTTGTCTGGGGCAAATCATTGGCAGACATTTTCGCCGCCCAGAATTTAAAACCCGATTTTGAATTTCATGGCGTCGCCGGCAATTCCCGGCTGGCCTACGTTCATCGCGTGGCGGGCGATGTGGATATTTATTTCGTCTCCAACCAGCGTCGGGAGTTTGACACCGCCGAGTGCACATTCCGCGTGGCGGGCAAGCTGCCCGAACTCTGGCATCCCGATACCGGCGTCATCGAACCCGCAGCGGTCTGGAGCGCCGCCGATGGACGCACCAAGGTGCGGTTGAATTTCGACCCCGCCGGCTCGGTGTTCGTCATCTTCCGCCACGCGGTTGGCGTGGCGGATTATGTCATCGCCGTCAACGGCAGCTCGGAACCGGCGAAATACCTAGGGCCGAAACTGGAAATTCAGCACGCCGTTTATGCCGCCACCGACGGCGCGGGTGAAATGGATGTGACCGCAAAACTTTCCGAACTGGTGCGCGACGGACAAATCGCGGTGACCGCCGGCAATGACACTTTCGGCAGCGACCCGGCATACAACCATCCCAAGGAACTGCGCGTGGATTATTCCCTCGATGGCCAGCCCGGTCACGCGAAACTGGCCGAAAACGAAATGCTGGTGCTGCCCGCGAACGCGATGGTTGTTGGTCAGTCGCCGCCGTGGGAAGCCGTGGCCACGCCAGACGGCGGCGCGGCCATCAAGCTGTGGGACAACGCGAATCTCGTGTTGGACACCGCCGGCGGAAAAATCCTGCACGCGGACGCGTCGGATGTGCCGGCGGCCAAGGAAATTTCCGGCGCTTGGAATTTGAGTTTTCCACCAAACTGGGGCGCACCGGCGGCGGTCACGCTGGACAAATTGATTTCGTGGACGGAGCATACGAACGATGGTGTGCGCTATTTCTCCGGCACGGCGAACTACACGAAGGACATCGAGATTTCCGCCGACCGTCTGACGGCTGGTCGCGAACTCTGGCTTGACCTTGGCGCGGTAAAAAATTTCGCCGAAGTTTCCCTAAACGGACAGAACTTGGGCATCCTTTGGAAGCCACCTTTCCGCGCGAACATCACCGCTGCCGCGAAGCCGGGCGTGAACCAGCTCGTAGTCAAGGTCACAAACCTCTGGCCGAACCGGCTCATCGGTGACGAGCAGTTGCCGCCGGATGTCGAGTGGAACGGCAAACAGCTCAAGGCCTGGCCGCAATGGTTTCTTGACGGCAAGCCAAGTCCGACCGGCCGTTTGACGTTCACAACGTGGCATCATTGGACGAAAAATTCGCCGCTGCTCGAATCCGGCCTGCTCGGCCCAGTGACCTTGCGCACGGCGGAAATTATTGCCGCGCATTAAATAGGTTCAGCCTCGTAAACGGCCGCAGCGGCTTGGCCGTTGCGGCCTTTTATTTTTGCCGCTTTGGGCTATTCTTCACGCCGATGTTGACGACGCTGCGCAAAGCCGAATACGCCGAACTGATGATTTTATTTTTCATCCAAGCGGCGGCCATGGCCATCTGGTTCGTGCCGCTCGGCGCGATTCTCGATGCCCACGGGCTGCGCCACATCAAACCCTTCGCCTTCGCCGCATCCGCCGTCGCCGCCTTCATTTCGCCGCTCATGTTCGGCGCGATGGCCGACCGTCATGTGCCGCCCGCGAAAGTCTTGCGCGGACTGGCCGTCGCCACCGCCGCGCTCATGGCGCTCATCAGCACAGCCATGAAAAACCAGTGGAACGAATGGCTCATCCTCGCGCTCATCCAATTTTTTTATTTCAGCTACGCGCCAATGTTCAGCATTTCAACTGCGCTGGTGTTGGCGCGATTGGATGATGCCAAAAAAGAATTCGGCCCCATCCGCGCACTGGCGACGTTCGGTTGGATGTCCGGCGCGCTGCTCTTGAGCGCTTTGAGCCTCGACCGTTCTGCGTATGCTGGCTATCTCGGCGCAGTCGTGTGGCTGCTCGTGGCGTGGTTCACTTTTTATTTGCCGGCGTTGGAAATTCCCCGCTCCGCCGAACATCTGGCGTGGCACGAACGCCTCGGCCTCGACGCGCTCACGCTGCTCAAAGACCGCGACGTGCGCGTGGTTTTCCTCGTCACCACCCTCTTCAACATCCCACTCGCTGCCTTCTATCCGTATGCGCCCACGCACCTGCACGACCTCGGCTTCACGCACACGAGCGCGTGGATGAGCCTCGCGCAAACCACCGAAGTCATCGCGATGTTCTCCCTCGCGTGGCTGCTAGGGAATTGGCGATTGAAATGGATTTTTGCGTGCGGCCTCGGCCTCGGCGTGCTGCGATTTGCCGTCAGCGCGCTGGACACCAAACCATCTTTGCTTATCGGCGTGACCTTGCACGGCGCATCCTTTGTGCTGGTGTTCATCACCGCGCAGATTTTTCTGGATCAAAACATCGCGACCGCTTGGCGCAATCGCGCACAGGCCTTGCTTACGCTCCTGAACGGCGGCATCGGCAACCTCATCGGCTACCTCGGCAGCGGCTGGTGGTTCGCCGCCTGCACCACGTCCGGCCATACGGACTGGCATTGGTTTTGGGGCGTGCTATCCGGCCTCGTGACGGCGGTGCTGGTTTATTTTCTGCTCGCGTTTCGCGACCAAAAAATCAAGGCAAACTAGGCCAGAATTTTTTCAATCGCCGCCAGTTCTTCGCCGGAGAAATTCAGGTTCTTCACCGCGCCCACACAATCGTCCACCTGCTGCACCTTGCTTGCGCCGATGAGCGCGCTCGTCACGACTTTGTGCCGCAACACCCACGCGAGCGCCATTTGCGCCAGCGTCTGTCCGCGCGACTGCGCAAGGTCGTTCAGCTTTTTGGTTTTCGCGAGCACCGCGTCGGTGATGTCCGCCGGGCGGAGAAATCGTTGGTCATGTCCCGCGCGCGAATCGGCGGGAATGCCTTTGAAATAACGGTCGGTCAAAACACCTTTCGCCAGCGGCGAAAAAACCGTGCAGCCGATGCCTTCGTTTTCGAGCGTGCTTAAAAGTTCAGGTTCCACCCAGCGATCGAGCATCGAGTAGCGCGGTTGGTGAATCAAACACGGCGTGCCGAGTTCGTGCAAAATTTTCGCCGCGCGCGCGGTTTCAGCCGGTTGATAATTTGACAGCCCGGCGTAAAGCGCCTTGCCGCTGCGGACGGCGTGGGCGAGCGCGCCCATCGTTTCTTCGAGCGGCGTGTCAGGATCGGGACGGTGCGAATAAAAAATATCCACATATGGCAGACCCATCCGCTTGAGCGACTGGTCGAGCGACGACAACAGATATTTGCGCGAACCCCATTCGCCATATGGCCCCGGCCACATGTAGTAACCGGCTTTCGTCGTGATGATCATTTCATCGCGCCACTTACCGAGATCGTCGCGCAAAATTTTTCCGAATGTGATTTCCGCCGAACCGTCTGGCGGGCCGTAGTTATTGGCCAAATCAAAACAGGTGATGCCCAAATCGAACGCGCGGCAGGCGATGGCGCGGGCGTTTTCGTAGGAATCCACACCGCCAAAATTATGCCAGAGGCCGAGTGAAATGAGCGGCAGCCGCACGCCGGATTTTCCGCAGCGGCGGTAAAATGAATTTGATTCGTAACGGTTCGCAGCGGGTGAATACATAAAGTTTGGTGGCGTGATGCTAAATTAAAATGAATTTTCCGCTAACAGAAAAATTAACGACAGACGGTGCCGCTTCAAACGTAGAGCGCATTCTGCAATTCGCGCAGCAGCACGCCCGTGAACGCGTGACGGCGTTCCGGTTCGCGTTCGAGACATTTCATCACCACTTTTTCCAACGCAGGCGGCACGTCGGGATTCAATTCCCGCAGCGGCACCGGCCCGGACTCCCGCAACTGCGCCGCGAGAATTTCCCCCGGCGATTCGCCCGGAAATGGTTTTTTGTTCGTCAGCAGCTCATACGCGGAAACGCCAAACGCGAAGATGTCCGCACGCCCGTCAATGCCCGCGCGCTGCAACTGCTCCGGTGCCATGTAACCGGGTGTGCCGGGATTCTTGGAAAATTTCACGGGCTTTTCCGGCAGCGGTTGCGCCATGTCAAAATCAATCAACCGCACCGCGCCGTTGCGCGAGACCAGAACATTTTCCGGTTTGAAATCCAGATGCATATAGCCCGCCTCGTGGACGGCGTTCAAGCCAGCGGCCATATCAATGATAATTTGCGCCACATTTTGCGTCAGCACCGGATCGTGGCGCGCGAACAACAGCTTAAGATTTTCCGCCTCGACATAATCCATCAGCAAATAATCGCTGCCGTGCTCGACGTAGCCGACGATGTTTTCGCTGCCGGCCAGTTGCTCAAGGATTTTATTGCCGCGCACAAACCGGCGGCGGGCGGTGAAGTTGAAGCGCAATTCCTTTTTCAAACGGCGCAAGGCGTAGGTTTTCATGCGCTCGTCAGACACGATCCAGATGTCCGCCATGCCGCCGCTGTTGAGCAGTTCGCGCAAATGGAAACGGCCAAATTTTTCCGGCTCCAGTGAGCTGTGTTCAGACTGTCCGCGCGCCATGAAAAACGATTAACACAGCCGCCCGGCCGCCGCGATTATTATTTTCCGGCGCAGGCTGGCGGATCAAACAGCAGTTTTGGCGGCGGTGACGGAAGATTTATCAACGCAAAGATTTTCCAGCGCCGCGCCGAGTTGCGGAAACTTGAATGGAAAATCCAGCTCGCGAATCCGGTCCGCCGAGCAGCGCTGGCCGGTCAGCACCAATGACGGCTCGGAAGTGAACAGCCAGGCACCGATGTGCACGGCAAATTTTGGCACGGGCGGACTCCACGGGCGGCGCATCACGCGCCGCAGCTCGCGCATAAATTCCGCGTTCGTCACCGCGCCGGGCGCGACGGCGTTGAACGTGCCGGTAAAATTATTCCGGCAAACGGCGGCGACGAACATTTGCACTAAGTCGTCAAGGTGAATCCAGCTGATGTATTGCTGGCCATTGCCCGCCGTGCCGCCGAGATAAAATTTTGTGAGCCGCATCAAGACCGGCAGCGCGCCGCCATCGCGACCCAGCACAAATCCGATCCGCAGCACGACCTTGCGCGTCTGCGGCGTTGTGGCCGAATCAAAGGCCGCCTCCCATTGGCGGCAGACTTCCGCCAGCGTGTCGTCGCCGGACGGAAAATTTTCATCACGCGAGTTGCTACCGGTCTCCCCGTAGAATCCCACCGCGCTGGCTTGCACCCACACGCGCGGCGGAACTTTTATTTTTGTGAACGCGTCGGAGATGGCGTTCACCGAGTTCACGCGCGAGGCGATGATGCGGAAAATATTTTTTTGCGAGTGCGGGCAGTTGACATTTTTGCCAGTGAGGTTGATGACGGCCTCCGCGCCGTCAAGCTGCGCCACCCAAGCGCCGGGATTTTTTCCGTCCCACGCGACCTCGCGAACGCCGTCGGCGCGTCGCGCGGGTGTGCGTGTCAGCACGACCACTTCAAACTGGCGCGCGGAAAATTCCTTCGCCAGCGCGCGGCCAATGAAGCCGCTGCCGCCAGCAATGACAATTCGTTTTTGACTCATGTTTTTTCAAGCAGCGCCAGCCGCGGAACATTCGCGGCGGAAAGCGGATTCACCGTAAAATCACTCCTTTCCAACTGGCCCAGCCAGTCCGCAATGAAGCACAAAACGTTCCGCAAATCCAATTGCTCGTGGATTTCTGGGAATTTTTCCAGGTTCGTGCGCGCCAGCTTGAATAACGCCGCCGCCGGACGCAGCCGGTTTTTTTGCAGATGCACGAACGCGCCCGCGAGCTGGATGAGTCCCTTGTAAAAATTTCCGTTCGCGCCGTGGCGGTCAGCCAGCCACAAATCCTCCAGCACATCATGCCCCTCGTAGAAAAGCTGGCGGTTGAAGCAGTCGAAAAAACCAAGATAGTGCGCGTCCAGATTTTGCCCGCGAAAGGACTCAATCATGGCGGCGATGCGGGCGCTTTTGTGGCTCACAGTGGTTGCGATTCAGATCGGTTTTGACTCATCGGCTGGCGGCCTCCTTGGTGGCCAAGGCGATGATAGTAACTTTTCTGTCACTGGAATAAAGCACTTTTTTGGACAAAGGTTGAAAATTGGGGCAGCCGCCAGCCGCCGGTTTTTTGTTCACAAGCGGATTCGGCTTGATACCTTGTGTCGGCCTAAAAATTTATGAGCAGTTTTGAAATCAGCCTAATCGCCCTCGTCTGTCTGGTCGGCGGATTTTTGCTCGGCGTGTGGCTGCAATTTTTGCTGCCGGAGCATCATCTCTCTGACGATTCCAAGGACACGTTCAAGCTGGGTTCCGGCATGGTGGCTACGATGTCCGCGCTGATTCTTGGACTGCTGGTCAGTTCCGCCAAAAATTCCTTTGATGCCGTCAATCTTTCTATTGCCCAGAACGGAGCGAAAATCGTCCAGCTCGATCACTTACTGGCGGAATATGGGCCGGAGACGCACGCCATCCGCGACCAGCTCAAGGAGTCCGTCTTTGAATACACGACGGTGGGCAGCAATTTCAATCTGCCGCTGCACTGGCGCTTGTTGGAAGGCATGATCGCCACCGCCGGCCTGTTGACGTTCGCGTGGTCCACCGGCATCCTCATGACGTTGGCGCAGGAATTCCAAGACCAGCGGATGCAGTGGTTCCAGCGGCGACACGAGCCAAAGAAATAATCTGAATCAACCTTCATGACGGGCGACGCACCAGCGTCGCCCACTTTTTTTGTTTCCAAAAAATAAAACCGCCGGAACGAAATGTTTTCGCTCCGGCGGTTGGTAGGTCGGTGTTGCTGCGCCGCCCCAATCAAAATGTCAAAGCCGCAGCTTTGCCCTACCGCCCACGTCTCCGCCGCTTCGCAGGTGCGCGACAGCGTCGAGAGAATGTGAATATGGTCTTCCATGCCACCGATGATGATGGGCTGGCAATCGAGATTGGTCAGGATGCCGCCGAGGTAGCGGTGCAATTCTTCGCGCAGCGGTTTGTCGCGCAAGAACGGACGCCGGTCTTTGGTGGAAAAAAACGTATGCACGAGAATCTTGGCGAGCGATTGCGGTATGGCCGAATGATGTTCAAAACTGACAGATGATTTAACTCTTTCAGAGTCGTTGAAATGATGGAAACGATTAACCCAGCGTAGCCGCTACGCGTCAACGCTGGGCTGAATGATTCAATCCCTTTGGGATTGGCGGAAGGTCACACCAACTTCTTCGCAATTTGCTCGTCGAGGATTTCCTGCACGGTCACGGCAAATCGCGGACGACAAAGTCACGGCCAGCACGCCAGAGCGGTTCGCTTTCCGGTAACGCGCAAACGTCACGCAGGTGTGTAGCCATGACGCACAGGCACGGGCGAAATATCAGTGCCAGTCATTGCGCGCGGATTTTCGAGGAGATGGCGGACGACCCTCGTGGCCTAATTACCAAGCAGCCATTTCAACGCCTTGGATTCCGAACTAAAGAGATTCATGTCCAGCCCTCGGTTTTGGGCCACCGTAACGCCAAATGTTTTCGAACGAACCCACTCTGGGTTGGCCACATGAGCGATTTTGACCGATGACTCTGCCTCGGAAGCAATATGCTCGTTGAAATTAAATCGTTCCGCAATTCCGGGCAGGTGAAATTCGGTCCATCCCGTTGAATCAATCAGCAGTTTGTTAATATTCTTTTTGCGGCAGAGCCGCACCGCGCTGATCATCCGTTCCACCATTTCAGGAAAAGCGGCCGGCCCGGCGAGGCAAAGCATCGCATAATCCCTTTTCTGTTTGAAGTCCCCCAACTTTTTCACGGCAAATATATGTTGGTATTTTCGCTGCCCCGTTTCAATGGGAAAAACTTCCGGTGCAAAAATCTTACGGTGTGAACACCCCAATCATCATCAGACGACTTACACGACGATGGCGGAACTTTCCCGCCGCACACCTGCCACGACATTTCTGCTGGATTACATTGGCAATTACAGTCAGGCGAGCGGCATTGAAAGCGCGAACAATAATCGCGTCAATACGTCCTACGATGTCCGCGTCAACCAGGATTGGTTCGTGCGACCGGCGCAGTTGGAATATTATCAGGATCCGCTGGCGAACGTCGCCTACCGTCTCACCGGCGGCGCGAGCGCGGGTTATTATATTTTTGATCAGACGGGTCTGGAGTGGACGGTGTCGGCTGGTCCGGGCTATCAATACACAAAATTTTCCACGGTCGAGGCCGACCAGAGCGACACGGCGACGACGCCGGCGGCGGTGTTGAATTCCAAATTCAAGGCGGACATCACCGACCGCCTTACCTTCATCCAATCGTGGCAAAGTATGTTTACTTCGTCGGAATCCTGGCAATACACGCACCACGCCGTCACCACGCTGGAGTTTGAAATCAAGCGGCACCTGAATCTGGACGTGTCGCTCGTGTGGGATTATCTCCAGATTCCCCAGACCAAATCCGATGGCGAGACGCCGCAGAAAAGCGATTACTACCTCAACGTCGGTCTCGGCGTGAGATTCTGAAGCGAACAATCGCGCACGATGAAAATAAAAAAAATTCTGCGCAGCAGTATGTGTGTGTTGGTTTGGCTCGTTCTTATCGTGGCAACAGCTTGGGCGGTGGCGGCGCTTTTCTTTGACGTCAGAATTTCGTGGCTGCAACTTCCGCTCGCGTTGAGTTACGCAATGGGAATTGTTGCGGTGTGGATTTTTGTCCGGCGTCCTTGGAAAATCACTTTCACTGCCGCCGGATTTTTAATTGTCCTTGCGTGGTGGCTTTCCTTGCAACCGTCGAACACGCGCGACTGGCAGCCGGATGTGGCGGTGTTGCCTTACGCCGACATCAATCGCAATCAAGTCACCATCCACAACATCCGCAACTGCGACTACCGCACCGAGACGGATTTCACCGTGCAGCTCTACGACAAGACTTTTGCGCTCGACCAATTGCGCACGGTGGACATGTATCTCGTCACGTGGGGTTCGCCCGACATCGCGCACACTATGGTGAGCTTTGGTTTCACGAGTGGCGACTACGTTTGTTTCTCCATCGAGACGCGCAAGCAAATCGGTCAGTCGTATTCAGCGGTCAAAGGTTTGTTCCGCCAATTTGAACTGACTTACGTTGTCGCCGACGAGCGCGACCTCGTGCGGCTGCGGACAAATTATCGGAAGGACGAAGAAGTGTGTCTCTATCGTTTGCAAGTGACGCCGGCCGCCGGGCAAAAACTTTTTCTCGACTATCTGCGCCGCGTGAACGAATTGCACGAACACGCCGTGTGGTATAACGCGCTCACGGATAATTGCACGACCGGCATTCGCGCCCAGCGCGCCGCCGCCGACCGCGCGCCGTGGAACTGGCGGATGCTGCTCAACGGCCATCTGGACGAACTGCTTTACGCGCGCGGAACCATCGTGACGAATTTGCCATTTACGGAATTAAAAAAATCTCCAATATAAATTCGCAAGCCAGAGCAGCGGATTCGGCGGCGGATTTCTCTGAAAAGATTCGCAACGGTCTGCCGGGCTTTGGTGAACCACCAGTAACCATCATTCATTAAGCCATGAAAAAAAATCTGCTCAACGTTGGTGCACTTGCAATTGCGCTGCTACTCAGCGCTTTCACTTCCGCGAACGCTGCTGATACCAAGCCCAACATCGTTTACATCGTTGCCGATGATCTCGGTTGGAAAGATGTTGGCTTCAACGGCGCGACGGACATCAAGACTCCCAACCTCGACAAGCTCGCCGAGAGTGGTGCAAAGTTTGCGCAGTTTTACGCGCAGCCGATGTGCACGCCCACACGCGCGGCGTTGCTGACCGGGCGTTATCCGTTTCGTTATGGTCTGCAAACTATTGTCATTCCTGGCCCGGCCGGTTATGGCCTCGCCACCAACGAATGGCTCATGCCGCAGGCGTTGAAGGATGCCGGTTACAACACCGCCATCATTGGCAAGTGGCATCTCGGTCACGCGGACATAAAATATTGGCCGAAGCAGCGCGGCTTCGATTATCAATACGGTGCGATGATTGGCGAACTGGATTATTACACGCACAGCGATGCCGGCGTGCTCGACTGGTTCCGTAATAACAAGCCCGTCCACGAAAAAGGTTACACGACCCAACTCCTCGGCAACGACGCGGTGAAATATATCAACGAGCAAAGCGCGGACAAACCGTTCTATCTCTACCTCGCTTTCAACGCCCCGCACACGCCGTATCAGGCGCCGCAGGATTACATTGACCGCTACAAAAATATTGAAGACCCCACGCGCCGCATTTATGCCGGCATGGTTTCATGTCTCGACGATGAAATTGGTCGTGTGGTTGCAGCACTCGATAAAAAAGGTATTCGCGATAACACGCTGATTGTTTTCCAGAGCGATAACGGCGGCACGCGCAACGCGATGTTCGCCGGTCAAATGGCGGATTTGTCCAAGATAAAAATCCCTTGCGACAACGGGCCGTATCGCGACGGGAAGGGCACGCTTTTTGAAGGCGGCTGCCTAATGACCGCCTGCGCCAACTGGCCCGGCCACATCAAACCTGAAACCGTGGACGGTATGATTCACGTCGTGGATATGTATCCCACGCTAGCCAATCTCGCCGGTGCTTCGACTGCAAAATGTCTGCCGCTGGATGGTCTTGATGTATGGCCCGTCATCAGCTCCAACGCGCCATCGCCGCGCACGGAAATCATTTACAACGTCGAACCGTTTCGTGGCGCGGTGCGGCAAGGCGATTGGAAACTAATCTGGCGCACGCTGATTCCCACAAGCGTTGACCTTTACAACCTCGCCGAAGATCCCTACGAGACCAACAACGTCGCTGCCTTGCATCCTGACAAGGTCGCGGACTTGCAAGACCGCCTGAATGCGCTGGGCAAAGAATCCGCCAAGCCACTCGCGCTGATGTATGTCGCTGGCGTCGGCCTCGCACACGGCAAACCGCGCATGGGCTCCGAAGATGGCAAAGGCGCGGTGATGGTCGAGGGCGATGGTCATTCCATCACGGACGAAGGCGTGGGCGAAGACGAAAACAATTCTGCCAGTCATTAATTTTCAAGAAGCGGAAGTAACAAAATAAACGTCCGGTTCAAACTCGGCATCGTGTTTTGACAACCGACGTTAAGTTCGCAACCATTTGCCAAGTTCTGTTGCACTTTGGCGATGAGTATTAATAAATTTTTTCTGCATGGTTGTGCGCTGATTGCGTTGCTGGCTTTGGCCGGTTGCGTGACGCCCATCGGTGCGGACAAAGTTTCGCCGCGCACGGCGTATCTGCATCTCAACGAAAATGCGCTGAACAGCAATCATTGCAGCGCAGAAACGATGCGGGTGCTGAACCGCTACGACCTCGACGAAGCTTTCGCTAAAAATCCTGACGCCACGCCGGCCAGACTTCAGGCGATTGCCTGCCGCGATGAGCGGCGCGATTTGCTGTTCGCGTTGAGCGAATTAAATTTTCAAAACGCCGAACGCCAGAGCCGCAGCGTCAAACCGTGGGAGCCAAAGCAGCGGGCACGCAACAGTTACTTTGCTTCCGCCATTTACGCCTATCTCTATTTGTTTGGCGACGCCAGTCAGCCCGCGCCAAGTCCGTTTGATATTCGTTTTCGCACGGCGGGAGATTTTTACAATCGCGGCCTCGCGCTTGGCTTGATGGTCGGAACCAACGCGCAGGTGGAATTGGCGGGCGGCTTGCGCCAAACGCCGCCGGGCGCAGTCGAGGTGCAATTCAAATTTCCAGAATTGGGCATAAAACAGGATCAAATCGCCGCATTTTATTCTGCTGACGAATTTATCGTGCGCGGTTTGTCCACGCGCAATCGTGATTCCGGTTTGGGCGCGCCGCTGATTGCGGTTGCAGATAAAATTGGCCGCTTTCAGGAACAGCGCAGCGCACCCGCGACGGTTTTTTTGCGCGTGGACGGCAATGTGCGCGACTGGAGCGCGGGGAAATTGTCCGCCACGCTGGAATTATATTCCGCATTCAAAGCGACGCAGATTGAAATCAACGGACAATCTGTGCCGCTGCAAACGGACACGACGGCGCCGATTGCCTTCGCTTTGAATGACAGTCCGATTTGGAGCCTGGGACTCGCGCAGTTTTTTTCGCCGGAAGAAACCGTCAAGACCGGCGTTCGGTTGATGCAGCCGTATGCGCCGGGAAAAATTCCCGTTGTGTTCGTGCATGGCACGGCCAGCAGTCCGGCGTGGTGGGCGGAAATGGCGAACACGCTTCGCGCCGACCCGGTCATCCGCGAGCGTTATCAATTTTGGATGTTCAATTATGCGAGCGGCAAACCGATCACGATTTCGGCAGGAATTTTGCGGAACGAATTGACGGGCGTGGCCAACGTGCTTGATCCGGACGGTAAGGACGCGGCATTGCGACAGATGGTCGTCATCGGCCACAGTCAGGGTGGCTTGCTCGCGAAACTCACGGCGACGGACACAGGCGACAAGTTGTGGCGGCTGGTTTCACAAACGAACCTTGATGATTTGAAAATTGATGTGCCGACGCGCGAATTGTTGCGGACCAATTTTTTCTTCAAGCCGTTGCCGTGTGTTTCGCGCGTCATCTTCATCGCGACGCCACATCGCGGCAGCTATCGGAACACGGGTTTTGTCCAAAAGTTTTTGAATCGCTTCATTAAAATTCCCGGCGAACTGCTGGACGATTTTGCCAGACTGGTGAAAATCAAAGACACGGTGCATTTGCCGGCATCGGTGCGCGACCGTGTGCCGTCGAGCCTCAACGGCATGGCGACGGACAATCCGTTCATGCTCACGCTGGCGGATATTCCGGTCGCGTCCGGCATCAAATGCAATTCCATCATCGCTATCAATAGCAATGTTCAGCCGCCGCAAGGCGAAGATGGCGTGGTGAAATACACGAGCGCACATGTGGACTACGCGGACTCGGAATTCATCGTGCGGAGCGGGCATTCGTGCCAGGGCAATCCGTTGACGATTGAAGAAGTGCGCCGCATACTGCTGCAAAATCTGGGTGAAACCAAAACGGCTAAGTGAAGCTGTTTAATTTTTAATGAAATCAAATCAAACCGTTTTCTCTTGGCTTGTCGTAATTATTTTGAGTGCTGCCGGAATTTCACCGGCGCTTGCGGCGGACGAGACGAACGCCGTCGTCGCCAAAATTTCTCCATTCAGCCCGACGATTCCAAACACCGCGCCCGCACCCACCAATACGCCCGTCGGCATGGTGTGGATTCCGGGCGGCGAATTTTCCATGGGCTGTCTGGCGCCGGACGAGGGCATCTGTTCGCTTGCCACGATGAATGCGGTGCATGATGCGCAGCCGATTCATCGCGTCTATGTTGACGGCTTCTGGATGGACACCAACGACGTGACGAATGAAAAGTTTGAAAAATTCGTTAAGGCCACGGGCTATGTGACGATCGCGGAAATCGCACCGACGAAGCAGCAGTTTCCCACCGCGCCACCGGAAAATCTCGTGGCTGGTTCAACGGTGTTCACACCCACGACGAATGCGGTGGCGCTGGATGATTATTATCAATGGTGGCGTTATGTGCATGGCGCGAACTGGCGGCATCCCACCGGGCCGGACAGTGACATCAAGGGAAAAGGAAATTATCCCGTGGTGCAAATCGCCTACGCCGATGCGGCCGCCTATGCAAAGTGGGCGGGGAAAAGATTGCCAACGGAGGCGGAATGGGAATTCGCCGCACGTGGCGGTCAGGCAGGAAAAACTTTTTGGTGGGGCGATGAATTAAAACCGGATGGCAAATGGATGGCGAACATTTACGAAGGTCAATTTCCGTATCACGACACGGGCGAGGATGGCTACGCGGGCATCGCGCCGGCGGGACAATTTCCGCCGAACGGCTACGGGCTTTACGACATGGCGGGAAATGTGTGGCAATGGTGTAGCGATTGGTATCGGCCGGATTATTATGCGCGGCTGAAACTCGCAGGCATCACCGTCGCGCGCAATCCGCAAGGGCCGGACAAATCTTATAATCCCGGCGACGACCAACCGCAACGCGTTCAGCGCGGCGGCTCATTTCTTTGCACAGATCAGTATTGCACGCGCTATATGCTCGGCACGCGTGGCAAGGGCGACGTGGATACCGGCAGCAATCACGTCGGCTTCCGCTGCGTGCAGGCGCCGTGATTTTTTTCAATCGGAAACGGTTGCGAAGTTGCGTTGCGCTCCGTGGCCACTAACATTGAGGCGCAATTATTAATTCAGATGAACACCACCTGCAACCAACCGGCAACCTCGGTTAAAAATAATTTCTCCACACTTTTTTGCCGTCAGATTTTTTGGGGCGGCATTATGTGCGCGATGGTTTTATCCGGCTGCTCAATCATACGGATCCCCGGCTCGCAACCGAAGGCGCAGGTGGATTCTTTCCAGTTGTCCGCCAAGCCGACGGGTCAGGTGACGCTGACAGTCTTGCAGGCGCAGGTTATGCGGTTTGCCGACACCTACTCGGCCACGGTGGCGCAGGCGTGCGACGACGTTACACTGAAGACTACCAACACGCTGCTCCGTCTGTCAGTCTTGCGCTGGAAACTCGGCCAGTCCACTTCCGCCTATGTGGACGCCACCGGTCAGAACCCGGCGGTCAACGCGCTGGATATGCTCGTGCTCGTGACCATGGCGCGGATGGTGATTGAAGATTATGGCGTCGAAACTTTTGGCGACGAAATTCAGCCGCTGCTGGTCGCGCAACGCAACTTGGAGACGAACGCATGGACACTCGCGAGCGGAATGCTCAAGCCGTCGCAACAGGACGAACTACGCGGGCTGATCCAGGAATGGCGTGCGAAAAATCCGCACCAGCGTTATGTCGGACCGATTCGTTTCCGTGAATTCGTCACCGCGCTGGGCAAGACGCCCACGCAGGCGGCAACTGCGCCGACGAGCATTTTCAGCCTGCTCTATCTTGATCCGCTCGCGGGGCTTGACCCGACCGCCGCTGCCATCCAGGAAACGCGCGAGATGGGCGAGCGCGCGATGTATTACACGCAGCGGATGCCGCAGTTGTTGAGCTGGCAGGTGGAAGTGCTTGCGTGTCAGCTCGCCAGCCAGCCGGAACCGCAACAGGTTTTGAACGATGCCAACCGCATCGCGACCGCTGCTGAAACTTTTGCAAAGACGGCGCAGCAATTGCCGCAACTCGTTGCCGACTCGCACACGACGCTCGACTCCGTCAGCAGCGCCGCGACGAATCTCAATGCCGCCATCCAATCGCTCACCGCGTTTGTGCAATATGTTTCGCCGACGAATACGCCGACCGCATCAACCACAAATGGTCCCCCGTTTAATGTGCTGGATTACGGCACGGCAGCGGCACAGATTGGTGTGGCCGCGGACCGCCTGAACACGTTGCTAAGCACGCTCAATCAAAGCACGCCGCAGTTTGGAAAGCTGGGCGCGCAGTCGGCGGCGGCGGCGGACGCGGTGGTGAACCGCGCCTTCTGGCGCGGCGTGGTTTTGGTGTTGGTGCTGCTGGTTGGTGCCGTGCTGGCGGCGCTCGTTTATCGGGTGCTGGCAAATAATTTGAACGGCGACAAACGCAACTCTTCTGAAAAATAAAGTTACGCGCGCGGATATTTTTTCTAAAGCCCCAGCGCGGCGGCGGCTTCGGCCAGAGTCTGGCAGGTGACAACTTTGAGTTCCGGCGGGTAATGAAAAATGGTTAGGATGTTCATCCCGATGTCATGGCTGGCATCCGGGATAACGCGCACCACCATGCCCACCTCGGTGCGGGCGAGCAGTTCCATCAGGCGGCCAACTTCGGTTATATAATCCAGGTTCATGGATTCGAACTGGCTAAAATCTGCCAGATAACGAAAGCCCGGCAACAGCCCGGCCAGTTCGGCGGACAGCTCCGCGCACGCGCGTTTAAGTTCCTCCGGCCGCACCTCTCCGATGAAACGAACGTTGAGCAACTGCTGCGATTTGTTTGAGGCGACCAACAACATGGAAAAACATTAGCGCGTCGCGGACTGGAATGTAAATTATTTCTAAGCGGGTTCCGCCACATTTTTCTTCACTCGCGGCCTGGCGCGAAAACGGGCAAAATCGCCGGCGTGAATTATTTTAGGCTGATAGCCGGGCTGATTTGGCTGGGCGTGACTCTGGCGCGCGCTGGTGGTTTGACGGAGACCAACGGCGACGCCGGTTCACCCTACGCCGGGGCCGACGTGACAAATTTCTGGCAGCCAAGTTTTGAAGGCGGCTACGCCACCAATGCCGCGCTGTCGCGCCCGCACTTCGCGATGGAGGATAATTTCAGCAACGTCTTCATCGTGGACAAAAACAGTGACTCCATTTTGAAAGTCACGACCGACGGGCGCATTCATACAGTCGCCGGCACGCACGCCATCGGCAACAGCCCGGACACCGCCACCACTGCTACGAACGTCGCAATGAGCACGCCCAACGGCCTATGGGTGCGCGGCGACGGCACGGTTTATGTGCTGGACACCGGCAACGGCAAAATCCGCCGGCTGGACACGAACGGAATGATGGCCACCCTTTTTACCGACAGCAGTGGCATCAGCGGCGGACGTGGTCTGTGGGTAAACACGAATGAAACGCTGGTTTACTATTGCTCGAAAAGCAAATTACGAAAATGGACTCCCGGAGGTGGCATTACAACTTTGAACAATCAGTTCTCCGACCTCGGCAACATCATCATCAGCGGCACCAATATTGTCGCCACCGACCGCAGCGATAACAGCGTCTGGCTCGTCAACACCAACAGCGGTTCACGGACACTTCTGTTCGGAACACCGGAAGCCGCCGGCACCAACCTCGTTGTGGGCGGCTCACTGGCGTTGACCAACTCCCTTTACGGCGTGCGCGGCGTTTGGCAGCCGCCGACCGGCGGCTATTTTCTGGCCACGGATTATGGCGCGCAATTTCTCTTCGTGGACAAGGCGGGCATCGTTCACCTCTTCGTCAACGGTTACGCCGACAGCCATGCGGGCGACGGTCAGTGGTTCTATAACAACCCGGCCGGCTACAAACTCGGACAATTGCGTTCCGTCTCGATGGATAACCAAGGTAACCTGATCATCGTGGAGAACGACACTGGCTACGTTCGGCGCATAGACTTTCAACGGTTGTCGCCGTGAAGCGTTTTTTGTGTCACACGCCGATTGCGGATTTTTTTGGATTAGTCATGGGTTTGTAACGGAAAACTTCTTTACAATTTTTCCGGGCAATGTTTTCTAATTCAACGCGAGGTCAACTGTTTGCAAACCAAGCAACATCATTCTGATTCCAACCGTCCGCTGGCCGATGCCACACTGCTAGCGTGCGCGGACTGCGACTTGTTGCAGCGCCTCCCGGAAGTTCCTTCCGGCGCATCGGTGCGCTGTCCGCGCTGTGACAAGGAACTTTGGCGGCACAAGCCGGATTCCTTCAACCGCACGTTCGCGCTGACGCTCGCGGCGGCGGTGCTTTACGTCGTCGCCAACACCGTGCCGATGCTCGGGTTGCACGCGGTCGGGCGCGAGGCGTTCACCACGGTGGTCGGCGGCGCGGCGCAACTCTGGAACAACGGCCAGCAAATTGTCGCGGGGCTGGTGCTGTTCGCGGCGGTCATCTCCCCTGCCCTGCAAATTAGTTTTCTACTGGTGATTGTGATTGGCGGCAGCCGCGAGCAACCGCCGGCGTGGGTCGGATTGATGCTGCGCCATCTGGAATTTACGCGCACCTGGAGCATGATCGAGGTGATGCTGCTCGGCGTGCTCGTCGCGCTCACAAAAATCGCGGACTACGCAACGGTCGTCATCGGCACGGCGTTTTATGCGCTGTTCGCACTGGTGATTTTGCTGGCGACAATTCAATCGTGCTTTGACCCGCGTGAAATCTGGGAACGCGTGGCCTGGGCGGAGGCGGACGCCCGCCGGCCGGTGGATAAAAAAATAATTGCGGAGGTGACGACGTGAGCGCCTTGAACCCAACCGCGATGGAACACGGCTTGCAGACATGCCACGGCTGCGGCCTGTTGTCGCGACCCACGCCCGGCGCGGAAGAAAATTTTTGTCCGCGTTGCGACGAGGAGCTGGTTTTCCGCAAACCGAAAAGCCTCGAACGCACGCTGGCATATTTGATTGCGGCGGCGGTTTGTTATGTTCCGGCGAATTTATTGCCGGTGATGACTACCACCACGGCGGGCGGCAGCGAGTCCGATACCATCATGCAGGGTGTCGTGCTGCTGTGGTCGCCGACGGGTTGGCCGCTCTCGCTGATTGTGCTGTTCGCGAGCATCATGATTCCGAGCGCGAAAATTCTGGCGCTGCTTTATCTCGTCATCTCGGTGAAGCGCGGCTCAATCAAAAATAATGCGCAACGCGTGCAGCTCTACCGCATGGTGGAGATCATCGGTCGCTGGTCAATGGTGGATGTGTTCGTGGATACGTTCACAGTGTCGCTCATCCAATTGCAGCCGCTGATGGCAGTGACACCGGGGCCAGGATTGTTTTTCTTTGCGGCGGTCGTGGTGCTGACTATGCTGGCGGTCGAATCTTTTGATCCGCGACTGATTTGGGATTCCGCCAACGCGAAAGAGATTCAAGACGAGGTGCAAAATGCCTGAAAACGAAAAAAATCTACCGCCGGTGCCTGAAGCAAAGGCAATTCCCAAAAAACGCACGCGACTCTCGCTGGTGTGGGTGATACCCATCGTCGCGGCGGCGGCGGGCGTGTGGATCGCCGTGACGAAGATTTTGGACAAAGGCCCGGAGATAACCATCGTGTTTGATTCCGCCGACGGGTTGACCGCCAACAAGACCAAGATCATCTATGATGGTTTGGATGTCGGCATCCTCACGGCCATTCATTTGATGGATGACCACAAGCACGTCATCGCGACAGCCGAGATGAGTCCCAAGGCGAAGGATTTTCTCGTGCAGGACACAAAGTTCTGGGTGGTGAAACCGCGCATGTCCGGCCTGAATGTCACCGGCCTCGGCACGCTGCTCTCCGGCTACTACATCGGCGTGCAGCTCGGGCAGTCGCATGAAAGTGCGCGCCGCTTCACCGCGCTCGCCGTGCCGCCGCTGTCCGACGATGTCGCCGGGCGGATTTTTTTGTTGAAGACCGAAGAGCTGGGTTCCCTCGGCGAAGGCACACCGATTTATTTTCGCAAGCTGCCCGCCGGCCAGGTCGTGTCCTACGAACTCGACAAAGACGGAAAATTTCTGAACGTGAAAATTTTTGTGCAAGCGCCCTACGACCAATATGTCAACCCCGACACGCGGTTTTGGAATGCGGGCGGCGTTGACCTGTCGCTCTCTGCGAGTGGACTACGCGTGCAGACGGAATCGGTCATGGCCATTCTTGCCGGCGGCATTGCGTTCGAGACGCCCGCGAGCGATTCGCCGCTGCCGCCCGCCGATGCCGGCACGACTTTTAATCTGTTTCACAACCGCACCGAAGCCTTCCGTCCGCCGCCGCGCCATCCGCACACCTATGTTATAATTTTTAAACAATCCGTGCGTGGCCTCGAAGTCGGCGCGCCGGTCATTGTCAACGGCATCACAGTCGGCGAGGTCACGGCCATCAACCCGCAGTTCGATGCGGAAAAAGTGGAGTTCACCGTGCCGGTCACCATCGCAATCGACTCGGCCCGCTACGGCGTAAGATTTTTTAACCTGCCCGCTGGCGAATCTGCGGAGGAGAGCAACCGGCGCGTGATGGATTCCCTCGTCGCGCACGGTCTGCGCGCGCAATTAAAAACTGGCAACCTCATTAGCGGCGCACTCTATGTGGCGGTTGACCTGCATCCTGACGCCCCGCCTGTAACATTGGACTGGTCGCAAAACCCGGTGGAACTGCCCGCGATGCCCGGCTCCATGGAAGCCGTGGAGGATACGGCGCTCGACCTGATGAAGTCGCTCAATACGACGCTCACCAGCGTGCGCGGCACTTTAACCAATGCCGACAAAGTGCTGGGCAACGCCGGAACGCTGATCGCGCCCGACTCCATGCTCAATAGCGAGTTGCTTGATATGTTGCAACAGGGCGGCGGCGCCGCGCGCTCGTTGCGCGTGCTGGCCGACTATCTCGAACGTCATCCAGAGGCATTGATCCACGGCAAAACTGGAGAGGCTAAACCATGAAAAAAAATCTGAAGAATTTAATTTTAATTGCGTCCGTCGCCGTCATCGCCGCCGGTTGCGCCTCTGCGCCGTCCAAATTTTACACCCTGAACTCCACCGCCAAATCTGACGACGGTTTTTCTTCGCACTGCGCCGTGGTGGTCGGACCGGTGACGATTCCGACGGAGGTGGACCGCCCGCAGTTTACCGTGCAGATTGCGCCCAACCGCGTGGCCATTGACGAATTCAACCGCTGGGCCGAGCCGCTCAACGAAAATATCGCCCGCGTCATCGCCGCTGACTTGTCCACGCTGCTCGGCACGCCGCGCGTCACCGCCGTGCCGCTGGCTAATTTGAATCCTGACTATCGGGTTTCCCTCGCCATCCAAAAATTTGAATCTAAGCCCGGTCAGTCTGTGCAAATCGAGGCGTTGTGGACAATCCGCCAGACGGCGGAAGGCGCGACTTTTTCCGGCCGCACGGTCGCAGACGAGCCGGTGACGAACCAAGATTATTCCACGCTCGCCGCCGCCCACAGCCGCGCACTCGCGAAGGTCAGCGCGGACATCGCCGCCGTCATTCAATCCGACCTCGGAACCAAGCAATAAACTTTTCCAACGACCGTGGCGGCGTGTAGGTCGGCTCCTTTCTGGCGCAATTCGGCTTAAGCATTTTTTCGGGTTGTCCCACAAGCCGCCAGTTTTTACGGCTAATAAGTGTAAGTTGCCGTGAAAAGATTTCCGTCGGGATTGTGGGCGACCAGGAACCCGAGCTTTTTGCAGAGGCGTTGCATGGCGTGGTTTTCGGCGAGCACCTGGCCGGTGAGCCGCTCCAGTTTTTCCGCGCGGCCAACCTCGACCAGCCGCTTGAGCAGTTCCGCGCCCAGCCCCTGCCGCTGCCACGCATCACTGATGAGCATGGCAAACTCCGCGTCGTTGGCCTGCGAGGACTTGCTTAAACGCCCGACGCCGATGATTTCGCCGCCGGAATTTTCCGCCAGCTTCCGCTCCGCGACGAGAGCGATTTCGCGGTCGTAATCATTGAAGCAAATGCGCGTGAGCCGCTCGTGCGTGACGCGCTGCGACAGTTTCAGCTCGGCAAAATACCGGTGATAGACACTCTCGGCGGAAAGCGTTTCGTGAAACTTCACCATCAACGGCTCGTCTTCCGGCTTGATCGGGCGAATGATAACGGGTGTTTTGTTTTTCAATTTCCATGGCGTGACATATTGCGCCGGATACGGGCGGATGGCCGGGCGCGGCAATTTTTCCTCGGGCGTTTTCGGGTCGTGCAGCACGACGCGTCCGTCCAGCGCGTAAATTCGTTCGGGCGTGACGAGCAGCGGATTGATGTCCACCTCCGCAATCCACGGCTGTTCGACGACGAGCTGGCTGAAACGCACGAGCAACTGTTCGAGCGCGGCGAGGTTTGCGGACTTGCGCCCGCGCACGCCTTTGAGTGCGGTGAAAATTTTTGTGCGCTCCATCAAGCGGCGTGCGAGCGTGGCGTTGAGCGGCGGCAGGCCGAGCGCGCGATCCTTGAAAACTTCCACGAGCTGCCCGCCCGTGCCGAACAACAGCACCGGCCCGAATTGCAGATCAACGCTGCTGCCAACAATGAGTTCGTAGCCGTCCAGCTTGATCATCGGCTGCACGGTGACGCCGAGAAAATATTCCGCGCCGGCTTTTTTTGTGACAGCAGTCTGGATGGATTTCCACGCCCGCCGCACCGCCGAGGCCGTGCGCAGATTCAATTGCACGCCGCCCACGTCCGTCTTGTGCGTGATGGTTTCGGAATGTAATTTCAGCACGACGGGAAAACCGAGGCGCGCGGCCTCCTTCACCGCGTCCATTTCCGTCCGCGCGATGTGCGTCTCCACGACGGGAAGGCCGTAGGCGGCGAGCAAACTTTTGGATTCAACTTCCGTCAAAATCGTGCGGCCGGCCAGTCGCACTTCGGAAATTATTTTTTCTGCCTGCGCCCGGTCAATGTAGCCCTGGCCGTTGTCGGCGGCGGCGGCGGGCGTCTCGTAAAGCGACCGCAGATTTTCGCTGTAGCGCCACATGTAGTAAAACGCCTTGGCCGCGCGGTCGGGATACTTGAAGGTCGGGATGTTCGCGTCGTTGAGAATTTTTTCGCCCGCCTCCACCTGGCCGGCGCCCATCCAACTAGCGATGACCGGCTTGCCGGCGATGTTCGCAAACGGCTTGAGTTCCTCCGCCGTCGCAGTGGGATCCGTCATCGCCTGCGGCGTGAGAATGACCAGCAGTCCGTCGGTGTTCGGGTCTTTTGCCACGATGTCCACGGCCTTTGCATAAAGCTCCGGGCCGGCGTCGCCGATGATGTCCACCGGATTGTTGTGACTCCACGTCGGCGGAAGAATTTGGTTCAACGACGTCATCGTCTCCGGCGTCAAGTCCGCCAACTGCGCGCCGCTGCCGATCAACATGTCCGTCGCCAGCACCGCCGGACCGCCAGCGTTGGTCACAATCGTCAGGCGCGGGCCGTGCGGACGCGGCTGTTTCGCGAGCACCTCCGCCATGTCGAACAATTCCGAGATCGTGTCCACGCGCAGCACGCCGACGCGCTGAAAGGCGGCCTGCAACACTTCGTCGCTGCCCGTGAGCGAGCCGGTGTGCGAGGCCGCCGCTTTCGCCGCCGCTTCCGTTCGCCCCGGTTTGATGACGATGATGGGTTTCGTCAACGCCACTTCACGCGCCGCCGAAAGAAATGCCCGCGCGTCGCCGATCGTTTCCATGTAAATGACGATGCTACGCGTGTTCGGATCCGCGCCCAGATGATAAATCAAATCGCCCCAGCCCACGTCGAGCATTGAGCCGAGCGAGACAAACGCGCTGAAACCCACGTTCTCGCGCAGACTCCAGTCCAACACTGCCGTGCAGAGCGCGCCGCTCTGGCTGATGAAGGCCACGCTGCCCGGCCGCGCCATGTCGGCTGCGAACGTCGCGTTGAGTTTCATCGCCGGAACCATCACGCCCAAGCAGTTTGGCCCGACGATGCGGATGCCGCCGCGCCGCGCCTCGGCCAAAATTTCCTGCTCGAGCGCCGCGCCTTCCGCGCCCGTCTCCTTGAAGCCAGCGGAAATAATAATCACGCCACGAATGCCCGCCGCCGCGCATTCTTTGATGATGCCCAGCACGGACTTCGGCGGCGTGATGATGACGGCGAGGTCAGGAACCTCCGGCAGCGCACCGACATTGGGATACGCCTTTACGCCTAGGATGAATTGTTGGATGGGGTTGACCGGGTAAATTTTTCCGGCCAAACCGCCGTTCATCAAATTCGTCAGCACCGTGCGCCCCACGCTGCGATGCCGCTCCGTCGCGCCGATGACGGCCACGCACTTCGGCGCAAAAATCCCATCCAGCGGCCGCCGCCGGGTCTGTTGCAAAATGTCATGCGCGGATTCCAACGGGCCGGAAGAAACCGAAGTTGTAGTGGCACTCATAAATTTATTAGCTTTGAATCTTAACCATTCCACGCTGTCAGTTAAAACGCCAGCCGACTTCCCTGAATTTGGCAAAGGCTGGCCATCGGTTGTGAACCAGACGGTGTGTCGTATTTTTTTACCGGGGAAAATTGAACTTAACGGACATGATCTTTTCGAGTGGAAACGCCTTTGCCGGCGGATTCGTCCATCCGCAAACCGGTCTGGATCACATCTGCGCGATTCTCGTCCGCTACGCCGGTGGACGCGATTGCCCCTTGCGGTGTCTGTTTTTTCGTCATAGGTTGAGTTTCGTCAGCCTTTCTTAATGCGGGTTCACCTTCCGCCTTTCGCACCTCTGATTGTAATTCCGATACGCAGCCAGACTTCATTCATATTGAGCTGGCAGTAAATCATCTCGTAAAAACGTGATGGTAAAAAATGTCTGGTCTTGGACAAAAACGGGTGAGTCACGAAATGTCGGCAACATCATCATCACCATGAAAATGAAAAACGAATCAAACCACTTCAAAGTCGGCGGGCGAAAGTTGTTCGCCTTCGCGTTTGCCGCCCTGTTCATTGGAAGCCTGGCCGCCAACCTTTATTCCGCCGATACGAATTCAGTCGCGTCGTCGCCAAAGCTTGATTCCGCGTCGGCAGCCACAAACTCGGTGGCCGCACCCGCAGTCTTGGCGGACACCAACACGGTTGTGATCAGTCATGCGCTCACAGGCGCGGAGCTTTACTCGATCCATTGCAACCGCTGCCATCAGGAGCGTTATCCCACGGAACGAACGGGCGGGCAATGGAAGACCATCATGCTGCACATGCAGGTGCGCGCCAACCTTCCCGTGAGCCAGTCCAGACTGATTCTGCAATACCTTCAAGACAACAGCGGTCGCTAACGCACCCATAACTTTACCAACACGAATGAAAACAATCTGGAACACAAACCGCTGGATGTTTGGTCTTGCCCTTGGCGCAGCCATCGTGGGAACAGCTTTTCCCCCGCAAGTTTCCGCCGAGGTGAGCGATGCGGATTTTAACGCCTTGAAGCAAGCCGTTCTGAAATTGGGCGAGCAGGTTCAAAACTTGCAACAGACCAATTCCATCGCGCAGCAAGTGCATGAGCAGGACGTGCAGCAGCTTCAAGCGCTTCAGACCAAACTTGCGGAAACGCAGCAGATCGCCACCAACACCGAGCAGAAAGTGATTGAAGCGGCGCAGACTCAGCCGTTGCCAAAGCAGCCGCTGGATGAAGCCACCGTCAACCACAACTTCATGATGCTGGGCGATGCGGAATTCCAATATGCCAAGGTGGCCGGACAGCACGGCGCTTTTGCCCTCGCCGATTTTGCGCCGATTTTTTTGTATCGCGCGGGCGACAACGTTTTGTTCGAGGCCGGATTTGACACCACGATCCAGAACAACGCGACGAACAAAGGCGCCGGTTACACGACCACGTTCAATTTGAGCTTCGCGCAAATTGATTATGTGATGAACGACTACATCACATTTTGCGCCGGCTACATAGTCCTTCCGCTCGGAACTTACACCGAACGCGCCGCGGGCTGGTTGAACAAGATTCCCGATGATCCGCTGGCCGTGGATGCGCTGCTGCCCGGCGCGGGCGCGGGCGCGGAGTTGCGCGGCGCAGTTCCGCTGGGCGACGCGGGCAAGTTCATTAATTATTCCGTGTGGGGTGTGAACGGCGTGAGTTCGGCGGATGGGACGGCCAATGCGGGCGCGCTGGATTTGGGCGGAAATGTTGGCGTCACCTCCGACGGCTCAACCGCGAACCTGAACGGCAACCCGTCGGGCGGTGCGCGGTTGGGCGTTTTTATGCCGTTCCCATATAAGCCTCATTACGATATGGAACTGGGAATTTCCGGTCAGTCGGGCCAATGGGACAACTCCGGAAACTATCTTTGGTCGGCGGGCGTGCTGGATGCGGCTTTTCATTTCGGCCCCAATGTTGAAGTCAAAGGCGAATATATCCTCACCCGATATGGCAGTCAGGATTTAGGCGTCAACACCCAGCAAGGTTGGTGGATTCAGGCGGCCTACAAACTGGCTGGGTTGAATCTGGAATTGCCCGCGATCAACAACATGGAGCTCGTCGGGCGCTACGACGGGTTGCTCAACAACTATGACGCGGACAAAAATACTTTTGACTACAACACCCAGCGCTACACCTTGGGCATGATTTATTACATCACCAACACGCTGCTGCTTGAAGGCGACTACGAGTTTTTGAACAGCAACGATCCGGCCCAAGCCAACCAACTCCTTCTTCAGCTTTCACTTGGCTTTTGAAAACGGCAATCAAAGTTGAGCATAAAAATTTAAAAATAAATCAGCCATGAATACATTCGCCCTGAAACCACAGCGCAAGGCGCGATTCATCTTGCCCGGCATTTTGATTATCACCGGCATGATGCTCGTCAACGCCGTTGCGCAAACTGCGCCGACCAACCAGGCTCCGACTTACCTCCGTGACATCCAGCCTATCTTCATGGGCAACTGCTCAAGCTGCCACAACCAGCAATCTCGTTTCGTTTACAACTGGCTGGACTATAAAACCGCCTATTCCGACCGCTGGGAAATCCGGCGGCGCATCTGGGACAGTTGGAAAGGCGACTATTACAAAGAGGCCATGCCCATCGCCAACAGCCCCGAATCACAGGCGCTGACCAAAGAGCAACGCACCATTGTTCGGGATTGGGTGGACAGCGGTGCCGTGTGCGGCGTGGCTCCCGCAAACGACGGCTTCAAAACCAAAAGCGAACGCATTGAGCTTGGCCGGCGGTTGTTCGGCTCCATTTGCGCGGCCTGTCATCAACCCTCGGGGCAAGGCCGTCCGAATGTTTTTCCGCCCTTGGCCGGATCTGATTTCTTGAATGCCGATAAAAATCGCGCGATAAAAATTATCATCCATGGCCGGCAGGGTGAAGTCATCGTGAACGGCGCGAAGTTCAACCAAAACATGCCAGCGTTCCCGCTCAACGACCAGGACATCGCGAATGTTCTGACCTTCGTCTATAATTCATTCGGCAATTCCGGTCTGGAAGTGACGCCGGAAGAAGTCAAAACCGCCCGCAGCCAGCCGCAAGATTTGTCCGCGCCCGCAGTCCCGGCGGCGAAAAGCGCGTTTGAGTGAAGCCCGAAAACGCCCGGAGATTTTAATTCCAAATTGCTACTGCGACTCCGCCCAGCGCACGGCAAAGCGCACCAGTTCCGGCGCGGATTTCAAATCCAGCTTGGCCTTGATGTTCGCGCGGTGCGCCTCCACCGTCTTCACGCTCAAGTGAAGTTGATCCGCGATGGCGCGCGTCCCCCTGCCCTGGCCGATGAGCTGCAAAATTTCAAACTCGCGGTCGGTCAATTTTTTCACCGGCGAGCTTTCCGTTCCCGCGCGGCTGCCAGAAAAGGTTTCCAAAATTTCCGCCGACATTTTTTCGCTGACATAGATTTTCCCCGCAAGCACCTGCCGGATGGCCTGCATCAATTTTTTTCCACCCTCCTGCTTCATGATGTAGCCGCGCCCGCCCGCGCGCAGCACGCGCCCGGCGTAAAGCGATTCGTCGTGCATGGAAATCACCAGCACCGGTAGGCCGGGCTGGCTGGCTTGAAAATCCTTGATGAGTTCGAGGCCGTTTTTGCCCGGCAGCGAAATATCCGCCAGCACGAGGTCGGGCTTGGCTGCGCTCACTCCGGCAAGGGCGCTCTCCGCATTTTCCGCCTCGCCGCAAACGGCCAGATCTTGTTCCGCGCCGATGAGTTGGCCAAGCCCCTGCCGCATCATCGGATGGTCGTCCACAATGAAAATGCGCTTCGGTTTTTGCGCCGTAGATTTTTTGCTCATAAATCTTTGGGGAAAATACACTCAACCGTCGTGCCCGCGCCGTCCGTGCCGGACCGGACTTCCAGCAGCGCGCCCACGACGCCCGCGCGGTATTTCATGATGTGCAAACCCATGCCGCCATTTTTTTTGTTCTCGTTGGAAAAACCAGCGCCATCATCCGTCACCGCCAGCACGATATGGTTGCCCGCCGGTTTGAGCGAAATGACAATGCGCTTCGCCTTGCCATGCTTGACCGCGTTGTTGATGGCTTCCTGCACGATGCGATAGAGATGCGTCGCAAAAATATTGTTGCGGATCAGCACTGGCTCAGGACATTCGAGGCGGCATTCAATGTGGAATAATTTTTTAATGTTCGCCACCAGTTCCAGCAGCGCGGACATGAAGCCGTTTACTTCCACTTCCACCGGCGACAGCCCGCGCGCAAGCTGGCGCGTGTGCGCAATGGCGGCGCGAATGTGTTCCGCGATTTTGCCAACTTGCTGCGACTCGCTTTTTGATTTCGCCGCCAATTTTTGTTCGAGCACCTGGCACATCATTTCAATGCCCGCGAGCTCCTGGCACAGGCCATCGTGCAAATCCTGACCGATGCGTTGCTGCTCGCGGTTGCTGACTTCGATGATTTCTTTTTCAAGCCGCTTGCGTTCCGAGATGTCGCGCACAAAGCCCGTGAACATCCGCCGGTTCGCCAACCGCACTTCGCTCACGGACAAATCCATCGGAAAAATTGCGCCGTCCTTTCGGCGACCCGTGACTTCGCGGCCGATGCCGATGATTTTCGCGTGGCCGGTCTGCCGGTAATTTTTCATGTAACCGTCATGCTCGCGGTGAAATGGCGCGGGCATGAGTAGTTTGACATTCTGCCCGATGGCCTCAAACGCCGCGTAGCCGAAGATTTTTTCCGCCGACGGATTGAGGGATTTAATCACGCCGCGCTCGTCAATGGTGATGATGCCCTCGACCGCCGTTTTCAGAATCGCGCGCAACCGCTCCTCGCTGTCAAGCAAAGCGTCCACGTTTTTGGTTTGTTGCGCGCGGCTGCCTTGGGCCATCTGCTGAAGCTCTTTGACAATTTCCACCAACTCGGCGCGCGTCAACTGGTCGTAAGCTTTCATCCGCCGGATGGTAATAAATTCCGACGGCGAGACACGCGAAATTAAAAAAGCATTTTACGCTCGTCCCGCCTGCGCCCGGTAATCCGTCGGCGACAGGCCAAGCACGCGTTTGAACACTCGGTTGAAATGCGTCAGTGACTGGAAGCCCACCTCGTAGGCGATTTCGCTGATGCGCAGATTTTGGTTGAGCAGGAGATTCCGCGCCCGCTCCGTGCGCACCCGCGAGAGATAGTCCGTGTAGTTGATGCCCGTCGCCTTTTTGAAAATTTTGCAGAAATAAAATTTGCTTGTGTTCACCGCGCGGGCGACTTGGTCCAAAGAAAGATCCTCCGTCTGGTGATCGGTGATGAACTGCTTGGCGCGCGTGATGACCGGCGGCTCGGCGTTTTGCTCGCGCAGCACAATCTGGTTGCTCACCATCGAAAGATGCTCCGCAAAAATTGCCAGCAGCCGGACGACCGATTCATGCTGCCGCGCCGGCACGACGCGTGTGGCGAAATAGGCTTCCCGCAAATCTTGCAGTTTCGCCGTCACGCCCCAATCCGCGAACAGCTTGGCGGCGCGGTTGAACTGGGCCACGGTCGGCTTTTTGCGGAACACCTGACCTGTCGAGAGAAAGCCCACCAACTGTCCGCCCATCCGCACCGGCACGGCGGTGTCACACAACCCTGCTTGGCAGGTGATGGTTTTCGGCTCTTGCGTGGCGGTCTCGGAAAGGCGCTGCTGGGTTTGTAGGCACGCGGCACAGGCGCGGCTCTTGCGCGAGAGCATCTGGCACAGACGGTTTTCAAAACGGCGGCCATGATGCGGCAACTGCCACGACTCCACCGCCCGCAACGCGACCGGCAGGCCGGTGGCCTCGCTGAAGGCGCGCCCGTAGTCCTGATAGATTTTTGATTCGGCCAGACTTTCAATTAGAGGTTTTGCCATAATTTTTCTTTCGCATGATTGACCAAAACAATTTTTGTTTTGTTAAAGCCAAAATAGGATAAGCCGGCAAACGGGACAATCAGGGCTGCGCCTGATTGCGTCTGCGACCAAACCGCTAGATGAACTAGGTGAAACCCCTATCGGCAGGAAAAATAAAAATATTGCGCAGCTAAAATACTTCCGCCTTCAGCCCGCTGATGTCGCGCACCCGTTGCGCGATGTGCGCCAGCGCCTTGAGCGGCAGATGGCCACAACGCGGGTTTGCTGGCGGGCGGGTGGCGGAATAAATTTGCACCAGCGGAATTTGCGCTCCGGCGCGCTGCAAATCTTTCAACCGGCAGGCATACTGGTCAATTTCCTCAGCGGAAGGCTCGTTTTCGTTGAGCAGCGGAAAGAGGCTTTGAATCGTCACCGGCCGCTGCCGGGCGACCAGCAGGATGTTTTCCAAAATTTTTTCCAGCGGACAGTCCGAATGGTTGACCGCATCGTGATAGTGCTGCGTGCCGGCCTCCAGCTTGGCCCAGATCTCGTCCTGCGGCGTGAACAGCTTCAAGCCCTCCTGCACCTCGCGACGTGGCAGCCCGGCGGCATTGGTAAAAAGCACAATTTTAAAAAAAGGAAGCTGCCCGCAAGCGCGGACATGAATGACCGCACGGACGGCATCCAAAAAATTTGGGCAGAGCGTCGGCTCGCCGTCACCGCTCAACGCGACGTGGCGCAGTCGCAAATAATCGTCCGGCGTATCACGATAGCCTTTGAAATCCCGCAGCGCGCCGGCATGAACCGCGGCCAGCATCCGGCGCAGCTCGCCCGCCATCACGTCCACGTCCAAAAATTTTTCCACCGGTGGCCGGGTGCGATCCACTTCGCAATACTCGCAGTTGAAATTGCACTGGCGATCCGGGTTCATGTTCACGCCGACGGACAGCCCGCGCGCGCGCGCCGAAACGACCGCATAGACAAACCGGTTGCCGACCGACTGGCGCGGACGCCAGAAAGCTTGGTGCGGCAAATCCGGCACACGACCAGCGCGGCGACTCGGACGCGTCACGGATGGTATTTCGCCGATCATGCAATCAAGGAATCGTCGGATTGGGCGGAATATTTTCCCCCGCGTGCTCCGCGTCATACTTCGCCATTTCTTTTTCCAGCACCAACGCAATCATAAAGACGCCGAAAAAAACCGCGCCCAGCGGCAACACCACCGTCCAGCGTGAATCCAGATTGAGTCCGCCAAAATCAATGATGCCGCCCGCCGCGATTCCCAGAATGGCCACCGCTAGAAAAGTTTTATTTGTCTTGCTCATAAGTTTTCGCCTTTCGCCCGATGATAAATTCATTAGGCAGGAGCAACGATTCACGAAAACTTTGCCACCGGCTTTCCATTATTTGCCAAACCGACAACTTTTTTTGCCCGGCGAGCCGTTCAGCTGCGGGAAATGAAAGAATTTGCTTCCGCAAAGTTGCTGGCCGACGCCGAAACGACTGTTGAATGGAAAAATAAATCTCAAGCACCAAAAGTGCTTTGCCGTATCAAATTTTGGCGAGGCTTTGAAATTCCGCCAGTTGCCGGTTGAGCGCGGGCAAATCCAGATCATCCGTTTTTGCGGTGGCCATCGCGACCAAGATCGCCTTGTCGGTGCGGCGCACGCTGTGCAAGGTCGTGCGGTCGTAATGCCAGACCAGTTGCAGGGAAGGAATCTGCCGCGGCAGCAGCCATTGAAACGTGTCGGCCACGACGCGGCAGGCCTGCTCCAGCGCCGCCGCCGTGAGGTCGCGCGAATCCACGTCGCACACAATCGTCTGGTCGGCAAAGCGCAGGGCGCGCAGCAGCACGCCCCGCACAAACGCCGCGTGCCGCAACCATTCCGTCGCCTGCGCTTTCAGGGCGTCATTTACGACGGCGCCGGTCGGCGCGGCCACAGCGGCGCAATTATTTTTCACGCGCAGCATCACGTTGCCCTCCGGCGCGGCGAGAATGAGGATACGCGACCCGCTGGTCTGAATTTCCAAATGCTGGAACTGGCCGAGCGACATGAGCGCGCCCAACTGTTCGGTCTGCGGCAAAATAAATTCCAGCGTCTTTAGCCAGTCAGCCAGATGGCGGCAGTTGCGGTCGTGCAGCAGCTCGCCGAGCGGCGAACAAATCAATACATCTTCCACCTCGGCGGGCTTGTCGGCGGGCGGCGCGGCAGGTGAAAGAAAAGTGACATTGCCGGTGCTGGCGGTCGGTTCGTCTGACGCGAGTTTTGCCAGCGCCGCCTGCGCCGCAATTTTCACCGCAGGCTCGGCGTCGTTCAACGCGGCTTTTAATTTTTCCGCGCACTCCGCCAACTGCATCCGCCCGATGGTTTCGGCGGCGGCCACGCGCACGGCGGCAACGGCATGGACGAGCAGCCGGCGCAACAGTTCGGCAAGCGGCGAAGGCGGTTGTTCGCTCCCCGCCGTCAACGTCAGCGGCGATGCGTCTGCGCTTTTGCGGACGACGCGCTTGAGCAAATTATTGGCGGCGGACTGCACGCTGAAATCATGGTTTTTAGCGGCAGCTTGAATCTCCGGCAGCAGCCGCTGCACGCGCCGCCGCCTGTCGCACGCCGGCGTGAGCGTCCACCATGGTCATCACGAGTTTCTCGACAATAGTTTCATTGCCGACGCGCCCGAGCGCATTGGCTGCGCCCTCGCGGACTTCCTGGTCGGTGTCGTCCAGCGGTTTGGCAACGGAGGGAAACGCGCGCGTGTCGCCCAGCTTGCCGAGCGAATCCAGCGCCGCCCGGCGGATTTCCCAATCCTTGTCATTGAGTAATTTTATCAACGGCTCGACCGCTGACGTGTCGCCCAGCGAACCCAGCGCCTGCGCCGCGACCAGTCGCACGTTGCGCGCGCTGTCACGCAAAGCGCCGATGAGTGCGGGCTGGCAATCGCGGCAGCCGGCCTGCTCGAGCGCATAAATGGCGGCGGTGCGCACCGTCGGTTCGGCGTCGCGCAGCAAACTTTGTAACGGCTTGAACACGGCCGGTTCGGCGATTTCCCCCAGCGCGTTGGCAGCGGCAGATTTTTTGTCCGCCGTGGCCGTGCGTAAAAAATCCGTGAGCGGCTTGATGGCTTCGGTTCCGAACACCGACAACTGCCGGATCGCGCCAGTGGCGATGAAATAATAAATTTGTTCCTGCGAGGTGTTGGGTTGCCAGCCAAGCGACTTGAGCGCTTGCGCCGCGCGCCATTGAACCGTCGGCGTGCCGTTCGACAATTTCAGAACCAGCGCGGCGATGGCCGCGCGGTCGTCCAGCCGCTTGAGCGCGGCAATGGCGGATTCTTGCACAGATTCACTTGGGTCGCTCAATGCGCGAATCAAAGTTGGCACGGTTCGCACATCGCGCAGGTCGGCGAGAATCGCCGTGGCTTCCTGGCGAACTTCCACCTCGGGATCAGTCAGCACATGATTCAGCAGCGCGACGGTGATTTTGTCGTCGAGCGCGACCACGGCGTCGTTGATGGCGGAGCGCAAACTTTGCAACGCCCGCAAACGGCGCGCGGGCGTCTTGGACTTAAGCTGGTGTTGGGCCAGCCAGAGGGCGATGCGAGTCATGGCTACAACTGCTGGCTATTTAGCAGTTAATGTGCCGTAACCGCAAGAATTGTCCGGGCGCGAAGACGTTAATTTACAAACGAAGTTTCATTCGCCTGCAACAGCGCCTGCGCATATTCCTCCCATGAAGTCAGTGGCGCACGGTTCTTCATGATGTAGCCAGGAAAGGCCTGATTATTTTTTTGATTAAATTTTTTCCCGCCGTCGTTGTTGGCGGCTAGCGGCAACACTTCGCCCGGCAACGGTGTTTCACCAACAAATTCGAGCCCGAGTGAAGTTTCCTCTGGGCTTGGCGGACGCTGGTAAATGCGCTCGTAAAGAAAATTCAGACGCTCGGCGTCGTCTTCCGTCGCGACAAAATCCGGCGTCGCCACCAGCCGCCGGGCGACTTGGATCACCATCGGGCTGTTCATCAAAAACAACGCCTGTTGCGGCACAGTTGTCTGGTGGCGCGCGCCCGTCACCATGTCCGGCGTGGCAAAATCAAAATTGATCAGCACGTCGTCAATGTTCGCGCGATCTACAAAATCATAAATCGTCCGCCGCGTATTATCCGGCTGCTTACGCAAATCCACAGGCTTACCGTAAATGTTGGTGTCGAGCATTCCGCCGATGGCGAGCAACGAGTCGCGCAACGGCTCATATTCCAGCCGCCGTATGTTCGCGCGCCAAAGTAGCCGGTTGCCTGGATCAATCTGGACGTAACGCGGATTGCTCTCGCTGCTTTCCTGATAGACGCTCGACAGCATAATCAGCCGGTGAATTTTTTTGATGCTCCAGCCGTTTGTCATAAAATTCATCGCGAGATAATCGAGCAATTCAGGATGGCTGGGTGGATCGGACATCATGCCAAAATCATCCGGCGTCGGCACAAAACCAGCGCCAAAATGATGCTCCCAAATGCGGTTGATCATCACGCGCGCGGTGAGCGGGTTATTTTTGCTGGCGATGCCCAGAGCAAGTTCCAGTCGTCCGCTGCCGTTGGTATAAACCGGGCGATTCGGTGCGGATAAAATTTGCAAAAAACGACGCGGGACGATTTCGCCGCGATTACCCGCTTCGCCGCGAATAAATAATGGCGAGTCATGCCCTTTTGCCGCGTCTTCCAAAACCATCGCGCGCTCGGGCGAACCGGGATTGTTCAAATCCAGTTCGGCAATCGCATGCTCCTTCTGTTGCAACGTCCGGCGCGCTTCTTTGAAAGCGTCAAGGTCGCCGCTCTTGCGGAATCCCGGCAGACTGGCTTCCAGATTATCCGCCTCTGTCGTCAACAATTCCCGCTGTTGGTAATAGCCTCGATAAGCTTCTGTGGCAGTGACCTTGGCGATGACCGGCTCATTTTTTGGCTCAACACAACTATCAAAAATACCGCGCAACGAATAATAATCCTTCTGCGGAATCGGATCGAACTTGTGGTCGTGGCAGCGTGCACATGTCACCGTCAGAGCGAGAAAACCTTTCGTCACCACGTCAATGCGGTCGTTGAGAATGTCATTCTGCATGCCCATGAAATGATCGCCAACCGTCAGAAAACCCAGCGCGGTTAAATTCGTCGGATCGCGTTTCCACGACGCCAACCGATCGGCGGCAATTTGCTCCATGATGAATTGATTGTAAGGTTTGTCCTCGTTGAAGCTGCGGATGACATAGTCGCGGTAGGTCCACGCAAACGGATTAAGATTATCTTCAGTGTTGCGACGAGGCTGGCCTTTCGTGTCGCTGTAACGCGCCACGTCCAGCCAATGGCGTCCCCAACGCTCGCCGTAATGTGGCGAGGCAAGCAACCGGTCAACGACTTTGGCAAATGCGTCCGGCGACGTGTCGCTCACAAAATCTTGAACCTCCTCCGGCGTCGGCGGCAGACCGATCAAATCAAACGTCGCGCGGCGAATCAGCGTGCGTTTGTCAGCGGGCGCACTCGGCTTTAAATCTTTTTCATCCAACTTCGCGAGGATGAAATTATCCATCGGCGTCCGACACCAATTAGGATTGCTGACTTGAGGGACAGTTACGTGCTTGACCGGCTGCCATGCCCAATGATTCGTTTTGTTGTCGTCCCATTTGGATTGTGCAACCATTGCCACGCGCGGATCGGGCGCGCCCATTTTCACCCACGCGACCAAATCAGCAATCTGGTCGTCGTCGAGCTTCTTGTTCTTGGGCATCTGCAAATCTGGATCCGTGTAGCGCACGGCTTTGATGAGCAAACTTGCTTCGGGATTCCCTGGCACAATGGCAACGCCGGTGTCGCCGCCTTTCAAAAGTCCGTCGCGGCTGTCGAGCAACAGCCCGCCTTTAACTTTTTCCGCCTGCGTGCTGTGGCATTTGTAGCAGTTATCCGCGAGCACCGGACGGATTTTTTTTTCAAAAAAATCCGTTTGCGCGGGCGTTAAATCGGCGGCGACTGCCCTGCCCCAACCCAAGGCCACCAGCAACATCAGTGGCAAAACGTTTTTCATGCGAAGACAGCTTTGACAATTTCACCGCTCGTTTCCGTCAGACGAAAATCTCGTCCATTATAGCGGTAAGTCAGTTTTTTGTGGTCGAAACCCAGCAGCGCAAGAATCGTCGCGTGCAAGTCGTGGACGTGGACTTTATTTTCGATGGAGGCTGCGCCGAAATCATCCGTCTTGCCGTAAGTCATGCCGCCGCGCACGCCACCACCCGCGAGCACGGTCGTGAACGCTTTGGAATTATGATCGCGGCCCGGATTGTCGCCACCATTGCGGTCACGCGTCGGCTTGCGACCAAATTCGCCACCCCAAACGATAAGCGTTTCATCAAACAAGCCGCGCTGTTTCAAATCTTTGATGAACGCCGCGAGCGGCTGGTCAATGTCCTTCGCGCGATCCGGCAATTTCTCCTCCAAGTCCTGATGATGATCCCAACCGCCCGCCCACACCTGCACGAAACGCACGCCGCGTTCAATGAGCCGCCGCGCGATGAGCATTTGATTCCCCTGCGCGGAGCGGCCATACATTTCGCGCATGGATTGTGGCTCCTTGTTCAAGTCAAAGGCATCCGTTGCTTCTGTCTGCATCCGAAACGCCATTTCATAAGCTTCCAATCGCGATTCGAGCTGCGCGTCCTTTTGCAAATTCTGACTGTGAATCTCATTCAGCTTGTGCACCAAATCCAGTTGGCGACGCTGTTCCGGCAACGGCGTAACCGGGTTGCGAATGTTTTCAATCAACATATTTAACGTCGGAACTTTCGTGTTGATACTGACGCCTTGATAAATTCCTGGCAGAAAAGCTGATTGCCAATTCGCCGTGCCGCCGGGCGGCGCACCACCGGGTCGCAACGAAATGAAGCCCGGCATATTTTGATTTTCCGTGCCGAGACCGTAAAGCACCCACGAACCCACGCTCGGCCGCACGAGGCGCGAACCAGTATTCATCATGACGGTCGCCACTTCATGCGCGGGAATGTCGGTATACATCGAACGCACCACGCAAAGATCATCCACCAACTCGCCCATCTGCGGAAAAACTTCACTGACCTCGATGCCGGATTTGCCTTTCTTTTCAAACTTGAACGGCGAACCCATCGCCACACCGTTCTGTCCGGGAATTTCTTGGCCGTCCATTTTACTCAACGCCGGTTTCGGATCCCAAGTGTCCACGTGCGACGGCGCGCCCTGCGCAAATATGTGGACGACGTGTTTGGCCTTGGCGGGCAGCGGCGGCGCTTTAGGCAAAAGTGTCGCCTCGGCCTCCATCGCGTTGGCGGCGGGAGCAAAAAGTTCATTGCCAAACATCGCCGCGAGACTCAAGGCGCCAAAACCCATCCCGGCGCGCTGAAGAAATTGCCGACGCGTCAAAAAATGATCTTCAAGATGCGCAGAGTGTTCGTCTTGGTTCATAACTTTAGGTTGTTAACAGATGAGACGTTGAAAACAAACTTTAGGTTTCGTCTAGTTTCTCGCATCCTTAATGGAAAATGTCCAACGACAACTTTGTCAAAGGCCAATGCCGTCACTGTGCCGGCCATTTGGAATTTCCTACCGACGCCATTGGCGAAACCATCCCCTGCCCGCATTGCGGCCAGCCGACGGAACTCGCCGCGCCAGTTTCAAACAATAAAAACAATGAAATCAGGCGCATTGCGATAGGAGTTACCGCTTTAATTTTGTTGATTACAATCGGACTTACCGCCGTAATTTTGTTGAAGAAAAAACCCACTGCCGCCGTTTCGGGAAATCAAACCGCGCCAGCCGCGCAAACTAATTTATCCGACGCCTCCGGCCTTCCCAACGGCTGGCAGCGCACCAATAATTTTGCCATCTCCACAATTAAACTGGAAAAAACGTCCGGCAGCTCGCTCGTTTACGCCAGCGGAACGGTTCGCAATCTCGGCAGCCAGCGGCGTTTTGGCGTAAAAATCAGCGTGCAACTTTTTGATGCGGAAAATCAACCCGCCGGTCAGTCACAGGATTATCAACCGTTGATGGAAGCGAATGCCGAATGGCATTTCAAGGCGTTGGTGCTGGGCGCCAAAGTGGTTTCTGGGCGCGTCAATTCTATCAGCGAGGATAAATAAAACGCGCGCCGTTTAATTTTTGCTCACCGGCGCGGCGCAACTGCCGGACTCACATTTGCGCCCGAAAAATTTTCCGATGCTCATGCGGTTGCGCGCGAACCATTCGTAACCGATGTCAGCGAGCCAGCGCAAACCCGGCCAACCCGTCGGCGCGAGCAGCCAGCCGAGGCCGACGGCGCGATACGCTTCGCGAAAAACTTCCACCTTCGTCACGATGCGTCCGTCGGGAAAAATGCCGTGGATCACACCCATCAACTCCGCCTGCGTTTTCCCATAAACCGCCGCATTAAAATTTGGTGCGGCGATGTCTTCAAACACGAGCCAGCCGTGGCGGTTGCGCTTTTGCAGAAAGCGCGCCTCGCGCTGGCACAGCGGACAGTCGCCATCGAATAAAAGTTTGAAACGCCATTCACTCATAACGCGCCGAACGTAATCCATGAAATCTAGTTTTGCACAATAAAAAAAGCCGGGACGTTTGGGCGTCCCGGCTCGTGGCGGAATAAATTATTTTTTTACGGCGGCTTTTTTCTTAGCCGCAGCGGGCTTCTTGGCCGTTGTTTTTTTATTTTCCGGCTTGACCGTCGCTTTGACGGGCGGCATCAGCACGGCTTTGTTTTTCTTGAGAAATTTTTCGATGTCCGTCTTGCTACCGATGGAGTTGGAGACGCGCACGGCACCGTGCTTGCCGAGTTTGTAATGCACGAGCAACCGGCCCACCATGTCCACCTGCAGATTGGTTTCCGCCATGCGCCAGATTTGGCCATCGGCAAGCGGCTCTGGAGCGGAACGGGGCGCGGATTTGTTTTTAATCACAGTTCATTTTGCAAGTTTGAATTCAACTTATCCAGTGAAATCGCAGGGGTTTTGGCCTAGCGGTTCAATATTGCCACTCCAGCGCAAAAAACCATATCGTCTGTTCCTCGCCAGCGATGCTGTGCCCGGCGCTGGCAAGCAAGCTGAAATTTTCATTCAGCCGGCAGGAGCCGCCAAAATTCAGAACCACAAAACCATTGTCTCCATCCGAGTTCCGAGCCTGTGCAAAGACTTCGCCGCCGAGTGAAAACCGTCCGCTAAAATCGCGCTGCAAGAGCCAGCCGCCAAAGGGATAGTTGCGCTGGCCGGGCGCGGAATTCAAGGCCAGCCCGCCGCCGCCGTAAGTGGTCCACGCGCCAAAATCTTTTTGCAGCCACAAGGGGAGTTGAAACCATGCCCGACCATTGCCCAGCCCGCGCGCCGCGTCGCCGGTGGGCAGATTGACAGCAGGGAAAATGGCCGCATCCAGCCAGCCGTTAGTTTCATGAAGAAAACGGTATTTAACGCTCAACTGCGTATCGCCCAAACCGGAAGCGGCCGGTTGGCCGCCGCCGCCGACCGAAGTCAGACCGGTGCTAGCCGACAGTTGCGTATCCGGTAGCACGCCATAATTGATGCCGACCGCCGGGCCGCTGAGGGTGTAAGCGCCACCCTGATGATTGCCCGTCGCGTAAAGATAATTTTCCCAATGCTGGTAATCCGTTGGTTCCGGATCATCGGTTAAAAACGGCGGACCGGCCAAAGCGCGCGTCGTTAGCAGCAGATTCAAGCCAAGCGCTAACAGTATTTTCATTTGCCCATTCATCAAGAACAGCATAGCGGGCGGTCAAAATCTCCGCTGCTGTTTCATTGCGGTTTATTGTCGGTGATTTGTATTACCTTGTCTGGGGTGACTGCAAGATTTACCGGTTCTAGCCCCGGTGTGTTGGCAAACCAAATAGGACTGATACGCATTCAGTGAAAATATTTTCTAAAACAGTCACGTTCACAGTCGGCGTCCATCAATTCAGACGTAATCCGAATCGAGGCAGATGAGACAGTTTCTACAATTGCCGGAAGCAACCGGGCTCGCACGCACCAACAATGGCGGAGGGTGGGGAAAAATTGTCCGCAATCAAGCTTTCAACACTTCGATGAACGCTTCCTGCGGGATGTTCACATTGCCGATGGATTTCATGCGCTTCTTGCCTTCCTTTTGTTTCTCCAAAAGTTTGCGTTTACGCGAGACATCGCCGCCGTAGCACTTCGCCGTCACGTCCTTGCGGAACGCGCTGATGACTTCGGACGCAACAATCTTACCACCGATCGCCGCCTGAATCTTCACCTGGAACTGCTGGCGCGGGATGACTTCTTTCAACTTCTCCGCGAGCGAACGTCCCCTGCCCTCGGCCTTCGTGCGATGCACGATGCACGAGAACGCGTCCATCGGTTCGGTGTTCACGAGCATGTCGAGCTTCACCATGTCGCTCTCCATGTATTCATCCGGCTCGTAATCCATCGACCCGAAACCGCGCGTGATGGATTTGATGCGGTCATGGAAATCAATCAGGATTTCGTTCAGCGGAATCAAGCTGGTCAACATCACGCGGCGCGAATCCAACGTCTCCGTGTGATCCACATTGCCGCGCTTTTCGGAAATCAGCGACATCATATCGCCGATGTTTTCGTTTGGACAAATGACGAACGCCTTCACCATCGGCTCTTCAATCTTGGCGATGTGCGCCGAGTCCGGCATGAAGGCCGGATTGTCAATTTCCTTCATCGTGCCGTCCGAGAGATAAACTTTATACACCACGCTCGGATACGTCGCGATGATGTCCATGTCGTATTCGCGACGCAAACGCTCCTGCACGATTTCCAGATGCAGCAAGCCGAGGAAACCGCAGCGGAAACCGAAGCCGAGCGCCACGGACGTTTCCGAAGAATAAACAAACGCCGAGTCGTTCAGCTTCAGCTTGCCCATCGCTTGCTTCAACTGTTCGTAATCCGCCGTGTTGATGGGATAAATCCCGCTGAACACCATCGGATGAATCTCTTTGAAGCCCGGCAATTCGCTCGACGGATTGCGCGCGTCCGTGATCGTGTCGCCCATCTTCACTTCGGCGGCCGTCTTGATGTTCGCCGTGAAATAACCCGTCTCGCCCACTTCCAGTTTCTCGCGGATGTAAGGCTTCGGATTGAAGCTGCCGACTTCCTTCACCTCGACATTTTTGCCGGAGTGCAGAAGTTTCACCATCATGCCCGGCTTCATCTCGCCGTTGAAAATGCGCACGTGCGTCACGACACCCTTGTAAGTATCGAAATACGAATCAAACGCCAGCGCCTGCAAACTTGGTTCGCCCGTCGGTTTCGGCGGCGGCACGCGCGCCACGATGGCTTCCAAAATATCTTCGATGCCGATGCCTTGTTTCGCGCTGCAAGGAATCGCCCATTCACTCGGCACCGCAAGCACATCTTCCAATTGCTGCTTCGCCTGCGGCACGTTCGCGTGACCGAGATCAATCTTGTTGATGACCGGAATGATCGTGAGATCCAGCTTCGCCGCGAGATGATAATTCGCCACCGTCTGCGCCTCGACACCTTGCGCCGCATCAATCACGAGCAACGCGCCTTCGCACGCGCTCAAGCTGCGCGACACTTCATACGCAAAGTCCACGTGACCGGGCGTATCAATGAGATTCAATTCATAAGTCTCCCCATTGCGCGCCTTGTAAAGCATCGTGACCGGATGCGCCTTGATGGTGATGCCGCGCTCCTTTTCCAAATCCATCGCGTCGAGCAATTGTTCCGACATATCGCGCGTGGCGATCGTGCCGGTCATGTGCAAGAGCCGGTCGGAGAGCGTAGTCTTCCCGTGGTCAATGTGGGCGATGATGCTGAAATTACGTATGTGTGCGGCGTCCATTTTTCAAAAGAATCAGAGCGCAGCAGGATAACTGGAAAGCGTTTGAAGAAAAGGAAATTCAAATTGTGCAAATGTTTGCTGCCCCGTCGCTACAACCGATTCATCAATCCCATTGTCAACCGGCGCGTGCGCAGATAGTTTGTGCCTGTGCTTTCCACGCAACAGATGGCCGCGCTTAATGCCGCGAACTACGAGGTCGCGTTCGACAACCGCACCCGCCAGCTTTACGCGACGGACGCCTCGCCGTATCAAATCGTTCCCGCCGCCGTCGCGTTTCCAAAAACCACCGTCGAGGCCGCGCACGTCATTCAAGCCGCGTTGTCGGCGGGTGTTTCGGTAACGCCGCGTGGCAGCGGAACGGGACTTTCCGGCGGCGCGATTGGCGACGGACTCATTGTGGATTTTGCGCGGCACAATCGCGTCATCTGGGATTTTAATAAAGACACCGCGACCGTGCGCGTCGGCGCGGGCGTCGTGCTGGATCAACTGAACAATTATCTCAAGCCGCTCGGATTTTGTTTCGGGCCGGACGTGGCAACGAGTTCGCGCGCGACGCTCGGCGGCATGATTGCGAACGATTCTTCCGGCGCGCACACGCCGGTTTACGGCACGACCGGCCAGCACGTCCGCGAAATCGAAATCATTCTCGCCGACGGTAAAATCACTCGCATCGGCGCGCATCTGGAAACGTTGCGTCGCCAGCGCGCCATCGTAGAAGACTTGGTTTCATTGAACGAACTGCTCATCAGCGAACAATTTCCAGCGGGACTTTTGAAGCGCTGGCCGGGCTATGGCCTCGCGCGCGCAGTGGCGCAACCGGGAAATTTAATTCCCATTCTATGCGGCAGCGAAGGCACGCTCGCGGGAATTTTTTCGGCGGAATTGAATCTGGTTCCCCTGCCCGCCGAACGCGGTGTGGGCGTGGTGTTCTTTGATTCCATCGCCGAAGCGATGCAAGCCACGCAGGAAATTTTGCCATTGTCGCCAGCGGCGATTGAGCACGTTGACCGTCCGCTGTTTGACCAGACGCGCGGCCAGCGGGAGTTTCAGGCCGTGCGCGATTTGCTGCATCTCGACGCGCAGCCGTGCGAATCCATTCTGCTCGTGGAATTTTTTGCGGACGCGAAAGACAAGCTCGCAGAATTGGCAAAAATGAAGATTGGCCGTCGCCGTTTGATTTTGAAAACCAGCCGCGAACGCGATCTGGTTTGGGTGATGCGCAAGGCGGGACTTTCCCTTTTGACGAGCCGCAAAGGCGACGCCAAGCCCGCGTGTTTCATCGAAGACGCGGCGGTGCAACCGCGCGATTTGCCAGCGTATGTCACGGGCTTGCAGGAATTGATGCAGCGCGTCGGCGTCGAAGCGTCGTTTTACGGCCACGCGGCGGCGGGACTGTTGCACGTCCGCCCCGTGCTCGATTTACACAGCGGTGACGACCTGAAAAAATTCCGGCAAATCGCCGATGAAGTCGCCGCGCTCGTGGCGCAATTTAAAGGTTCGCTCGCGGCTGAACATGGCGTCGGCATCGCGCGCACGGAATTTTTGAAGGAACAAGTTGGCGCGGAGCTTTACCGCGTGATGCGCGAAATCAAATCCGCTTTTGACCCAAATAATCTTTTTAATCCGGGCAAAATCATTGGCGATGGCCGTTACAAAATCGACCAACACCTGCGTCAAGGCGCGGATTACAATTTGATTTTGCCGTTCGAGCCGAAACTGGCATTTGCCGCGCGCGATGAATCGTTCATCGCCAACCTCGAACAGTGCAACGGCTGCGGCGGCTGCACGAAACAGACGCCGACGATGTGTCCGACGTATCTCGCGACCGGCGAAGAAGGCATGTCCACACGCGGTCGCGCCAATCTTATTCGCGCCGCGTTGGAGCATCGCGAAATCGCTGATCCGCTGCGCGCGGAGGAATTGGAATATGCGTTGAGCAACTGTCTTTCTTGCCGCGCCTGCACCAACGAATGTCCGTCCAACGTAAATCTGCCGCTGCTCAAAGCCGAGTTGCTCTACGCGCGCACGAAGCGCAGGCACAAAAGTAAATTTCAGCGGCTCGTCAGCTCGCTGGATTTGGCCGGGCGCGTCGGCTGCGCCGTGCCGGGCATTGCGAATTTATTTTTGCAATCGCGCTCGCTGCGGCATCTCATGGGAAAATTTTTTGGCCTGACCGACCAGCGGTCGCTGCCCGCGTTTGCGCACGAACGTTTTGACCGCTGGTTCGCCAAGCATCGCAGCGAATCGCAGCCGAATCGCGGCAGCGTGATTTTGTGGGACGATACGTTTGTGCGCTATCACGAACCGCACATCGGCCAAGCCGCCGTCGCCGTGCTCGAAGCCGCCGGTTTCGCCGTCACACTGCTCGCGAAACGCAAGTGCTGTGGCCGACCCGCCTTCAGCGTGGGCAACCTTGATGAAGCGGGAAAACTGGGCGAACACAATCTCGCGCTGCTCGCCGCCACCGCCGGAACTGCGCCGATTATTTTTCTTGAACCGTCCTGCTACTCGATGTTCGCCGAAGATTATCGGGAATTAAATTTGCCCGGTGCCACGGAAATTGCTGCGCGCAGTTTTCTGTTTGAAGATTTCATCGGCCAGTTGCTCGACCGCGAGCCGGATGCGCTGAAGTTCAAACCGCGCGAAGAACGTCTGGCCATTCATGTGCATTGCCACGCAAAGGCACTGACCGATCCCGCCGCCATACAACGTCTCGCCGCGCGCCTGCCCGGCCGCAGCGCGACGTTGCTGCACACTGGCTGCTGCGGTATGGCCGGTTCCTTTGGTATGATGGAATCCAAATACGACCTCTCGGTGAAAATCGCCGAACCGCTGTTGGCGCAACTCAAGCAGCAGCCGTATGGCACGACTACGATTCTCTCCGGCACCAGTTGCCGCCAGCAAGTGCAGCATCTCGCCACCGTCCGCACGCGCCACATGGCCGAAGTCATCGCAGATGCGCTGGATTAAATTTTATTGAAAACCAATTTTCAAAATTGTCTTTCCCTTCGCCGCCGAAAAAATAAATTTGCCGCGTGACCGGCAGCCTCCTAGCCAATGCTCTGAACCTGTTGTATCCGCCTGTCTGCCAGCTTTGCACGAAGCAACGGGCGGAGGCGGCCGACGGCTATGTCTGTAGCAAATGCTGGACGCACGTCCGCTTCATCCGTCCGCCGTTCTGCGCGCGCTGCGGTCTGCCGTTTGAGGGCGACCTGACGACGGAATTCAACTGCACCAACTGTCACGAAATGGAATTGCATTTCACTTCTGCGCGCTCGGCGGTCGTCGCGAAAAGCGTGGTGCTGGAGGCGATTCATCGCTTCAAGTATTCAAACGCGCTGTGGTTTGAAAGTTTTCTTGGCGGCCTGCTCGTGCGCGAGGCCGCGCCGGTTTTGGCCGGAGAGAAATGGGATTACATCGCGCCCGTGCCGCTGCATCCGGTGAAATTGCGGGAACGCGAATTCAACCAGGCCGCGCTGCTTGCCGCGCAACTTGCCCGCGTCACCAAAATTCCTTTGCGAGAAAAAATTCTCCAGCGCGTGAACCCCACGGCGACTCAGACATTGCTCACGCGCGATGAACGTGCGGCGAACATGAAAAATGCCTTTGCCGTCCGCAAAAACCTGCGGCTGGACGGAAAAAGAATTGTGCTCGTGGACGATGTTTTCACCACCGGCGCGACAACGAATGCCTGCGCCCAGGCCTTGCGCGCGGCGGGCGCGGCGGAAGTTTGTGTCTGGACGGTTGCGCGCGGGCTGTGAATTTCGTAGTATCAGGCGTTCATGGATACCACTACGTTCCTGAAGAAATCAATCGGTGGAGTCGTGCAGGTCGAACCGGCTTTGACGCCGCCGCCCGCGCCGACCGAGCAGACGAGCTTTGCCAAAAAACCGAAGGTCGGTGGCAGCAAGTCGAAGAAGCGGGAAATTCCTGAAGGGTTGTGGACGAAATGCCCTTCCTGCGACGGCATGATTTTCGACAAGGAGCTGGACGAGAATTTGCAGGTTTGCCCGAAGTGCCAGCATCATTTCCCCATCACGTCACGCGAACGCATTCATTCGCTCGTGGAAACCTGCACGTTCGAGGAAATGGATGCGGACATGGTGAGCGTGGACATTTTGAAATTTGCCAGCTATAAAAGCAAACTCGACCGCGACAAAAAGGCCACGATGCTGAAAGACGCTGTCGTCACCGGCATCGGCAAAATCGGCGCGCATCAAGTCGCGCTCGGAGTAATGGATTTTCGTTTCATGGGCGGTTCGATGGGCGCGGTCGTCGGCGAAAAGCTAACGCGGCTGATTGAACGCGGCACAGAAGGCCACTGGCCGGTCATCATCATTTCCACCAGCGGCGGCGCGCGGATGCAGGAAGGCGTTTTCAGTTTGATGCAGATGGCAAAAACTTCTGCCGCGCTTGCGCTCCACGCCCAGCAGCGGCTGCCTTATATCAGCTATCTGACCAACAACAGCTACGGCGGCGTGATGGCCAGCTACGCGGCACTGGGCGATTTGAACATTGCCGAACCGGGCGCGATGATTGGTTTCGCTGGCCCGCGCGTCATCAAGGACACGACGCACGCGGATTTGCCACCGGGCTTTCAGACGGCGGAATTTCTTTTGGATCGCGGCCTGATTGACGCCATCGTTGCGCGCAAAGAAGCGAAGGAAAAATTGATTCGCTTTCTTGACTACTTTGCTGCCGGAAAAGCTAACGGCAACACTTGATGCGTAAAATATTTTTGCGCCCGCCGCTGTCTTGCGATTGACAGCGGCTTTTTATTTTTAGAAATTCTGCAACTGATTTCATCTGAACAAAAATGAGCAACGCCATTTCCACCGAATCGCTGCAACAAGCTGGCCGGACCTTTCCTCCGTCGCCCGAAGTCATCAAACACGCGCTGATAAATTCCGCCCAATACGAAGCGATGTATGCGCGCTCCGTCAATGACTCGGAAAATTTCTGGATGGAGCAATCTGCCACACTCGATTGGTTCAAGCAACCGACGCACGCCCGCAAGTTTGAGTGGAGCACCGACAAGCGCGTCATCAAACACACTTGGTTTGAGGACGGTGAACTCAATGTCACCGTCAACTGCCTCGATCGTCATCTCAAGACCATCGGTAATAAGACCGCGATCATCTGGCAGGGCGAACCCGAGGAAGATGTAAAGCACATCACCTACGCCGAGCTTCACAAAGATGTCTGCAAGTTGGCGAACGTCCTCAAATCGCTCGGTGTCACCAAAGGCGACCGCGTGGCGATTTACATGCCGATGATTCCCGAAGCCGCCGTCGCGATGCTCGCGTGCGCGCGCATCGGCGCGATTCACTCGATCGTGTTCGGCGGATTCAGCTCGGATTCGCTCGCCGGCCGCATCAACGATTCCGAATGTAAATTGCTCATCACCGCGAACGTCTCGCTCCGCGCTGGAAAATCTCTCGCGCTCAAGCAGCTTGCCGACGCCGCGCTTACACACACGCCGAGCATCCAAAAGGTCGTCGTCGTGAAACGCAATGACGAGCCGTGCAACATCGTGGCTGGCCGCGATGTCTGGTATCACGAATTGATGGCGAAAGCCTCTGCCGAATGCGCGGCGGAAAAGATGAAGGCCGAAGATTATCTCTTCATCCTCTACACCTCCGGCTCGACCGGCAAACCCAAGGGCGTCGTCCATAGCACCGCCGGTTATCTGCTCTGGAGTGCCATCACGCACCGCTACGTTTTTGATATCCACGAGAACGACGTTTACTTCTGCACCGCTGACATCGGTTGGGTCACCGGCCACAGCTACGTTGTTTACGGCCCGCTCTGCAACGGCGGCACCACGCTCATGTTCGAAGGCGTGCCGACTTATCCCGACGCCGGACGTCTCTGGAAAATCGTCGAGAAGTTCAAAGTGAATTCCTTCTACACCGCGCCCACCGCCATCCGCGCGCTCATTCGGCTCGGTGATGAATTTCCCGCAAAATACGACATGTCTTCGCTCCGCGTGCTCGGCTCCGTCGGTGAACCGATCAATCCCGAAGCGTGGATGTGGTATTACAAACACATCGGCGGCGAACGTTGCCCCATCGTGGACACATGGTGGCAGACCGAAACTGGTGGCCATCTCATCACGCCTTTGCCCGGTGCACACACGCTCAAACCTGGCAGCGCTGGACGTGCTTTCTTCGGCGTAGAACCCGTGGTTCTCCGCGACGATGGCTCCGAATGCAAACCGAACGAAGGCGGCAAACTCTGCATCAAGAAACCGTGGCCCGGCATCATGCGCACGACTTGGGGCGACCACGACCGTTTCATCAACACCTACTTCGCCACGTTCAAGGACATGTATTTCACCGGCGACGGATGCCGCATTGATGCCGATGGCGACTACTGGTTGCTCGGCCGCGTGGACGATGTCGTCAACGTCTCCGGCCACCGCATCGGCACCGCCGAAGTGGAGAGCGCGCTCGTGAGCCACGCGAAAGTCGCCGAAGCCGCCGTCGCGCCCATGCCGCACGACATCAAAGGCCAGGCGCTCTACGCCTTCGTGACCTTGAAAGACGGCATCCACGAAAGCGACGAGCTGAAGAAAGAACTCGCGCAACACGTCCGCAAAGAAATCGGAGCCATTGCCGTGCCGGATAAAATCCAATTCGCGCCCGGCCTGCCAAAGACGCGCTCCGGTAAAATCATGCGCCGCATCCTGCGCAAGATCGCCGAGAACCAGACCGACCAGATCGGCGACGTGTCCACGCTCGCTGATCCCGGTGTTGTGGACGCCTTGGTAAAAGGAAAGCAATAAGCGACTCTGTCCGCGTTTTACCGGGGATTCGCACCGCAAATCTTCACCACTTCAACTCCTGCAAGCGGCGCGCGACTTCCTCGGCGTTCGCGCGACTGTTGAACGCGCTGATGCGGAAAAAGCCTTCGCCCTTCGAGCCGAAACCAGAACCAGGCGTGATGACCACATTCGCGTCCGCGAGAATTTTGTCGAACGCCTGCCAGCTAGTGACACCTTTCGGCGTGCGCACCCAGATGTAAGGCGCATTCACGCCGCCAAAAACTTTCAGGCCCGCTTTTTTTGCGCCCTTGCGCAAGATTTCCGCATTGCCGAGATAATGTTTGATGAGTTCGGCCACCTGCGCTTTGCCTTCGGGCGAATACAGCGCTTCCGCCGCGCGTTGCACAACGTAGCTGACGCCGTTGAACTTCGTCGTCGAGCGGCGATTCCATAACGGATGCAACGGCTTCGCTTCGCCGGTTTTCGTGTAAGCGTTGAGTGATTTGGGAACCACCGTGAACGCGCAACGCGTTCCCGTAAACCCGCCGTTCTTGGAGAAGCTGCGAAACTCGATCGCGCATTCGCGCGCGCCGGAAATTTCATAAATGGAATGCGGCACGCCCGGTTCGGTGATGTAAGCCTCGTAAGCGGCGTCGAACAAAATCACCGATTTGTGTTCGAGCGCGTATTTCACCCAAGCTTCAAGTTGTTCGCGCGTGGCGGCGGCACCGGTCGGATTGTTCGGCGAGCAAAGATAAATCACATCAACGTGTTTCTTTGGCGGCACGGGAATAAAACCGTTCGCCGGTTTGCACGGCAGATAAACGAGCTTCGCATACGCGCCGGCCTCGTTCGCCTCGCCGGTGTGACCGACCATCACGTTCGTGTCCACATACACCGGATAAACCGGATCGCTGATGGCGATTTTATTTTTGCTGCCGAGGATGTCGAGAATCGCACCGCAATCGCATTTTGAACCGTCGCTGATAAAAATTTCGTCATCTGCCACGTCGAGACCTTTGTCGCGAAAATCATTTTGCGCGATGGCGTGGCGTAACCAATCGTAGCCCTGCTCCGGACCGTAGCCTTTGAAGGTTTCGCGCGCGGCCATTTCGTCCACGGCCTTATGCATCGCGGCGACGACGGCGGGCGGCAGCGGTTCGGTCACATCGCCGATGCCGCAGCGAATTAGGCGTTTGGCCGCTTCGGGATTCGCGTCGCAAAACGCTTTCACGCGCCGACCGATTTCAGGGAAAAGATAACCCGCTTTGAGTTTGAGATAATTGTCGTTGAGAAATGCCATAAAAGTAAGCGCTCAGACTAAACCATCCGCAGCGGCCAATCAAGAAACGGTTGGCTCTGATAAACTTGTCACAGTAAAAAGCCCGCCAGACACGCCGTCATGTAGGCCGCCAGCAACCCACCGACCATCGCGCGGAGACCGAGCTTGGCCATTTCACTGCGGCGTTCCGGCGCGAGTGAACCGATGCCACCGACTTGAATGGCGATGCTGGAAAAATTGGCGAAGCCGCACAGCGCGTAAGTCGCGATGGTGAAGCTGCGAGGGTCGAGCGCGAGTTTTTTGGCGTTGGTCGTGAGGTCAAGGTAGCCGACGAATTCATTCAGCACGATGCGTTCGCCGAGGATTTGTCCGACGCTCACGCAGTCCTGCCACGGCACGCCCATCAGAAATGCGAACGGCGCGTTGATCCAGCCAAAGATGTTTTGCAATGTCACCGGATTTTTCACGCCAAAATGTGTCTGCGGAAATCCGACGACGTAATTCGCCAGCGCGATGATAGCGATGAACGCAATCAGCATGGCGATGATATTCAGCGCGAGATGAAAGCCGTCGCCCGCGCCGCGGCAGATGGCGTCAATCGAATTGGCAGTGGTGCGCGGCACGGTAGCGGGCGAAGTGCCGGCGGTTTCACTGACTTCCGTTTCCGGTAGCATGATTTTCGCGATCATCAATGCGGCGGGACAATTCAAGACGGAGGCGCAGAGCAGATGTCCGGCGGTATTTTCGTAGCCGGCGGCCATCCCCATCGCCGCGTAGACCGCTGCCACGCCGCCTGCGATGTGCGCCATGCCGCAAACCATGATGGTCATCAGTTCGCTTTTCGTCATGCGCGGCACGTAAGGTCGAATGACCAGTGGCGCTTCCGTTTGGCCCATGAAAATGTTTGCCGCGGCGGACAGCGTTTCGCTGCCGCTCGTGCCCAATGCCTTGCGCATAACCCACGCGACGGCACGCACCACTTTTTGCAAAATTCCCCAGTGATAAAATAACGATGACAGCGCAGCCACGATGACGACTGTGCCGGTGACCAAAATGGCAAAAACCAGACCGTGCTCCGCGCCGAATGATTTGCCGAGCACCGCGCCGTCGGCGAGCGGGCCAAAAACGAATTTCGTTCCATCCGTGGAAAACTGGATCAGCTTCTGGACAACTTTCCCGGCGACGACAAAAAAATCTTTTCCGATTTGCGTGTTGAGAATCAGCAGCGCGAGGAGGAATTGCAGGCCAACGCCCCAGATGACAGTGCGCCACGGAAATTTTTTGCGGTTAAGTGAAATCGTCCACGCGAAAAAAATCATCGCGAACCAGCCAAACAGGCTGATGAATTTAAGTTCGTTCATGGCGTGCTGACGCGTTTGATGGCTTCCTTGTAAACGTGCGGGTGCAGCACGCCGACGAATGGAAGATTGCGGTAGCGCTCCGCAAAATCCAGTCCGTAACCGACGACGAACAGGTCGGGAATTTCAAAGCCGACGTAATCCGCCACGATGCCGCCGCGCCGCCGCGCGGGCTTGTCGAGCAGCACGCAAACCTTAATGCGGCGCGGCATGAGGGCCTGCAGCTTGGGCAGCACGCGGCTCATGGTCTTGCCGGTATCAAGGATGTCGTCCACCAGCAGCACGTCGCGCCCGCGCACGTCGAGACGTAGTTCCTTGGTGAAAACGAGTTCGCCGGATTCCGTCCCCGCGCCGTAGCTGGAAACGCCGATGAAATCCAAGCGCAACGGCACGTTCAAGTGCCGGATCAAATCCGCCAGAAACATCACCGTGCCGTTGAGCAGTGAAACGACCACTGTCTCGCGGCCGCGAAAATCCTTTTCAATCTCCTTCGCCAAGGTTTTCACGCGGCGGGCAAGTTGCGCTTCGGTGATGAGGATTTCTTTTACCTCCGAACGCCAGCGCGGGGGAACGGCAGTTTGGGGTTTTGAATTTTTAGATTTTGGTTTGGTGGACACGCATTAAATATGCTTTGAATCGTTCTCGTCCTTCTTTGTGTAGCCGGAATCTTGGCGCTGAAAGTTCACGGCGTTCTTTTTGACATAGGCGGCGAAGACGTCATCCGCGCTCATGCCGAGCACTTGCGCCATGCTGATGAGAAAATGGAACAAGTCCACCACTTCGACGCGCGCGTTTTGCTCGTCGAATTTTTGATACTTAGCCCACCATTTCCACGGCACGCTGTCGGTGAGCTCGGCCATCTCCTGCTGCATGGCGCGGGTATAATTGAGCAGCCACTTGGTTTTTTCTTCCTCGCTCATGCCGTCGGTTTTGACGCCGATGCGTTCGTTGAGGGCTTTTTGCATTCGAAAGAGTTCTCTTAATTGGTCAAGATTTTCCATCGGGCGAGAATACCGAAGTCGGATTTCAGAAGCCAGAATTTAGGCGCGGCGTAAACATTTTATTTTGATTCTGAATTCTGGATTCCGGCTCCTGAATTTTGCCGGCGTTTTTTTTGGCTTTGAACTTGGCGCGCTAAGCCCTATACAAACGTGATGCTGCCGACACTTTTAGCCAATGGCGGGCCGGTCATGTGGCTCATCCTGATTGCCGCCGCCGCCGCCGCCGTCGTGTTCATCGAACGCGCCTTGTTTTGCCATCGTTCGCAAATCAATTCCGCCGAGTTTCTCAACGGCGTCCGCACCGTCGTCAAGCGCGGCAATATCGTCGAAGCGATTTCCATCTGCGACGCTACGCCCGGCCCGGTCGCGCGGCTGGTCAAGGCCGCCATCCTCGCGCGCGAACTGGGCCGCGAACGCGTGCGCGAGGCCGTCGAGGAGGCGGGCCTGATTGAAGTGCCGCGGCTCGAAGAAAAATTAAACCTGCTCGCCACCATCACGCAAATCGCGCCGCTCCTCGGACTGTTCGGCACAATTGTCGGTTTCATTGATGTGTTCGGGCAGATTGAGCAGGCCGGACTTTACGCGCATATCGAACTGCTGTCGCACGGCGTCTGGAAGGCGCTGGTCTGCGCCGCCGGCGGTATTGCCGTGGCCATTCCCGCGCACGCCGGATACAATTATCTCGTAAGCCGCGTGAACAAAATCGTGCTGGACATGGAGCGCGCCGCTGCCGAGATCGTCAACATCGTCACGGAAAACTGAAATGGAAGATGAAATTTCCGCGTTCCGCCAAAATCCTGCGCAACCAGTTTGACGTCGCGCCGTTCGCCGCCGTCTTTTTTGCGCTGCTGATTTTCCTGCTGCTCACCGCGCTGCTGCCCGTGCCGGGCTTGCGCATGAGTCTCACCCCGCCGTCCGCCGCCGATCTGCCGGGCGTGGATCGTCCCGTTGTGGCGATTGCAGTGGATGCGCAGAACCGTTTGTTTTTTCAAAATCAAATCGTCACGGAGGCGGTGTTGAAAACCGCCTTGGCCGCCGCCGCCAAAAGTGCGCCCACACCGCTCACACTCGTCATCCACGCGGACAAAGCCGTAAGTTTCGACGAGCTGGCGCACCTCGCCCTGCTCGCCCGGGCGCCGGAAATCGGCATCACGAATTTGCTGCTCGCCACCCTGCCCGTCCCGCCATGAACCCGCCGTCCGCCGAAATCCCTTTGCGGGCGGAACCGGCGCCAGCCGACGGCTGGGGCTGGAAAAAGTTTTTGCTGATTCTCGCGCTCGTTTTTGCCGCGCACCTGGCCTTTGTGTTTTTGCTGGGTGCGAAGAAAACCGCCGCCGCGCGCGTGGCGGCAAACGTCCCGGTGTTTCGCCTCGCCGACAACCGCAGCGAACTCGTCCGGCTGACCGACCCGACTTTGTTTGCGCTGCCGCACAGCGAAGATTTTGTTCCGGTCGCGTGGTCGCATCCCGCCGCCGACACCAACTCCTTCCACTACACCGAGCCGCCGTCGTTTCTCCCGCTCGCCGTTGCCGATCTGGGCGCAACTTTCCGCGTTTTCATGCAAACGAACCGTCTGGCCGTGACGCAACTCAACTTCAAGCCGCCGCCGCAACTCGTCGCGCCGTCGGCCAACCTGGAATCGGTGCTCCCGCAAAACTCGACGTGGCAGCTTGCTGGTGAAATCGCCCGGCGCAAAATCCTTAAACCGTTCACCGCGCCGACACTTGCGTTCAACGACATCCTGTCGCCGAGCCGCGTGCAACTGCTCGTGGAACCGGATGGCAACGTCATTTCCGCCGTGCTCTTGGAAACCAGCGGCTACGACCACGCCGACCAGCAGGCATTGGAACTGGCGCGCGCGCTACGCTTTGCCCCGGCGGACAAACTGATGTTCGGCGAAATCCTTTTCAACTGGCACACTGTGCCCGTCGTCAGCCCGCCATGAGCATCAACCTTCTCCTCGTGATTTATGTCGCCCTCGCGCTTGGCACCATCTGCGTGGTGGGAATTTATTCGGAACTCGAACGCCGTCGCTTCGGCCCCGCGCATCCTGAAGACCGCGTCTTCCGCTGTGCCAAATGCGGCCTTGTTTACACCGACGACGCCGACGTGGATCGCTCCCGCTGCACGCAATGCGGCAAGCTCAACGAGCCGATTGCGTTTTAACCGGAACCAACTCACGACGTTTTGAGCGCGGCGAGCTAATCCATGCCTCCCGCCGCCTACCGGCGGAGGGCGTTGATCAATTCATCCAGTTTGTCGGCGATGGCCTGCACCTCGGCTTGGGTGGGCGGATTGGACACCGTCAACCCCAGCGTGGCCACGCCGTTGGCGTTGGCGGCGCAATTGGGCACGATGACATTGTAGATGTCGCTCATCGAGGGAAAGGCCGTGAGGATGTCGTTCAAACCGTTGAACTGATTCCTTAATTCCGCCGCGACAATCGGCGAATGGTCCACGGGTAAAGTAGGGTCGAATGGCATAATAAATTAGGAGATAGGAGTTAGGAGATGGTAGATGGCAGCTAGGAGATGGGAGATAGGAGTTGGAAGTTGGGGCAGTAACCCTATCTGCTATCTCCCAACTCCCATCTCCCAACTCCCATCTGCTGGGCGACCCGAAAAATATGAATAGCAACAGGGACAGATGTTCGCCCAACCGGTTGGGCACGCGCGTGCTGAACCGTTCGATGACATGCTCGGTGAAAGCGAAGCGTCGCCCCGCGAGCCGTATCTCCGGCTGAAAGTCCGCGCCGCCATAGAATTCGAACCGGTGTAATAATCCGCGCCGCGTCTCGGTGGTGATCTGCTGCACGAGAACTAAGCGCGTCACCAAATCGGCATCCGGCAGAGCCAGAAGATGCAGGCCGTCGATGCGGGCGGCATTGTAGATATTGGCAAAAGCTATTCCCGCCTGCCGGAGCAGATGTTTGTGGAAACCATTCCCCCGCTTGTCGGTGCGGGCGATATAATCTGGCAGCGCACTGAAAAACTCCAGATTCAGTGCGCGATGTAACACGGGGAGTTGATCGGTGTGCGGGAAGCGATGTTCCTGGCCGTGCCGTTCCTCCACGACCGCAAACTTCGGACGGAATTCGGAGGCAAACGGAATGTGTTTGGGAAACGGGTTCACGCGCTGCCATCAGCATAAACCGGCGGCGGGAAAAATTTCAAGTTCGGGCGAGGCGGTGACGGGAAATCGCTTCAGCGGAACTTGACAACGCAGCCGCAGCGTTAGTTGCCGGTCTTTAGTTCGACGACGTCGTGCGGTGCGGCTTCAAGGTTTCTCCGCCACTACTTTACCATCGCGTAAGATATAAATGGGTGTGCCATACATGCGGGCGGTCTTGCGCGCGGCCAAGCCGGCACGCACGAGGGCATGACCGGCCACCGTGGTGAAAGCTTTCAATGGACGTTTCCCGTTTTTAGTTTTCATTGGCTTTGCTCCATCAGAATTGGATGGCTGCCGGAATTATCATGCACTTCCCATACATCGGCCAGCGGTTTGTAGGTATTCTCAAAGTTTTTCCAACCACGCGTGAAGCGGCGCAAGACATCGGCGCGCGGCACATGATGTCCGCCTTGCTTGACGCGGGAATGGATACGGCGCAATGCTAATTGCACAGAAGCCAGGCGCAGAAAGAAAATCTCAATGCGGTAGCCCGCGGCTTTCCACTGTTTGATGCGACTCAGATACGTCAGACCGCTTAAGGTGCTTTCAAAGGCAAAATCTAATCGCGCCTTGGCCAAACGATCCAGTTCACCAAGAAATAAACGACCGGCATTCAAGGCGGCCAGTTGGGGTTTCAACGGTGACAGTCCGGCGGCCAGTAAATCGGCATTTACGAAATTAATTACACCAGCATCTTTCGGCAAAAACTCGCGGGCAAAAGTGGTTTTCCCAGCACCGTTCGGGCCAGCAATAATAATGCAGCGCGGTGAATTCATTTAACTTCCCGTCTTCAATTCCACGACGTCATGCGGCGCGGCTTCGCGCTGGCCGGCGGGACTGACGCGAATGTAACGCGCTTTCGCGCGAAGTTCGGCCAAATCTTTCGCACCGAGATAACCCATGCCGCTCTGGATGCCGCCGATGAGTTGCGCGAGCACGCGATCCACCGAGCCGCATACTTCCTTGAGCGCCTCGATGCCTTCCGCCGCGACCTTGCGCGTGGTGTCGGCTTTTTCGTGACCGTAACGCGCGGCGCTGCCGGACTTCATCGCGGCGAGGCTGCCCATGCCGCGATAATGTTTATACATCTTGCCGCTGATCTCCACCGCTTCGCCCGGCGCCTCGGTGCAACCGGCAAAGATGCCGCCGCAAATCACCGCGCTGCTCAACGTCAAAGCCTTCACGATGTCGCCGGACTTGGTGATGCCACCGTCGGCGAGGATGGAAACTTTCTTTTTTGCCGCCGCGCGCGAGCAAACGTGGAGCGCCGTCATCTGCGGAATGCCGACGCCCGCGACGATGCGCGTGGTGCAAATGGAACCCGGCCCCTGCCCGACTTTGATGGCGTTTGCGCCGCAGTCGGCGAGATACTCAACCCCCGCCGCGCTGGTGACGTTGCCGGCGATGATGGGCAACTTGGGAAACGCGTCGCGCAACACTTTCACGGTGTCGCCCACGCCTTTGCTATGACCGTGCGCGGTGGAAACGGCCACGACATCCACGCCGCGTTCGACGAGCGCGCCGACGTGTTCGAGAATTCTTTTTTCATCAAGGCCGCCAAAGGCATTGCGAGTTGCGCTCACGGCCGCGCCGCAAATCAAACGGAACTGCGCGTCGCGCGCGGGCTTGAACTGCGCCTTGCGTTCTTGCGTGATGCGCTCGACATCGCTCATGGTGATGAGGCCATGCAAAAAATCTGCGTCATCCACCACGATCAATTTATGGATGCCGATGTGTTCGGTGAAAAATTTGTCGGCGCGGGCAATCGGGTCTTTGCCGAGCTCCTTTTTCGTGATGGTGTGAATCTGCTGACGCGGCGTGAGCGCCTCGATGACTTTTTTCGCAGCGTAACGCGGCTTGACGACGTGGCCAGAAAGCAGGCCGATGAATTTCCCTTTTTCATCCACGACGGGAAACGTGCTGAAACCAAATTTTTTTTCCTCAATCAGCTTGAGCACGTCGCCGATAAGCTGGTCGGGCGCGATTTTGATCGGGTCTTGAATCAAACCCTGGACATGATACTTCACGCGGCTGACCTGCGAGAGCTGTTCGCGCTGCGGCATGTTGTAATGAATGAGGCCGAGGCCGCCGTTGAGCGCCATCGCAATCGCCATGCGCGATTCCGTGACGGTATCCATGTCGGCGGAAATGGCGGGGATGTTGAGTTGCAGTCCGCCCGCGAGCGTGGTGTCGAGCTGGGTGTCGCGTGGCAGCACTTCGGAATAAAGCGTCGCCAGAGTGATGTCGTCAAAGGTAAGGCCGACTTTGCTGTTCGCGGCGAAGAAGGAATCCGCCTTTTGATAGAACGTGTCGTCGGAATGAGAATTGCGCGTCGCTGCCATGTCAGAAAATGCCTGTGGCACGGCGGCCTTGGCAAGAAAATTTATTGCACGGCTTTTTGGAAATGAATTCGCACGAGCACGGCGGTGGCCGCCAGCGCGAGCAGATTCAAATACGCCGTGTAATTCCATGAGAACGCCGCGTGCGCCATCGCGCCGTGAAAATGCGTCGCCAGCGGAACCAGTCCGGCGGCGGTGAACAGCAGATTCACCACCACGCCCGCCGCGACCATCGAGACATACAAAATGGCGGTGATGGCGAGCGCCGCCCGCGTGCCGTAATATTTTCGGTAGATCAAAACCAGCGGGACGATGATGAGGTCGCCGTAGATGAAGGCGATGACGCCGCCGAAGCTGATGCCGCCCGACCACAGCACGGCAGCCAGCGGGATGTTGCCGCAGGAACACGCAAACGACGCGGCGGCGATAAGCGGCCCGATGGCGGCATTTTCCAGCACGCGGATAAATCCCGCATCCGGCGCGAGGAATAATTTTTCCCACCACGCGTCGGGAACCAGCACCATCACGAAACCAGCGATGAGCAGGCCGACGGCGATTTCCTTCCACAACATGACGCCGTCGGCGACGAAGGCTTCCGCCACGAGCCGCCAGTTCTCGCGCCGCCGGATTTTTTGCCGAAACGGTTCATCGGGCATTTCCTCGGCCTCGGAGCAACCGCCCATCGAATGGCAGCAGGATTTGGTTTCCGCTTCAACGTGGTCGCGCGCGGACTCGATCCATTTCCGCGGCAAAACCAGTTCCACCAGCAGCCACATGACGGCAATCAAAATGAAAGCGCCGATGATTTCCGCCAGCACGAAATGCCAGCCCAACAGCAGCCAAAGAATGAAGCCGAGTTCCAGCACGAGGTTGGTCGAAGCGAACATGAACGCCAGCGCCGGGGCGAGCGCCGCGCCTTTTTTGAAGGCCGTTTTCGCGGTCGCCGCCGCTGCGTAGGAGCAGGAGGAACTCACCGCGCCAAAAAAAGTTGCCAGCAGCATTTCGCGCCAGCCGCTGCGCCCGAATTTTTTTTCGACCTCCTCGTTCCGCAAAAAAACCTGCAGCATGGCCGAGAGGCCGAAGCCCAAAACCAGCGCCCAGAAAATCTGCCACAACATCACCGCCGCCGCCTGCAGACTTTGGCCGAGCCAGTTCATGGCGCGTCAATCAGGATAGCCGGTCGGGTGCTGGACGTGCCACGCCCACGCGGTCGCCACGATGTCTTCGAGCTTCGGATATTGCGGTTTCCAGCCGAGTTCGTTGATGGCCTTGTTGGCGGCGGCGACGAGGCGCGGCGGATCGCCCGGACGGCGCGGTTTTTCAATCGCCGGAATTTTTTTGCCGGAAACTTTTTCGCACATGGCGATGACTTCCTTCACCGAGTAGCCGTCGCCGTTGCCCAAATTAAAAAATCCGCTTTTGCCCGGCTGCAAGCCGAGGATGTGCGCCTGCGCCAGATCCTTGATGTGAATGTAATCACGGATGCAAGTGCCGTCGGGCGTGGGATAATCCGTGCCAAAAATTTCGACGTGCGATTTCTGGCCGAGCGCAACCTGCAGCACGTTCGGGATGATGTGCGTCTCGATGTGATGATGTTCGCCGAATTTTTCACTCGCGCCAGCGGCGTTGAAGTAGCGGAACGCGATGAAATCCAATTTGTAAATTTCGCGATACCAAATGAGGACTTTCTCGAACATCAACTTCGCCTCGCCGTAGGGATTGATCGGGCGCTGCGGCAAATCTTCCGTCATCGGCACGCGATCCGGCGGCCCGTAAGTCGCGCACGTCGAGCTGAAGACAAATTTTTTCACGCCCGTTTCCACGGCGGCATCGGCGAGCTTAAGCGCGTTGACGAGGTTGTTGTGGAAATATTTTTTCGGGTCGGTCATGGACTCGCCGACGAGCGCGCTGGCGGCGAAGTGCAAAATGGCCTCGGCCTTCGCGTCGCGTAGCGATTGCTTGACGAGGGCGGAATCGCGGAGACAGCCTTCAATAAATTTCGCGCGCGGGTCCACCGCCGAGCGATGACCTTCCGTGAGATTATCAAACACCGTGACCGTGTGGCCGGCGTTCAGCAATTCCTCCGTGCAAACCGAGCCGATGTAGCCTGCGCCGCCGGTGACAAATACATTCATGCGGACAGTCTAGGAAATTTTCACACTGGTGGAAGTTCAAAAACAAAAAACCGCCGCGCGTTTGAAAATGCGCGGCGGCTGGAAAATCAGCAAAATTTAGAACCAGCCTTTTTTGCCGTTCACATAGGTGGCGACAAAATCCGCATCGGTCTTGGTCAGATAAACGATGTCTTCAATTAGACCGATGATGCCCATGATGAAGCCGCCAAAGCCCAGCGTCAGAATCGTCACCAACAACATGATGACGCCTTCCTTCGTGTAGCCGAGGATGAATTTATGTATGCCCAGCGCGCGCCGAGGAGAATGCCGCAAACTCCGGCCGCAATTTTCTTTTCCGATCCAGCAGGTTTGTCGCTCATAGTAGTTATTAGATTCCTTTCGAGTTGTTTTTACGGCTTTCGAGTAATTCAGTCAAACGCAAAACTGTGGATGCGCCTGAAGTTTTGCCCAAGACGCTTCGCTCAATGGCGCGGTGCGATAAACCGGTTCCACCATCGGCTCCGCACTGTGTGAGCGCCGGGCGCGCGCGAGCCAGCGCGCGGCGAGCGGCTCGGCAATCAAACTCAAATCGTTTGCGGCAATCGTCGTTTCTTCTTTCTCGCCAGTCGCGTGGCCGACGCCCACAAAAAATCCCGCGAGCAGCAGTGTAGTTCGCAAAATCGTGCTGCGCGAATACGTCGGCAACGCGCACGGACGCTGCGGGTCAAGCTGCTGAAATAAATTAGCAAACAGCGGCAGCGTCCACATCGCCGGATTTCGCGCGGGTGAATACGCGTCGAACAAAATGACGTGCGGCGGGGCTTGCGCACGGCCACCACTTTTTGAACTTAACCACGCCGGAAAATCGCCGTGGTGAAATTCCCATTTCACCGATTGCCCGCCGTCCTGAAATTCAGCGCGCTGCTCGCTGATAAATTTTTGCAGATGTTTTTCGTAGCCGCCGAAGTAGCCGAGGTCGGTGGCGTGCTGCAAGGCGAATTTCAATGGCTCGATGGTGTGATCAAAACTGACGAGGCGAATCTGACACGCGAGATCCCGCGTGGCGCGCAAAACGGTGAGCGCGTTCGCCGCCGCGCCGAGACCGACATCCCAAATCACAAATTCGCCGGTGTGATTTTTGAGTCGTTCCCGAAGTTTGAGTTGATTGACGTAAAGTGCCTCTGCCTCAGCAACTGGACCAACGACGGGATGAAACGTCTCGCCATCCGCCAGCGAACGCACGGAACAGATGCCGTTGTTCAGACGGACGAGCTGGTAGCCAGAATCGGTTTGCACAATTTAGTTTTACGCGGGTCAGTCACGGACGAAAAGAAAAACCGGCAATCCGCCCAACACGGATTGCCGGTCAACCATAACCCCACCCAAAAATCAGAGCTGTGCCATCGCCTTGTCGAGCGCGGCGTAAAGCTGGTTCATCGTGGCCTCGGTTTCGTCGCCCATGTTCGAGAGACGGAACGTCGTGCCTTTGATTTTCCCGTAGCCGCCGTCAATCAGGAAGCCTTGGTCTTTGACGAGCTTCTGCAATTTCGCCACGTCCACGGTGCGACCGCCGGGCTTGGCGCCGTTGTTGACGCAGGTGAGCGTGACGGATTCAAAACCTTTTTCCGGAAACAGCGTGAAGCCGTGCTTGGTCGCCCAGTCGCGCGTAAGTTGATTTGTTTTTGCGTGGCGCGCGAAACGCGCTTCCAGACCTTCGGCGAAGAAATCCTCCAGCTTGGACGCCAGCGCGTAAACGTGCCCGATGCTCGGCGTGCTGGGCGTCATGCTTTGCTCCGCGTTTTTCTGGAACTCGACAAAGTCAAAATAATAGCCGCGATCCTTGGCCGTCGCCGCTTTCGCGAGCGCAGCGGGCGACGCGGCGAAAACTGCGAGTCCGGGTGGCAGCGCAAACGCCTTTTGCGTTCCCGCAAGCAAAACGTCAATGCCCAGCTCGTCAAATTTAATCGGCAGCGCGGTCAGCGAACTGACGGCGTCCACGATGAAAATCACGTCGGGATATTTTTTCTTGAGCGTGGCGATTTCCGCGAGCGGCGACATCGTGCCGGTCGAAGTTTCGTTATGGATCAACGTCAGCGCGTCGAATTCGCCGGTCGCAAGTTTTTTGTCAATCAGTTCGGCGCGGATGGGCGAACCCCAGTCCACTTGCAGCGCCTCGGCCTGTTTGCCGCATTTCTTGGACACGTCAAACCACTTGTCGGAGAACGCGCCGCACATGCAGTTCAGGACTTTTTTCTGAACCAGATTCCGAATGGCACCTTCCATCACGCCCCACGCGGACGAGGTGGACAAATAAACGAGTTGCTTGGTGTAAAGCAACTGCTGGAGTTGCGGCTGGATTTTCGCGTAGAGGTCTTTGAAGCCTTGGCCGCGATGGCCAATCATGGGCGAGCAAAACGCTTTGAAGGTTTTTTCGCTGACTTCGACGGGACCGGGAATGTGCAGTTTGACGTGTGGCATAAATTCTTTGTGAAATTTTTCACAAAGAAGCGCCAATGGCAAGAAAACTTTAGCGCGGCGGCAATTTATTTCTTCGCGTAACCGTTCGCGCGGAACCACGCGACGGCGTCAGCAAACGCCTGTTCCGGCGGCGTCTGCGGCAGGCCGAGTTCGCGGATGGCCTTGGCGGGATTGAACCACATCGTGTATTTCGCCATCTTTACGCCAGCAACGGGCGCGCGCGGTGGCTTGCCAGTGACGAAGGATAGCATCTCGTTGACCTCGGCGACGCGATACGCGAACCAGTAGGGAATTTTTACTTTGGGCGCGGGAATGCCGGTAATTTTTTCCAGCACGGCGAAGGTTTGCTGCATCGTCCAGTTGCCCTGCTCGTTGCCGAGAATGTAACGCTGGCCGAGCGAACCTTTTTCCGCCGCGAGAATGTGGCCGATGGCGACGTCGCGGACATGCACCCAGTTCAGCCCGGTTTCCAGATAGGCCGGCATCCGGCGATTCAAAAAATCCACGATGACTTTTCCCGTCGGCGTGGGCTTAACGTCGCCCGGCCCGATGGGCGCGGAGGGATTGACGATGATGATGGGCAATGCGGCCTTGCGGAACAAATCATACGCCACGCCCTCGGCGCGGAATTTTGAGCGCTTGTAATCGTTGGACAACTGGCCGTCCTGAATTTTGTCTATTTCCGTCGTGGGTGTGAACTGGCCGTTCACTTTTTTCGGCAGGCCGATGCAGCCGACAGTGCTCGTGTAAACAATTTTTCGGCAGCCAGCTTTGCCGGCAGCTTCGAGGACGTTGCGCGTGCCTTCGACATTGATTTCATACATCGGCGCGTAGTTGCGCATCCACAGCGAATAGCTGGCGGCGACGTGGAAACACCATTCGCAACCTTCCATTTCACGTTGCAACAATGCGCGGTCGAGGATGTCGCCGGTCACGCGCTCAAACGTCAAGCCCTGCAGGGCTTGCTCGTCCGCGTCCGGCCGCAATAGCGCCTTCACGCGATGCCCACGCGCGAGCAATTCGCGGACAAGGTTGGAGCCGATGAAGCCGGAAGCGCCGGTGACAAAGCATTTCATAAAATTCCCAAGCCCAATCTAAAACCTTTGGCCGGGAAAATTCCAACAAATAATTCCCCCGCCCGCTTGACTTGCCGCGCGCGGTTGGAAAAAATCCGTCCGTCGTATGCCGGCCAAAAAAACCATCAAGAAAAAATTGACCAGCGCGGAACAGCGCGACCTCGACACGAAAATCCAGTTTGTCGAGGGACTGGTGCGCCGTGATCCCGATTATGTGGACGCCCTGCAATTGCTCGGCGACCACTACACGCAGCGCGGTCGTTTCAGTGAGGGCCTCCATGTGGACGAACGTCTCGCGCAGCTTGAACCGGGCAACCCGCTCGTGTTCTATAACCTCGCGTGCAGCTACTCGCTGACTGATGAATTTGACCGCGCCTTCCGCGCCCTCAATCAAGCCATTGCGCTGGGCTACCGCGATTTCAAATGGCTCGCCAAAGACCCGGACTTGAAAAAACTCCGGGCGCACCCGTCCTTTCTGGAAATCAAAGAAAAAATCCGCCAGCTAAAAAATTCCGCCAAATGAATGTCACCTTGCGCGGACGCACGGAACATTTCCGCACCGTCAGCTTCGATACCAAAAATAATTCCGTCCGGCTTATCGAACAACGATTGCTGCCGCACGAATTCAAAATCGTCGCCACCAAAAATTTCCGCGAGACCGCCCGCGCCATCACTGACATGGTCGTGCGCGGCGCAGGCGCAATTGGTGCGACCGCAGCTTACGGACTGGCACAAGGCGCACTGGCTTTTCGCGGAAACAATTTGGAAAAGTTTTCTGCGCACGTCGCCGCCGTTTATCAAATACTTGCCGATGCGCGGCCAACCGCCGTTGATCCCGTTAACGCCATGAACGACGTCCGCCGCCACATGGCGCGCGGCGAAACCGTTGCCGAACAGCAAGCGCTCGCGCGCGCGGCCGCCGAAGAATTTGCCAACGAAGACGCGCGGCATTGTGCGGAAATCGGCGCACACGGCGGGAAGTTGATTCACAGCGGCATGAAAATTTTGACGCACTGCAACGCGGGCTGGCTCGCGTTCGTGGATGTCGGTAGCGCCACCGCGCCGATGTATGCCGCGCAGGCGCAGGGCAAAAAATTTCATGTGTTCTGCGACGAAACGCGTCCGCGCTCGCAGGGCGCGACGCTCACCGCCTGGGAATTGGCGCAGCAAAAAATTTCGCACCAGATCATCGCCGACAACGCCGCCGGCCATTTGATGCAGCGCGGCGAAATTGATCTGGTCATCGTCGGCAGCGACCGCGCGCTAGGCCGCACGGGCGAAGTGACGAACAAAATTGGCACTTACACCAAAGCTGTTCTCGCGGCGCGCCACAAAATCCCCTTTTACGTCGCCATCCCGCTTTCAACGATTGACTGGAATTTGAAACGCGGTTTTGACATTCCCATCGAAGACCGGCACGAGAGTGAAGTTCTTGGCGCGTGGGGAAACAATTCGCGCGGCCAGCGCGAATATGTTCGCGTGGCGAATCCGACGAGCGGCGCGCGCAATCCCGGTTTTGATGTGACCCCGGCGGAACTAATCACCGGCATCATCACGCCCATGGGAATTTTTAAGCCGAAGGAACTGTGGTCGCACCGGCGCAAACTGGGGTTTGCAAAGTAAGTTTTTTGGCGCGAAAAGAAAACTGGAGGCGGAGACCAGAATCGAACTGGTGATGAGGCTTTTGCAGAGCCCTGCCTTACCACTTGGCTACTCCGCCAACGAGTGACGAACCGCATCATAGTCACACTGCCGCCAGCTTTGCAAGCGAAGCGTCAAACACAAAGGGCTGCCTGAAAATTTCCGGCGTTGAAAATTTACACGCCGGATTGATTCGCCTAGGCTGGTTGAAAAATTGGACGTGAACACCGCAAATCCAACCAGCCGCTGGCCGCGCCAGATCAAATACATCATCGGCAACGAGGCGTGCGAGCGCTTCAGTTATTACGGCATGACCGGCATCCTCGCCGGTTACATCAGCGGCCAGTTGCTCGCGGGCGGACTGGGCAAGAGCGAGGATTATGCTACGGAAATCATCTCGCTGTTCAAGTCGTTCAACTACTTCACGCCGCTGCTCGGCGCATGGCTTTCGGACAAGCTCATCGGGCGCTACAAAACTATTTTTTGGGTCTCGCTGTTTTACTGCGCGGGACACGGCACGCTCGCGTGCAGCGATTTTTTCAGCGGTCAGGGAAAATTAAACTGCCTCTTCATCGGCCTCACGCTCATCGCGCTCGGTTCCGGCGGCATCAAGCCGTGCGTCTCCGCGTTCATGGGCGAACAGTTCACGCCCGACCAATCGCATCTGATGCAGAAGGCTTACGGCGCATTTTATTGGGCGATCAACTTCGGCTCGTTCTTTTCGTTTCTCGTCGTGCCGTGGGTGAAGGATCATCACGGTTACAGCCCCGCGTTCGCCGTGCCGGGCATCTTGATGGCAATCGCGACCTTTATTTTTTGGCGTGGAAAAAAGTATTACGTCATCGTCCCGACCAACCGGGAGAAAAAACATAACGGCTTCTTCAAAGTCATTTTCACCGCGCTGTTCCTCAAGCGCGCTGCCGGGAAAACCTTTTGGGAAAATGCCCGCACCCGCTTCACCGACCACGAAGTCGCCGCCGCGCGCTCGGTGCTGCCGATTCTTTTTGTGTTCGCCAGCATCCCGATGTTCTGGGCGCTTTACGACCAAGGTAATTCCACCTGGGTTTTGCAGGGACTGAAAATGACCAACGTAACATTGCTCGGCCTCAACGTCGGCGCGGAGCAGATGCAATCCTTGAACCCGCTGCTCATCATGCTTTTCGTGCCCATCTTCACGCTCTGGCTTTATCCGGCGATGGGCCGGTTCGCCGCGCCGCTCAAGCGCATGAGTTACGGACTTTTTCTCGCGTCGGCGTCCTTCGTGCTGGTGGCGATGCTGCAACGGCGCATCGAGGCCGGTGCGCATTTGAGCATTCTCTGGCAAACGTGGCCTTACATCGTCATCACGGCGGCGGAAGTTTTGGTTTCGACGACCGGACTGGAATTTGCCTTCCGCGAAGCCGCGCCGGAAATGAAAAGCCTCATCATGAGTTTCTGGCTGCTGACGGTCGCCGTCGGCAACTTATTTGTGGCGCTGCTCACCCATTTTCTCCCGACCGACGGCGTGAATGCCGAGGACGCCTCTGTCAGCACTGGCCGTTTCCTCCTCTACGCTGCAATGATGTTCGGCGTGGCAATTGTCTTCAGCCTCATCGCCACCACCTACCACTACCGCGACAAATCGGCGGCGCAGGGAAAATAAAAAAGTGAACCCTAGTAAAGCTCCTGTGAAAAAATGAAGGCAACGAAGTTTACGCCGTCTGCTTCTGGCGTAACTTTCGCAACGCCATCACTCCGAATGGCAACAAGAGAGTCGCACCGGAAAGGAAGCTGGAAGTTTCGGGCACACCTGTGCAGGCGAAACGGGTCGGCAGCTCGTAGTCGGTCAGTTCAGCCATTCACGGAATAATGCCCGCCGAACGGGAAAGCGAACAGACTTTTTCAAAAAAGTTTGCGGCCACCGAAGGGCGCAAATGGAATTCGCGGGAAAGCGGCGTCAACTCGGACCGGACGGTGCAAATGCAAAAAGCCGCCCCGGTTTCCTAGAGCGGCTTTTGATTTATTTGGCAGGGCGGTGTTACTACGCCGCTGCTGGCAGATCGGCAGGTCTGCCCTACGGTGCTTTAATTACTTTGTCTTAGCCTTGCGCTTCTCTTCAATGGCGGCTTGCGCAGCGGCCAAACGAGCGACCGGCACGCGATACGGCGAACAGCTCACATAGGTCAAACCGACGCGATGGCAGAACTTCACGGAATCGGGGTCGCCGCCGTGTTCGCCGCAGATGCCGAGCTTGATGCCGGGGCGGGTCTTATTGCCCTTCTCCGCCGCGATCTGGATGAGTTGGCCGACGCCAGTCTGGTCAATCGAGGCGAACGGATTCTTCTTCACGATTTCGTTTTCGGTGTAAGCGCCGAGGAATGAGCCGGAGTCGTCGCGCGACATGCCGAGGCAAGTCTGCGTGAGGTCGTTCGTGCCGAAGCTGAAGAATTCAGCCGTCTGCGCGATCTCGTCAGCGGTCAACGCGCCACGAGGAATTTCAATCATCGTGCCGACGGAGTAAGAAATTTTCACTTTCTTTTCCTTCTGCACGAGTGCGGCGACTTCGTGGACGATGGCGACCTGGAGGTCGAGTTCCTTCTTGAAGCCGACGAGCGGGATCATGATTTCTGGTTTCGCTTTGAAACCTTTCTTGGTCGCGTCCGCCGCCGCTTCCAAAACCGCGCGCGCTTGCATCCGAGTGATTTCGGGATACTTGATTCCCAAACGGCAGCCACGGAAACCGAGCATCGGATTGAACTCGTGCAGTTCGTGCACGCGATGGATAATTTTTTCAACCGGCACGTTGAGTTTCCGTGCGAGGTCCATCTGCGCCTCCTTGCTGTTCGGCAAAAATTCGTGCAGCGGCGGATCGAGGAAACGGATCGTCGCGGGATAACCTTTCAGCGCTTTGAAAATGCCGAAGAAGTCATCGCGCTGATAAGGCAGCAACTTCGCGAGCGCGGCTTCGCGCGCTTCGAGGTTGTCCGCGAGAATCATTTCGCGCATCGCATCGATGCGGTCGCCTTCGAAGAACATGTGTTCCGTGCGGGTGAGACCGATGCCGACGGCGCCGAACGCGATGGCCTGCTCGGTTTGCTCCGGCGTGTCGGCGTTGGTGCGAACCTGAAGCTTCGTCGCTTTGGAACACCAGTTCATCAACTGGACGTAGTTCTTATATTTCTCGGTCTTCTGCGCGACTTTGTCGTTGTTGAGCAAACCGGTGATAATTTCGGACGGAGCGGTTTTGATCTGGCCCGCGTAAACGAGACCGGACGTGCCGTCAATCGAGAGGAAGTCGCCTTCATGGAACGTGTGACCGTCAATCGTGGTAGTCTTCTTGTCGTAATCAATCGCGACGCCCGCCGCGCCGCAGACGCAAACCTTGCCCATTTGACGGGCGACCAGAGCCGCGTGCGAGGAGACACCGCCGCGAGCGGTGAGAATGCCTTCCGCCGCGATCATGCCGCGCAAATCTTCCGGAGAAGTTTCGACGCGGACGAGCAAAACTTTTTCGCCCTTCTCGGCGGCTTGCACCGCGCGGTCGGCGTTGAAATAAATTTTGCCAGTCGCCGCGCCGGGGCCGGCGGGCAAACCAGTGGCGATGACTTTGGCTTTCTTGACTTCGCTCAAGTCGAAGATCGGCGCGAGCAATTGTTCGAGCTGATCGGCGGGGTTGCGAAGAATCGCCGTTTCCCAGTCGATGAGTTTTTCCTTCACCATGTCGGCGGCGAATTTCAACGCGGCAGCCGCCGTGCGCTTGCCGTTGCGCGTCTGGAGCATGAACAGCTTGCCGCTCTGGACGGTGAATTCGATGTCCTGCACGTCTTTGAAATGGCTTTCCAAAGTTTTGCGCACGGCCATGAGTTCCGCATAGCTCTTCGGCATCTGCTGCTTGAGCTTGAGAACGGGCTCGGGAGTGCGAACGCCAGCGACGACATCTTCGCCCTGCGCGTTGATCAAAAATTCTCCGTAGAATTCGTTCGTGCCATTCGCGGGATTGCGGGTGAACGCCACGCCGGAACCGGAATCATCACCGGTGTTGCCGAACACCATCGCCTGCACGTTGACAGCGGTTCCCCATTCAGCAGGAATATTATATTTGCGACGATAGACAATCGCGCGATCGTTCATCCAGGAACCAAACACGGCACCGGCGGCACCGCGCAATTGGTCCCACGGATTCGTCGGAAAATCTTTGCCGGTGCGTTCTTTGACGAGCGCCTTGAAACGCTTGACGAGTTCGGCCTGATCTTCGGCGGTGAGTTCCGAGTCAATGATGTCCTTGTGATATTTCTCGTGCTTGAATTCGTGGATGACGGTTTCAAACGGTTCGTGATCTTCGTTCGCGCGCTTCTGCACGCCGAGAACGACGTCGCCATACATCTGAATGAAACGGCGATAGCAATCCCACGCGAAGCGCGGATTCTTGGTGGCATTGGCGAGGGCGACAACCGCTTGGTCATTCAAACCCAAATTCAAAATCGTATCCATCATGCCGGGCATCGAATCGCGCGCGCCGGAGCGCACCGCGACGAGCAACGGCATGCCGGTGGTGGCGCCGAACTTGGTGCCCATGATTTTTTCCATGTTGGCGACGCCGGCTTCCATCTGCGCCTGCAGTTCCTTCGGGTAAGTTTTCTTGTGCGCGTAGAAATAAGTGCAGACTTCGGTGGTGATGGTGAACCCGGGAGGCACCGGCAGGCCGATACGCGTCATCTCCGCCAGGTTCGCGCCCTTGCCCCCGAGCAGCGGTTTCATGCCGCCGTCGCCGTCAGCCTTTTTGTTGCCCCAAGTATATACGTATTTATTGGATTTAGCTTTTGCCATAAAATATTTTCTGGTGTGTGATTACGTCTTTGAAATGACGAGCGCTGAAAATACCAAACCGATGAACGGAGTCAATGAATCTAGTATCGAAAGAGATGTTCGCTGGACGAATGCAGGCCGTCAGCGTATTTTAAAATCACATATCATCAAATCTGGATGCGTTGATTTTTAATTTGAATTGCCGTCAGTTTTGTCTATCTTGCTTTCATGTCGAACAACGCCGAACTCCTGCACCGCGCCCTGCGTGAACGCATCGTCATCATTGACGGCGCGATGGGCACGACCATCCGCACCTACGGCCTCGGCGAGGCGGAGATTCGCGGCGAGCGGTTCAAGGATTCCAAAAAGGATCTGAAGAACAATGGCGATTTGTATTCGCTCACGCAGGCGGCGACAATTTGCGATATCCATCGCCGTTTTCTCGAAGCCGGCGCGGACATCATTGAGACGAATACGTTTTCTGCGACGAGCATCGGCCAGAGCGAATTTTTCGTGGACGACCCGCGCGAACACGGCGGCCGCAAAGACCCGGCGTTTTATCAGGGCGTCATCGAGAACAAATTTCTAAACGACCTCGCGTGGGAAATCAACGAACAATCCGCCAAGCAATGCCGAGAGTGGTGCGATCGCATCGCGAACAAAACGGGTCGTCCGCGTTTCGTCGCGGGCGCGGTCGGACCGCTGACTGTTTCACTTTCCAATTCACCGGATGCGGATGACGCCGGTTTTCGCGTCTGCACGTTTGACCAAGTGAAGACCGCTTATACGCACCAAATTCGCGGCCTCATCGCGGGCGGCTCGGACATTTTGCTTGTGGAAACAATTTTTGATTCGCTCAATGCCAAAGCCGCGCTCGTGGCGATTCAGGAAGTTTTTGAGCAGGACAAAAAAATTCTGCCGATAATGATTTCTGCCGCTGTAGGGCGCGGTGGCGAGACGATGATTTCGGCGCAGACCATCGAGGCGTATTGGAACGCGATGAAACATGTGAAGCCCATCGCCATCGGATTGAACTGCTCGCTCGGTCCAGATTTGATGAGGCCGTTCCTCGCGGAACTCGCAGAAAAATCCGACGCCGCAATTTCGTGCTATCCGAACGCGGGTTTGCCAAATCCGCTCTCGCCAACTGGTTTTGATTTGAAGCCGGAAGACATGGGGAATTTTCTAGGCGAATTTGCCAACAGTAATTTGATCAACATCGCCGGCGGCTGCTGCGGCAACACGCCCGAACACATCGCGGCGATTGCGAAGGCGCTGGAAAACAAACCGCCGCGTGAAACGAAAACTGAAAATAAGTTTTCTACGGGCGCGGCGATTCCGTTGCGCTTGAGCGGTTCGCAGCCGTTCACGCAGCAGATTGGGCAGTTCATCATGATCGGCGAACGCACGAACGTAGCCGGTTCGCCGAAGTTTGCGAAGCTCATCAAGGAAAATAAATACGAGGAAGCGGTCGCCGTCGCGCGACAGCAGGTTGAGAACGGCGCGAACATCATCGACATCTGCATGGACGAAGGGATGATTGATGGCGTCACGGCGATAACGCGCTTTCTGCAATTGCTCGGCAGCGAACCGGAAGTCGCTAAAGTGCCGTTCATGGTGGATTCGTCGAAATGGGAAGTCATCGAAGCCGGTTTGAAATGCGTTCAGGGCAAAGGCATCGTGAATTCCATTTCAATGAAAGGCGGAGAGGCGCTTTTCCGCGAACACGCCCAAAAGGTTTTGAGATATGGCGCAGCGGTCGTCGTGATGGCGTTCGACGAACAAGGCCAGGCGGCGACTTATGCCGAAAAAATTCGCATCTGCGAACGCGCCTACAAAATTCTCGTGGACGAAGTCGGCTTTCCGCCGGAGGACATTATTTTTGACCCGAACATTTTGACCGTCGGCACGGGAATCGAAGAGCATAATAATTACGCCGTGGATTTCATCGAAGCCACGCGCTGGATCAAAAATAATTTGCCGCACGCGAAAGTCAGCGGCGGCGTGTCGAACGTGTCGTTTGGTTTTCGCGGCAACAACCCCGTGCGCGAGGCGATGCACAGCGCGTTTTTGTTTCACGCCAAAAATGCGGGCATGGACATGGGCATCGTCAACGCCGGCATGTTGGAAATTTACGACGAGATCGAGCCGGAGCTGAAAGAACTCGTCGAAGATGTTTTGCTGAACCGCCGTCCTGACGCGACCGAACGACTGGTGACGTTTGGTGAAAAATTAAAAGCGGCTGCGGCTGGCACAACTGTCAGCGACAAAAAAGTCGAGGAAGAATGGCGCAAGGGCACGATTGAAGAACGGCTCGCGCACTCGCTTGTCAAAGGCATTGATCTCTACATTGACGCCGACACCGAGGAAGCGCGCGTCAAATACGGCAAACCACTTTCCGTCATCGAAGGCCCGTTGATGGCGGGCATGAGCGTCGTCGGCGATTTGTTCGGCGCGGGCAAAATGTTTTTGCCGCAGGTGGTGAAATCCGCGCGCGTGATGAAAAAATCCGTCGCGTATCTCACACCATTTATGGAAGCCGAAAAAGCCGCGATGATTGCGCGCGGCGAAGTCGTGAAGGCGCAGGGCAAAATTGTTTTAGCAACCGTCAAAGGTGACGTGCATGACATCGGCAAGAACATCGTCGGCGTCGTGCTCGCGTGCAACAACTACGAGGTCATTGACATGGGCGTGATGGTTCCGTGCGAAAAAATTCTTGAACGCGCGAAGCTCGAAAAGGCCGACATCATCGGCTTGAGCGGATTGATCACGCCATCGTTGGATGAGATGGTTCACGTCGCGCGCGAAATGGAGCGTCAAAATTTCAAAGTGCCGCTGCTCATCGGCGGCGCGACGACGAGCCGCGCGCACACGGCGGTGAAAGTCGCGCAGCATTATAGTGAGCCGGTTGTTCACGTGCTCGACGCCTCGCGCGCCGTGCCGGTGACGAGCAGTTTGTTGAGCAAGGACGGCAAAGCTGCGTTCGTGAAAAATCTGCGCGACGATTACGAGAAACTTCGCACGCAGCACGCCAGCTCCCAGATAAAATTACTTTCGCTCGCCGCCGCGCGCGCCAATGCGCCGAAGTTGAAGTATGACGATTTGCCGAAACCGGAATTTTTGGGCGGCATAACAACCACCATCGAAAACGGTTCGCTCGTTGAGATCGCCAAGTTCATTGATTGGACGCCCTTTTTCCATACTTGGGAATTGCGCGGCGTTTATCCGAAAATTTTGCAGCACGAAAAGCACGGCGAGGAGGCCACCAAACTTTTTGCCGATGCGCAGAAGATGCTGGCCAAAGTCATCGCCGAAAAACTGCTGACGCCGCGCGCAGTTTATGGGACGTTCCCCGCAAACCGCGTAGGAGACGACGTGGAAATCTACTGGGATGAAACCCGAACCTCGGTCAAGTCCACGCTTCATTTTCTCCGCCAGCAAATTGACAAAGGCGACGGCACGCCAAATTATTGTCTCGCCGATTTCATTGCTCCCAAAGGCTCGCCCGATTTCATCGGCGCGTTTGCCGTGACCGCTGGCGAGGAAGCGAAGACTCTTGCGGACGAATACAAAAAACAGAACGACGATTACAACGCCATTATGATCGAGGCCATCGCCGATCGTTTGGCCGAGGCCTACGCCGAGGGCTTGCACAAACAAGTTCGCAATGAATGGGGCTTTGGCAAAAGTGAAAATCTCACGACCGAAGATTTGATCGAAGAAAAATATCGTGGGATTCGGCCCGCACCCGGCTATCCGGCTTGCCCCGATCACACCGAAAAAGAAATCATTTGGAAACTGATTGACGTGGAAAAAAGCACGGGTATCAAGCTCACGGAGAGTTTCGCCATGTGGCCGGGCAGTTCTGTAAGCGGACTTTATTTCGCGCATCCCGATTCAAAATATTTCGCCGTTGGCAAACTCGGCAAAGATCAGGTCGAAGATTTGGCGAAGCGCAAAGGCAAATCCGCCTCGGAAATGGAACGCTGGCTTGGGCCGTGGCTGAATTACGATCCGGCCAAAGACTGAACGGCGGACTTGTTTTTCGGTGATTTCATCCTAGATTGAACGCATGAAGAACGAAGTGGTGCCGGTGCAGATTCGCGGCATTCTCCCTGCCAACAACGGCTGCGCGTTGTTCGTCGGCAATGACAAGAAGGTTTTTGTCATTAACGTCGAGCCGCAGATGGGCGCGGTCATCGGGATGTTTCTGCGCGACACGCCGAAGGAGCGCCCGCTTACGCATGACCTCGTCAACCGCATTTTTCAGGGTTTCGGAATCACGGTTGAACGCGTGGTTATTACCGACTTAAAAAACTCTACTTACTTTGCGCGGCTTATTTTGCAACAGCAAAACGAGGTCGCCCGCAAAATCGTGGAACTGGACGCGCGTCCGAGCGATTGTCTAGCACTCGCAGCTGCGCAGAAAAAACCGATTTTCGTTTCCGCCGAACTGTTCAAGGAAGTTGATGATATGACGGAGGTGCTCGACAAGATGAACGAGTCCGGCGGCGAAACGGAAGCCGACTGAAATGGCCGCCGCCAAATCCACTTCTCTTGCGCTGGTCTGCGGTGATGATGATTTCGCCGTGAAACAGCGCGCAAAAAAACTTTTCCAAGAATGGTCGGCGGAACTTGGGGGCATGGATCATGAGACCATAGAGGCGACCGTTAGCAATGGCGGCGACGCGTTGAATGTCGTTGGTAAACTGCGCGAAGCCTTGCAAACACTACCTTTTTTCGGTGGCGGCAAAGTCGTCTGGCTGCGTGATTGCAATTTTCTCGGTGAAGATAGAACAGCTTCATCCGCCGCCGTGACGGAAACGCTGGCGGAGCTGGCGGAGGAATTAAAAAGTTTTTCTTTTCAAAATGTCCGGCTGCTCGTCAGCGCGGGCAAAGTGGATAAGCGGAAGGTATTTTACAAGACGCTCGACAAAATCGGCACGACGGAAATTTTTGAAGCTTGGTCGCAGGACGACAAGGACTGGGCGGAACGCGCGCAAATGGCGGCACGCGAGTCGGTGCGGAAAAGCGACAAGGAAATTTCCGGCGCGGCACTGGGCGAACTGGTGAGCCGTGCTGGCGGCAACGCGCGGCAACTGGAAAATGAAATTGAAAAGCTGTGCGTCTTCACCGGCGAACGAAAAAAAATTGAGCTGGCGGACGTGACCGCGATTTGTGCACTCAACAAGACGGCGAAGGCGTTCGCGTTGGGCGATGCGTTGGGCGACCGCGATTTGCCGCGTCTGCTCAAGCGATTGGACGAGGAACTTTGGGAGACAAAGTTCGACAAGGACAAATCGGAAATCGGCCTGCTTTACGGGCTGATCGGCAAGGTGCGCGCAATGTTGCTGCTCAAGGAAATGTTGCGCGAAGGCTGGGTGAAGGAGACGCATGACTACAACCATTTCAAATCCCAACTCGAGCGCGTGCCAGCGAGCCAGATGCCGGCGGAAAAGAAATTTAATCCGCTGGCGTTAAGCCCGTATGTGCTGTTCAAGGCGCTGCCGCAGGTGAAAAAGTATTCCTCGGCGGAACTGGTGCGCGCGATGGACGTGCTGTTGCGCTGCAACCAGCGGCTCGTGTCGAGCGGGCTGGACGAAGCGCTTGTCTTGCAGCAGGCGTTGGTGCAGATTGTGACGCCGGGCGCATCCGGCAATTAAATTTTAAAACCATGCCATCTGCCAATTTATCAGTGCTGGTCGGTAAGAATTTTGTCTGCATCAAAATTGCGGGGCGCGCGAACTTCGCGTCCAGCCCGGATTTCAAAACGCTGTTGCGGGAGCTGGCGCAAAAGGGGTTCGGCCACTTCATCATTGATTTGAGCGAGTGTGTGCTGATGGACAGCACTTTTCTCGGCGTGCTGGCCGGCTTCGGCATCAAGCTGAATCCCCAAGGCGCACCAGCCGAGCGCGGCATCGAGCTGCACAACGCCACGCCACGCGTCAGCGATTTACTAGAAAACCTCGGCGCGGCACACCTGTTCAAACTCACCAGCGGCCCGATGCAACTGCCCGCCGACGTGAAAACCTGCACGCCGGAATCCATCAACCCGTCGCATGAGCAGATTGCGCGCACGAGTCTCGAGGCGCATCAAACCCTGATGGCGATGAATCCGGAAAACGTCGCGCGCTTCAAGGACGTCACGCAGTTTCTCGCGGAAGACTTGAAGAACATCGAAAAATCTTCCTGACGCGGTTCCAATCATTTTCAAAATAAAAAAAGCGGCGGTCACTCGACCGCCGCTTTTGCGTTGGAAAAAATCAGACTGCCGGCGCGGGCGTCGGCGTGCCGAGGCCGGATAATTTTGGCGGCGCGCTTTTCGGCGGGTTTTCCGGTAGCGGCGTCCCGGCGGGCGCACCCATCATCGGCTTGAGATTCTCCGGCGGCTTGGGCGGCGGCGTAAAGCTGCCCGTATTGACGATGTCCGCAACTTGCACGCCATCAAGCGTTTCAAATTCCAGCAATGCTTTGGCGATGATTTCCAGTTTGTCGCGATGCGTCTCGATGATGTTTTTTGCGGTGTTGAACGCGTTGTCAATGATGAGCTTGATTTCGGCGTCAATCTGCTCTGCCGTCACCTCGCTATATTCTTTGGCGCGCTGCTGCATCATGTCACGACCGAGGAAAACATATTCGTTAGCCTCGCCGTAAAGCACCATGCCGAGCTTGTCGCTCATGCCGTAGTGCATGACCATCGCCTTGGCCATGCTGGTGGCCTGCTGGATGTCGCCCGCCGCGCCAGTGGAAATATCGTCGGAAACAATCTGTTCAGCAATGCGGCCAGCCATGGTCACGGCAATCGTATCAAGCATTTCCTTACGGCGGCGGCTCAACACGTCGTCCTTGGGCAGATACATCGTGGCGCCGAGCGCCTGACCGCGCGGGATGATGGTGACCTTGTGCAACGGGTGCGTGTGTTTGAGCACGACGTTGACGAGCGCGTGGCCAGCTTCGTGCCACGCGGTAAATTTCTTTTCCTCATCGGTCATTGCGAGGCTCCGGCGTTCGCGACCCCAACGGACTTTGTCGCGCGCTTCTTCCAATTCTTTTTGTTCAATGGCTTTTTTGCCGGTGCGCGCCGCGAGCAACGCCGCTTCGTTCAGCAAATTCGCCAGCTCCGCGCCGGAGTAACCCGGCGTGCCGCGCGCGATGACAGACAAATCCACATTCGTCGCGAGCTTCACGTTCTTGGCGTGAACTTTCAAAATCGCCTCGCGGCCGCGCACGTCGGGCAGATTCACCGTGACCTGACGATCAAAACGACCTGGACGCAACAGCGCCGGGTCAAGCACGTCGGGACGATTCGTTGCCGCAATAATGATGATTCCCTCCTGCGTGTCGAAACCGTCCATCTCCACGAGCAGCGCGTTCAAAGTTTGTTCGCGTTCGTCGTTGCCGCCACCGAGACCATGACCGCGGCTGCGACCAACGGCGTCAATTTCATCAATGAAAATCAAACAAGGCGTGGACTTGCGCGCCTGCTCAAACATGTCGCGCACACGGCTAGCGCCGACACCGACGAACATTTCGACGAAATCTGAACCGCTGATGCTGAAGAATGCCGCATCGGCTTCGCCCGCGATGGCTTTAGCCAAAAGCGTTTTTCCCGTGCCGGGCGGTCCAATCATCAAAACGCCTTTCGGAATGCGTCCGCCGAGGCGCTGAAATTTTTTCGGATCTTTCAAAAATTCGACGAGTTCGGAAACTTCCTCCATCGCTTCCTCCACGCCCGCAACATCCTTGAAAGTGGTTTTGTTGCGATCCTTTGCGAGCATCCGCGCCTTGCTTTTGCCGAAGCTCAAAGCGCCCTTGCCCGCAGCCTTGATTTGGCGGATGAAGAAAAACCAGAACAGCAGCGCCAAAATCACGAACGGCGCGACCCCCCAAAGCAAATTCATCACCGCCGCATTCGGCGCGCCCGCCTCAATTTTGTCTGAGACCAAAAGCTGGTCGAGCATCTTCTGCGTCAACATCGCGTTGGGCGAGACGAACGGAATTTTCGTCTTGCCGTCTTTGGCGTCAAAATACTCGCCGGAAATTGGCGTCAGCGGCGCGGACTGCGCGTTGAAATTGATGGTCGCGTGTGCAATCTGGTTGGATGAGAACTTCGTCAGAAAATCCGACTGCGACAGCACCGCTGGCGTGGCCGTGATGCGGTTCTTCATCATGAACAGGGCCACAATCACTACAATGATGCCCGCCCAAGCCAGCAGCGTGAACGTCTGGTTCTGGTTGAAGCCATTGCCGGACGGCTTTTTTTTGCCGCCGTCTTTCAGGTTGGAGTTGTCGTCTGGCATTTGTTTTTCAGTGCGGCAAGCTATCACGCCATTACCGCTTTCGCAATCAATCAATTCCGCTACCATCACCCCGATGCGTCTTGGCTCGCTCCAACTCAAATCCAACCTGTTTCTCTCGCCGCTGGCGGGCTACACCAACCTGCCCTTCCGCCTCGTCGTGCGCGAAGTTGGCGGCGTCGGCTTGTGCACCACCGATTTGGTCAACGCGCGCTCGCTTTTGGAAAAACGCGACAAAGCTTTCAAGCTGATTGAAACACGTCCGGAAGATTCGCCGCTCGCCGTGCAACTGTTCGGCAGCGTGGCCGAAGAAATGCGCGATGCCGCACTCATCGTCGAAGCGCACGGAGCGGTTTCCGTGGACATCAACATGGGTTGCCCCGTCAAAAAAGTCGTCAAGATTGGCGGCGGCTCGGCCATGATGACCGAACTCGATAAAACCGCTGCCCTCGTTCGCGGCATGGTCAACGCCGTAAAAATTCCGGTGACCGCCAAAATGCGACTCGGCTGGGACGATGATAATTTGACCGCTCCCGATTTGGCTCGCGCACTGGAAGACGCCGGCGTGGCCGCAATTTTTGTTCACGGCCGCACGCGCGAACAAGGTTTTGGCGGCACGGTGAATCTCGCAGGAATTCGCAAAGTGGTTCAAGTCGTAAAAAAAATTCCCGTCATCGGCAATGGCGACGTCGTGACGCCGCAAGCCGCGAAAATGATGTTGGACGAAACTGGTTGCGCGGGCGTGAGCATTGGGCGCGGCGCGTTTTATGATCCGTGGATTTTCAAGCGGACGCTGGAATATTTGAACGGAGCGCGGCTGTGGTCGCAGACCCAGCCGCAGCATCAGGAAAATTTAGAAAGCGCTGCGGCTGGTGCTCCGCACACAGCCGCGCTCCGGCTTCCGCCCGAACCGCCCTTTTCCGAGCGCGTGCGCGTGATGTGCCGGCATCTGGATTTGATGGTCGAAGTTTTTGGTGAGGAACTCGGCTGCCGGATGTTCCGCAAAGTCGCGCCGTGGTATGCGAAGCGTTTCGGCCCATGTCACGAATTCAATAAGAAAGTCGTGCAAGTTGCGACCAAGGCTCAGTTCCACGGTATTCTCGAAAACTACATTCGCTGGCGGCAACAATTTTTGGACGAGCGCGGCGAACTGCTGTCGCGTTTCCAACAAGCGCCGCTGGTGGCGTCCTTCATGCGCGAGCCGGATTCAACCACGCGCACGCACATTCCCGTGCCGAAAGGGCCGGTGGAGGTTTGGTAAACCATTAACCAGTGGCAAATTCCCGCAACTGTGCTAAACATCAAATCATGTATAACGCCAAAGCTTTCGCCACCCTCGCCCAAACCTCGCCGCTCGCGCCGTTCAATTTCCAGCGCCGCGATCCCGGCGCGCACGACGTGCAGATTGAAATTCTTTTTTGCGGCGTCTGCCACACGGATGTCCACATCGCCCGCAATGAATGGCACGGCACCACGTATCCGTGCGTGCCCGGCCACGAAATCGTCGGGCGCGTCGTGAAGGTCGGCGCGCACGTCAAAAAATTCAAGGAAGGCGACCTCGCCGGCGTCGGCTGCATGGTGGATTCCTGCCGCACCTGTGAAAATTGCCAGGACGACCTCGAACAATTTTGCACCGCCGGCGCGACGTTCACTTACAACGCGCCGGACAAAGTTTCCGGCGGCCTGACTTACGGCGGTTATTCGGACAGCGTCGTCGTGGACGAGGCGTTCGTGTTGAAAGTGCCGAAGAATCTGAATCTCGCCGCGTCCGCGCCGTTGTTGTGCGCGGGCATCACGACGTATTCGCCGCTGCGCCATTATAAAGTCGCCAAAGGCCAGAAAATCGGCGTGGTCGGACTCGGCGGACTCGGCCACATGGGCGTGAAACTGGCGAAGGCTTTTGGCGCGCACGTCGTCGTCTTCACCACTTCGCCGAACAAGGTGAAGGACGCGTTGCGGCTCGGCGCGGATGAAGTCGTCAATTCCAAAAATTCCGACGAAATGAAAAAGCAGGCGAACAGTTTTCATTTCATCCTCGACACCGTCGCCGCGCAGCACGACATCAATGCGTATCTCGTTTTGCTCAAACGCGACGGCACGCTCACGCAAGTCGGCGTTCCCGCCGAGCCGTTGTCCGTGCAAGTGGGCAGTTTGATTTTTGGCCGGCGGAATTTCAGCGGCTCGCTCATCGGCGGCATTAAGGAGACGCAGGAGATGCTGGATTTTTGTGGCGAGCACAACATCACTTCCGACATTGAACTCATCCCCATCCAGAAAATCAACGAAGCCTACGAACGCCTTGTGAAAAACGACGTAAAATACCGCTTCGTCATAGAAATGGCGTCGCTAAAGTAAGCTGTCGGCAACGGAAATTGCTCAGTAAACCCTTCGCAGATTTGATGGCAGGATGCCCAGTTCGTCGCGGTATTTTGCCACGGTGCGGCGGGCAATGTTGATTCCCTTTACGGTCAGCATCTTCACCACTTCCTGATCGGACAACGGCTTGGCGGTGTCCTCGGCCTTGAAAATCTCGGCGATCATGTCCTTCACGCTCGTATTGGAAACATCGGCGCCATTGGCGTTTTGCAGGCCGGCGGTGAAAAAGTATTTCATCTCAAACACGCCCTGCGGCGTCTGAATGTATTTGCCGGAAACGGCGCGGCTCACGGTGGTCTCGTGCACGCCCACCACGTCGGCAACTTGCGACATCGTCATCGGCTTGAGGTGCGCGACGCCTTTTTCCATGAAGTCACGCTGACGCTTGACGATTTCCTTGCCGATGTTGCAAATGGTCGTCTGCCGCTGGTGCAAACTTTTGATGAGAAATTTTCCAGCACGAATTTTTTCGCGGATGTAATTTTTCACCTCGGCATCGTTTTCGCGGACGGACATCAAATCTTTATAGACATTGCTGATGCGCAAATGCGGAATCTGTTCGTCGTTCGTCGTGACGGTGAAATCATCGCCGTTCTTCACGACAAAAACTTCGGGCGCGACGTATTGCTCGACGACGGGCAGAAACGCGCGACCTGGTCGCGGTTCGAGTCGGCCAATACGCGCGAGGGCTTCCTGAACGTCATCTACGTCTTGACCAGTGCCACGCGCGATTTCGGGGATTTTCCGTTTGCCGAGCGCTTCCATGTGGTCACGGATGATTCGATACTCAAGGGTTTCCTGTTTGCCCGTGCGTTCGAGCTGGAGCATCAGGCATTCACGCAAATCACGCGCGCCCACACCGACCGGCTCAAAACTTTGGATGACCTTCAAAACCTTGGAAATTTTTTCAGCGGGAAGATTGTTTGCTGCGGCCAGTTCCTCGACCGTCGCCATGACGTAACCGTAGTCGTCAATGTTGCCGATGAGCAGTTCCGCGATGGCCCGATCTTCTTCACTCAAATCCGTGTCGCGCACTTGTTCCATCAAATGTTGCGAGAGCGACGCTTCGACGGTGATGGAGTTGAACATGAACTCGCGCTTTTCCTCGTCCTCGGCAGATGAACGCGTCACGGTGTTCGCCTGCGAAAAATGGTCGCGCCAGTCTTGATCCATCTGCACGAGCTTTTCAAATTCGGCTTGAAAATCGTCCACGGGATCGTTTGCCAGTCGTTCCGTTGCGGGATCAACTCTCACGTCCTCCGGCGGCTCGGCAAAATCCGGGGTGTCCGGCGTTTCGGAATCGTCGCTGCCCGGAGATTTTTCGCGCGCCTCGATATCCTGCTCCGGCACTTCTTCAAGAACCGGGTTTTGCTGGAGTTCCTGCTCGACGAGCGCCTTGAGTTCGAGCGACGGCGCCTGGAGCAGGGCGAGCGACTGCTGGAGCTGCGGTGCCAGCACCAACGACTGCGTCAGCCTTTGCGAGAGTTGTAGTCCAAGTCCCATCTGCGCGGCAACATAGCTTAATCGGCTGGAATCTCAAGCGAATTTGGCATGAATCCCGCTGTAATGTTTTTGGGCGAAGGAAAAACTGGATTTTCCCGCATCCAGCGCGCATTATTTTTTTATGAAACTGATTCTTTCCACGCACAATGTCACGCTCACCAAGGCCATCGAAGACCACATCATCGCCAAGCTCGACAAGCTGGACCACATGGACCAACGCATAGTGGACGCGCGCGTCACGCTCGAACACGATCACACCCGCGTGCCAGAAAAACAGTTTAGTTGCTCCATCCGCCTCGGCGTGCGCGGCCCGGATTTATTTGCCAAGGACATCGAAAGCGACCTCTACGCCGCGATTGATGCCGTCGAGAAAAAAATCGAGGCGCAAATCCGCAAACGCCATAGCAAGGTCAAGGCGGCGAAACACAAGGTCGGCGCCCGCTCCAAACGCACCCGGCAGGAAGCCGATTAAGCAATGATTTTACGGGCAAAAATAATTCTACCCGTCACCGCGCCGCCCATCGAAGACGGCGCGGTTTTGCTTGACGGCAATAAAATCCGTTCCATCACGCCATGGAAAGATTTGCGACCGCATCTGCGCGAAAAAGTTCTCGACCTCGGCGAAGTTATCCTGCTGCCCGGCCTCGTCAATGCCCATTGCCACCTCGACTACACCGACATGGCCGGTGAACTTTCGCCCCCAAAAACTTTCACCGACTGGATTGGCGCCATCACCGCCGCGAAAAGTGCGTGGAGCTATTCTGACTACGCGCGCTCGTGGCTGCGCGGCGCGCACCAGCTCTTGAAAAATGGAACGACCACTGTCGCCGACATCGAGTGCATGCCAGACTTGCTACCGGAAGTCTGGGACGCCACGCCACTGCGGATTTTTTCTTTTTTGGAAATGACCGGCATCAAATCAAAACGTGCACCGAAAGATATTTTGCGCGCTGCCGTCGAAACGATGGATTCGCTCAAACATCCTCGCCACCGCGCCGCCCTTTCGCCGCACGCCCCCTACTCTACTTTGCCCGAACTGTTGCGCCTCACCACCCGCACCGCGCAAAAACGCAAGTGGCGCGTCAGCATCCACGTCGCCGAATCCACCCAGGAATTTAACATGTTCCAAAATGCGGAAGGCGAAATGCACGACTGGCTCAAGCGCAACGAACGCGATAATTCCGATTGCGGCCTCGGCTCGCCCGTCGCGCATCTGGCGCGAAACCAATTGCTCGGCGAAAATGTTTTGGCCATCCACGTCAACTGCCTCGCGCGCGGCGACGCGACGTTGCTCGCCAAAAATAAAACGCACGTCGTCCATTGCCCGCGCAGCCACGATTATTTCAAGCATCCGCCGTTTGAGCGCGGGCGGCTCACGAGCGCTGGCTTGAACATTGCACTCGGCACGGACAGCCTTGCCACGACGCGCAAAATCGGAAAGCAAAAGCCGGAGCTGGATATGTTCGCCGAAATGCGCACCTTGGCTGAAGCGGACAAACGGCTTTCGCCCGAAGAAATTTTGCAGATGGCCACCGTCAACGGCGCGCGCGCCCTCGGTCTCGAAAAAAAAATCGGTGAACTTACAGCCAATGCCAGCGCAGATTTAGTCGCAATTCCATTTTTCGGCAAGCCCGCCAAGATCTACGAAACTGTGCTCGAACATTCCGGCAATGTTAACGCCAGCCTGATCGAAGGCCGCTGGGCAATCCCGCCCATCAGTTGACGCACGGCTTTCCATCCGTCTGCATCTGTGTTTACCTGTGCCAAATGAATTCGTTCACTGACGAATTGAATCGCCGTCTTGCTGAATTACGCGAACAAAACTTGTTACGTGAGTTGCGCCGCGTGGATTCCACGCAAGGTTCTCATATTGAAATCGGCGGTAAAACCTTTCTCAACTTTTCTTCAAACGATTATCTGGGCCTCGCCAGTCATCCGACGTTGAGGGAAATGGCGATTCGTGCCGTGGAAAAATTTGGCGCAGGCGCGGGCGCATCGCGTTTGATTTGCGGATCGCTGGTGGCATTCCACCAGCTTGAAGATGCGCTGGCCACCTTCAAGAAAACCGAAGCCGCGTTGACGTTTTCCACCGGCTATGCCGCTGCACTCGGCACCATTACCGCACTCGTCGGCCAGGACGACATCATCATTCTCGACAAACTCGTTCACGCCTGCATCGTGGACGCCGCCAAACTTTCCGGTGCCAAGCTGCGCATTTTCGATCACAACGATTTGAACGACCTCGAAGACAAATTGCGTTGGGCCAGAAAAAATTCCCAAGGCCAAATTCTCGTCGTCACCGAAAGCATTTTCTCGATGGATGGCGACGCCGCTCCGCTCCGCGAAATTGTCGCGCTCAAGGAAAAATATGGCGCATGGCTGATGGTCGATGAAGCGCACGCCACTGGCATCATTGGTGAAAATGGTCGCGGACTCGCCGATGCGCTCGGTGTCAGCAATCAAATTGAAATTCAAATGGGCACACTCGGCAAAGCGCTCGGCGCAAGCGGTGGTTATATTTGCGGCAGTCGCACACTGATTGATTTTCTCGTGAACCGCGCCCGCAGTTTTATTTTCAGCACCGCGCCGATTCCTGCGGCTGCCGCCACAGCCATGGCTGGTGTTCAAATCGCGCAAACCGCCGAAGGTGAAACCCGCCGCAAGAATCTTTTTGCGCGTTGCGCTGAGTTGAACTCAAAACTTAAAATTGAAGACGCAAAACTTCCGAGCGCCATCATTCCCTTGATTCTAGGCGATGAAAACCGGGCGCTGGAAGCGGCGACAAAATTACGCGAACAAAATATTTTTGTTCCAGCCATCCGTTATCCGACTGTCGCGCGTGGTGCCGCGCGCTTACGCGTGACTTTGACCGCCGCACACACAGCCGCAGATGTGGCTGAACTCGTTGCGGCACTCAACAAATTGGCGATTGAAAATTAAGATTGAGAAATGCACAAACTCGCCCAACTCGACCAACAATTTGTCTGGCATCCGTTCACGCAGATGCGCGACTGGCTGCGGCGCGAGCCAATTGTCATCGCGTCGGGCAAAGGCGCGGTGTTGCGCGATGTGAAAGGACGCGAGTTCCTCGACGCCAATTCTTCCATCTGGACAAATCTCCACGGCCATCAGCATCCGAAAATCAATGCCGCCATCACGCGGCAGTTGAAGAAGATTTCGCACAGCTCGGCACTCGGCTTTGCAAATGAACCCGCGAGTTTGCTGGCGGAAAGGTTGGTCAAAATCGCGGCTAACGGATCGCGCGTTGCCGATTCAAACGGACATCGCACGCCAAAATTTAATCCGAAGTCCAAGATCACCAATCCCAAATTAGAAAAGGTTTTCTTTTCCGACGACGGTTCCACTGCGCTCGAAGTCGCACTCAAGCTGGCTTACGAGTTCACACGGCGCACGCGTGGCGCAAAAACCAAGCCGCGCTTCCTTTCGCTCGACGGCGCGTATCACGGCGACACCCTCGGCGCGGTTTCGCTCGGACACATTATTTTATTTCACAAAGCATACGGTGGAATGCTGTTTGCCACCGACAAGATAATGTCGCCGTATTGCTACCGCTGTCCGTTCAATCGCGCCAAACCGGAACGCAACGATGCGCGCAAGTATCGCAAGTGTCATTGGGAATGTGTCGGCTTGGTGGAAAAGAAATTTGCCGCGCAGAAGAAAAAAAATAATGACTACGCGGCCTTTGTCTTCGAACCGTTGATGCAGGGCGCGGCGGGCATGATTCCGCAGCCGAGCGGCTGGCTGACGCAAGTGACTGAGATCGCGCGGGCCAACGGTGCGCTGCTCATCGCCGACGAAGTCATGACTGGCTTTGGCCGCAGCGGCGTGACGTGCCATGTGGATGACAAAGCCATCGCCAGCGTCAGCAAAAATCCGGCGTCGGCGAAATTGTTTGCGACGCAGCGCGTCGGCATCACGCCCGACTTTTTGTGCGTGGCGAAAGGCTTGACTGGCGGTTATCTGCCGATGGCGGCGACACTGACCACACAGAAAGTTTTTAATGCGTTTCTGGGTGAATACGAGGAATTCAAGACCTTCTTCCACGGCCACAGTTTCACCGGCAACCAACTTGGGTCCGCCGCGTCGTTGGCCAGTCTGGATTTGCTGGCCACCAAAGCTTCCGTGCTCCAGCGTGCGCGCCTGCAAAAGCAATTGCATAACGAATTGCAATCGCTCTGGGCACTGCCGCACGTCGGCGACATCCGGCAGGTCGGGTTGGTCGCCGGCATCGAGTTAGTAAAAAACTGGCGAACACGCGAGCCGTTTGCTTTGCGCGAACGCGCGGGCATCCGCGTGTGCGAGGCGATGGCGCGGCAAGGCGTGCTGACGCGGCCAGTCGGCAATGTGATTGTTCTGATGCCGCCCTATTGCACCACGCCGGTGCAGTTGCAAAAGATGGTTTCCGCTCTGAGTGAAGCGGTGGAATCGATCTTGCCAAGAAAATAAAACGGCGCGCAAAATTTTGCGCGCCGTTTTAAAAAAACTTAAAATTATTTTTCGCCGAGCAGTTCTTTCAGTTTCGGCGCGATGGCGCTCGCCCAAATCTTGTAGCCAGCTTCGTTGGGGTGCAGCGCGTCGGGCATGATGCTTCTGGAGATGGAGCCGTCTTTCTCGACGTATTGCGAGCCGAAATCGAGGTAGAAAATGTTTTTGCCGTCGTCCAGCTTGGCGAGGACTTGGTTGATTTCCAGCAGGCGGCCGCGTTGCGGGTTGAACCCCCGGCCGCGCGGGAAAATGCCGAGGAGCAAAACTTTCGTGTCCGGCTGGCGCGTGCGGATTTGGTTCACGATGGTGGTGACGCCTTCAAGGATATCGGCGTCGGAATAGGTGTCGGTGCCGTCCTTGTTCTTGCCGGAATTATTGGTGCCGATCATGACGACGGCGACTTTGGCCTTGATGCCGTCGAGTTGGCCTTGTTCAAAACGCCAGAGGACGTGTTCGGTGCGGTCGCCACTGACGCCGAAGTTGATGATCTTGTATTTGTCGCCGATGTCCTTCCAGACATTCTTGCCCGCACTTTCCCAGCCCTGCGTGATGGAATCGCCAATGAATTCGATGTCGTAATCGCCGGGATTTTCCTTGGCGCGTTGCAGAACAAGCGTCTGGCGATTGGTGATGCCGCCAGTGCGCGGCACGGGAATGATGGCGAGGTTTTTATGCGTGACCAGCGCATCCATGGGCGCGTTGGTCTGCGCAAGGGAGTTAAATTGAATCGCGACGGTGAGCGCGACTACGAGGAGGATTTGATTTTTCATATTTTTTTTGGTGAATGCCAGTTTGACGTTGCGGTTGCGATTTTGGTTTCAGGAAATTTTTACCGGCGGTTTAATGAGCAGCGCGAGCGCCGCGCCGCCGAGCAGAAAGGCGCCGGCGACGATGAAGGAATTTTCAAAACTGCCGTGGCCAGCAACGGTAAGCATCTGCTGTAAGCGGCTCAAGACGAAACCGCCGACGCCCCACGCGGTGAAAAGAATGCCGTAGTTCATGCCGAAACTTTTCAAGCCCCAAAAATCTTTCGTGAGCGACGGGAATAACGCGAGGTTGGCGCCGTAGTTGAAACCGATGAACGTGGCGAGCAGCACGATGAGCAAGGGTGCGGTCGTCTTGCCGGCAATCAAGGGAATGGCAAGGAACATGAGCGCGGCTTGAATAGCAAGCACGAGCATAAGCGTCCAGCGCCGGCCGATTTTGTCGGACAGGATTCCGGCGATGATGCGACCACCGGCGTTACCGATGGCCATCACAGCGACGGCGATGAAGGCGTTCGCGCCCATGCTTTTTTTGGCCATGCCGCTGACGCTACTGATGACCATCAGACCCGCGCCCGCGCCGATGAAATAAATCAGCCACAGCAGATAGAATATTGGACTGCGCAACATTTCGCCGGGCGTGGAACTGACGCCGGCAATTTTCGACGCGGAAGAATTTTGCGGCCCGGCGACAAATCCGGCGGGCGGATTTTTAAGCAGTTGCGCGAGCCCGCAAACAATCACGGCAAACGCGGTGCCGAAAATGAACATGGATTGTTTCAACCCAAAATGACCGAGGAGAAATTGTGATGTGGGCGCGAGATAGACGGGCGCGAGGCCGAAGCCGGCGACGACCAGACCGGCGATCAAGCCGGTTTTTGCCGGCGGAAACCATTTCAGTGCCGGCGGTGTGGCGGACGAATAGCCGAAGCCAATGCCGGTTCCGACGAGCACGCCGAAGCCAAGCAGCCATGTCGAATAGCTGCTGCTGGTGGAAATCAAAATCATGCCCGCGCCCACGAGCAGTCCACCCAGCGAGGCCGTGACGCGCGGACCGAACTTATCCTGGCAGCGCCCGGCGAGAATCATCGCGAACGCAAAGACGAGGCAGCAGAGCGCGTAAGGATCGTTGAGCTGGTCGCCCTTCCAGCCGAAATCTTTTTCGATGGCGGCCTTGAACAAACTCCAAGTGTAAAGCACGCCGAGCGCGAGATTGATGCCGAGGCCGGAAAAGGCGACGCGCCAGCCAGGATTCTTGGCGGAATTAGCATTGGCCATAATGGAATGGCGCGACGCTAACAAAGTGATGCGCGGCTGGCAACCTGCAAGATTGAAACTGGACAGAATAATTTTGGCGAAATACTGACGTGACTCGACTTTTTCAGGCCATGTGATGTGTTAGTCTGGGCCCAACGAAAGGACCAGACTAATGAAAGGCAAGCGATATACGACGGAAGACAAGATTCGGCTGCTACGGGCAGCGGATCGCGGTGAAAAAAGCAT